>NZ_JARGPK010000073.1 GCF_029212575.1 Antarcticimicrobium sp.
GGCGACCGAGGCGGCGGTGGTCTATGACGCAGAGACCACCCATGGCGGCAGCGGCGGGCCGGTTCTGACGCTGGAGGGGGCGGTGATCGCGTTCAACACCGCGATCATGCCCGAGTTCGGCGGCTCCAACCTGGGGGTGCCGGCGCGCCACATCCGGGCGCTGATCGGCGCGCAGGACGGGGGGTAGGGCGGGCGGCGGGGCCTCAGCCCCGGCGGCGCCTGCGCCGTGTGCGGGCCTCGCCGCCATCATCGTCGCCGGTGCCGTCAGAGGCCGAGGTGAAGGCGCCAAGAGCCGCGGTGATCTGCTCCAGCGTCGGCCGCTCTCCGCGCGGACGGGTGTCCAGCGCCTCGCGCATATGCGCCAGGTGCTCGGGCGTGGTGCCGCAGCAGCCGCCGATGATCCGCGCGCCCGAATCGCGGGCCATCACCGCGTAATCGGCCATCAGTTCGGGCGTGCCGTCATAATGGATATGGCCGTGCACGTATTTCGGAATGCCGGCATTGCCCTTGGAGACGATCGGGCGTTCGGTTCCCTGGGCGACGAATCCCAGAACCGTGCGCAGGATGTCCGAGGCGCCGGTGCCGCAATTGGCGCCGAAGGCGATCGGCGGGTTGGGCAGGCTTTCGACCAGTTGCACGAGATCGGCGGAAGTGATGCCCATCATGGTCCGCCCGGCGGTGTCAAAGCTCATCGTGCCGCACCAGGGCATGCCGGCCAGGTCGAACCCCTCGGCGGCGGCCCGGAATTCCTCGGCCGCGGAGATGGTTTCGACCCAGAGCACGTCGACGCCACCCTCTTTCAGCCCCTCGGCCTGCTCGTGGAACATCTCGACCGCCAGCGCATGGCTGAGGCTGCCGACCGGTTCCATGATTTCCCCGGTGGGTCCGACCGAGCCGGCGACGATGACCTTGCGCTCGGTCCTGTCGGCCAGCTCGCGGCCCAGTTCTGCGCCGACGCGGTTGAGTTCACGCACACGCTTTTCGGCGCTGTGCAGCTTGAGCCGCGAGGCATTGCCGCCGAAGGTGTTGGTCAGGAACAGATCGCTGCCGGCATCGACCGCACCCTTGTAAAGCGCGGTGATCTTGGCGGGCTCGTCGATGTTCCAGAACTCGGGCGCGTCGCCCGACTGCAAACCCATGTTGAACAGGTTGGTGCCGGTGGCGCCATCGGCCAGGAGATAATCCTTTTCGGCCAGCATCTTGGAAAGGGCGTTGGTCATGTCCGTCGCTCCGTAAAAGTCTTGGGGCATGTGATCGCGCGTGCCCATGCAGGAGCGCCCCGTCTGTCACGGACGGGGCGGCTTGGCAAATCACAATAGCTCAACATCATCATGAGGCCCATTCCCGGCCGCGCTGCGCGGCCCGCTCAGCGCAAGGGCGCGACGGCGGCGGGAGACAAGCGCCGGGCGCGGCTTACGCGCCGGTCTCTTTCATGACCTGGGCCTTGGCCTGGGGCAGCAGCTCGGCCATCTTGGCGCGGACCACCTCGGGGCTCGACTTGTCGCCCAGGTCGCCGGCGACCTTGCGCACCACGTCCTCGTGCCCGGCCTCTTCGAAATCGGCGATCACCACCGACTTGGCATAAACCTCGGCCTCGTCGCCGGTCTTGCCCATCAGCGCGGCGGCCCAGAGACCCAGCAGCTTGTTGCAGCGCGCCTGCGCCTTGAACTGCATTTCCTCGTCATGGGCATACTTGCTCTCGAAGGCGTTCTCGCGGTCATCGAATGTGGTCATGGGTGCGGTCCCCTGGAAAATGGCTCTTTGGTCCGGTATGCCGTCGCATCGGCCCGACCGCAAGAGGGTCCGTTCGCTTGCGACACTGCGGCCCTTGCACTATGAGAGCTTCACGCGCGGGGACTCATCCCCGACGGTCAGCCGAAAGGTCTCGCATGGCGCGCCGCAAGAAGATTTATGAAGGTAAGGCGAAAATCCTCTACGAAGGCCCCGAACCGGGCACCATCGTACAGTATTTCAAGGATGACGCCACCGCCTTCAACGCCGAGAAGAAGGACGTGATCGAAGGCAAGGGGGTTCTGAACAACCGCCTGAGCGAATTCTTCATGACCGGTCTGAACCAGGTCGGTGTGCCGACCCACTTCATCCGGCGGCTGAACATGCGCGAACAACTGGTGCGGTCCTGCGAGATCATCCCGCTGGAGGTGATCGTGCGCAACTACGCCGCCGGGTCGCTGTCCAAGCGGCTGGGCGTCGAAGAGGGCACGCAGCTGCCGCGCCCGATCGTGGAATACTGTTACAAGGACGATGCGCTTGGCGATCCGCTGGTCACCGAAGAGCATATCGCCGCCTTTGGCTGGGCCAGCCAGCAGGACATGGACGATGTTCTCAGCCTGGCGCTCAGGGTCAACGATTTCCTTTCCGGCGTGATGTACGGGGTCGGCATCCGGGTGGCGGATTTCAAGATCGAGATCGGCCGCGTCTATGACGGCGATTTCCAGCGCCTGATCGTGGCCGACGAGATCAGTCCGGACAGTTGCCGTCTGTGGGATATCGAGACCGGCCGCAAGCTGGACAAGGACGTGTTCCGCCGCGATCTGGGCAGCCTGACCGATGCCTATTCCGAGGTGGCGCGCCGTCTGGGCGTGATGCCGAAGAACACGCAGGTGACCAAGCCGACGCTGATCAACTGAGGCCTGCGCCCGGGGGCGGGCGGGGATTGAGTATTTGGAAAGAGAAGAAGCCGGCAGGCTTCGGCGCAAGGATCGGGATGCAGGACAGATGAAGGCACGGGTGCATGTGATGCTGAAGAACGGGGTTCTCGATCCGCAGGGCGAGGCGGTGCGCCACGCGCTGGGGGCGATGGGCTTTGACGGTGTCGAGGGCGTTCGCCAGGGCAAGGTGATCGACCTGGACCTGGCCGAGGGCACCACCGAGGCGCAGGTCGCCGAGATGTGCGAGAAGCTCCTGGCCAACACCGTGATCGAACGCTACGAGATCGAGCTGGGCTGAGATGGCGTTCGCTGCCATCAGCGCCGGGATCGGGGGCCGGGCCGGATGAGGGCGGCGCAGCTGACCGCCTGGCGCGCGCCGCTGGAGATCGGCACACTGCCCGATCCCGATCCCGCGCCCGACGGCGTGGTGCTGCGGGTGCTGGCCTGCGGCGTCTGTCGGTCCGACTGGCACGCCTGGACCGGGGCCGACCCGGACGTGGCGCTGCCACATGTGCCCGGCCATGAATACTGCGGCGAGGTGGTGGCCACGGGCCCCCAGGTACGCCGCTGGCGGGTCGGCGACCGGGTGATCGCGCCCTTCATCCTGGCCTGCGGGCAATGTCCCGACTGCGCCGCCGGCAACCAGACCATCTGCGCGACCCAGGTGATCCCGGGCTTTACCGGCCCCGGCGCCTTTGCCGAATACGTTCAGGTCGATCATGCCGACGCCAACCTGACTGCCCTGCCCGAACGGATGCCGCCCGAGATCGCCGCGGCGCTGGGTTGCCGGGTGACCACCGCCTGGCATGCGCTGACCGGCCGGGCGCAGCTGAAAGGCGGCGAGTGGCTGGCGGTGATCGGGGGCGGCGGCATCGGGCTGTCGGCACTGATCCTGGGCCGGGCCCTCGGGGCGCGCGTGGTCGTGGTCGACGTGGTGCCGGAGAAACTGGACTATGCCCGCAAGCTGGGTGCGCAGGCTGTCGTTGACGCGACCGGGGGGAACGCCGCCGAGGCGGTGCGCGAGATCACCGGCGGCGGCGCCGATGTCGCGGTCGAGGCGTTGGGGATCGAGGCCACCACCGTCACCGCGCTGAGCTGCCTGCGCAAGCTGGGCCGCATGGTGCAGGTGGGAATGCCGGCAGGCGCGCACAGCACCATGGCGCTGCCGATGGACCGGATCTATTCGGGGCAACTGGCGGTCTTCGGCACCCGTGGCATGCCGGCGTGGCGCTATCCGGCGCTGCTCGATCTGCTCACGGCGCAGAATGTCGACTTGCGCCCGCTCGTCACCCGCTCCATCGCCTTGTCAGCGGCCAGCGCCGAGCTGGCGGCCTTTGACCGACCGGCGCCGCCGGGGGTGGCCGTGATCACCGATTTCAGCGGCTGAGGAAAACGCGCCGCTGGCCTGTTCGATGCCGCGCGGGCGGGGAGATCTCTGCCGACAGCGATCATTCCGCCCCCGCACGCGGTTCTCGGGCCTCTGAGAATGCCTTGCGTCCCGGGTTTTCCGAAACCGCGCAAGCCGCCGGATACCATTCGGCAAACCGGCACCGTCGGGTCACTTGCGAAGCACGTCATCCAAAGCGGTTGCGACATCGCGAATTCTGACCGTGCCCGAATTCGACTGGTTCTGAAGCGATTTCAGGATGCTCACCTTCAGTTCCTTCGCGCTTTTGCCCGACATGCCGGAGGGGACCGAGATCTTCATCGGTTGCAGCGCCGGGGAACCGGGGGAACGCCGCGACCTCGGTCGAATCCGGTTCCCCTTTGCCGCTTCATAGGCGCTCAATCCCAGCTGAATCGAGGCAATCGTAGGCCCGTCCATCCTTCGTCTCCCCATCCAGTGACCAACATCAGAAAGCAAGGATCGGCGCCAGCGGGACGGGCATCAACCGATGTCCTTAATTTGGCCTCATTTCGGCCATAATTGAACCGACCCCCGCACCAATGGCCCCCGGGAGAGGTCATCTTGGGGACTTCGGAAACGACCCCATGGGATGAACGACCTTCCCGCAAAGACCGCGATTCTTGTTGTGGAATCAGCGAAAGGGGAGACAGGCGGTGCACATATAGACCACGGAAGCGACGCGATAGCCCTGCGGCGCGCGGCGTTTTCCCGGTCTCGCGTACGATGTCTACAAGGGCGCTACGTTCCATCAAGAAAACACTGTTTTGCTGCGTCCGGCCGAAGGCAGTCATTCGAAACGGCCGCAGCGAGTGGCGGCTCTCCGCCCATCTCGCCCCAGACCAGAGGGACGCCGGGGCAGGAGGGCGCCCCGGAGGCGGGGGGCTCCGGGCGTGCGGGGAACAATCCTTGTAGTTCGGATGGGTCACGAGGCGGATGACGCCGGATGACCTTGCCAGTGGGGGGATGCGCGCCTATCAAGGCGGCAAAGATCAGCCGGTGCAGAAGGAGTCCTGACCATGCGCGCAGCCGTCGTCGTTTTCCCCGGGTCGAACTGCGACCGCGATCTTGCCGTCGCCTTCGAACGCGAGGGGTTCGCGGTGGACATGGTCTGGCACAAGGAAACCGCGTTGCCCGAGGGGGTCGATATCGTCGGCGTGCCGGGCGGGTTCTCCTACGGCGATTACCTGCGCTGCGGCGCCATTGCCGCACAGTCGCCGATCTGCAAGGCGGTTACCGCCCATGCCGGCCGCGGCGGCTATGTGATGGGGATCTGCAACGGGTTCCAGGTGCTCGCCGAAACCGGCATCCTGCCGGGGGCGTTGCTGCGCAACGCCGGTCTGAAGTACATCTGCAAGACCGTGGGCCTGCGGGTCGAGACCGCCGACAGCGCCTTTACCGGCGGGTATGACAAGGGGCAGGAGATCGCCATTCCGATCGCCCACCACGACGGCAATTACTTTGCCGACGACCAGACGCTGGCGGCGCTGCGGGGCGAGGACCGGATCGCCTTTACCTATACCGACAACCCCAACGGATCGGTCGGGGACATCGCCGGCATCCTGTCGCAGAACCGCCGGGTGCTGGGCATGATGCCACATCCCGAACGCGCCGCCGATCCCGGCCATGGCGGCACCGACGGGGCGGCGTTCTTCCGCGCATTGGCGGGGGTGCTGACCCCGGCGTGACTTGAGCCTGCGCGGGCGGCGGCGTAGCCTTGCCCGCATGAGCAAACGCCCGACCCCGCGCAGCCTGTGGTCCCGTTCCTCTGCCATCAGCTGGCGGGTCCGGGTGGCGCTGCTGCTATTGCTGACCGCGGCGGTGGCGACGGTCTGGGTCACCAACCGGCTGCTGAGCGACCGGTTCACCGCGAGCACCCGCTACCGTGCCGATCTGCGCCTTGCGCTTTACAGTGGCAACCTGCTGAGCGAGCTGCGCCGCAATGCCATCGTGCCCCAGCTTCTGGCCCGCGATCCGGCGCTGATCGCCGCGTTGCGGTCGAAGGACTTCAGCCTGTCGACCCAACGCCTGATTTCCTTCGTCGAAGAGATCGGCGCCGCCTCGCTGATCCTGCTGGACGGCGACGGACGCACGGTGGCCGCCACCGACCGCAACCGGCTGGGCCAGCAGCGCCGGGCCGAGGCCTATTTCGTCGAGGCGATTCGCGCCAACTCCACCGTCTTTTCGGTGATCCCGCGCGAGGCCGGTGGCTATAGCTTCGTCTATTCCCGCCGGGTGATCGACTCGTCCAACTTGCTGGGCGTGATCGTGGTCGAGGTCGATCTGCAGAAGTTCGAACGGGCCTGGGCCGGGATTTCCGACGCGGTCTTCGTCACCGACAGCACCGGCACCATCATCCTGTCCTCGGAACCGCGCTGGCGCGGTGTGAGTGAGAAGGAGGCGTTGGAAAAACAGGATCCGCAGGGCGCGATCCAACGGGCGATCCGGCTGACCGCCGACTGGACGGCGCTGCCGGCCGACGCCTATCTGCGCGGCGAGGCGGTGATGCGGCTGGAGACCCGGATTCCGTTCCGGGGCTGGCGCATGACCTCGTTCACCACCTATGCCTCGATCCGTGAGAAGGTGAACACGGTGCTGGCGCTGGAGATCATGGGCTTCGCCATCCTGCTGGCGCTGGCGTTCTACTTTCTCAGCCGCAAGACGGCGTTGCGCATGGCCCTGTTCCAGCGCGAATCGGCCGAGTTGCGGGCGCTGAACGCGCGGTTGCAACGCGAGATCGCCGAGCGCGAGCGGGTGCAGGAAAACCTTGCCGTCGCCGAGCAGACCCTGGCGCAAAGCTCCAAGCTGGCCGCCCTGGGCGAGATGTCGGCCGCGGTCAGCCATGAATTGAACCAGCCGCTGGCAGCGATGAAGACTTACCTCGCCGGCGCGCGGTTGCTGCTCCGGCGCAACCGCCCGGAAGAGGCGCTGGCCAGCTTCGGGCGCATCGACGACCTGCTGGAGCGCATGGGCGCGATCACCCGGCAGCTCAAATCCTATGCCCGCAAGGGCAGCGATACGTTTTCGCCTGTGGTGCTGGGCGATGCACTGACCTCGTCGCTGGCGATGATGGAGCCGCAGCTGCGCCAGCGGCATGTGAAGATCACCAAGATCCTGCCCGAGGCGCCGGTACGGGTCATGGGCGACCGGATGCGGATCGAGCAGGTGATGATCAACCTCTTGCGCAACGCGCTGGACGCCACCAAATCGGTTGATGAACCCGAGATCGAGATTCTCCTTGCCGCGGGCGAGACCGCGACGCTTGCAGTGCGCGACAACGGGGCGGGGATCGAGGATTTCGATGCGCTGTTCGAGCCGTTCTACACCACCAAACAGCCGGGCGACGGGGTCGGGCTGGGGCTGGCGATCTCCTCGGGGATCGTGAGCGACCTGGGCGGGCGGCTGACCGCGCGCAACGGGCAGCGGGGCGGCGCCGTTTTCGAGATGCAACTGCCGATCCTGGACGAAGGCATCGAGGCGGCGGAATAAGAAGAACGAAAGGAACAGGCAATGGCACAGGCCATGAAAATCGCCATCGTCGATGACGAACAGGATATGCGCCAGTCGATCAGCCAGTGGCTGGCGCTGTCGGGCTATGACACCGAAACCTTCGCGCGCGCCGAGGATGCGCTCAAGGTGCTGGGGCCGGAGTATCCCGGCATCGTGATTTCCGACATCAAGATGCCGGGCATGGACGGGATGCAGTTCCTGAAAAAGCTGATGGGGACCGACAGCGCGCTGCCGGTGATCATGATCACCGGGCATGGCGACGTGCCGATGGCGGTCGAGGCGATGCGGCTGGGGGCCTTTGATTTTCTCGAGAAACCGTTCAACCCCGACCGGATGTCGGAACTGGCCAAGCGCGCGGCCAACGCAAGGCGTCTGACGCTGGACAACCGGGCGCTGCGCAAGGAACTCAGCGACGGCACCCAGATCATGAACAAGCTGATCGGATCGTCGCCGGTGATGGAGCGCCTGAAGGAGGATATTCTCGATCTGGGCCAGGCCGACGGCCATGTGCTGATCGAGGGGGAGACCGGCACCGGCAAGACGCTGGTGGCCCATGCGCTGCACGCCGCGGGCGGCAGAGCGGGCAAGAAATTCGTCCTGGTCAGCTGTGCCGCGCTGGAGGAAGAGGCGCTGTCGAAACGCCTGTTCGGCCCGATGATGCCGGAGGATTCGCAGATCCCCGCGATGGAAGAGGCCCGCGGCGGTACGCTGGTGCTGGAGGACATCGAAACCCTGAGCGAGGCGCTGCAGGCCAAGCTACAGAACGCGATGAACGAACAGGGCACCCCGGCCGAGACCCGGATCATCGCGATCTCCAACATCCAGGAGGCCGGCAAGACCTGCGAGGACGTGCTGCGGTCTGACCTGTTCTATCGGCTGGCGGCATTGCGCATCACGGTGCCGCCGCTGCGCCAGCGCGGCGAGGATATCCTGACGCTGTTCACCCGGCTGACCGAGCAGTTCTCGGAGGAATACGGCTGCGACGCCCCCAAGGTCAGCGCGCAGGAGGCGGCGCAACTGCTGCAGGCGCCCTGGCCGGGCAATGTGCGTCAGTTGATCAACATCGCGGAGCGCGCGGTGCTGCAGGCGCGGCGCGGGTCGGGCACCATCGCCTCGCTGCTGATGTCGGACCATGAGGAAATGCAGCCGGTGATGACCACCGAAGGCAAGCCGCTGAAGGAATACGTCGAGGCGTTCGAGCGGATGCTGATCGATAACACCATGCGCCGGCACAAGGGCTCGATCGCCGCCGTGATGGAGGAGCTTTGCCTGCCGCGCCGGACCCTGAACGAGAAGATGGCGAAATACGGGTTGCAGCGGTCGGAGTATCTCTAGCCCGAAACGTAGAGAATCCGGGCCGTTTCGTACAGTTTCCGCAGCGGGGCCGAAAGCGGCTTCAGAAAATGAAGGCGTCGAAGTTGATCTCGGCGGCGGTGTATCCATCGAGGAAAACGCCCAATCTGGCGTCGGAGGGATCGAACCCTGTCTTGGGCAGGATCCATACCCCGGGGTAAAAGCTCTTTGTTCCGAGGACCGGGTCGATCTCGCCTACCGTGACATCGATGGTCTCAAGCGCTGTCGGCCCGGCCAGTTTCCAACGGCTGAGGTCGAGCCGGTCGCTGTTTGGTCCGGTCATTCTGAAATCCCCGATCGTGTCCAGCCCGCCGCCGCGCTCCATCACAAAGGTGTCGGTGGCAGAGCGGTCCGGGTCGGACGGGACGCCGCCGATCAGGTCATCGTTACCGGCCCCTCCCCTCAGGGTGTCCTTTCCTTCATTGCCGATGAGGATGTCATTGCCATTGCCGCCGAACAGGCGGTCGTTGCCCCATCCACCGACAATCCCGTCTCTCCCTCCCAGGCCCTTGAGGACATCCGGGCCGTCCCTCCCGTTGAGAAAGTTCCTTCCGTTCGTTCCGGTCAGGTGATCGCCCAGAAACGATCCGCGCGCGTTCTCGAATTTGGTCGCCGTAAAGGACAGGTCGGCCCAGCTTGCGCCGCGCACCTCGCCCATGCCGGTCGCCAGATCGAGCACGATGCCCTGGGTTTTCGGGTCGGCGATCCAACCGTTGACGAGGATATCGTTGAAATCGATGGTGTCATCGCCTGCGCCGCCGTCGGCCTTGACACCGTTCATCCGCTCGATTGACCGGCCCACCAGAAACTCATCGTCGGAGAACCGGTCCGGCGATCCTTTCTTGTATCTCAACGGATTGGTGTCGAAGACGCCGCCAAACTTGATGGTGTCGTCGCCTCTGTTCCCAAACAGGGTGTCGTTGATTCCGCTGCCGATGAGGACGTCGTCTCCATCGCCCCCCAGCAGCTTGTTGGTACCGTTAAGGGCGACCAGCACGTCCTTGCCGCCGCCGCCGCGCAGCACTTCTTTAATTGAATCCGGTTCGAAGGATGAGGAGGTCGGCAGGCCCGGCACGTTGCTGTCGAAGATCAGGTCGTCGCCCGGCCCGCCCGACAGCTTGTCGATCCCGCCGCCGCCGATCAGGATGTCGTCGCCGCCCTTGCCCTGGATGACATCGTTTCCCTCTCGTCCGTCCAGCCACTCGTTCCCGTCCGAGCCCAGCAGACGATCGCCGGCGGTGTAGGAACTGGTTCCGGTCACCTTCTCGATGTCGCTGATCCTGGCGACGGTCACGAAACTTCCGTCGTAGGTGCGCTTGACCGTTCCGGCACCGAGGTCGACCCGCGCTCCGGATGAGCCGTCGTCCAAGAGAAACAGATCGTCAAAGCCCTTGTTGCCGACCATGGTCACCTTGCCCTCGGGTTCTCCGACCCTCAGGTACAGGTTCAGGGTATCGTCGCCGGAACCGCCGAACAGCCGACTGCCGCCGGAGGTGTCGGAGATGCTGAGGGTGTCGTCGCCGCGGCCGCCGTTGAGCACGCTGCCCTTCCAGCCGCCGCTCAGGGTGTCGTCGCCGCCCTTGCCGAGGATTGTCTGCTTGTAGTCGACACCGACCCCGAAAAGGAAGACGTCGTCCCCGCCGCCGGTGATGATCAGGCCGTAGGCGTTGTATGGTGCGGAATTGATCCAGTCGTCCGCATCGTCGTAGACCAGTTTTTCGTTGGCTAAGTCGTCGCCCGGCTCGTAGGTGTCCTTGATGATCGCCATATCGCGTTTTCCCGCAGGCAGGTTCCCGAGACGGGGTGGGTCAGCACAGTTTAGCCGAAAACGGGCGGTGCGACAAATTCGGGATGTGGCGCGGGGCGGTCCGCGCCCGGGGAACTTGCAGTCGCAAGTATCGTCGCGCCAAATTCGTGGCGGGGGTGCAACAAGCCCATTGTATTTTACCACCCCCCTCCCTTATGTTGAGGGGACGGGCGCGATGCGCTTTGGCGTCAGCCGCCCCGAGAGAGATTCGCTGTTTCAGCCTTGACCGGCATCGTTCCGAAAGTCTGGACAGACCGATAGTGCCCACACCGGGCAATGAGCTGACCCTGTCTGGAACAGGCGGGGTAATAAAACGGGCAGGCTTTGGGACCGTCCCAACCTGTCGGAGAAGAACCGCGATGACGCGCGCGCGAGCATTGAACACTCAGGTTTCCGGTCCGTCCGTCGGACCATGCCGCGCGACGTCACCAATCGCCCTGACAAGACATTACCCCAAACGCGCGCGTCCGCCTGGGCGGGCGCGTTTCCGGTTGTGCAATAAGGACTTATGGCAAAGAAGATGCTCATCGATGCCACCCACGCGGAGGAAACCCGCGTCGTGGTGGTGGACGGAAACAAGGTTGAGGAATTCGATTTTGAATCCGAGAACAAGCGCCAGCTCGCTGGCAACATTTATCTCGCAAAGGTAACGCGGGTCGAACCCTCGCTGCAGGCGGCATTCGTCGATTACGGTGGCAACCGCCACGGCTTTCTGGCGTTTTCCGAGATTCACCCGGATTATTACCAGATTCCGGTCGCCGATCGCGAAGCCCTGATGGCCGAGGAACAGGCCTATGCCGACGAATTGAGCGCGCGGGACGAGGAAGAGGAAAAGAAACCCTCCTCGCGGCGCTCGTCGTCGCGGTCGCGGTCCAAATCCAAGGTCAAGGCAGAAGACCTGAAATCAAGCGATGCGGTCGAGACCAAGGAGGTCGAGACCGAAATCAGCGGTATGGAAACCATCGATCTCTCCGAACCGGAGGAGACTGGGGCGGAGCCTGGCGAGGTGCCCGAGGGCAGCTCTCCGATGGAGCGGGTTGCCGAGACGCCGGTCGAGGAACCCGCGGAAGCGGACCCTCAGGCGCAGACCGACGGTGAGACTGCCGGGGATGCAACCGAAGACGATTCGGAGGCCGAGGGCGGGGATTCCGACGCCGAGGACGATGCGCGCAGCGATGCGTCGGCCAAGGATTCGACCATCGAATCCGTCGCTGACGACGACGACCACGAGGATATCCGCCCGCCGCGCAAACCGCGCCCGCGCCGCTACAAGATCCAGGAAGTGGTGAAGGTGCGCCAGATCATGCTGGTGCAGGTGGTCAAGGAGGAACGCGGCAACAAGGGCGCCGCGCTGACCACCTATCTGTCGCTGGCCGGCCGCTATTGCGTGCTGATGCCCAATACCGCCCGTGGCGGCGGTATTTCGCGCAAGATCACCAATGCCACCGACCGCAAGAAACTCAAGGAAATCGCGGCCGAGATCGACGTGCCCAAGGGCGCGGGGCTGATCATCCGCACCGCTGGCGCCAAACGCACCAAGGCGGAAATCAAGCGCGACTATGAATACCTGCAGCGGCTGTGGGAGCAGATCCGCGAACTGACGCTGAAATCCATCGCGCCGGTCAAGATCTATGAAGAGGGCGACCTGATCAAACGCTCGATCCGCGACCTTTACAACCGCGAGATCGACGAGGTTCTGGTCGAGGGCGAGGGCGGCTATCGCATCGCCAAGGACTTCATGAAAATGATCATGCCGTCCCACTCCAAGAACGTGCGGCACTATGTCGACCAGATGCCGCTGTTTGCGCGGTTCCAGGTTGAAAGCTATCTGGGCGCGATGTTCAACCCGGTGGTGCAGCTGAAATCCGGCGGTTACATCGTGATCGGCGTGACCGAGGCGCTGGTGGCGATCGACGTGAACTCCGGCCGGGCCACCAAGGAGGGCTCGATCGAGGAGACCGCGCTCAAGACCAACCTTGAGGCTGCCGACGAGGTGGCGCGCCAGTTGCGCCTGCGCGACCTGGCCGGGCTGATCGTCATCGACTTCATCGACATGGACGAGCGCAGGAACAACGCCTCTGTCGAAAAGCGGATGAAGGACCGGCTCAAGACCGATCGCGCCCGCATCCAGGTCGGGCGCATCTCGGGCTTTGGCCTGATGGAGATGAGCCGCCAGCGGCTGCGCCCCGGCATGATCGAGGCGACGACGCAGCCGTGCCCGGCCTGTCACGGCACCGGGCTGATCCGGTCGGATGACAACATGGCGCTGAACATCCTGCGCCAGATCGAGGAAGAGGGTGTGCGGCGCCGCTCGCGCGAGGTTCTGGTGAAATGTCCGGTCGGCATCGCCAACTACCTGATGAACCAGAAGCGCGAACATATCGCCCAGATCGAGACCCGTTATGGGCTTTCGGTCAGGATCGAGGGTGACGTGCATCTGATCAGCCCCGATTTCACCCTGGAGAAGTTCAAGACCGCGACCCGGGCGGTGCCCGAGGCGATAGCGCCGGTGGTGTCGGTCGATGCCACGCTGATGGAGCCGGTCGAGGCCGAGGAAGAGGACGTCGTCGAGGAGGAGGTCGAGGCAGAACCCGAGACGACCGACGAGGAGGCCCCCAAGCCCAAGCGCAAGCGGCGGCGGCGGCGGCGCAAGCCCAAGTCCGGTTCCAACGGCAATGGCGAGAACGGCGACGAGGAGACCGGCGAGGACGCATCCGACACCGAGGACGTCACGCCGCCTGCAGAGGCCGAGACCGACGCCGGCTCCGATGCGGAGGAGCCGCAATCGCAGGACGCGGACGCCGAAGAACCGGCCACCAAGCCGAAATCCTCGCGCAGCCGCTCGCGGTCGCGCTCGCGGTCGCGCAAGACCGAGGTCGTTGCGACCGAGGCGGCAGAGGCGAAGCCCGAGGTGACGGCATCCGCCGAGGCGCAGGCCGAAGCGGCCGAGGCCGAACCCGTTGCCGAGGCAGCACCGGTTGAAGAGCCGGAAGTCGTGCCGGTGGCAGCCGAGGCGCCTGACGTGGAGGCCCCCGCAGTTGAGGCGCCAGTGCCGGAGACCGTCGCGGAAGCCGAACCCGAAATCGCTGTGGAAGAGCCGGAACCCGCACCGGAGCCGGAACCCGAACCGGTGGCAGCCGCAGAGCCGGAACCCGAACCAGAGCCGGCACCTGAACCGGTGGCAGCCGCAGAACCGGAACCCGTACCGGAGCCCGCAGCCGAACCGATCCCGGAGCCGGCTGTCGCGGCGGCCGAGCCGGCAGCGGTCGAGGAAAAACCCAAGCCCAAGCGGCGCGGCTGGTGGTCGGTGGGCGGAAGCTGATCTGTCCCGGTATCGCAAAAAAGAAAGGCCCCGGTTTCAGATCCGGGGCCTTTTTCTGTGGGGCTCAGCCGCGCTTGCGGATGAGGTAGGCGCGATGGCCGCCCTCGTCGCTGTCGCCGAGATAGGAATGCCCGGCCTCGGCACAGAAATGCGGCACGTCCACCACCGCCGCCGGGTCATCGGCCAGCAGGCAGAGCACCGCGCCGTCGGGCAGGGCGCTGAGGCGTTTGCGCGCCTTGAGAACGGGCAGCGGGCAGAGCAGCCCTATGGCGTCAAGCGTTTCGGTAATATCGGTCATGACGGCCAATTAGGCGCAACCGATCCGGTCTGTCCACAAAGATGTGACCGCATCGCACAGTGACCTTGGCTGGGCGATGGACTATGTCGCTCGCATGTTGGGAATCGATATCATCGACGCGGGCCTGCTGCCCGCCATGGCCGTGGCCCTAATGGCCGGGATCGTCAGCTTTCTGTCGCCCTGCGTTCTGCCCATCGTGCCGCCCTATCTGGCCTATATGAGCGGCGTCTCGGTGACCGATCTGAGCACCGGGCGCGCGGCGCGCAACAAGGCCCTGCTGCCGGCGTTGTTCTTTGTTCTGGGTCTCTCGACGGTGTTTCTGTTCCTCGGCTTCACCGCATCGGCCATCGGGGCGGTCTTCCTGCAGTACCAATCGGTGTTCAACACCGTGGCCGGGATCCTCGTGATGGTGTTCGGGGCGCATTTCGTCGGCGTCTATCGCATCGGGTTTCTCGACCGCGAGGCGCGGATCGATGTCGGCGATCGCGGCGGCAGCGCGCTGGGGGCCTATGTGCTTGGCCTCGCCTTTGCCTTCGGATGGACCCCCTGCATCGGCCCGCAGCTGGGCGCGATCCTGTCTCTGGCGGCCTCCGAGGGTTCGGTCGCGCGCGGCACGCTGTTGCTGGCGCTCTACGCGATGGGGCTGGGCATTCCATTCCTGCTGGTGGCTGCGTTCCTGCCGCGGCTGGGCGGGCTGATGGGCTGGATGAAGCGGCACATGGAGCGGATCGAGCGGATCATGGGGCTGTTGCTCTGGACCATTGGCCTGCTGATGCTGACGGGCGGCTTCTCGGCGTTTTCCTATTGGCTGCTGGAGAGCTTTCCGGCGCTGGCCACGCTGGGGTGACGCCGCCGCGCAGCCTTACTCTCGCCCGAAAAGCCGGTTAACATCCGCGCAAGAACGAGGGCGGAATGGGTCACGAGCAGGCGGCAGAACCGGAACGGCAGGCGCGACGGGTGCGCCGGCGGCGGGTGTTCTACATCCCCGGCTACGACCCGATCCATCCGCGCCGCTACCGCGAGCTTTACCGCAAGGAGGCGGCGGCACAGGCCGCGATTTCAAGCTATGAGATCGCGCTGCGTCCAAAGCAAACCGGCGGCGGACCCTACGGCTGGCACGTCAATTCCCGGATCGAGGGGGCGGAGATCGAGGCGGATGTGGAGGTTCTGGTCTGGTCCGACATCGTTCGCGACAGCATGTCCAACGGCATCCTCGCCACCTACCTGCAACTGGCGCAAACCGCCTGGGTCTATATCGCCACCGGTACGCTTGGACGGCTGATGCGGTTGCGCAAGGGGCCGGTGATCGCGGCGCTTTACCCCGTGGGGGTCTTGCTTCTGCAACTGGTCCTGGCGGCGCTGCTGATCTGGACGGCCGGCGGGACGGCGGGTCTTGCCGCCGATGCCCTGGGCCTGTCCGGGCGTCCCGGCGTGGCGCTGCGCCTGCTGGGGGCGGGTCTGGGGGCCGGTCTGGCGCTGGTTCTGATGCTCTGGATCAAGGCCCGCGACGGCAAGTTTTTTGTCTATTACCTGATGCACGACTATGCCTATTCCGCGCGCCATCGCGGCGCCAATCCGCCGGAGCTGGAGGCGCGGCTTTCCGAATTCGGGGACCGGGTCGCCGCCGCCCTGTCGGAAGGGATCGACGAGGTTCTCGTCGTCGGCCACTCCTCGGGCGCGCATCTGGGCGTTTCGGTGCTGGCCGATCTGATCCGGGCGGGACGGGTGCCGAAGGGGGGTCCGGCTCTGGGGTTTCTGACGCTGGGGCAGGTGGTGCCGATGGTGTCCTTCCTGCCGCAGGCGCATCGGTTGCGCGCCGATCTGCGGTTCTTGGCGACACGCGACGAGGTGACTTGGGTCGATGTCTCGGCCCCCGGCGACGGCTGCGCCTTTGCGCTTTGCGATCCGGTGGCGGTGAGCGGCGTCGCGACGGAGGGAAAGCGCGGGCCGCTGGTGGTCTCCGCCGCCTTTACCCGGACGCTCAGCCCGGAGCGGTGGGCGGCGCTGCGCTGGCGGTTCTTCCGGCTGCATTTTCAGTATCTCTGCGCCTTCGACCGGCCGGGCGATTATGACTATTTCCGCATCACCGCGGGCCCGGTGACGCTCGCCGAGCGATACCGGGGCAGGGTGGCGTCGAAATCGCGGATCGAGCGGCCGGTGTCGAAATACACCTCGGTGACGCCATGACCGGACCGCTGCCGCCGAAACCGCCCGCACGGCCCGACAAGGTGTCGCTCTGGCGCTACCTGCGGCTGTTTCGGGCCGATATTCTCTCGGCGCAGCCGGCGCGGCTTTACCGCGCCTGGATGGCCGAGTTTCGCACGCCGTTCTTCCGCTCGTTCCTGATGAACCAGCCGGACCTGGTGAAGGCGGTGCTCAAGGACCGGCCCGGCGATTTTCCCAAGTCGGGCCGCATCGGCGAGGGGCTGCGGCCGCTCTTGGGCAATTCGGTGTTCCTGACCAATGGAGAGCTGTGGAAACGCCAGCGCCGGATCATCGACCCGGCCTTCGAGGGCGGGCGACTCAGGGATGTCTTTCCGGCGATGTGGGCGGCGGGCGAGGCCGCCGTTGCGCGGCTGGAGGGGCGCGCGGATGGCACCGCGATCGAGATCGAGGCGGAGGCAAGCCATGCCGCCGCCGACGTGATCTTCCGCACCTTGTTCTCGATCCCGATCGAACATGAGGTGGCGGCGGAGGTGTTCACCCGGTTCCGCGCCTACCAGAGGGCGCAGCCGATCCTGAACCTGGCCGCCTTCCTGCCGCTGCCGCGCTGGATGCCGCGGTTTTACCCCCGGGGAACGCGGGCGAACGCGGCCAAGATCCGTGGGCTGATCCGGCGTCTGACGGCGGATCGCCAGGCGGAGATCGCGACGGGGACGGCGCCGGACGACCTGGCGACCAAGATCATGACCACGCTGGACCCGGAGACCGGCGAAGGCTTTGACACCGGGGAAATGGTGGATCAGGTCGCGATCTTTTTCCTTGCCGGGCATGAGACCAGCGCCTCGGCCCTGGCGTGGACGCTCTATCTGATGGCGCTCTATCCGGAGTGGCAGGAGAAGGTGGCGGCCGAGGCGGCGACGCTGGCGCCGGAGTTTGGCGCGGTGTCCAGACTGCGGATCAGCCGCGATGTGTTTCGAGAGGCGCTGCGCCTTTATCCGCCGGTGCCGATGATGGTGCGCGAGGCCCGCTGCCCGGAGCGGTTTCGCGACCGCGACGTGCCGCAAGGATCGCAACTGGTGCTCAGCCCCTGGCACCTGCACCGGCACGCGCGGCTGTGGGAAGAACCCGACGGGTTCGACCCCGCCCGCTGGCAGACCCAGAACGGAAAGAAATGCCAGCGCGAGGCCTATATCCCGTTTTCCGCCGGACCGCGAGTTTGCCCCGGGGCGGGGTTCGCGATGGTCGAGGGGCCGCTGCTGCTGTCGCTGCTGCTGCGGCGGTTCCGGGTCGCGCGGGTCGAGGGGCGCGATCCGGTGCCGGTGGCGCATCTGACGGTGCGGGCGAAGGACGGGATCTGGTTGCGGCTGGCGCCGCGGTAGAAGGAAACTCTTTTAAAGAGTTTCCCTGCAAGTTTTTTGAAAACTTGCGCGGCTCAGACCAGCAGGCGGATCGGTTCGTTATTGCAGAAGATGACGATCTGCGACCCGTTGCGCACCGCGTGATAGCCGCGCCGGCGGACTTCGGCGCAGAACCGGTCCAGCCCGGCGTTCATCTCGATATCCCGCAGCTTGCGGCGCACGACGCCGCCCTGGCGGGCGGCTTTTGCCTCGAACACCTGCTGCATCCAGATCTCGGGCGGAAGGGTGCGGATCGTCCTGGTCATACCCGCAGCATGACCCCGCGTGCTTAACGCGCCCTTAACCGCCGCAACACGTAAAGCCGGATCGCCGAGGCGAGACCGCAGTCGGTGCCCCGCACTTCATCGATCTCGGCGGCCAACTCGTTGATCGCCCGGCCGTCCCCGGCGGCGATCTCGCGGAAGGCTTGCCAGAATTCATCCTCAAGCGACACGCTGGTGCGATGGCCCCGGAGCGTGAGGGAATGCTTGCGCGGGCGGTTCATTCCTCGCGCCCGTCCTCGTGTTCATGGCCATCCAGATCGCGGCGGGCCTTTTCCGCGCGGGCGCGGTCCAGGTCCTTTTCGGCCTTGCTGCGGCCGAAGGTCACCGCGTTTTCGTCGGCACGGGCCTTATTCCCGGCCCGCGCCTTTTCTTTCCGAAACCGGTTCAGATTGACCGGCTTTCCCATCAGTCCCTGGGGCCGATCATCTGTTCGGGGCGCACCACTTTCTCGAAGGTCTCGGCATCGACGAAGCCCAGCGCGATCGCCTCTTCCTTCAGGGTGGTGCCGTTCTTGTGCGCGGTCTTGGCCACCTTGGTCGCGTTGTCATAGCCGATGGTGGGCGCCAGCGCGGTGACCAGCATCAGGCTTTCGGTCATCAGCTTCTCGATCCGCGCCTCGTTGGCCTCGATGCCGTTGAGCATCCGCTCGGTAAAGCTGTCGGCGGCGTCACCCAGAAGCTGGATCGACTGCAACAGGTTGTAGGCCATCATCGGGTTGTAGACATTCAGCTCGAAATGCCCCTGGGAGCCTGCGAATTTGATCGCCGCGTCATTGCCCATCACGTGGGCTGCGACCTGGGTCAGCGCCTCGGCCTGGGTCGGGTTGACCTTGCCCGGCATGATCGACGATCCCGGCTCGTTCTCGGGCAGGATCAGCTCGCCCAGGCCCGAACGCGGACCGGAGCCGAGGAAGCGGATGTCGTTGGCGATCTTGTAGCAGGAGCCGGCGACAGTGGCCAAAGCCCCCGACAGGAATACCATGGCATCATGGGCGGCCAGCGCCTCGAACTTGTTGGGCGCGGTGACGAAGGGCAGGCCGGTGATCGCCGCCATGTTCGCCGCGACCGTTTCGCCCCAGCCGTGCTTGGTGTTCAGCCCGGTGCCGACGGCTGTGCCGCCCTGGGCCAGTTCATAGATGCCGGGCAATGCCGCCTCGATACGGGCGATCCCCTGGCGGACCTGATGCGCGTAGCCGGAAAATTCCTGGCCCAGCGTCAGCGGCGTGGCGTCCTGGGTATGGGTGCGGCCGATCTTGATGATGTCCTTGAACTCTTCCGCCTTGGCCTCCAGTCCGGACAGCAGTTTCTTCAACCCCGGCAGCAGCACGTCGCGCACGCTCATCGCGGTGGCGATATGCATGGCGGTGGGAAAGGTGTCGTTCGAGGATTGGCCCATGTTGCAATGGTCATTAGGATGCACCGGATCCTTGGACCCGATCACGCCGCCGAGGATCTCGATCGCGCGGTTGGCAATCACCTCGTTGGCGTTCATGTTCGATTGGGTGCCCGAGCCGGTCTGCCAGACCACGAGGGGGAAGTTGTCGTCGAACTTGCCCTCGATCACCTCGCCGGCGGCCTGGATGATGGCACCGGCCAGCGTCGCGTCGAGGGCGCCGCTGTCCTTGTTGGCCATGGCGCAGGCCTGCTTGATGACACCCAGCGCCCGCACGATGGCGACCGGCTGTTTCTCCCATCCGATCGGAAAATTCATCAGCGACCGCTGGGTCTGCGCGCCCCAGTATTTGTCGGCGGGAACCTCAAGCGGGCCAAAGCTGTCGGTCTCGGTGCGGGTTTCGGTCATGGGGCACTCCGTTTCGGATAGGGTGTTGTATGCTTTCGTATGCCGTCTAGCCGCCCCGCGAGGAAGGCGCAATCGGCCAGTTGCGCGCAGCATAATTCCTTCGCACGTCAAGGTATAGCCGGGGCAGGGCGGCAATTATCTGCACGGTATGCATTGGGCGATTGTCTTGCTGACCCTACATTGTACCATGTTGGGAGTGCGACAGGCCGGGCATCGCGCGGCCACCAGACCGAAAGGACCGACGAATGTCTGCTACCGTGGTGTTGCCGTCTTTGCCGATGCGCCTTCTATGGGCCTTCGCAGCGCTTGTCGCGATGCTGGCCGTCTCGCCGGCGCGTGCCAATGATCTGATCGCGCCTTTTGTCGGCGACTACTCCGGGTCTGCGGAGGTGGTCGCGGCCGATGGAGAGCGTACACCGCGCGACATGAGCGTCAGCATAAGCGCCAACAAGCAGGGGTTCACGGTGGAATGGACCTCGACCACGTACAAGCCCGACGGGCGGCTCAAGTCGAAATCCTATTCGATCGATTTCATTCCGACCGACCGCAACGGGCTGTTCAGTGCGGGCATGAAGCGCAATGTCTTTGGTCATGCGGTGCAGCTGGACCCGATGAAGGGGGAACCCTTTGTCTGGGGCCGCATCCGCGGCGACACGATGACGATGTTCTCGCTGTTCGTGGACGAGACCGGCGATTACGAGATCCAGCAATTCGACCGCACGCTGACCGAGGGCGGGCTTGACCTCAGGTTCATCGTGACCCGCAATGGCCTTGAACAACGTTCGGTCGAAACCTTTCTGAAACGGAAGTAAAGGGTCGCGTCTGCCGCCGGACGCCTACTTGCGGAAACTGTCGAGCGAAACGATGTCGGCATCGGGCCGGTGATCGTCTGCGCCGATCTCTTCCTCATCGTCGGGCTGATCCAGATCGTCCTCGTCGTCCTCGTCGTCCTCCTCCTCGGCCGCCTCGAACCGAAGGCCGAACTCCACCGAGGGGTCGACGAAGGTCTTGATCGCATCGTAGGGAATATAGATCGGCTCAGGCGAGTCGCCGAAGTTCAGCGTGACCGAGAATCCCTCGTCCGTGACCTCGAGATTGTCGTACCAGTGCTGCAGCACCACCGTCATCTCATCGGGATAGCGCTGCTGCAGCCAGTCGGCGATCTTCACCTCGGGATGCTGGGTGTCGAAGGTGATGAAAAAATGGTGCGCGCCGGGAAGTCCGTTTTCCTGCACACCCTTCAGGACGGTCTTGATCAGACCGCGCATCGCCTGATGCATCAGGTTGCCGTAATCAATGCCGCGCGACATTTTCCATCTCCAAAAAGCCTTTGGCCAGCATAGGGGATTCGGTGGGAAACGAAAGAGGGGGAACACTGCGGGCGCAATCGCCGGACCCTGTCACAGAAAGTGCAACAGAACGCCCGCGCCGGCCAACAGGACAAGGGTTGGCCCGATGCCGCGCCGCGCCCAGATCATCAGGATCGCGGCCAGGGCGACAAGGCCCAGGGCTGCAAGGTCCAGCGTCGACAGGTCGGGATGCGGCAGGGTGACGGGACCGGCCCGGAAGACGGCGACGCGGTTGAACAGGACATGCAGGGCGAACCACAGCGACAGGTTCAGGATCACGCCGGCGACGGCGGCGGTGACCCCGCTCAAGGCCGCCGATAGCCGGGGGCGCGCCGCCAGTCGCTCCAGGTAAGGGGCGGCAAGGAAGATCCAGAGGAAACAGGGCAGGAAGGTCGCCCAGAGCGCCACCGCACCGGCCGCCAGCGCCAGCGCCGGGCCGCCCTGAAGCTGCCCGGTGAGCATGGCGACGAACTGGGTCACCAGGATCAGCGGCCCGGGCGTGGTTTCGGCCAGGCCGAGCGCATCGATCATCTGCGCGGTGGTGATCCAGCCATGGGTTTCGACCACGGTCTGGGTCATGTAGGCCAGAACGGCATAGGCCCCGCCAAAGGTGATCACGGCCAGCCAGGCAAAGAACCAGCCGATTTGCGCCAGCAGCGCCGGGCCGGCCAGGGAAAGCGCAACCAGGGGGCCGAGCCACAGGGCCAGCCAGGGCAGGGCGGTGCGGAGCGGATGGGCGCCCGGTGCCGGGGGCGCCGCGGAGGTGGCAGCGGGGGCCTTTCCTCCTGCGCCGATCCAGCCCCAGAGCGCGGCCGCCGCGACGATCAGCGGGAAGGGCAGGTTCAGTGCAAAGATCGCGGCAAAGGAAAGCCCCGCGATGATCCTTGCGGTTGGCGTTGTCAACGCCTTGCGCGCCAACCCGCGCAGCGCCTGGACCACGATGACGATCACCGCCGCCTTGATGCCGAGGAATCCCGCCTGCACCGGCGGCAGGGCGCCATAGGCGGCGTAGAGCGCCACCAGCGCCGCGATCAGCAGGGCGCCGGGAAGGACGAACAGCCCCCCCGCGATCAACCCGCCGGGCACCCCGCGCAGCCGCCACCCGGCGTAGGTCGCCAGCTGCATCGCCTCGGGACCCGGAAGCAGCATGCACAGCGACAGCGCGCGCAGGAAATCCGGCTCGTCGAGCCAGTCGCGTTCCTCCACCAGCTCCCGGTGCATCAGGGCGATCTGTGCGGCCGGACCGCCAAAGGACAAAATGCCGATTCGACCGAACACCCGCACCACCTCGGGAAAGGCGGGCGGCGCGGCGGGGCGATCCGGAGCGTCGGGCATGGGGGATGAAACCTTGGCGACGGGCAATGGGCGATACGCTGGTCCGACAGGGCCGCGCCCCGCGGCGATATCCGTCCCGCGCGGACAGGTCAACGTGGGGCGCCAGCACCCTGTCTGCGATGGCGCCTCAGGCCCAGGTCAGGCTCGCCCCGGTCATGCAGACCGGCAGGGTATGCGGCGGCAACTGGTCCATCTGTTCGAACAGGGAAATCACGTCGAACTGGTTATAGGCCTCGACCATCTTGTCGCCGTCGAACCGGGCCATCACCTGGCCCGTCATCTCGACCGGGGCGTGGTTATCGAGGCGTGTCATTTGCGCCCGAACGAGCGCGGCCAGCCAGTCGCCCTGTTCGACGGTCTTGTGCAGGGTCACCCGGATGTCGCCGAGGTGGTCGCGCATCACCTTGACCAACTCGCGGAACTCGTCTGGTCCGAACTCGATCTCGGGCAGGACCCCGTTCGCCTCGGCGTTGGGGACGAACAACTCGCCGATGGCGTCCAGGTTTCCCCGGAACCACACCTCGTCGAACCAACGCTGCAACAGCTCCGTCTTGGTCATCACAACACTCCCTTTCACTGGAAGCTTGGAGCAACAACCTGACCAAATCCTAAACATGTGCGTGGGAAAGTGCAGGCTTCTGTTGCCAGGTGCCTGCGAACCCCGCCTTACGCTGCTAGGCGCAAGGGCTTAGTTTTCGGTCTGGTTACTGCTTACGCAGCAACGGCAACCGGAGCACGATTGTCATTTGCAATTGTACTTTTCGGACCGATAACGGTGGTACCTCACCGGGACAAAGCAAACCCCTTTAGACGTTCGTCGATCCTGTTTCGGCCCCATGATCCCCAAATGAAGGATGTTTGGTGGAGCCGCCGGGTACCGCCCCCGGGTCCGAACCGCTTATTACGAGCGCGTTTATATCCATAGTCCCCGAGGGGACATTGCAAACATAGGCATCCGATCGGGAAATTTGAAGGGGGAATCGTACGATGCGTACTTGGTGAAGGTGGCCGAGGTCAGCCGCTCCGCTGCGCGCGTTCGGCCATCACGTTGCGCCCAAGGTCCTGAGTGTAGACTTCGAGTTCGCTGAGCACGGCCTCTGCCGCAGCCGCCTCCCGCGCCTCGATCGCGTCGGCAATCCGGGCGTGCAACCCGACGATCTCGGTGCGCGAGCGGGCGGTGAAGGTGATCATGTTCATCAAGGGCTGCATCGCCTCGACTGCCCCGGCAAGCTGGTAGGACAGCACCGGGTTGCCGGCGCCGTCCACCAGCGCCCGGTGGAACGCCACATCGGAGGCGCAAAAGGCCTCATCGGTCAGGCCGGGCTGGCCCTGGCGAAAGATCTCGGAGCGCATGGTGGCCAGGTGATCGGCGCTGCGCCGCTGGGCCGAAAGCGGCGCGCAGGCCCGTTCCAGCGCATAGCGCGCCTCGCAGGCGGTGTCGAAGCGGATCGCGTTCATGCTGAGCAGCAGGGTCGAGGTGGTGATCTGCTGGCTGTAGGCATCCTCGTAACTGAGCCGCCGGACAAAGGCGCCGCCGGTGGCGCCGCGCTGGGTGCGGATCAGGCTTTGGGCGGCCAGCCGTTTCAACGCCTCACGCACGGTGGGGCGGGAGACGTGGAAATGATCGGCCAGTTCCGCCTCGGACGGCAGGCGCTCATCCACGATCAGCGCGCCGGACACGATGGCGTCGCGGATCGCGGCGGCGATCTGGGCCGAGAGATCGGCGGGTTTGTTCGGGTCGATTTTCATGGGACCGTGAAATTCATTTGTCAGACATTTAAAAGTCTGACATTTAAAAAGCAAGCTGTGAGTCGGTGTCGGTGAGAGGAATGGGTTTGCCGAGGGCGGGAACGCCAGGCGGCCTCGGTGGACGAAATGAACCGAACTTGAAGGAGAGAGACGATGTTCAACGCGCTAGTGGTGACCAAGGACGAGGACAGCGGCAAGACCAGCGCCGCTGTGCAACAGATCGCGGTCGATGACCTGCCGCAGGGCGAGGTGCTGGTCGCGGTCGAGTATTCCACCCTCAATTACAAGGACGGGCTTTGCATCGGGCCGGGCGCCGGACTGGTGCGAAAGTATCCGCATGTACCGGGGATCGATTTCGCCGGCACCGTGGAAGAGAGCGCGGACGCGCGCTACAAGCCCGGCGACAAGGTGGTGCTGACCGGCCGGCGCGTTGGCGAGGCGCATTGGGGCGGTTACGCGCAAAAGGCGCGGGTGCTGGCCGATTGGCTGGTGCCCCTGCCCGAGGGGCTGGACAGCCGCGCCGCGATGGCGGTGGGCACCGCCGGGTTCACCGCGATGCTGGCGGTGATGGCGCTGGAGGATCACGGGCTGCAAAAGGACCACGGGCCGGTGCTGGTGACCGGCGCCGCCGGCGGTGTCGGCAGCGTGGCGACCGCGATCCTGGCGCATCTGGGCCATGAGGTGGCCGCCGTCACCGGCCGGCCCGAGCAGGAGGCCTATCTGCGTGGCCTTGGCGCCAGCCAGATCGTGCCGCGCGACGAACTGACCGAGGTCACCCGCAAGCCGCTGGAGAGCGAGCAATGGGCCGGCTGCGTCGATGCGGTGGCGGGCGCCATGCTGGGCCGGGTGCTCAAGCAGATCAAATATGGCGGCTCGGTCGCCGCCATCGGCCTGGCCGGGGGCGCCGCGATCGAAGGCGCGCTGATCACCCCCTTCATCCTGCGGTCGGTGAACCTGCTGGGCATCGACAGCGTGATGCAGCCCTATGACAACCGTCTGCGCGCCTGGCAGCGGATCGCGAGGGATCTGCCGATGGACAAGCTCGAGGCGATGGTGCAGCCCGCCACACTGTCGGATCTGCCGCAACTGGGGGCCGATATCCTCAAGGGGCAGGTCAAGGGGCGCGTGGTGGTGGACGTCAACGCCTGACACCCATCCCTGCCGGAAATGTCGGAAGCCGCGATCAAAGGGTCGCGGCTTTTTTGCATTTCAGACGGATCTGCGGTTACGGTGATCCAACGGACCTGCGACAATCTGTCAGGTACGTCAGCGAAATCCGTGCGCTCTGCGGGGTTCGAGCCTGTGCCGCCCGGCCCCCCGGCTCGCTCGAGACAAACAGGGAGGGACATTACCCGTGTTTTCCAAGATCATGGCGCCGGTGGACCTGGCGCATCTGGACAAGTTGCGGCGCGCGATCGATTGCGCGGCCGACTTGGCCGGTCATTACGGGGCGGACCTGGTCTATGTCGGCGTGACGGCCGAAACCCCGGGTGCGCTGGGCCACAACCCGGCCGAATACGCCGCGCGGCTGGAGGCCTTCGCCGCCGAACAGGCCGAGGCGCATGGCATCATCGCAAGCGCCCACGCGATGGCCGCGCACGATCCCACCACCGACCTCGACGACGCCCTGTTCAGGGCGATCGACGACATCGGCGCCGACCTGGTGGTGATGCAGAGCCATGTTCCCAACCTGACCGATTACATCTGGCCCTCGAACGGCGGCAAGCTGGCCGCCCACGCCAAGGTCTCGGTCATGGTGGTGCGCGGCTGATCCGCCGAACGAAATACATGCGAACAGGAGGTCTTTGATGGCCGACGATACAACAAACCAGGGGATACCGGAGCCCGAGGGGCATTCGGATATCATCGACACCGATTACCAGATCGGTCAGGACAACATCGAAACCCGGATCGGCCCGTTCGGGATGGACATCCACAACCCGGTGTTCCTGATCTCGGGGCTGTCGATCGTCGCCTTCGTATTCTATGCGCTGGCGCTGCCAGAGCAGGCGAGCGCGATCTTTGGCTGGCTGCGGCCCTGGCTGACCAGCACCTTCGACTGGTTCTTTCTTGGGGCGGCGAACATCTTTGTGCTGTTCTGCCTGTTCCTGATCGTCAGCCCTTGGGGCCGGGTGCGGCTGGGCGGGGCAGAGGCAACGCCGGATTACACCTATGTCGGCTGGTTCGCGATGCTGTTCGCCGCCGGCATGGGCATCGGGCTGATGTTCTTTGGCGTGCTTGAGCCGGTCTATCACATGGCGATCTCGGAACCGCTGGGGGTGGCGTCGCCGTTTGCCGAGGATGGCAGCATCATCGCCGCCAATGTGGCCGCTGCCAAGACCATGGGGCTGGCCGCGACGATCTATCACTGGGGGCTGCACCCTTGGGCGATCTATGCGGTGGTGGCGCTGGCGCTGGCGCTGTTCAGTTTCAACAAGGGGCTGCCGCTGACCATCCGCTCGGCCTTTTACCCGATCCTTGGCGAACGTGTCTGGGGCTGGTGGGGCCATCTTATCGACACGCTGGCGGTGTTCGCCACGCTGTTCGGGCTGGCTACCTCGCTCGGGTTCGGGGCGCAGCAGGCCAATGCCGGACTGACCCACGTGTTCGGCCTCCCGATGGGGATCTCGACGCAGGTGGTCCTGATCACGGTCATCACCGCGATTGCGCTGGTCTCGGTGCTGCGCGGGCTGGATGGCGGGGTCAAGGTTCTGTCAGAAATCAATATGGGGCTGGCGGCGCTGTTGCTTCTCTTTGTGCTGATCGCCGGGCCGACCCTGCTGATCCTGACGGATTTCCTGTCCGGGCTGGGTGCCTATGCCAAGGAGTTGATCCCGCTGTCGAACCCGATCGGGCGCAGCGATACCGGCTATGCTCATGGCTGGACCACGTTTTACTGGGCCTGGTGGATTTCCTGGTCGCCCTTTGTCGGCATGTTCATCGCCCGCGTCAGCCGGGGCCGCACGGTGCGCGAATTCATCATCTGCGTGCTGATCATTCCCAGCCTTGTTTGCGTGCTGTGGATGGCGGTGTTCGGTGGGGTTGCGATTGATCAGGTGCTGAGCAGCCCCGAAACCAGCGCGGTCAAGGCGCAGGTGATCGACAGCTATAACCCGCCGCTGTCGCTGTTCGCGATGCTGGAGGGTCTGCCACTGGCCAAAATCACCTCGGTGATTGCGATCGTGCTGGTGATCGTGTTCTTTGTCACCTCGTCGGATTCAGGCTCGCTGGTGATCGACACCATCACCGCAGGCGGCAAGGTTGATGCGCCGGTGCCGCAGCGGGTGTTCTGGTGTGTGTTCGAGGGTGCCGTGGCGATCGTGTTGTTGATCGGCGGTGGTCTGGGCAGCCTTCAGGCAATGGTGATCTCTACCGGGCTGCCGTTCACCGTGGTCCTGCTGGTGATGTGCTGGGCGATCTGGCGCGGCCTGATGGCCGAGCGGCGCTGAATTCGCGCAGCTGCGACAATTGACATCGGCCCCGGGGTGCTTGCGCCCCGGGGTCGTTTGCAGTTGAGTGCCGGTCAAACACGGCGGCGGATACGCCGGAACGGACGGAGGAACGAATGAAGCTGGATATCGATTTCGTGCGGGCGCAATTTCCCGCGTTTTCCGAACCGGTGCTGCAGGGGCAGGCGTTCTTCGAGAACGCCGGCGGCTCCTATACCTGTGCGCCGGTGATCGACCGGCTGACGCGCTATTACACCCAGCGCAAGGTCCAGCCCTACGCCCCCTACGAGGCCAGCCGCCTTGCGGGCGAGGAGATGGACGAGGCCCGCGCCCGCATGGCCGCGATCCTGGGGGTGGAGACCGATGAGCTGTCCTTCGGCCCCTCGACCACGCAAAACACCTATGTGCTGGCCCAGGCCGTGCGCCAGTGGATGCAACCGGGCGAGGCGATCGTGGTCACCAACCAGGATCACGAGGCCAACTCCGGCCCTTGGCGCCGGCTGGCCGACGAAGGCATCGAAGTGCGCGAGTGGAAGATCGACCCGGCGACCGGCCACCTGAACCCCGAAGATCTCGAAGATCTGCTGGACGAAAGCGTGCGGCTGGTCTGTTTCCCGCATTGCTCCAACGTGGTGGGCGAGATCAACCCGGTGACCGAGATCACCGCCATGGCCCATGCCGCCGGGGCCTTTGTCTGCGTCGACGGCGTCTCCTTTGCGCCGCACGGGTTTCCGGACGTGGGCGCGCTTGGGCCCGACATCTACCTGTTTTCCGCCTACAAGACCTTTGGCCCGCATCAGGGGCTGATGGTGATCCGTCGCGCGCTGGGCGCGCTGCTGCCGAACCAGGCACATTATTTCAACGCCGACACGCTCTACAAGCGGTTCACTCCGGCCGGACCGGATCACGCACAGGTCGCGGCCAGCGCGGGGATGGCCGATTACTATGACGCGCTTTGCGATCATCACGGCGGGCCGGGAACGGGGGCCGTGGAACGCGCCGGTTTCGTCAATGGGCTGATCCGGGCGCATGAGGTGGAATTGCTGCAACCGCTGCTGGACGCGGTATCGGCGCGCAACGATCTGCGGCTGATCGGCCCCTCGGATGCGGCGCGACGCGCGCCGACGGTGGCGCTGGCGCTGAACCGCCCGGCCGAACCGGTGGCGGCGGACCTGGCCGCGCATGGGGTGATGGCAGGCGGCGGCGATTTCTACGCGGTGCGCCCCCTCCAGGCGATGGGGGTCGATCCGGCGCAGGGCGTGCTGCGGCTGAGTTTCACCCATTACACCCATCCCGACGAGATCGCCCAGCTTCTGACAACGCTGGAGAAGGTTCTTTGAGTTTTTCGTGATCCGGCCCGCGCCGCCCCGCGTATGCAGAAAAAAGCGGGTGGAATATGAGCGAGCCTTCTTCTTCGGTGATTGTCTGGTTCCGGCGCGATCTGCGGCTGTCGGATCACGCGGCGCTGGCGGCGGCCTGCGGCGGCGGCCGCCCGGTGATCCCGATTTTCATCCTCGATGAGCAGGCCGAGGCGCTGGGCGCGGCGCCGAAATGGCGGCTGGGCCGGGGACTTGCCGCGTTGCAGGCAGAGCTGGAGCGTATCGGCAGCCGTCTGATCCTGCGTCGGGGCGAGGCGCGCGGGGTGCTGAACGACCTGATTGCCGCGACCGGGGCAGGGGCGGTGCATTGGACACGGGCCTATGATCCGGCGGCGCAGGCCCGCGATTTCTCGGTGAAAGCCGACCTCAAGGCGCACGGGATCGACGCCCACTCGTTTCCCGGGCACCTGCTGTTCGAGCCCTGGACGGTGGAGACCAAGACCGGCGGCTATTACCGTGTGTTCTCGCCGATGTGGAAGGCGGTGCGACAGCGCGACGTGGCCGCGCCGGAGCCGCGCCCGGGAACCATTCCGACGCCGGATCGCTGGCCGCGCTCCGACCGGCTGGAGGATTGGGCGCTCGGCGCCGGGATGCGGCGCGGCGCTGATGTTGTGGCACCCCACGTGCAGGCGGGCGAGGTCGCCGCACAGGAACGGTTGGACCTGTTTCTCGACGCGGGCATCGGGGCCTATGACACGCGGCGCGACATCCCCGGGGTGGATGGCACCTCCGGCCTGTCGCAATACCTTTCGCTGGGCGAGATCAGCCCGCAGCGGTGCTGGCACGCCGGCCTGCGGGCGCGGCAAGAGGGCCAGCCCGGCGCCGACACCTTTCTCAAGGAGCTGGTCTGGCGCGAGTTCGCCTATCACCTGATGTACCACAGCCCGCATATCCTGACCGGGAACTGGCGCCCCGAATGGGACCGGTTCCCGTGGCGGACCGACCCGGCGCATCCGCATGTGCTGGCCTGGAAACAGGGGCGCACCGGCATGCCCTTCGTCGATGCGGCGATGCGTGAGATGCATGTCACCGGTCGGATGCACAATCGCGGGCGGATGATCGTGGCAAGCTATCTGACAAAGCACCTGATGACCCATTGGCGCATCGGGCGGGACTGGTTCGAGCAGCACCTGGTTGATTGGGACCCGGCCAGCAACGCGATGGGCTGGCAATGGGCTGCCGGATCGGGGCCGGACGCCGCGCCCTATTTCCGCGTCTTCAACCCCGAGACCCAGTTGGACAAGTTCGACCGCGACGGCGCCTATCGCCGGGCCTGGATCGCCGAGGGGCAGGGCGCGCCGCCGGAAACCGCGCTGGCGTATTTCCATGCCATTCCAAAGCGTTGGGCGCTGTCGCCCGATGATCCCTATCCTGCGCCGGTGGTCGGCGCATCGGAAGGCCGAAGAATTGCGCTGGAGGCTTACCAGGGCCGTGCGTTGGCCGACATTCCCTACAGTTGACTTGCCTGGCGGGAAAACCCGGCCTAGCCTTGATCTCAAGCGGACAAATGGAGGGGTGGATGATCCTGACATCGACCGAGGGGCAGAAGAACCTGCCGAGATATTTCGCGCAGGTCATGACGCTGCTGCGCACGATGGATTGCGGCCGCCTCGACATCAAGCTGCCCGACGGGCGGGTGTTCCGCGCCGAGGGGCGCAGGCCGGGGCCGGTGGCCGAGATGCATGTGCACAACCCCGATCTGTTCGCCCGGCTGATCCGCGAGGGCGACCTGGGGTTTTGTGACGCCTACCTCGAACATTGGTGGAGCACGCCGGATCTTCAGGCCTTCATGGATCTGGTGCACCGGGGCAACGACACCGTCTATGACGGGTTTCCCGGGCAGGGGCTGGTCCGGGCGTTCGAGAAACTCCGGTTCTGGCTGCATCGCAACCACCGCAAGCAGGCGCGCAGGAACATCTCCTATCACTACGATCTGGGCAACGATTTCTACAAGCTGTGGCTCGACGGGACGATGACCTATTCCAGCGCGCTGTTCGAGACCGGGCAGGAACCGCTGGAGCGGGCGCAGCAGGCCAAGTACGCCAGCATGATCGACCAGATGGGCGCGCGCGCGGGCGATCACATCCTCGAGATCGGCTGCGGCTGGGGCGGCTTCGCGGAATATGCCGCGCGCGAGCGCGGGTTGAAGGTGACCGGGCTGACCATCAGCAGCGAGCAGTTGAAGTACGCAAAGGAACGCATTGAAAATGCAGGGCTTTCCAATAAGGTTGAATTCAAGCTTCAGGATTACCGCGACGAACGTGGCCAGTATGATGGCGTCGCCAGTATCGAGATGTTCGAGGCCGTGGGCGAGAAATACTGGCCGGTCTATTTCGACACTCTGCGCGAACGGCTGAAGCCCGGGCGCAATGCCACGCTGCAGATCATCACCGTCGCGGACCGCCGTTGGGAGGTTTACAGGCGCGGGGTGGATTTCATCCAGAAGCATATCTTTCCCGGCGGGATGCTGCCCTGTCCGCGGGTATTGCAGGAACAGGTGGACCGGGCCGGGCTGAGCGTGGTGCGCTCGATGGAGTTCGGGCCAAGCTATGACCTGACGCTGCGCCGCTGGCACGAGACCTTCAACGCCAAGTGGGACGAGATTGCCGAGATGGGGTTCGACGACCGCTTTCGGCGGATGTGGAATTTCTACCTTACCGCTTGCGCCGCCGCGTTCGACAGCGCCACAGTGGACGTGACACAGATGACCGTGTCGCGGCCGGGATAGGTGCAGGATGCCCACCGCCGCCCGCCTGATCGCCGCCCTCTGCCTGGCCGTTGTGGCCTTTGCCGTGTCCGTGCAGGTCATGCCGCAAATGCCCGAGGGCATGGATTTCGGGTATTTCGTTCCGGTAAACATCGGCATCGGGCTTGTCTGCGGCTGGGTCGTGATGGGGCGGTATCGGTCGCAGGGGGTGGTGGGCGCGTTGAACAACGGCCTCGCCGGGGTTGCTGTCCTTGTTTTCTGGGGTTTGGTGGTGCAGGGGGGGAACGAGATGTTCCGCCTGGCGATGGATCGCCGGTTTCATGGCCCCGTTGACGCGATCTATGCGGTGTTCGAGCTTTCGGTCGGCTATGCGCAGTACCTGTTGACCCCGGGAATCGTGGCAACGGTGCTGATCGGGGGGCTCCTGTCGGGGCTCATGACGCGCCTGGCCGGAATGCTCTGGCGCTAGATATTTCAATTCGAAGGTAGTCGGAATTTGGCTGATCTGTTCTTTTACGGAACCCTGCGGCATGGCCCGCTGCTGGAAATCGTTCTGGGCCGGGAGAGCGATGCGCTCGACATCCGCGCGGCCTCTCTTGCCGATCATGCCGTGCACTGGGCGCAGGACGAGGTGTTCCCGCTGATCCTGCCATCGAGGGGGGAAATCGCGCCGGGCGTATTGGTGCGGGGGCTTGGCGGCGAGGACCTCGCGCGGCTGTCGTTCTATGAGGGCGGCTTTGGCTATCGGCGCGAAACCGTACAATTGACCCTCGAAAACGGGGAGTCCGCGTCGGGCGAGGTGTTCTTTCCCGACCCCGGCTTGTGGCAAGCCGGGCTGCCCTGGGCGCTGGAGGATTGGGCCGCGCGTTGGGGCGCGGTCACCTGCCGGGCGGCGCAGGAGGTGATGGGCTACTACGGGCGGGTCAGCCAGGATCAGATCGCCGAGCGGTTTTCTTCGATCCGCCGCCGCGCGTGGAGCTGGGTGAGGGCGCAGGCGCGGCCGGAGGATCCGGCGCGCGAAATCGCCCGTGACGTTGCGGTGGAGACGCATCGGTTCGCGCATCTCAGCTTCTTCGGCATGGAGGAGGCGGACCTGCGGTTCCGCCGCCATGACGGGACGATGAGCCCGGCGCTGAACCGCAGCGCCCAGATGGTGGGGCAGGCGGCGGTTGTTCTGCCCTATGACCCGGTGCGCGATGCGGTGCTGCTGGTCGAACAGTTCCGGGCCCCGGTTTTTCTGGCCGGAGACCCGGCGCCCTGGGTCTGGGAGCCGGTCGCGGGGCTGGTCGATCTTGGCGAGACCCCGGAGCAGACCGCGCGGCGCGAGGCGGTGGAGGAGGCGGGGCTTGAGGTGCGGCGGCTGGAAAAGGCCGGCGAGGCCTATTCCAGCACCGGTTCCTCGGGGGAATATCTTCACCTTTTCGTGGGGATCGCCGACCTGACCCGGACCACCGAGAGCGGCGGGCTGGACGAAGAGGGCGAGGATATCCGCAGCGCGATTGTCAGCTTCGACGCGTTGATGGCGGGGCTCGACGGTCATCGCTATCGCGACATGCCGCTCTTGGTCACCGCGCATTGGCTGGCACGGCACC
>NZ_JARGPK010000021.1 GCF_029212575.1 Antarcticimicrobium sp.
GCCCGAGCTTTACATCGCGGTCGGCATCTCCGGCGCGATCCAGCACCTGGCCGGCATGAAGGACTCCAAGATCATCGTCGCCATCAACAAGGACGAGGAGGCGCCGATCTTCCAGGTGGCCGACTTTGGCCTGGTCGCCGATCTGTTCCAGGCGGTGCCCGAGCTGACCGAGAAGCTGTAAGTCACCCATTACATCCAATACGAAACGGTCCGCCATAAGGCGGGCCGTTTTTTAGTGGGTACATCTTGTTCCCGAGTGAGAAGAGTTTATGCGGTGTCTCCGCCCCACCGGGTATCAGGTTGACGGGTTGAAGTTCCAGGGCAGGAGATCGTCGATCTTGCTGGCAGGATGGCCGGCCGCGATGGCCTCTGACGTCGCCTTCAGGTAGGCGAAGGCCTCGACGCCGTTGATCTTTGCGGACGCGATCAGCGAGGCGATGCGGGCCCAGGTGCGCCCGCCTTCGTCATGCCCCGCAAACAAAGCGTTTTTTCGGGTGAGCGCGATCGGGCGGATGAGGTTTTCCACGGCGTTGGAGTCGATCGTAAGCGGCGGTCCCACCCCACGTTGCCGCCCGTGGCTTCGGGTGCGAGGTGATACCCATCTCAAGATGGAGAGTGCGTTTCGCAATGTGCGCGACAAATTCGGTTCTCAGATCTCTGGGCGTTGAGGTCTATGCCTCTGGGCACCGTCGCTGGACCGATGCCGCCAAGGCGCAGGCGGTATCGGAGAGGCTGGAGTCGGGCAACACTGTCAATGCGGTGGCCGCGCGGTATGGCATCATTTTGCGTAACTTTCATTGTGAACGAGGCCCGAACTCGGCGCGAAGGGCCTGGCCCTCCGCGTCGAAGGCAGGGCAGGGGCCAAGAATCGTTTCGCCGACGCTGCGCCGGATCGGGGGCGTTGGGACATTGATTTCGCCGGAGGGTGTGCCAATCACGGACCTGTCAAGCTGCGGGTGATCGGACAGGGCCGCCACGTCATTCACGGCCCCGGACGCAATGCCCGCGGCGTCAAGCCGTTTCAGCATCTCGGCGCGGTCATGAGAGCCGAACACGGCCTTGATGAGCGCTTCGAGCGCGGGCTTGTTGTCTATCCGCGCCGTGTTGTCATGAAAGCGCGGGTCTGTTGCCAGAGTCGCGTCGCCCAGTATGTGTTCACAGAAGCGTCGCCATTCGCCGCTGTGCTGCACGGTAATGACGACAAGCTGGCCGTCCTTGCACTCATAGGCCCCGTAAGGGCAGATGACCGTGTGGTTCAGTCCGACACGCGGCGTCGGCTTGCCAAGGTAATCGTGATAGAGCAGCGGAACCGACATCCAGTCGGCCATGACGTCGAACATTGCCACCGAAACGCCGCTGCCCTTGCCGGTGAGATCACATCTGACCAGCGCTTCGCAGATCCCGGCATGGGCAGTCATGCCCGTGGCGATATCACAGACCGACACGCCAACCCGACCTGGCCCGTCCGGTGTGCCGGTCACAGATGCCAGTCCGCTTTCGCATTGCACCAGAAGGTCATAGGCCTTGGCGTTGCGCATCGGGCCATCTTCGCCATATCCGGTGATGTCGCAGGTCACCAGGCGCGGAAACTTCTCTCGCAAGGTCGCTGAATCCAAGCCCAGTTTAGCCAAAGCGCCGGGCAGAAGATTCTGGATGAACACATCCGCGTTTTCCAGCATTCTCAGCAGGATCTCGCGATCTTCTGGCGCTTTGATGTCCAGTGCAATCGATTCCTTGCCTCGGTTCAACCATGTGAAATAGGCGCTTTCACCGTTGGCCGCAGTATCGTAAGCGCGCGCGAAATCGCCCGCGCCCTTACGTTCGATCTTGATCACGCGCGCGCCGGCATCGGCCAGCCGGGAGGAGCAAAAAGGCGCTGCCACTGCCTGTTCGAGCGCGATGACGAGTTTACCGGAAAGCGGAGCTAAGTCTGATCCTGACATTGAGTGTCTCGCAAATGGTCCTAAGAGGTTGACTAAATCTAACAAATGTTAGAAATATTATCAATACGCTTAACCGCAAATTGGACCACTTGAAGGAGAACTTCGGTGCCGGACGCCACAGGACCAGATCAGATTTTCCAGCGCGCATTGGCAAACGGAGAGATCTTGCTGCCTAAATGCAAAGACTGCGGCGCCTATCACTTTTTCCCGAGAGTCCTGTGCCCACACTGTCATGGCGCCGCGATTTCGTGGAAGCGGGCGACCGGCGCGGGATGGGTCCACACCACAACCGTCGTCCGTCGAAAGCCTGAACGTGGAGGCGACTACAACGTGTGCATGGTCGAACTGGAGGAAGGCGTCAGGATGATGAGCCGGGTCGAGGGGATATCCCCGGAAAACGTAGTCATCGACATGGCGGTGACCGCCTTCGTGGGAGAGGCCGAGGGGACCCCGGCCGTGCTTTTCAAACCGGCGGAGGCATAACGCATGACCGATCGGCTTCGGGGAAAATCCGCGATTGTCGGAACCGGGCACGCCGGTTTCGGCGAAGCGCACGGCCTGACGGCCTATGATGTCATGGCGCAGTCCGCACTTGCAGCTCTGGACGATGCCGGGCTGAGGTTGTCCGACGTGGACGGCCTGTTCTGCACCATGATGGAAGACAGCATGCCAGCGCTTATGGCGGCGGAGTATCTGGGCATTCAGCCTCGCTTCATTGACGGCACCATGACGGGTGGTTCGTCCTTCGTGAATTACCTGACCTCCGCGACCATGGCGCTTGATGCCGGCCTGTGCGATGTCGCTCTGATCGTTTATGGCTCCAATCAGCGAACCGCATCGGGCAAGCTGGTGACGGCCTCGCGCCCGCCGGCCTATGAGGCACCGTATAATCCGCGCTATCCGATCTCGGCATATGCGATGGCCGCAGCGCGGCACATGCATGAATACGGCACCACCCGAGAGCATCTGGCCGACGTGGCCGTTGCCGCGCGGTCATGGGCGCAGCACAACCCCGAAGCGTTCGAGCGCGGCCCGCTGACCCGCGAGGACGTGTTGGGCGCGCGCATGGTAGGCGATCCGTTGACAGTGCGGGACTGTTGTCTGGTGACCGATGGCGGTGGCGCGATTGTGATGGTCAGGGCCGAACGCGCGAAGGATTTCCTCAAACCACCCGTCTATGTGCTTGGCAGTGCGGCAGAAAGCTCGCACCGGCAGATCTCTCAGATGAAGGACTTCACCGTGACCGCCGCATGCGAGTCCGGAAAGCGCGCCTTTGCCGCCGCAGGGGTATCGCCCGCCGACATCCAGGCGGTTGAACTTTACGATGCCTTCACCATCAACACCATCCTGTTCCTCGAGGATCTCGGCTTTTGCGCCAAGGGCGAGGGCGGGGCCTTCGTCGAGGGCGGACGCATCGCACCTGGCGGGGCGTTGCCGGTGAATACGAACGGTGGAGGCTTGTCCTGTGTGCACCCCGGTATGTACGGCATCTTCACGGTGATCGAGGCCGCCCGCCAGATCCGCGGCGACGCACCCGGCTTACAACTGGACGGCATCGACCTGGCGCTAGCGCATGGTAACGGCGGTGTGCTCTCCAGTCAGGTTACGGCAATTCTGGGATCACAAAACACGCTCTGACGGCAATCAAGGGAGGAAAAGATTATGCCATTGGATTTCGAAGCACTTTCGAACTGGGACTTTGAGGAAATCGAACAAACATTGACCGAGCGGGATACCATCCTTTACGCGCTCGGCCTTGGGTTCGGTGAGGATCCGACCGATAAAAAGGAACTGGCCTATGTCTATGAGGACGGGCTGAAGGCGGTTCCCTCGATGGCGGTCACTATGGGGTATCCCGGCTTTTGGCTGCGCAATCCCAGGACCGGCGTGAATTGGCAGAAAGTGCTGCACGGCGAACAATGGCTGGATATCTACAAGCCGCTGCCCGTGAATGCCAATATCATCGGCCGCAGCCAGATCGACTTCATCTCGGACAAGGGCGAGGGCAAGGGCGCGGTTATCTATCAAAGCCGCGAGATCATCGACGCGGATAGCGGCGACAAGCTGGCACGCGTCGCGATGTCGGCCTTCTGCCGGGGCGACGGCGGATTCGGCGGCGAGAACAGGCCCGGCCCGACGCCGGCGGTGCTGCCGGACCGGGCGTCCGATCACATATGTGATATCGAGACGCTTCCGCGCCAGGCGCTGATCTACCGGCTCAGCGGCGACATGAACCCGCTGCATGCCGACCCCGATGTCGCGCGGTCGGTCGGGTTCGACCGCCCGATCCTGCACGGTCTGGCGACCTATGGTCTGGCCGCCCGGGCGATCCTCAAGTCGGTGCTGGATTACGATGCCTCCCGGCTTGTCGGTCTCGACGTGCGGTTCTCTGCGCCGGTCTATCCCGGCGAAACCGTGCGGTTCGAAATCTGGGAAGAAGACGGCGAGGCTCGATTCCGCGCGTCGATTCCGGCACGCGATGTGGTTGTTCTGAACAACGGCGCGGCGCGCTTCGCCTGAGGCACTGAAGATGGTTCAACCGCTTAAGGATATACTGGTGCTGGATTTCAGCACCCTTCTTCCCGGTCCGATGGCGACGCTCATGCTTTCCGAGGCCGGCGCCGAAGTGGTCAAGTTCGAGCGGCCCGGGGTCGGCGAGGACGCACGCCACACGGAACCCATGATCGAAGGAGTGAGTATCGGATTTGCCGTGTTGAACCACGGCAAGCGATCGGTGGCCATCGACCTCAAGTCAAGCGGCGCAGTAGATCTGTTGCGCCCCTTGATCGAGAAGGCCGATGTTCTGGTAGAGCAGTTCCGTCCCGGCGTGATGGACCGTCTCGGCCTGGGATACGATACCGTGCGCGAGATCAATCCCGGCATCATCTACTGTTCGATAACAGGCTATGGCCAGACCGGACCAAAGGTTTCCCTTGCTGGGCACGATCTCAACTACGTGGGCGATTCAGGTATCCTGTCGCTGGGTCGGGGACCGGACGATCAGCCAACGGCGCCTTTCGGCCTGATTGCCGATATCGGGGGCGGCACCTATCCGGCGGTTGTAAATATCCTGCTGGCCCTGATCGCGCGGCAGACAAGCGGGCAGGGGACGCATCTGGATATCGCCATGTCCGAGGGGCCGTTCGCATTTGCCTATTGGGCCCATGCCGAAGGTGTGATCGCCGGGCAGAACATCGGAAGCGGCGGCAGCCGCCTGACGGGCGGTCTGGCACGGTATCGGCTGTATACGGCTGCGGATGGGCGTCAGATCGCTGTCGGTGCGTTGGAAGAGAAGTTCTGGCAGTCGTTCTGTGATGTCATCGGTCTGCCGCCGGAGCTTCGCGACGACTGGTCCGATCCAAATGCCTGTGCCGCGGAAGTTGCGCGTCGTCTCGGGGAACGGCCCTCGACCCATTGGGAGCCTTTGCTCGCGGCGGCCGATTGTTGCTGTTCGGTCGTGAAAACGCCCGCCGAGGCGTCGCTTGACCCGCATTTCAAAACGCGTGACGTGTTCGGGCGAAACCTGAGCATATCCGGCCAGATCGCGCCCGCATTGCCGCTGCCAATTGCGCCGGAGTTCCGTTCCCCGGCCAACTCGGTCGGAGTTGCGGCCGCCTTGGGCGAAGACAACGCGCGTTACGGGCTGGACGTGACGTAGGCTGATTAAATCGCCGTTGACGCGCCCGTTCTGAACCGTTAATCTAACAAATGTTAGAAAAAGTGGAGAGGTCCAATGGACAAGTCCAAAGAAGACCTGCCGGCCGAAGCCGAGCGCTATGTAATGCCATCGCACTATGTCGAGAGCGATAGCCTCGAAGTGCAGGGTTTCGTGACATCGGCTTTGCGTGATCTTCCTGTTGACGCAACCAATCGAGACAAGGCGATCCGCCTGTTTGAAGCGGTTCGCGACGGCATTCGTTACGACCCGTATTGTTTTGCGTTGGATGAAGATTCTTACCGTGCCAGCCGGATTGCCGGAGCAGAAGCGGCGTTTTGCGTCCCCAAGGCGATCCTGCTTGCGGCCTGTTTGCGTGCCGTTGGTGTCCCCGCCGCACTGGGGTTTGCCGATGTGCGCAACCACCTGAATACCCCCAAGCTGCAGGAGTTGATGGAGACCGACCTGTTCATCTATCACGGCTACGTTCAACTGTGGCTGGATGGTGAACCCTACAAGGTCACGCCTGCCTTCAACATGGAGCTGTGCGAACGATTTGGGGTCAAACCACTGGTCTTCGACGGCTATCACGATGCGCTTTTCCACGAGTTCGACGAACAGAACCATCGGCACATGGAATATGTGAACGATCGGGGGCTCTATTTCGACGCGCCGATGGGCGAATTCCTGAAGGCCTTCAAGGAAACCTATCCGAAGCTGGAAGAGTTCAACCGCGTCCGGATTTCCAAGGATGCGCGCGGATACGATTCCGGTTTTGCAAAGGAGGATGCCACTTGAGGTATCTGGATGATTTTGCGCCGGGCCAAGTCTATCAATTTCGCAGCGCCCCGATGAGCGCTGACTCGATAAAGACGTTTGCCGAGGAATGGGATCCGCAGCGGCTGCACACCGACGAAGCCTTTGCGACCACCATACATGGTGGCCTGATCGCCTCGGGCTTTCAGACGATGCTAGAGGTGTTCAAACCTGTCATGACAGAGATGATGGTCAACGTTGCCAATATCGGTGGCATGGGCTTCGACAATTTGCGCTGGCTGCGGCCTGTGCGTCCGAACGAACCGCTTGATATTGAGTTGACGGTCAACTCGGTCACGCCGTCCAAAAGCAAGCCCGACAGAGGTGTTTTACATTATACGCTTTCTGCCAAAAACCCTACAGGCGAGGTCGTTTTTTCGACCGACACCCCCGTAATGATCCAGCGAAAACAAAATGACATCGACTGATATGCTGTCCAGCGAACAAGACGATCTTCGCCTGCTGCGCGAGAGTGCCCGCATGCTTTTTGAGCGGGCTGGCGGAAGTGGAAGAGCCAGAAAACTGCGTGATGCAGGGGGCGACTTTGACCCGGAGATGGTCCGGGAATTGGCCGAGGCCGGCGTTTTTGGCGTAGCGGTGCCCGAAGACAACGGAGGTCTCGGCATGGGGCTGGCCGCCGGGGGTATCATCGCCGGAGAGGTCGGTCGCGTGATTGCCCCGGAACCGGTCGTGTTGACGATCGGTCTGAGCCTCGGTCTTCTGCGCCGCCTTTGCCCGGATCATCCGAAGGTGCCACAACTCATCAGCGGCGAAACTGTGCTGGCGGTTGCCTGGCAGGAACGCGGCCCGGGCGGAGCGCCCGCCGATGCGACCTGCCGATACGCAGGCGGAAAGCTGACCGGCGCCAAGGCTTGGGTGGTCGGCGCGGCCGGATCGCAAGGGTTCCTTGTTGTGGCCCAGGGAGACGATGGTCAGGTTCTGGTATTGGTCGAGGCAAACGCGGACGGGTTCGTCATCAACAAGCGTGCGCAAGCCGATGGCAGTTCCTTGGGCGAGCTTTCGTTTTCGGGAACCCCGGCCGCCGAACTGGCCAGCGGAAGAGCGGTTCAGGACGCGCTGGCCGAGGCTGTCGTCGATGCAACGGCGCTTGCCGCCGCCGAGCTTGTCGGCCTGAGCGAGCGCGCCTTCGAGATCACGCTCGATTACATCAAGACGCGGGAGCAGTTCGACAAGCCGATCGGGTCATTCCAGGTCATCCAGCACCGTGCCGTCGACCTTCACGTGATGTGCGAGGTCGCGCAGGCAGGCGTCGGCGAAGCTCTGGCGCAGATGGACGGCGAAACGGATCCGAAGATCCGCGCCCGGTTGGCCAGCCGGGCCAAGGCACGGGCCGTCACAGCGGCCAAGAAACTTACCCGCGATGCCATCCAGTTGCACGGCGCGGTCGGTTATACGGATGAGTTCGATGTCGGGCTCTACCTGAACCGGGCCTTGGTCCTGTCGGCCTGGCTGGGCGACGACGCTTATCACCGGCGGCTTTGGTTCGAGGCACGCGAAGAAGAGGGGGCCGCACAATGAACGACTGGAACGCAATGACCGATGCAGAGTTCCGCAAGGAGGTGCGCCAGTTCTTCGAGGCCGAATACCCCGAAGAGCTGCGCCATCTGCCACACCGCCCGAAATTCGCCGAGATCGAGCATTGGCATCGCAAGCTGCACGCCAAGGGCTGGGTCGCGCCGGCCTGGCCCGCGGAATATGGTGGCATGGGGCTGAACGCCGCCAAGCTACTGATTTTCTACGAAGAGCAGCAACGCTGGGGCGTCAATCGTGGCCGCGATATGGGCGTGCAGATGGTCGGCCCTCTGATCATCAAGTTCGGCACCCAGGAACAAAAAGACTATTGGCTGCCACGTATCCTGAGTTGCGAAGACATCTGGTGCCAGGGCTATTCCGAGCCTGGCGCCGGGTCCGATCTGGCCAACCTGCGCACACGCGCAGAGATCGATGGTGACGAATTCGTCATAAACGGACAGAAGATTTGGACCACGATGGCGCATGACGCCACGCATATCTTCATGTTGGTCCGTACCAATCCGGATGCCCCCAAAAAACAGCAGGGGATCAGTTTCCTGCTTGCGCCGATGGATCAGTCCGGTGTCGACGTGCGCACAATCACCACCCTGTCGGGCGAGACTGAGTTTTGCGAAGTTTTCTTCGACAATGCCCGCACGCCGCGGGCGAATCTGGTCGGCGAGCTGAACAAGGGCTGGACAATGGCCAAGGCGCTCTTGAGCTTTGAACGCATCTTCATCGGCTCGCCAAGTCTGGCCCAGAACGCTCTGGGGCAGCTGGAAAGCTTTGCCCGTGGCCGTGGCGCTTTCGACGATCCGGTGTTCCGCGACCGTTTTGCTCAGGCCGCGCTCGATGTTGAAGATCACGCCGCGCTATACGCCCGTTTTGCCGACCAGCTCAAGCGAGGCGAAACGCTTGGGGCGGATGTCTCGATGCTCAAGATCTGGGTGACTGAGTGCTTTCAGCGCATTACCGAACTGATGATCGAAGCTGCCGGCCCCGATGGCGGCACCATCGGGCCACTTCAGGTCGGCAACATAAGTGTCGATGTCCTTGCGAGCTTTTACAAGGCCAGACCGACGACGATCTATGGTGGATCGAACGAAATCCAACGCAACATCCTGTCCAAGGCAGTCCTCGGACTGCCTGGCTGAACCCATACCCTGAGGAGGAAAAGAACTGTGTCAGAGCGTTATGCAAAGTACGACAAACTGAAATTTGACTACCCGGCGGATCGCGTTTTGCGGATCACTTTTGACCGCCCTGAGTCCTTCAATTCCGTGGATGCGGAAACCCACACCCAGATGACGGATATGTGGATCGATATCGACCGCGACCCGGACATCAACGCGGTCATCGTGACCGGCGCGGGAAAGGCGTTTTCGGCGGGCGGTGATTTCAGCCTGATCGAAAACATGATCGGCAATTCGCATGAAATCATGAAGACGTGGAAAGAAGCCAAGGACCTCGTCTACAATATCGTCAACTGCAACAAGCCGATCATTTCCGCGATCAACGGCCCTGCGGCCGGGGCGGGCCTTGTGGTTGCCATTCTTGCCGACATCTCGATCGCCGGGAAGAAGGCCAAGATTGTCGATGGCCACCCGCGGCTGGGTGTTGCCGCTGGCGATGTCGCGGCGATCATCTGGCCGCTGCTGACCTCGATGGCCAAGGCGAAGTACTATCTGATGACCTGCAAACCGGTGTCGGGCGAAGAGGCCGAGCGCATCGGCCTTGTGTCAATGTGCGTCGAAGATGACGAGCTGCAGCAGATCGCCTTGGACACGGCCGTCGAACTGGCCAACGGGTCGCAAAGCGCGATCCGCTGGACCAAGTATTCGCTGAACAACTGGTTGCGTCAGGCCGGTCCGATCTTCGATGCCTCGACCGCGCTGGAAATGCTTGGCTTCATGAGCGAGGACGTCAAAGAAGGTGTGCTGTCGCACCGCGAGAAGCGCGCACCGAACTTCCGCAAGGACTGCCCGCTTTAAAGTCTGATCGGACGAGGAGGCATGGACATGTCTGAAGATATTTATCGAGATATAGCTCAAGCCTATGCCGATGCGGCCGAAAAGGCATCTGGCCTCAAATCGCGGTTTACGGCTGCCGGATTCGATCCGGCAGCCGTCACGTCGTTGGCGGACCTGTCGCGGCTGCCAGTGATGAAGAAGGAAGAGCTTCTGAAGATCCAGCGTGATAACCCGCCTTTTGGCGGGTTCCTCGCCTCTGGTCTGAAGGATGTCGGGCGGATCTACGTGTCCCCCGGCCCGATCTTCGAACCGGCACTTTCGGGCGGTGGCGGCCACGGCCTTGACCTGCTGTTCAAGGCGGCCGGGGTGGGGCCGGGGGATATCATCCTGAACACCTGGAGGTATCATCTGGTGCCGGCAGGCTTGCTGTTCGACGAAGCGGCACAGTCCGTCGGGGCCACGGTGATCCCCGGCGGTGTCGGCAATACCGAGCTTCAGGCCCAGATCATCGTTGAAACCGGTGTGACTTCAATCTGCGCCTCGACCGCGTTTTTCCTGACGCTGGCGGACAAGGTGATTGAAACCTATGGCCGGGATGCTTGGACGGTGAAAACCGCCTTCCTCGGCGGTGAGATGGGCGACTGGATGGCCAAGCGCCGCCGGATCGAGGCCGATTATGGCGTGTCCACCTGGGCCGCCTATGCCACCGCCGATCTGGGCCTTGTCGCCTATGAGGATGGCGGCGAAGGCTATCTGGTTCATCCCGACCGCGTGGTGCAGATCTGCGATCCGATCAGTGGCGAGCAGGTAGCCCATGGCGAACCGGGCGAGGTTGTCGTGACCGCGCGCGATGCCAGTTGGCCGATGATCCGGTTCGGCACCGGCGACAGCGCCTTTGCTCTGGAAAGCAATGAAGATGGCAGTGTCGGCCGCATTTCTGCGTTGCAGGGCCGGGTCGGCGCGGCGGTCAAAGTGCGCGAGATCTTCGTCTATCCCCGCGTGATCGAAGAAGTCGTGATCGTGACGCCAGGCGCAAAGGCCGCGCAGGCCGTGGTGACGCGCGAAAGTGACCGTGACATGATCCGGCTTTCGCTTGTGCTGGAAGACGGCGCCGACGCCTCAGCTGCGGAAACAGCCGCAGCAGAGGCCTTCAAATTGCATGCCAGGATCCGTGCCGACGCGGTGAGCGTTGTTGCGGAACTGCCCGAGAATGCAGAACTGATCATCAACCAAAAAGACGGCTGAGATCGCTTCTCAGTCATCTGCGATAGTGGCAGGATCAGATGGGCGGCTGGGCAACTTGCCGCCCTTTTTCGTCAGGCGCAGAGCCCATCTTTGGCGGCATGGTATTCCCGGACGAGACGGTCAACATAGTCCGCTGTCGTCGTCACCGCGCCGACCGCACCGATCCCCTGACCGCTGCCCCAAATGTCGCGCCAAGCCTTCGGGCGGATGTCGCCGGTGGCCAAATTCAATTTGTTGCCGTCACCGGTCAGGTTGTCAGGATCAAGCCCAACCGCCCGGACCGACGGTTTGAGATAATTGGCGTTCACGCCGCTGAAATGGCTGGTGTAGAGAATGTCGTCCGCGCCGCTGTCAACGATCATCTGCTTGTAATCCTCCGAGGCGACGGCTTCGGTCGTCGCGATGAAGGGCGACCCGATATAAGCAAAGTCGGCGCCCATGGCCTGCGCGCCCAGTACGGAGCTTCCGGTGGCGATGGATCCCGACAGGGCCAGCGGACCGTCGAACCATTCGCGGATCTCCTGAACCAGCGCAAAGGGCGACAGGGCACCCGCATGGCCACCCGCCCCGGCGCAGACCGCGATCAGTCCGTCAGCCCCCTTGTCGATGGCCTTCCTGGCAAACCGGTTGTTGATCACGTCGTGCAGCACGGTGCCGCCGCAATCATGTGCCGCCTGGTTCACGTCTTCGCGTGCGCCCATCGAAGTGATCCAGACTGGCACCTTCCAACGGGCACATATCTCGACGTCGCGTTCGACCCGATCATTCGAGCGGTGCACGATCTGGTTGACCGCAAAGGGCGCGGCGGGCCGGTCGGGATTGGCCTGATTATGTGCGTCGAGCTCTTCGGTGATGCGTTTGAGCCAAGCTTCAAGCAGGGGGGGCTCGCCGTCTTTTTCGCGTGCGTTCAGGGCGGGAAAACTGCCGATCACGCCGGCTTTGCATTGAGCGATGACAAGGTCGGGCCCGGATACCAGGAACATTGGAGAGCAGATCACGGGCAGGCGCAGATGGCCGAGAAGAGTGTCGGAATACATGGTTTCGGTCTCTTTGCTGTTTCATCAGGACGTTGCGCGGAGCCGCCGCCAGCGCATCTCTGGCCAGATCGAAACACCGCGGCCCTGAGACCGCAACGGAAAAAACGGGCGGCATCCATTTAACACAAGTCTGTTTTCCGGCGCTGACCTATAGCTTGTTGGCACAACCCGCCTTTAGCGTGTTCCCAGGAGATCCATTTCCGGGAGGAGGAAGCGGTGCCCTTGCTTTACAAATGCTCAGAGGGTGTCGGTCGGATGACGTTCGACTTCCCCGAGAAGAAGAATGCGCTCGACCAGGCCGCGCGCAAGGAGATGGAGCGCATCGTCACGGAAGTGCGCGATGACGACCGTGTCCGCGCGCTGCTGATCACCGGAACCGGTGGCGCGTTTTGCGCGGGCGGTGACATCAACACCTTTGCCGGCGCGTCGCCAACCGCAATGCGCGACCGCATGAAGCAACAACACCGCGTCACCCGGATGCTCTATGATCTTGAAAAACCGGTGGTTGCAGCGGTTGCGGGGCCTGCATTTGGTGTGGGGTTCAATATCGCGCTTCTGGCCGACGTGATCCTCGCCGCACCCTCGGCCCGGTTCTGCCAGGCCTATGCGCGGGTGGCGATCGTGCCCGATGGCGGCGGGCTTTACCTGCTGTCGCGGGTGGTTGGCACACAGCGCGCCAAGGCCATGTTCATGACCGCCCAGGTGATCGGCGCGCAGGAGGCGTGCGATCTGGGGATCGTCCATGCAATTCACGACGAAGACGCGCTGGAGGCGGAAGCCGCTGCACTTGCCACGCGTCTGGCCGACGGGCCGACCCGTGCTTTCGGGCTGGGAAAGGCGATGCTGAACCGCGGCATGGATTGCGACTTTGCCACCTATCTTGAGATCGAGGCCACCGCCGAGGCCTTTATCATGCAGACCGAGGATCATCGCGAAGCCGTGGCTGCCTTCAGGGAAAAGCGCAAACCGTGCTTTAGCGGCACATGACCGCGGCGGCAGCGGGCGGCCCTCTGACTGGGCTCAAAGTGGTTGATCTGGGTCAGGTTTATCTGGGGCCCTATTGCGGGCTGATGTTCGCGCTCATGGGCGCCGAGGTCATCAAGGTGGAGCCGCCCGGCGGTGACAGCATTCGCGGCATCGCGGGCGGACGCGAAAACCCGGCGGCGATGATGCTGAATTCCAGCAAACAAAGCGTGGTGCTTGATCTCCAGTCGGAGGAAGGGCGCTCCGCGCTGCTGGCGCTGGCGGATACCGCCGACGTGTTGATCGAGAATTCCCGGCCCGGTACGATGGAAAAACTGGGTATCGGGTGGGAGACGCTCTCGGCTCGCAATCCGCGCCTGGTCATGGGGTCGGGCAAGGGCTACGCCGCCGATTCCGTTTACCGCGATGCACCGGCGATGGATTTCCCCATTCAGGCGCTGACCGGGCTGATGTCGGTAACCGGGTTTCCTGATGGCTCGCCGGTGAAATGCGGCGCGGCGATCACCGATTTTCTCGGCGGCGTCCACCTGTTTGGCGGGATCATGGCGGCGCTGCATGCACGCGGCACGACCGGGCGCGGCGACTTCGTTCAAATTGCCATGCAGGACGTGACGCATCACGCGCTGGCGTCCAATATCTCCAGCTTCCTGTTGGCACCTGACGGGTTTGCCGACCGTGCCGGCAACAGCCAGGCGGTGCTCAAGGTCGCGCCCTACGATCTGTTTCCGGCGCGGGACGGGCAGGTGGCGATCATGTGCCTGAATGATCGCCACTGGCAGCAATTGAGCCGCGCGATGGGGCGCGCCGATCTGGTCGAGGATCTCGAACTGGCCGAGGGCCCCGCGCGCTGTGCGCGGCGTGCCGAGGTCGATGGCTGGGTCTCGGAATGGACCACGCAGCATAGCCGTGCTGAGATTTTCGCGGCTTTGAGCGACGCCAGTGTGCCGGGCGCGCCGGTGCGCACCCTGGCCGAGGTGGTTTCGGACGATGACATGCGCACCCGCGGCATGATCCACGATCTTCCGCATCCGGATCTGGGCACGGTCCCTGTGCCCGGGTTGCCAATGAAATTTGCACGTCACAACCGCGTGCCCCCCATACCCGCCCCGGCAGCGGGTGCCGATACGGCACGCGTACTGGGCGCATTGCGCCAGGCCGGGCTTTCCACACTCTCAGAGGACAAAAACTGACATGTTCAAGCTCGATCCGGAACTGGAAGATTTTCGCTCGGAGGCCCGCAAGCTGGCCGAACGGGAATTCGCCCCAAAGGCCGCCTATTGGGACGACAAAGAGGAATTTCCCGCTGCCAACCGCGACAAGCTGGCCGAGCTTGGCTATCTGGGCATGTTCATCCCCGAGGAATACGGCGGCTCCGGCGCGCCGGTGGTGCAGGGCACCGTCTTTCTGGAGGAAATGGCGCGGGTCTGTTTCAACACCGCGCTGGTCTCGCAGCTTTACCTGAACGGTCCGTCGCGGGCGATCAGCGTTCTGGGCAACGACGAACAGAAAAAGCGGTTTCTGCCGGACATGGCGGCGGGCAGGAAATTCATCGCCATCGCCATCAGTGAACCCGAGGCGGGGTCCGCGGTCACCGATCTGCGCACCACGGCCACCAAGGATGGCGACGGCTGGGTGCTGAACGGCAACAAGTGCTGGTCCACCGGCGCCCATGTGGCCGATTTCGCGCTGGTCTTCTGCCGGTTCGGCAAGGCCAGCGGGGCAAGGGGGATCGGCGCTTTCGTTGTCGATCTGAAGAAACCCGGCGCGCGGATCGGCCACATATCGCTGAAAATGGGCGGTCGGGGCCTGACCGAGGCCGAGATCATCCTTGAAAACTACAAGGCCGGCCCCGAGGACGTGCTGGTTGAGGGGGATCCGGAAAGCTCGCGCTCCTTCGCGCTGCTGATGAGCAGTTTCGGCCCCGAGCGTGTGGGCAATGCGGCGATGTGCGTGGGGCTGGCGCAAGGTGCCTTCGAGGCGGCCAAGGAATATTCGGAGATCCGCCATCAGTTTGGCCGCCCGATCAACGAATTTCAGGGCCTCCAATGGAAGATCGCCGACATGGCGACACAGATCCATGCGGCACGGCTGATGGTCTATCGCGCCGCCACCAACCCCGCGCCGAACGGCTTTCCCGACCCGATGGATGCAACCATGGCCAAGCTCTACGCCAACGAAATGGCGCAACGGGTCACGAACGAGGCGCTGCAGATCCACGGCCACAACGGCTATACGCGTGAATACCCGCTGGAACGCATGGTTCGTGACGCGCGCGGCTTCGCGCTTGGCGGTGGCACCGTTGAGATCCTGCGCAACACCATTGCCGCCATGGTCTATGGCCACAGCTTCAACCAACGGCGGGGAGGGTAGGGCGCATGCATCCTTCAATGCTGACCGAGGAGCAGATCGCGCTGAAGGACGCGGCGCGCAAGCTGGCGCTGGGTGAATTTCGCGACCGGGCCGCGCGCTGGGACCGGGAGGGCATCTATCCCGATGAAAACCACCATCGCCTGAGCGAACTTGGCTATCTGGGCATGACCATCCCCGGCGAATATGGGGGGGGGGATGCCTCGCTGGTCGATTGCTATCTGGTGATCGAGGAACTGGCGAAGGTGGATTTCAACACCGCGCTGATTGTCCATGATCAGAACGTCTCGCCCCGGATCATCGCCACCTGCGGCAGCGAAGAGCTGAAGCGCGCCTTCCTGCCGCGCTTCGCGGCGGGCGAGATCGAATGCGCGATTTCCTGGACCGAGCCCGAGGCAGGCTCGGACGCCACGGCAGTGACGACCTCGTTGCGGCGGGACGGCAATGACTTTGTGCTGAACGGCGGCAAGATATTTACCACCTTCGGCGACCGGGCCGATTACCTTCTGGTCTATGCGCGGTTCTGCGACAGCAAGGGGGCGCGGGGCATTGGCACGGTTCTGGTGGAACGTGACAGCCCCGGCGTGACGGTGCACATCCTCGAACAGAAGATGGGGGCGCGCGGCTGCAACGAATGCGAGATCCACTTTGACGACGTGCGAGTGCCGGCGGAGAACATCGTGACCGAGGGTCTGGCCGAGAATTCTAGCGGCTTTGTCCGTCCGCTGGGTGTCTATAACGGCACCCGCGTCGGCATGGGGGTTCTGGCGCTTGGCGTGGCCGAAGGTGCGTTCGACCTGGCCTGCGACTACATGAAAACGCGCCGCCAGTTCGGCAAGGCGCTGTCCGACATGCAGGGCCTGCAATGGATGATGTCGGACATGAAAGTGCAGATCGAGGCTGCCCGGTCGCTGTGCTACACCGCGCTGTCGCTGATCGACCGGGGCCAGCCCGATCCGACCCTGTCATCGATTGCCAAGGTCCAGGCCACCGAGATGGCACAGCGCGTGACCCACGACGCGATGCAGATGTTCGGCGGCTACGGTTATTTCGGCTCGTTGCCGCTGGAGCGGATGGTGCGGGACGTGCGGATGCTGACGATCACCGGAGGCACGACCCAGATCCACAAGAACGGGATCGCACGGGCGCTGTTTGCCGACTGACAGATTATTGCTGAGGGGAGGGACGGTCATGGAAAGTGACATCACAGTTGAACGCAAGGACGGTCTGGCCGTCGTGTCGCTGAACCGGCCGGACAAGCTGAACGCGCTGACCCTTGAAATGCGGGTCGAGCTCATGGAGAGCTTCCGCCAGATGCACACCGACCCCGAGATCCGGGCGGTGCTGCTGAGAGCCGAGGGCCGTGCCTTTTGTGCGGGCGCGGATATTTCGACCATGGGCAAGGACGATGTCTGGGGCGACCGTGCGCGTCTGCACCGGGCGCACCAGATGATCCTGTCGATCTACAACTGTGAAAAGCCGGTGGTGGCGGCGGTGCGCGGTCCCGCGGTGGGGATCGGGCTGAGCATGGCCCTGGCCTGCGACGTCCTGCTGCTTTCCGAGACAGCGAAACTTGGTCAGGTCTTTCGCAAGATTGGCCTGGCCCCGGATGGCGGCGCGGCGTTCTTTCTTCAGAATCTGATCGGGCGACAGCGGGCGACAGATCTTGCCTTCTCTGCCCGGCTGGTGCCGGCGCAAGAGGCGCTGAGCCTGGGGCTGGCGAGCCAGGTGCATCCGGACGACGCGCTCGATGACGCCGCGGCGGACTATGCGGCAGACCTGGCGGCAGGCCCGACTTTTGCGCTGGCCGGAGCCAAGCGGCTGATGCGCGCCGCGCTGCAACCTTCGCTTGAGAGCTTTCTTGAAACCGAAGCCATCATCCAGGGACAAATCATCAAGAGCGCAGACCACGCCGAAGGCATCGACGCCTTCCTGAGCAAGAGACAACCGGTATTTCGAGGGGCATAGCCGTAGGGCCCGCGACCTGACCATGACAGGAAAGAAACAGCGATGGAATCAGTAATTGCCCGACTTGGATGGGTGTCGCGGATCATCACCTATGCCGCGACGGCTTTGGCGGCCCTGATGATGGTCCATGTCACGCTCGACGTCATCCTGAGCCAGTTCATCGCCGAGCCACTGCCGGGAACGGTGGATTACGTGTCCTACTATTACATGGTCGGGTTGGTCTTTCTGCCGCTTCCCTTCGTCGAATATACCAACGAGCACATCAAGGTCGACCTGATCCACGATATGCTCCCGACGGGGGCGAGGACCGCTTTCGACATGCTGGCTCTGGCACTGTCTGCGGTGTTCTACGGGCTGCTCACCTGGCAAACCTGGATAGACGCTGTCGAGAAATACCTTATCGGGGAGAAATCCATGGGCATGGCCGCGCTGACCGTCTGGCCCGGCCGCTTCTTTCTGCCCCTTGGAGCGGGGCTGATGGTGCTGCTCTTGCTGGCGAAGCTGACCCAAAGGCCATTCACCGACGCTGGCATGGCCGGTCCCAATCACGACATGTACGAATAGGAGCGGGACGGTGAGCTTTTTCCAGATCGGCCTTTGCGGCATCGTTTCCGTCATCCTGCTGGTTTTGCTGCGCGTTCCGATCGCGGTGGCCTTGGGCATCGTGTCCTTCTTCGGGTTCTGGGCCATGCTGGGCAGCGGCGCGGCCTTCGGCCTGCTGACCGCCGTGCCATATGACTTCGCCGCGCACTGGACGCTGAGTTCGATCCCGATGTTTCTGTTGATGGGCTACGTCTGTTACCAGACCGACATCACGCGCGGGATCTTCAAGGCCGCTCGGGTCTGGCTGTCGTTCCTGCCCGGGGGGCTGGCAGTCGCCAGCGTGGGCGGCGCAGCGCTGTTTTCGGCCGCGGCGGGCTCCAGCTTGGCCTGCGCCGCGGCGATGGGGCGGATCGCGGTGCCGGAAATGCTGAAGCGCGACTACGATCCCGGGCTGAGTACCGCCGTGGTTGCCGCGGCCGGCACCATGGGCTCACTCATCCCGCCGAGCATCCTTCTGATCATCTACGGCATTTTTGCCGAGGTCGCGATCAGCAAGCTGTTTCTGGCAGCGATCGTGCCGGGCGTGCTGACAATGCTGGGGTACTGGGCCGTGATCATCATTCGTGCGCGGATCAACCCCGCACTTGCGCCGCCGCTCGACGAAAGTGCCATCTGGTCCGAACGGCTGGAGGCCCTGAGCGAAACATGGCCTGTGATCTTGCTGGTGCTGGGTGTTTTTGGCGGTCTGTTCACCGGGATATTCACACCGACACAGGCTGGCGCTGTCGGGGCGGCCTTGTCCTTCGTGATTGCGGCGGCGCGCGGCACTTTGAACTGGAAAGTTTCGAAAATCGCGCTGATGGACACTGCAAAAATGACAGCGGCGATTTTTATCATTGCGGTTGGTGCCAATCTGTTTTCCCGGTTTCTGGCAATCAGCGGTATCCCCGAAGCGATGTCAGACTTGGTGATCGACCTGGGGGTGAGCTATGTAATGCTGGTTTTCGGCACGGCGGTGCTTTTTTGCCTGCTGGGCATGATTCTAGATCCGCTGGGCATCCTGCTGCTGACGCTACCCGTTCTCCTTCCGATTTTTGAGGCGAACCATATCAGCCTGATCTGGTTCGGCGTCCTTGCAACCAAACTGGTCGAGATGGCGCTGATTACGCCGCCGGTGGGGCTCAACGTCTTCGTGATCAAGGGTATTGTCGGAGACGCGGTTCCGATTTCGCTGATTTTCAAAGGCGTCATGTGGTTCCTGGCCGCCGATGTGGTGGTCCTGATCATCATGGTCGCGTTCCCCGAACTGATCATGTTCCTGCCGGAGCTTGGAAGTTGAAACTGCCGTGATGAACCCCGCGCGACAGCGGGACTTTGACAAAGAGGAGGAGACCACATGAGACTGACGAAAATCCTGACGATACTGGCGACGGGTGCCGTACTCTCGGCCACGCCCGCCCTGGCCGAAAAACGGGTGACGGTAAGCAACTGGACCTCGCCCAATCACGCGACATCGCGCGGCCATGCCGCCTTTGCCGATATGACCGAGGCCGAATTTCCCGATGCCTTCGACTTCAAGCTGTTTGCCGGCGGTGCCCTGCTCGGTGCCAAGCCGACGTTGTCTGGCCTGCGCGACGGCGTGGCCGATGTGGGCCTGCTGGCGCTGACCTATTTCCGCTCGGAAATGCCCTATGCGCAGCTCGTCGCCGATATGGCGCTTCTGGGCGAGGATCATTACGCGATGCTCGGTGCGACCAGCGAATTTGTCATGCTGCACTGTCAGCCCTGCAAGGACGAATTCGCCGCGAACGGCATGGTGGCCCTTAGCGGGATCAGCACCGCGCCCTACGTGTTGCTGACGACCCAGCCGATTGTGACCATCGAGGATATGCAGGGCGTCAAGCTGCGCACCGGCGGCTCGGTCTGGGATCGCTGGGCAACCCGCCTTGGGGCCGAGCCCGTCAACGTGCCAACGAGCGAGATGTATGATACGATGAGCCACGGCGTCGTCACCGCCGCGGTGCAACCGGTCGGGGCGCTCAAGGGGCATAGCCTGATTGAAGTTGCCAAGCACCTGACGGAGCTGCCGCTGGGCACCTATCATTCCGGGTCGATCTTTGCCCTCAGCCCGAAGTTCTGGAAGTCCCTCTCAAGTGAACAACGGACACAATTCACCAAGAATATCCCCGACGCCGTGGCGCAGACGGCGGTCAATTACGAAACCGATGATCTGGATGTGCTGAAAGAGGCCGCTGACCTTGGACTGACGGTTCACGAACCTTCGCCCGAGTTTCTTCAGGATCTGGTCGATTTTCGCACCGCAGACCTTGAAGAGATCGCCCGCATCTCCCGCGAGGAGCGCGGCATCGAAGATCCCGAGCCGCTGATCGCGACCTACCGCGAGCTGATCGAGAAATGGCATGGTCTGGTGAAGCCGCTGCATCCGATCCGCGACAATCCGAAGCCCTTTGCCGATCTCCTGCGCCAGGAAATCTACTCCAAGATCGACCTGGACACCTACCCGAACTGAGTCACCTCAGGCAGAAACGCAAAGCGGCCCTCTGTATGGAGGGCCGCTTTCGTCTTGTCCGATGGCCTGGTCAGAGCGTGGCTTCGGAGCCCAGGATGTTCGTCACCTGGCTGGACAGGACACCGCCGTTGCCGTGGGCCAGGGCCAGCTCTGCGCCGTCGATCTGGCGGTCTCCGGCTTCGCCGCGCAGCTGCCGCACCGCTTCGACCAGCGTGAAGATGCCGTACATGCCGGGATGCACGCAGGACAGCCCGCCGCCGTTGGTGTTGACCGGCAGATGACCGCCGGGCGCGATGCCGCCACTTTCGACGAAGGCGCCGCCCTCGCCTTTCCTGCAAAAGCCCAGATCCTCAAGGAACAGGATCACGTTGATGGTGAAGGCATCATAAAGCTCCACCACGTCGATATCCGACGGGCGCACGCCCGCCATTTCCATGGCCGCCGCACCCGACTGCGCGGCCCCGGTCACAGTCAGGTCCGGCATTTCGGAAATGTCGCGGTGGGTGGTGCCTTCGCCGCCCCCCAGCAGATAAACCGGTGGCCTGGGGTGATCCTTCGCCGTCTCGGCCCGCCGCATCACCAGCGCGCCGCCCCCGTCGGTGACAAGGCAGCAGTCGCGTACCCGCAGCGGATCCGAGACCAGCCGCGAGGCAATGACATCCTCGCGCGTCAGCGGGTCGCGAACGAACGCTTCGGGGTTCTTTTGCGCCCAGGCGCGGGCGGCCACCGCCACGTCGGCCAGTTGTTCCCGCGTGGTGCCGAACTGGGTCATGTGACGGTCCGCGGCAAGCGCGTAGGACGACAGCGGGAACATCGGCCGGTAGGGGGCCTCGTAGGTTGGCAGGCCGAGCGCTGTCATCAGCTTGCCCGAGGCGGTGCGCTGGTTCGACCCGTAGGCGATCAGCACCGTGTCGGCGAGCCGCAACTCCAGCAGCATCGCGGCCCAGAGCGTGTGCGACAGAAACGACGAGCCGCCCATGCGGTTGTTCATGGTGAACCTGGGGTTCAGCCCCAGTTCCTGCGCCAGCGTCAGCCCCGACAGCATGTCCAGCGGCTGGCAGGTTGCGATGGCGTCGACGTCGCAAAGCGAGACCCCGGCATCGGCCAGCGCGCCATGTACTGCTTCGACGGTGATCTCCATCGCGCTCTTGCCATGAGCCTCGCCACAGCCGGCGAGCGCCGCTCCGACAATGGCGGCTTTTCCCCGCAAACTCATCCTGCACCTCCTTCGGGCCGGAACACGACAGCGGATTGACCGTCCGCGCCTTCGCCGATCGACGCGATTACCTTCAGCCCGGCGGCAATTTCGTCATGCGCGATGCCGTCCACGCGCGACATCATTCGAACACCTTCTTCGAGGTCCACCAGCACCACGTTATAATCGCCGCCGCGTTCGGGCTTTCGGCGCACAACTGTCCGCGCATAGACCGTAGCCTTGCCCGAGGGCGTAACCCATTCAAGGTCTGCGCTGCCGCAGGCTGGGCAGATCACGCGCGGATGAAAGACATGCGTGCCGCAGCTGCCGCATTTCTGAATCTCGAAGACGCCCTCGGCCAGCTTGGCGGCAAAGACGGCGTCGGGCCCCGGACCCTTTTCCATGCCTGTCATCTCAGAACCCGATGTGGTAGCCGCCGTTCACGCTCAGGTGCTGGCCGGTGATGTAGGATGCCGCGTTGGACAACAGGAAACAGACCGGCTGCGCCACTTCTTCAGGGGTGCTCATACGGCCCATCGGGATCTGTGCCATGTATTTGTCGGCAAACTTGTCCGATCGGATCGTTTCAGTCATCGGTGTTTCGACCATTCCGAAACAGACCGAGTTGACGTTGATCCCGTAGCGGCCCCATTCGCGCGCGGCGCTCATCGTCAAGCCGAGCACGCCGGACTTGGCGGCGCCATAGTTGATCTGCCCGATGGTGCCGCGGCGGCCGGCATCGGAGGAGACGTTGACGATGGCGCGGCGTGCGGAGCTGTCCGGGTCCTTCTGGGCCTGATCCCTGTAGTAGGTGCCCACAGCCTGAAGGCAGGCGAAGACACCGGTGAGATTGACGTCGATGACCTGCTGCCATGTGGCGCGGTCCATCTTGTGGATCATCGCAGCGCGCACGATGCCGGCGTTGTTCACCAGCCCGTTGATGTCCCCGAATTCGTCAAGGCTGAACTTCACCAGTTTCTCGGGAAAGTCCGGGTCGGCCACGTTCCCGACGAGGGCGCGGGCATTGCCGCCGATCTTCTCGGCGGTTTCCTTGACGCCGTCTTCGTTGAGATCGTTCACGACGACCCTGGCACCCAGATCGGCCGCCAGTTCCGCCACGCCGCGACCGATCCCCTGTCCGGCGCCGGTGACGATCACTACCTGATTTTCCAATGACATCGGGTTGATCATTTCTATCTCCTTACTACATTCATTGGTTGAAGATCAGTTTCCGCCGCTCGGCTCGGGTTGGCCCGAGGGCGGTGTGACCCGCTTTATCACGGCATCTCCATGTGCCAGACGACGCCCGTCCTGATTGACGACCTCGCCCTGCACGAAGACCAGTTTGCGCCCACCACCGACAATGCGCGCGCGTGCCGTCAGCACGTCGCCCTCGACCGCCGGGCCGACAAAGCTGGTGGTGAGAGAGAGCGTCAGACAGCGATGACCGGGACGGCCTTCGCCCGCAAAAGCCGCGCAGAAGGTGACCGCGTTGTCCAGCATGGTTGCGAAAACCCCACCATGGACCGCGAAGGCGCCATTCAGGTGGTCATGGGTGATCGTCAACTGCAATTCCGCCATGTCATCGGACCAGGAAATGAATCGGACGCCCAGCAAGGCGTTGAACGGGGCGGGAACCTCGGGTTTGCCATTCTGTGCGCTCATTTCAGGTGGCCTTTCGGTTGCGCGAGAACGTCACGATGACCGCCGCCAGCGCCGTCACCGCGACACCGACGCCCACCGCCGCAGCGATCGGAATTGCCAGCATCGCGGTCGAGGGAAGGGCGAAGGCCAGACCGGCAATCCCGAGCAGAAGCCGCGCAATCGTGCCCGTGGGACCGGGTTCGATACGGCCGACGCCCAGCAGGTATCCCTGCAATCCGGCGCAGATCAGCAGAACGCCGATACCCGCGCGCAGGATTGTCAGGGCACTGTCGACGAACCCTGCCTGGAGGGTGTACGCAGGATCGAGGACGAAGAAGAAGGGCACGATATAGATGATGGTGCCCAGCTTCATCGCCTCATAGGCCGCAGCGAAGGGCCGGGCTTGGGCAATCGCCGCCGCGGCGAAAGCCGCCAGCGCCACGGGTGGGGTGATGTAGCTCAGCATACTCCAGTAGAGAATGAACAGATGCACGCCGATCGGGTCGAGCCCGCCGGCGATCAGGGCCGGGGCCAGAGACACCGCGAGGATGACATAGGCGGCCGTCACCGTCATGCCCATCCCGAGTATGAAACTGGTCAGGGCGCCGAGAAGCAGCAGCAGGAAGGTGTTGCCGCCCGCGATGAAAAGCAGATCATTGGAGATCGTGCCGGACATGCCGGTCACCGCCAGTCCGCCGACAATCAGCCCGACCGCCGCGAGGATCGCGACCAGTTCGACAAACAGCCGCCCCGTCGCCGCCAGGAAGTTCATCAGCTCCTGCCGGCCCCAGCGCGATTTCGACAGCAACTGGTTCAGAACGATCAGCAGCGCGGTCGCATAGAACGGGGCGATTGCCTCGCGCTTGAGATAAAGCAGCATCCAGATGAGAAGCCCGAAGACGGCGAGAAAATACCAGCCCTCGCGCAGCACATTTCCGAATCTGGGAAGATCGGCGCGGGGCACGCCCTTCAGCCCGTTGCGCGCCGAGTAGGCGTCGATCTGGGCGAAGAGACCGAAAAAATAGAGCAGCGAGGGCAGCACTGCCGCAACCACGATGTTGGTGTAGTCCGTCAGCAGAAAGCTCGCCATGACAAACGCCGTGGCCCCCATGATCGGAGGCATCAGCACCGCGCCGGTCGAGGCCGCCGCCTCGATCCCGGCGGCATAGCTGGGCCGGAAGCCCACCTTTTTCATGGCCGGAATGGTGATAGACCCGGTGGTAAGCACATTGGTGATGACGCTGCCGCTCATGGATCCGGTCAGCGCGCTGGTCAGGACGCCGACCTTGGCAGGGCCGCCCCGCACATGCCCGAGCGCGGCAAAGGCGAGGTCGATAAAGAACGGCCCCGCACCGGTGTGCTGCATCGCAACCCCGAAGATCATGAAGCCGACAACAAGGTTGACGAAACTGCGCATCGGGATGCCCAGAACGCTTTCGCCGCTCATGGCGTGGAAGATCGCCGTCTCAATCGGCGGGCGCTGGAATCCCTGGATCGGTCCCGGCGCATAATTGGCGATCATAGGATAGATGGAAAACATCAGGATGACGACAAAGAGCGTCCAGCCGCCGGTGCGCCGCGCCGCCACGAGCAGCAGAAACCAGAAGGCGAAGCTGGCAATCACGGCATGGGTGGGGGCCGCGAAATCCCAGCCTTTGTTCACCACGCTGCGCCCGTAATAGACGAAGAATGCGCAAGTTATCAACGCGAGGAGGGCAAGAAAATAATCCCACCATCGCGTTGACCCGTGCGGGTTTGTCTTGCTGCATGGAAAGACAAGGTAGACGAGCGGTAACGTCAGCAACAGCATCACGTAGAGGTAATGAATCTCCAGCAGTCGGACGTTCATGAAGAACCCGAGATTGAAGATATGATTGGCCGACGCTGCAGACAAAAGAAGGGCCGACGCCGCAAGCATCAACCGCAGACCGGTCGGCTGGTTGCTCGTGCCTATCGGCTGTACCGTCGTGGCCTGCGGTTGCTGTGGCATACCTGTTCCTGACTTGTGCGATTGTGGAAAGTCAGCGGAAGTAGACTTCGTGACCTGCTGCCTCAAGCGCCTCGGCGCGTGCCTTCATCCAGGCGGCGGCAAACTCTTCCTCACCCTCGGGAGCGCCTTCGACAAAACCGCTCCACTCTTCGGAGAGCACCCTTTGCCGGTCCAGCAACTTGTCCTGGTTCTCCTGGTGCTCCGGGGTCCACATGCCCTTTTCCTTGAAGTAGGCGACGCTTCCATCGCTCCACGGCATCACCCAACTAAGGATCTGGCGATCGATTGCATAGGCATTGGCACCGGGGGCCGCGTCCTTGAATTCGTCAAAACCGGCGTCAAGCGCGGCGACGATGTTGCGCACCTCGGTGGCATCCTGATCGGCTTCGGTGACGAGGATCGGATAGGGGTATTGCGCCATGGGCAGCGGTGCCTTGGGGTCGATCCCCGGCCCGACCGACACCATGTGCGGCGTCACGTAAGGCGTTATTTTGGTATAGCGGGCCCAGGCTTCGGTATCCTCGGCGGGGGTTTCAAGCCACTTGATACCCCGCGGGCTGGACTCGATTTGGTAGTTCACAGTGGTGGTTGTCAGCGCAAAGGCCGCATCGACGCGATCCTCAAGGATGCCCTTGAGAGAATTCACATAGCCCGAGAATTCAACGGCTTCGACATCGTCCCATGTCAGATCCGCAAAAGCCAGCAAACCCTCCATGTTGACGTCGATCGCGGGCGAACTGGTGGCGCGGCCGACTCGTTTGCCCTTAAGGTCGGTAATCGTCTCAATGCCGGCATCGGCGGCGACAACCACGCCCAGGCCATAGTCGCCGACAGCCTGAATAACCGCCCGGATCGGCTGCGGCCCCCATTCCGGCGCAGCAAACAGGAACACGCCCTCGCCGGCGAAATAGGAGGCGATTCCGCACAGGCAGTAATCCACCGTACCATTCTTGAGAGGCGTCATCCGCGAGACATCGTTGCGCCCCGGAAGCACTCGGATCGTCGTTCCAAATCGGTTGCGCATCATGTTGCCGATGGCGATGGAATGTGCGTGGCCGGCTGATCCCGTGTCATAGGCCGACCAGGTGATGATGTCGGGCAGTTCGATGTTCTGTGCGCCGACCGGTGCGGCCATCGCCAGACACCCGACAGCCGCGACGCTTGTCCATCTGAAGTTCATGGTAGTCTCCTCCTTGTTGGTTATTCGGGCTCAGTCGGCATTTTGCCTAAAGTTCCGAGAACGGCACGTTCTTGTCGACGCGTATTTCCGGCGGAAGTCCAAGAATGCGCTCGCCGATGATCGTGCGCTGGATCTCGTCGGACCCGCCGGCGATGCGGTTGCCCGGCGCCGTAAGATACTCGTTGCGCCAGCGCGCGGTATCGTCGCCGGCGGCCGCCGACACGCCCGCCGCAGTCCCTGCCAGTTCCATCCCGAAGGCGCCCATCTCCTGCCGCAGCTTGCCCAGCAGCAGCTTTCCGATCGAGCCTTCCTCCCCCGGTGCCTCGCCGCGCGAAAGCGACGTCATGACCCGGTAGGACGTGAATTCGAGTCCGCGTTGCCGCGCGATGAAATCAGCGACCCGCGCGCGCACTTCGCCGTCCTCGATGGCCGGGCGCCCGTTGCGTTCGACGCGGGCGGCAAGGTCGATCAGCTCCTCGGCGCGCGCGCCGCCGCTGGCGCGTCCGACCGAGATGCTGAACCGTTCGTTCATCAGCGTCGTCAGCGCCACCTTCCAGCCTTCGGATTCGCCGCCCAGACGGGCGCTGTCCGGCACGCGCAGGTCGTCGATGAACACCTCGTTGAAGCTGGCCCCGCCCGAGATCTGGCGGATCGGGCGCGTTTCGATGGCCGGGTCGGACATGTCCACGAGGAACATGGTCATCCCCTTGTGTTTGGGCACCGACGGGTCGGTGCGTGCCAGAAGGATGCCGTGGCTGGAATAATGCGCCCCCGAGGTCCAGACTTTCTGGCCGGAAATCACCCAGTCGCCGCCATCGCGCCGCGCGCGGGTCCGTATGCCGGCCAGGTCGGAGCCGGCGGCGGGTTCGGAAAACAACTGGCACCAGATGTCCTCGCCGGTCAGGGCGCGCGGCAGAACCGCGGTTTTCTGATCCTCCGTGCCGTGGATCATGACCGTCGGCCCGACCAGCCCGATGCCGATCAGGAAGGCGTTGGGCGGAACGGCATAGCGCCCTTCCTCCTGGTTCCAGATCACCTGTTCGATCGGCGTGGCGTCGCGGCCGCCGAAGGCGCGCGGCCAGGTCAGTCCGGCCCAGCCCGCTTCGGCCTTGCGGGCCTGCCAGTCCCGCGCTCGCGCGACCTCGTCGGCGTCGCGGGCCATGAAGTGATCCTGAGCCTTCTCGCTGCCGTCCCTCAGGGTTGCGTTGGCGTCCAGCCATTCCCGCGCTTTTGCGCGAAAGGCGGCTTCTTCGGGGCTGTCGCTAAAATCCATGTGTCCGATTTCCCTGTTAGCTTGCGGTCCGTGGGGCGTCCGCCAGATGCCCGAGCAGCCGTTCGCGCCACATGGCGGTCGGGCCGAGTTCTGCCTTCAACTGCCAGCCGCGCCGCAGGAAAAGTTGCGGGTCGGCGGCCCATGTGAACCCGATACCGCCGTGAAGCTGGATCGATTCCTCGGTGGCGAATTGCACGGCATCGAGCGCTGTGAGGCGCGCGACGGCGGCCGCTTCGGGCAGTTGGTTGTCGCCGCTCGCCAGCGCCCAGGCACCGAAGAAGGCGTTGGATCGCGCCAGTTCGATCCTGGCGAACATGTCCGCGAGCCGGTGCTTGACCGCCTGAAAGCCGCCGATCGGACGCCCGAAAGCGTGCCGCTCGCCGGCATAGGCGGTGGTCAGGGCAAGCACGCGCTCGGCAAGGCCGATCTGTTCGAAGGCGGCCAGCACCGCGGCGCCGTCCAGAAGACGCTTGATCGCCGCGGGGTCCGAGCCGGGCAGAAGTTCGACCGGCGTGTTGTCAAAAACGATCTCGGCCGCCGGGCGCGTGCGGTCGACCGGGTCGAGCGCACGCGTCGTCACACCCGACGCGGAGAGATCCGCAAGATAGAGACGCGGCGTGCCCTCTTCATCGGTCGCAGCGACAAGAGCGTGGGTCGCCTCGGCGCCGAAGGTGACCGGCGTTTTCTGTCCCGAAAGGCGATCCTGCGTCACTTTCGCCGATACGGTGTCAGGTGCGAGACCCCCGCCTTCGGCAAGCGCTGTCGCTATGATCGTACGGCCTTCGGCGATGCCGGGCAGAAGCGATTTGCGCTGGTCGTCCGTCCCGGCGGACTGAAGGGCCGGAACCGCCATACACAGGACCGGGATGCAAGGTACGGCGGCCAGACAGCGGCCGATTTCTTCGGCAAGGATGGCCAGTTCCACCGCGCCCATCCCCGAGCCACCCTCTTCTTCCGACATGGCGAGGCCAAGCCAGCCGCCTTCGGCCAGTGCGGACCAGGTTGCCGTATCGAACCCTTCCCCGCTGTCGAGGCGGTTGTGCGCGACCTCCAGGGTGGCGTGATCGCCAAGCATCCGGGCCAGGGTTTCGCGTATGGTATCCTGCTCCTCGGAAAAACCGAAATTCATGCCTGAATAACTCCTTGCGGTTGTGGATGCCGAGTGCTTGTTGGCCGACGTTAGGTTGGCGGCCGGGCCCGACCAAACACTAACGGCCGGCGGTCGCACAAAACCACATACGTGCAATGTCGCGTTGAGAACGGCGAAAAAGACCGACAAGCCGGATTCATCATGAATGTGCTTGATTCATGTCAGACCCGAAAAAATGGTCGCTTCGATTGATTGGCCTGGCTCTTGCACCTTAACCTTACGAGAGCGGGGAATGTTCAGGTTGCGGGACTGGCGTGGCCGAGCCTTCGCAGAAGACGGGACTTAACAAGGGAACGAGCGGCATGGAAACTGTGGGCCTTGGATTTTGTTATGAAGATTTGCCGGTGGGGCGCAAGTTTCGGACCATCGGCCGCACCGTGACCGAAACAGACATCACGAATTTCGTCAGTGTCACCGGCATGCTCGAAGTGCTGTTCATCAACAGCGACTTCCGCGAAAAGGAATCCAACATGCCGGGCTTCGCCGCCCCCGGCTCCCTGGTCTATTGCTTCATGGAGGGTCTGCTGACCCAGTCCACGATGCAACACACGGGCTTTGCCTTTCTGGAAATGGAGCTGAAGGTTCTGGGACCCACGTTCGCGGGCGACACGATCCATTGCGAGGTCGAGGTGACCGAGTCGCGCCGCTCGAAAAGCCGGCCGAACCGCGGCCTTGTCCGGACCCGGAACAGGGTATTCAAACAGACCGGAGAGCAGGTGCTGGAATACACGCCCCTGCGGATGATCAAGGCACGCACGACGGACAAGGAGCCGGGAGAGGCGTAAACCCGTCTCCGATACGATGCGGGAGTACGCCCCTGGCCGGAAATGGCTGGACTGCCGCCCCGGTTTTGCTAGTAACCGGGCGAAACGGGAGACGCAGATATGAAAACCGCGCAATCTGACGGAATTGGATCTGCCGGGCGTAAATCGGATGGGCCGCGGTCGCTGAACCGCATCCTTGCGCTCTTCGATCTGGTGGCGCAAAGCGACCGGCGCATGACGCTCTCTGAACTCAGCGGCGCGCTAAATTGCCCCAAGAGCAGTTTGCTGGTGCTGCTGCGCCCTCTCACGGAAAAAGGTTACCTGATGCGCGAGAAGGACACCTATCTTCTCGGGCCGAGGATTTTCCAGTTCGCGCAATCCATCCTGACCAACCACCCGTTCGAGTCGATCCTGCGCGGTGTGATGAGCGAGGTTGTCAAGCAGACGGGCGAGACGGTTCTCTTTGCCGTCCGGGATGGTGATCGCGTTGTCTATTCATCGGTCATCGAAAGCGAGCAGCCCGTTCGGTACGTTGCCCAGACGGGTGTCGATCGGCCCCTTTTCTGTTCGGCATCGGGTCTTGTCATGCTGGCCTATGACACGCCCGAGAAGCTTGACGCGTATTTCGAACGGACGGAACTGACGCCGCTTACCGGCAATTCGATCACCGACGAAAATGCATTGCGGCGCATGATTTCAGAGATTCGCAAAACCGGCTACGCCAGAACGGTCGGCACCGCGCATGTAGACGCCGCAGGCTTCGGTGTGCCCGTGTTTCGGGCCGATGGGAGCCTGGCAGGAGCCCTGGTGATCGGCGCCCCTCTGGAACGCGCCGAGAGGAACCGAAAGCTTTGCGTCACAGCGGCCAAAGCGAGCGCCGAACAACTTTCGTTGGCGCTAGGCTATCGTCCGGGTCGGACCGGGATGGGCCTGAATTAGACGCGCCCCGCTCCGGCTGGCCGAGCCCCCCGTTACCTCAGTCCCAGTCCGCGCGCGATGATGCCGCGCAGGATCTCGCGGGTGCCCCCCCGGAGCGAGAACGACGGTACCGCGAGTTCCGTATAGGCCAGCACTGCTGCATAGCTGTCGCGTCCTCCGGGCACGGCCGGGCGGGACAAGAGGCTGCGGGCCAGGCGCGGAATGTCCTGTTCATAGAGCGCACCGAGATCCTTGACGATGGCGGCCTGAAGCGCTGGGTTCTTGCCCTCGTTCAGCATCCCGGCCACCGACCGCGACATTTGCCGCAGCACCATCAGATGCGCGGACAGGCGGCCGATCTCGGCCTGTTGCGCCTCGGTGGCGTCTTTGCGCAGCAAACGAATAAGTTCTTCGATCAGGGCGAAGGACGACAGGAACCGTTCCGGTCCGCTGCGTTCGAAGGCCAGTTCGCTCATGACCTGCGACCACCCCTCGCCCTGTTCGCCCAGAAGCGCATCGGATGGCAGGAAGGTGTTGTCGAAGACAACCTGGTTGAAATGATGTTCGCCGCCCAGGTCGATGATCGGGCTGATCTGGATGTTCTCGGTGGCCTTGAGATCGATCAGAAACTGGCTCATCCCGCCGTGGCGGTCGTCGCTCTTGCCAGTGCGGCAGAACAGGATCATGTAATCGGCCACATGCGCATAGGTCGTCCAGACCTTTGTGCCGTTGACGCGGAAACCGCCCTCGACCTCGGTGGCGACGGTGCGCGTGGCCGCAAGGTCCGAGCCGGAATCCGGTTCGCTCATCCCGATGCAGAAACAGAGCTCGCCCGCGGCGATGCGCGGCACGATCGCGCGTTTCTGATCTTCGGTGCCCTTGGCAAGTATCAGCGGGCCGCTCTGACGATCGGCGATCCAGTGCGAAATTACCGGCGCACCGGCAGCCAGCAGTTCTTCGGACACGACATAGCGTTCCAGTGCGCTGCGCGCGTGACCGCCGTATTCTTTGGGAAAAGTCATGCCGACCCAGCCGCGCTGCGCCAGCTTGCGTGAAAAGTCACGGCTGAACCCATTCCACGACTCGGCGCGTTTTTCGGGCGGGAAATCTGCCAGCTCTTCGGCTAGAAATGCACGGACCTCTTGCCGCAGATCGTCATAGTCGGCGCCGGGCGGGGGTGAAGGAAACGCGGTGAGTGTCATGCCGTTGCGCCTTGTGCTGTGCTGTCAGTGATGAAATGCCAGAAGGTGTCGTGGGGGCTCGACAGTGCGGCCCGTCCCAGTTCCTGTGTCCAGTCCAGTTCGGTGCCGAACTCGTCGCGCCAGCTCCAGATCCGTTTGGTGAAATGGTGCAGCGCATGTTCCTGCGTATAGCCGATGGCCCCATGAACCTGATGAGCCAGCGCACCGACCGTTTCCGCAGCTTCTCCGGCGCTGCTTTTGGCGGCGGCAACGGTCAGCGCAAAGGCGGCTGTGTCATAGCTGTCGGCCGCCATTTCGGCGGCAGTGCGCGAAGCGGCGGTTTCTCCGGCCATCGTTGCGAGGTATTGCTGAATCGCCTGAAACTTGCCGATCGGTCGTCCGAACTGGACCCGGTCGTTGGCGTATTCGACACTCATCTTCAGGATGGTCTCCATCGCGCCGGCGGTGGCCAGGCTGCGGACAAGCGCACCCAGCCCGCGCATCCCGCCCATCGACCCGGGCAAGGCGGCGGCATTGGCCCCGGGCAGGTCGAGATCGACCGCGACATCGTCGCGCGGCATCCCGGCAAGATCCTGCGCCGGGGTGACGGTCAGATCCTTCACCGGAAGGGACAATACGTGATCGGCGCCATCCAGCGCGGCAATGGTCACGATCCGGTCCGCCCAGCGGGCAAAAGGCACCAGCGTCAGGTGTCCGCGTGCATGCACGGCACCGCCGCGCCGTTCCAGTTGCAGCACCTCGCCCTCGGCAATGGTCAGCCTGCCGCCGGACAGGGCCAGACCCGCGCGCGCCAGAACCGCATTTGCGATCAGGGTTTCGGCGAGCGGCAGGGGCAGGCCATGCGCCCCGGCAATGCGCACAAGCCCGAGCGCCTCGGCGGCGGGCACGCCGAAGCCGCCGGCCTCTTCGGGCACCAGCGCCATGTGCAACCCGGCCTCTTCGATCCGCGTCCAGAGGGCCTCAGGGCATTGTCCGGCGGCGGCGTCCTCGCGTAGGCCGTGGCTGACATGGTCGCGGAAAAGCCGCTCGGCCATGTCGAAGATCATCGACTCCATCAGGTGGTCCTTTCAGACAGTGCTTGGTTGGCGGTTGAAGTACCGTGTTCTGGTGTGTTGTGACGGGCGTGAAGTGATTGGCCGTCGGTTTCAATCGAAGCGCGCAGCGGCGGCAGATGCAGCCGTGTGCGCAGATCCTGACGAAACGCACCGGCGGCGTGCGGCGTGCCACCGTCCCGGCGGTATTTCTCAAGACAATCGGCGATCTTGTCACCGATCTCGGCTGGCGTCGCCGGGTCCGAGGGCGATCCGGGATGTGCCGCGACCGAGGTTTCGGCCAGGGTTTCGTTGCCTCTGCGCAGGCGGACATGGACCGCCCCATGGTCCACGCCGACGCGATCCTGCCCCGCGTCCGGTTCCGTTTCGATGGTCACCATGTCCATCAGGCGACGGATCTCGGCCCGGTGGGGGCTGTCGCCCTCGAAATCCGCGAGCCCGACCTGACCCTGATGCAGGGCGGCGCACAGGGTATAGGCGGCACAGAACTTGGCTTCCATTCCGTCCTTGGGATTGGTGACATGCAGGGGCACCATGACGCCCTTGGGCACTGTCATTTCGATCACCGAGTCCCCGGGCACCGCGTCGCCGCCGCGTTCGGTGTATAGATGCCGCCCTGCGGCAATCATCCTGTGCGTGAGATAGCAGCACGGATAAAGCTTGCGCGACACGCTGCCCAGATCGATCTTTGGCACCACTTCCGCAGGGTCGGTCGCAAGCCCGTCCGGACCGGCATAAAGATCGAAGAAGCCGCGCCGCGAAAAGATGTCGGGGGCGCCGGTGATCCCGGCTTCGGCCATGCGGGCGGAGCGCACTCCGACAAGGGCGGCGTTGCCGGCCTGGATCGGTTTTGCCATCGCGCCGAAATTGATCTGCAATCCGCCGGCCAGCGACGCGGCCAGCGACAGGGCGTTTCCGATGGCCTCGTCGTCAAGGTCAAGCTGATGCGCGACCGCTGCCGCCGCGGCCACGGCCCCGATCGTCGATGTGGCATGCCAGCCCTTGTTGTAGTGACCAAAGCCCAGAACCTGTCCCAGCGCGACATTGACGGCCGTTCCCACCGCAAGCGCGGGGGCGACACGGGCGGTCGTCTCTGGCCGCGCGTCTGCCATGGCCAGCAGCGCCGGCACGAAGACCACACTGGGGTGCGTGACGCTGAGCGTGTGGACATCGTCGAAGTCCAGCGCGTGACCGGCCACGGCGTTGAGGAACGCGGCCCGCTCTACGCCGCCCTTTCCGACTGCGCCCGCCGGCGCGGCCGCTCCGTCCCCGTCAAGTGCCGCGAGTCGGCGGACCACCGGCTCGTGCCACCCGCCATAGATGACGGCCACCGTATCCTCCACGCAAAGCGCGGCCTGCTCTGCATTTGCCGCGTCCAGCCGATGTGGCACGGCGATGAACCGCGTCAGACGGCGGGTGAAATCACTGGTCATGTCCTGATCCTCTCTGGTATTGCACTTTGCCTCATGTCGGGAGGTGCTATCAATTCGGGTGACCACCTGTTTGCACATATGTGTTGAAGAAGGATATTGGCGTTGTGATTCCCGCTGATCTGCGGCAGCCTGGTTGCAAACCTTCATCTGAATCCCTTGGAGATCGGGCGCCGGGCGTGTCAGAAAAGCCGCGAGAAGAAGGGCGAGCGTGGCTGGGGTGCCGGTGTGAATGGTCTGGAAGGCAAGGGCGCGAACGCGACAAGGCATTGCACCACGCCGTTTCCGTCAGACTTTCGTTTCGCAAAGATTCGCGACCGAGGCCGTCGGCCGCGTCAGGCAGTCGCTCTCGCCGTTCCCGCGCTGGCGATATGAGCGCGTTGCGTGCCGCACGGGATGAACCCGGAATCGGCGACATCGTTGTCCGACCGGCGTGTCTGACGCGGTCGGATCTGCCGACGCTTTGCGGGCAGGCCACACGGCTTAGGAAAAGCGGGGGCAGATGTCGTTCATTGACGTTCTGAAACGGCCCGCCGTGCGCAACCCGATTGCCACTGTCTGTCTGATGATCTGTCTTGGCGGTGGCATCGCGCAGGGTGTCTTTCCCGCCAGCGGCGTGTCGATCGCGGCCGTGCCGTTTTTTGGCGTCTATCTCGTGATCGCGTTCCGCAACATTGCCCGCGTCGGATGGGTGCTGCTTTTCTTCTCGTTCGCGATTGCCGTTCTGGCGCTGGCCGGTGGTATCGAAACGCGCATTTTCGCCGAGGCGGCGGGGCGTGTCGTTTTCCTGTCCGCGCTGCTGACGGCTGTCGCATTCCTACGCATCGCGGCCACGCAGGACCCGGTTGTAGAGGTCGCCGGAGAATTCCTGACGTTGCAGCCGCCGACCCGCCGCTACGCCTCTCTGGGTGCAGGGGGCCACCTGTTCGGCGTGCTGCTGAACCTCGGCGGGCTGGGCGTGATGCTTGAGGTCATCATGAAAGGCTTGCAGGCCCATCGCCATGAAATGGACGATGTGGTGTACGAGGCCCGCAAGCGCAGGATGGTAAGCGCCTGTATGCGGGGGTTTTCCTCGGTCGCGTTCTGGACGCCGTTCGGCGTCGCCCTGAATCTGATGATTCTCACGATTCCGGATCTTGAATGGGCGCATCTGGCGCCTTTCGGAATCGCGCTGGCCGGGGTGCTTTTCCTTCTGGGGTGGCTGTTCGACACGGTGGAATGGTGGCGCCCGCCGTCGGCGCGCGGTCGGGTCGCGGCCCTGACCGGGGACTTGCCGGGCTGGGCGCATTGGTCGGTCGTGATCGTTGCCGGTCATATCCTTGTACTCGGGGGCGTTGTGGTGGCACTGGATAGGGCGACGGAATACAGTTTCCAGACCGTCCTGATCGCCATCGTGCCGGTTTATGCGCTTCTCTGGTCGGGTCTGCGGAAGGGCATCGGCAGCATTCCGGACATGTCGCGCCGGTTCGTGGCCCAGGCGCCGGGGTTCGCGACCGAGATGAGCGTTATCGCGTCGGCGGGGTTCATCGGCCTTGTCGCGCTGGAAGTGGTCCCGGTCGAGTGGATTGCCGACCACTTGGGCTGGATTGCCGCGCGGCCTGTCCTGACCGTTGTGCTGTTGATCATGACGGTGTTCGTGACGGGGCTGCTGGGTGTGCACCCGATGATCTCGGTGGTGCTGCTGGCGGACGTGGTCAACCGCGTCGGCGTGGATGGTTTGTCGCCGCTCGCTCTGGGCCTTGCACTGGCCGGCGGCTGGAGCAGCATCATCTGCATGGGGCCTGCCATCACTGCCGTCGTTTATGCCTCCTCAATCGTCGGGGAACGGCCCCTGACCATCGGTTTTCGCTGGAACGGAGTTTTCGGTCTTGTCAGCATCGTCCTCATCACTCTCATTGTCGGTGGCGGTGTCGCTACAGGGCTGTTCTGAGCGACGGGGATTTTTCATCCGGGTCCGGGCGCGGCCAATCGCACATATGTGTTCGATCATGCCTGTCACATGGCGGAGGGTGCTGGATTGCGTGCGTTCCAGTACAGTTGTTCTGCGCAAATTCCCCGGCGGTCTGCCAGGGAAACAGAAGCATCGGAGCGACGACCCATACGATGAACGACCAAACGAAACCCACGCGTCGCAGCAAGGTCACGAGGCTGCAGGACGCAGCGCATCTGGCCCGGGACGCTTTGCAGGAACGTCCTGAATTATGCCTTGGCGGGCTGTTCAAGCAGGGCCGGCCGGTCGCATTGGTGCGCGGGTTGCTGGCTGCGGGCGCAAAGGACCTGCATGTCTATTCCTCGCCCGGCGCGGGCTATGACGTCGATCTGATGATCGCGACAGGCGCGGTCGAGCAGGTGTTCATTCCCGGCGTCACGCTGGAGAACCGGCTTTGCCCCAATTTCCGCAGCGCGGTTGAGGCAGGGCAGGTGACTGCCCACGCGCTTGACGCGTTGACCGTGGTGGGCGGGCTGATGGCCTCGGCCCATGGTGTTCCGTTTCAGCCGATCGACGCGTTGCGCGGGTCGGACGTGTTGAAGCACAATCCGCTGATCCGCGAAATCGACTGCCCCTTTTCGGGACGCCGCATCCACGCCGTCGGGCCGATCCGGCCCCGCGTCACGTTCCTGCACGCGCAAGAGGCCGACCGCTGGGGAAACCTGCGCCATCTCAGCACCATGGTCTATGCCGATCAGCTGATGGCGCGCGCCTCGGACATGGTCATTGCCAGCGTGGACAGGATCGTGCCGGACGAGGTGATCCTTGACGATCCGTCGCGGGTCACGGTGCCGTCCCACTATGTCGATGCCGTGGTCGAGGTGCCTTACGGCGCGCATCCCACCGCGAGCTTCCCCCATTACGCGATGGACGAGGATCATATCGACGCCTACGCCGATCTGGGCGACGCCGCCCGTACCGGCGACCGCGCAGGACTGGACGACTACATCGCGCGTCATGTGACGCGGCCGAAAAGCCAGGGTGACTATATTGAAGCGGTCGGCGGCGCCGAATATTTCGCCCGGCTCGAAGCGGAGACACGGAAGAGATGAGCGCGGCGGTTTCCCCCCTTGAGCAAATGGTTGTCGTGCTGGCCCGCGACCTGGCCGATGGCGAGCTGGGCGCGGCGGGTGCTGCTGCATTGGTCCCGATGGCGGCGATCGCTCTGGCGCGTGAACTGCACGCACCGAACCTGACAGTCGGCGGAGAGATGTTCTTCAATCCGCTGCCGGGGCATCTTTATCCGTCCATGCTGGATGACCGTGCCTTGGGCCGGTGTGAGGCCGCCGAAACCTTCATCGAGCTTTTCGGCCACAGTCATCACGGCCTGGACTTCTTCTTTCACAGCGGGTTGCAGCACGATTCCTACGGCAATATCAACCTGCATCACGTCGGTGGCACGCTCGACGCGCCCGGGATGCGCGGGCCGGGGGCGGCCAACCTGTCCTACTGCCACACCTCCACGCGATTCTATGTCTGCCCCACGGTTCATACTACGCGAAATTTTGTCGAGAAAGTGGACTTCATCACCATACCGGGCCACCTTTCCGGGCCCGAGGCGAAACGCGCCGCCGGCCTGAAAAAGGAAGGACCGCGGTTCGTGGTGACACCACGCGCTGTCATGGATTTCGACCCGGCGACGCTGCGGATGCGACTGAAATCGGTCCATGCGGGCAATACGTCCGAAGAGGTTCAGCGCCACACGGGGTTCGATCTTGGGATCAGGGGAGACGTGCCACAGACGCCGGCGCCAACAGAGGAGGAACTGACTGTCCTGCGTGAGCGGATCGACAAGACCGGAACTCTGCGCGCCTGACGCGCAGGTGCCGATAATTTTGAACAACGACTGGGAGGAAAACATGTTCAAACGCGTAACGACCAGAAACCGGACGGCAATCGGTGCCGCTGCGGCCTTGAGTGCCATGCTTGTGGGCGGGGTGGTTTCGGCCAAGGATCTCACGATGGGGACCACCAGCCCGACGTCCAGCCACTTCACGATCTCGGTGGCGATGAGCAAGGCGATCGAGACCGGCATGGAAGATACCACCGTCAACGTGATCGAGACCGGCGCCAGCGTGGACAATGTCCTGCGCCTCGCGCGGGACGAAATCGATCTCGGTCTTGCCACCACCGATATTCTTATCTCGGCCCGAAACGGAACCGGCAAGTTCGAAGGCAACGCCATTCCCGATACGGTTGCGCTGTATCCCTACAGCGCGTCGGTCCTGTTGATTGCCGCAACCGAGGAATCGGGTGTGACCACGCTCGACGATCTGGATGGCAAGAAGTTCAATCCCGGTATCCGGGGATCGGCCGCCGAGACCCTGACAACCACCGTGCTGTCGATGTTCGACATCGACGCCGACCTTGTGCATGGTGCCGTCGGTGACGCGGTCGAAGGCATCAAGAACCGCCAGATCATCGGCTACAGCAAATACGGTGCCGCAAACTCTGTCGATGCGACCCTGCAAGAGCTGATGACAAGCACCGAGATGCGGTTGATCGGCTTCTCCGAAGAGCAGGAGAAAGCGGCGACGGAAGCCATGGAGGGCGTCGGTTTCACAACCCTCCCCGCAGGGCTTATTCCGGGATCCGAGGAGATGCGGGTGCCTAAGCTCAACGTCTTCTTCCTGACCCGCACCGGCGTCATGGACGACGACACAGCCTATGACATCGCCCGCAGCATCCACCAGAACATGGATCTGCTGGTCGAAGCCTGGCCGCAGCTGGCGGAGTACGACATCGCCGCCGATGCCGTCGCCACCATCGAGGCCGGTGTACCCTATCATCCGGGCGCGGTGCGGTACTGGAAAGAAGCCGTCGGCAACTGATTCCGCACTGCGGACGGTCATACTGCCGGTCGAACGGACCGGTCGAGCGGGGCGCCACATGCGCCCCGCCGTCTCGGGAGGAAACATGAAACACTCATTGACCGAAGCTTCGCGCTGGGAACGGCGCGGCGCGCAGGCGCTCGGCGCGTTGTTTGCGGCATTCGTCGCGCTGCATTTCTACAATGCCCTGTTCGGGCAGTTCGAACCGCTGGTTCAACGACCGATCTTTATCGGCTTCGGTCTGGGCGGTGCCTTTTTCCTGTACGCCGCGCGCGCGTCGCGGACCGGCGGCCGAAACGGCCTGGAACGGGCCATCGACATCACACTCGGGCTGCTGGCCTTTGGCGTGTGCCTTTATGTGATCCTCAACCGGGATCGTTTTTCCGACATCATGGTGCAGTACGGCCCGCTCGACAAGGCCGCCGGGTTGCTGGTCGTCCTGCTGACGCTCGAAGCGGCCCGCCGGGTGATCGGCTGGTTCCTGCCCTTGCTGGCGCTGATCACCGTCCTCTATTATTACTTCGGGTACGATCTGATCGACGGGGGCTGGCGCCCGCCGCGGGTTTCGGCGCGAACGGCGGTCGAGACCTTTTACAGTTCGACCACCGGCATTTTCGGTTATCTGGCGGATGTGGGCGCGCGGGTCATCACGATCTATGTGCTTTTGGGGGCGTTGCTGCTGTCCACCGGGGCAACCGACGTGTTCATGAAAATGGCCACCTGGATCGCCGGACGCACCTTCGGCGGCCCCGCCAAGGTCTGCGCCCTGTCTTCGGCCATGTTCGGGACGGTGACCGGATCGGCGGTGGCCAATGTGATGGCAACAGGTTCGATCACCATTCCCACGATGAAGCGGTTGCGCTATCCGCCGGCATTCGCCGGCGCGGTCGAGGCAGTCGCCTCCTCGGCCGGTCAGCTGACGCCGCCGGTGATGGGGGCAGGTGCATTCATCATGGCCGAGTTCCTGAACATTCCCTACACCCAGATCGCTGTAGCAGCGGTCGGTCCTGCGTTTCTCTATTACCTCGCGATTTGGCTCGGGGTGGATCTTTATGCGCGGCGCACAGGCCTTCAGCCCACCCCGAAGAGCGAAATGCCGAAACCGGCGGATTTCCTGGCGCCCGACAAGGCGATCCCGCTTTTTCTTCCCATCGGGACGGTGATCTATTTCCTGTTCCAGGGCTATACACCAAGCTTTGCGGGCGCAGCGTCGATCATCGTTCTGATCCTGACCTGCGCGGTCGTGCGCCCCTTCGCCCAGGAGGCCCGGGCCCAGGGATTGCGGGCGTGCTGGGCCGGGCTGGCCCGCGACGTTTATGAAGGGATGGTCGAAGCCGGCCGCGCGCTGGTGATGATCGCCGCGTTGCTGGCCTGTGCCGCGATCGTCGTCAAGGTTCTGACGGCGACGGGCGCCGGTGTAAAAATCTCGAACCTGCTCTTTTCTGTGTCCGATCAGGGCCTGATCGTCGCCTTGCTGCTGGCGGCTGTGCTGTCGATCGTGTTGGGAATGGATGTTCCGACCACCGCCTCCTACGTGCTGGCGGCGGCGATTGCCGCGCCCAGTCTCGTGCGGCTTGGCCTGCCGGAATTGACGGCGCATCTTTTCGTCTTCTACTACGCGATCCTGTCGGCCATCACGCCACCGGTCTGCGCCAGTGTCTATGCGGCGGCCGCGCTGGCCGGGGCCAATTTCTGGAAGGTGGCCGGCCGCGCGCTGGTTCTTGCCGGTGCGGTCTATGTTGTGCCGTTCCTGTTCGTGTTCCGGCCAGGCATTCTGGCGCAGGGCGGGACCGGTCAGATCGTTCTGGATCTGGGCGTGGCAAGCGCCGCGGTCTTCGCCGTCAGCGTCGGGTTGAGCGGTTACCTCAGGGGAACGCTGACTCTGGTGGGACGGGGGTTGTTTCTGGCGACGGCTGCATTGTTGATCTATGCCGCGCCGATGGCCGACATTATCGGCGGGCTGGCGCTGATCGGTTTGGTCGCATGGCGGCTTTTTCTCGGAGAGCGGCAGACCCTGAGCACCGGGTGACGCCGCTGCTTCTTCACAAGAACGGGCCGCCGCAGAGTACCTGCGGTGGCCCTTTTCGCGTGGGACAGTCGGGGCCTCTGGCCCCTTGCGTCACGTCATCCTGAAGTAGGGAAAGGTGATCTCGTCGGTGGCTTTCACGAAGGTCACTTCGACCTTGGCTCCGATCCGCACGGATTCAGGATCGTCGGTCTGGATCCGGCTCATCATCCGCGGGCCTTCTTCCAGTTCGATCAGCGCGACGACATAGGGAACGTCGTCGGCAAAGGCCGGGCCTGCCGGGCGGCGGGCGATGGTGAAGGTATGCACCTCGCCACGCCCGCTGACCGTGTCGAATTTCAGGTTGTCGGAATGGCAATGCGGGCAGATCGCCCGCGGATAGAAGTGATGCTTGCCGCAATCGCCGCACAGCGGGATGTCAAGCCGACCCTCGTGCGCGGCCTCCCAATAGGGGGCGCTGTCGTGGTCGATCACCGGAAGCGGTTTTTCAGTGCTCATCGGCTCAGTCCTTCTGCAAAATCACGGTTGCGCCGGAGGACAGCGTGCCCCCCGTGCCATGAACCAGCGCGGTTTCGGCCCCCGCGACCTGCCGGTCGCCACAGACGCCCCGCAACTGCCGGCTGGCCTCGATCAGCAGGAACATCCCGTACATGCCCGGATGCAGCGCCGACAGGCCGCCGCCATTGGTGTTCATCGGAAAGGCGCCGCCCGGCGCCGTGCGTTGGCCCGACACGAAATCGCCGCCCTCGCCGATCTTGCAGAAGCCAAGCGCTTCGAGCGTCAGCAGGACCGTGACGGTGAAACTGTCGTAGACCTCGACCACGTCGATGTCGGAATGGCTTACCCCGGCCATTTTCATCGCCGTTTCGCCGGCCTTCTGCGCGGGCAGCAAGCGGGCGAGGTCGGGCATCTCGCCGATGGCCCAATGGGTGTGCGCTTCGCCATAGCCCTTGACCGCGACGGGTTTGGTCTTGAGGTCCCTGGCGCGTTCGGCGGTGGTCATCACGATGGCGCCCGCGCCGTCGGTGACAAGGCAGCAATCGAGAAGATGCAGCGGTTCCGAGATCATCGTGCTGGACAGGACATCGTCGACGGTGAGCGGATCGCGCCGAGTCGCGGCGGGGTTCAGCTGTGCCCATTTCCGGGTGGCGACGGCAATTTCGGCCAGGTTCTCGGAGGTGGTGCCGTATTCGTGCATGTGACGCTGTGCCGCCATCGCGTAGCCACCCACAGGCGTCGGCATCCCGTAGGGTGTTTCGTGCTGCATGGACAGGACCGAAGGACGTCCGCCCAGATTGCGGCTGCGCAGGGATTTCTGGTCGGAACTGTAGACGATCAGGGCAACCTCGCAATAGCCCTCGCGCAGCGCCATCGCGGCGTGGGCGACATGCGCTTCGAAGGCCGAGCCGCCGATATTGGTGCCATCGACATAGGTCGGCATTATATTGAGATATTCGCCCAGCGTTACCGTGGCGAGCTGTCCCGGCCCCGGCACGCCCCACATGCCGGCGGTCAAAAGACCGTCGACATCGTCCAGCGTCAGGCCGGCTTCCTCGACGGCGGCCTTCGCCACCAGGGCGGCATGGCCCAGAACCGAGGCCTTGGTGACGAATTTCCCGTCCTCGATTGGCGCGTCGGCAAGGCCGACGATCACCGGATCGCGTCCGTTCTTCATATGTTTTTTCCCTTTGTTGTGCGGTGGTGTCCCAAAGCGGTCCCGAGGTCAGTTCGGGCGCATGGTCTTGGCGATCAGCGTGCGCTGTATCTGCGAGGTTCCGCCACCGATGGTGCTTTGCATCCCTTCACGGAAATAGCGTTCCATGTCCGAGTCGGGCAGCATGGAATGCCCGCCGAGGATCTGCATGCCGTTACGGGTGACGGTTTGCAGGGTCTCGGAGGCAAAGAGTTTCGCCATCGACACTTCGCGCGTGCAGGGCGTCTTGGCCGCGGCCAGGCTGGCAGCGCGATAGACCAGAAGCCGCGCGGCGTCGACCTGGGTCTGCATGTCGGCCAGCATGTGGCGGATCACCTGAAAGTCGAAGATCGGCTTGTCGAACTGGATCCGTTCATGCGCGTAGCGCAGGGCATCGTCCACCGCTGTCTGGGCATTGCCGACATAGGCCGCGGCCACGGCGACACGTTCCAGTTCCAGATGGTCGGTGATGATCGACCAGCCTTCATTCTCGGTGCCCAGCAGCGCATCGGAAGGCAGTTTCACGTCGTCCACGAAAATCTCGGTGGTGCCTGTTGCGCGCCGCGCCAGGGTCGGCAGCTTTCGGATGTCCAGACCCTCGGTGTCGTTGGGGATCAGGAAGACCGACAGCCCCTTGTGCTTTGGCGCGTCGGGGTCGGTGCGGGTCAGCATGGCGAGGATCGCATTGTCGGCCTTTGCGCCCGAGCACCAGAGCTTTTGCCCCTTGACCACCCAGCCGTTGCCGTCGCGCCGCGCGCGGGTCTTGGTCGAAGCCGCGTCCGACCCGGCGCCGGGTTCGGAAATCGAGATCGAGAAGCGGATGTCGCCATCCAGGAACGGCTGGATGTACCGCTCTTTCTGTTCGGGCGTGCCGAATTTCTCGATATTCATTGCGGTGAAGGTGGCGACCATCAGGCCGGTGGAAAAGTCGAAGCCGTATTTTGCCAGCCCCTCGCACATCAGCGCATAATCCATGATGTCGCCGCCCAGCCCGCCGCTCTCTTCCGAGAACAGGATGCCGAGCCAGCCCTGCTTGGCCACCTTTTCATAGGCCTCATAGGGGTATTCGCGTTCGAGATCGCATTTGCGGATATAGTCGCGGCCGATCTCCTCGTCGATGAAACGCTCGACGGTCGTGCGCCACATCTCCTGCTCGGGGGTCAAGAAGTTCATGCGCTCTCTCCTTGTGTGGTGTCGTGCGCGGCCCGGATTTTGGGCGGTTCTCCGGGGCGATCGAGACGGGTCTTTCGGATTAGCAGGCTGAACTCGCAGCGCATCACCGTTTCGTCCCGCTGGTTGATGCCTTCCAGCTTGCTGGTCACGACACCATGCTTTTCGTCATGGTCCTTCAGATTGACGATTTCCACGCGGGCCCAGAGGGTGTCGTTGATGAAGGTCGGCCGCAGAAAGCGCAGCTCGTCGCAGCCGTAGAAGGCAGCGAGCACGGAGCTGTCGAAGGGGATCATCGCGTTGACGATGGAAAACACGAGGCTGCCCTGAACAAGGCGCTGGCCGTATATCGCCTCCTTGGCATGCTCGATGTTGGAATGCAGTTCGAGCCAGTTCCCGGTGAGCATGCAGAAATTGACGACATCGGTTTCCGTCATCGTCCGCCCGCTCGAAACGCCGGTCTGGCCCAGTGACAACTCTCCGAAAGGGTGACGTATCACGTTAAATTCTCCTGTTCATTCGCCTTGGGTGCCAACACGATCAAGGCATCGGCAGCAGCCAATCCTTTCCCGTCCGCCCGAACCATCACAGGGTTGATTTCAATTTCCGAGATCAGATCGGCGTTTTCGGCGAAGAAAACAGATATGCGTGAAATCAGGTCCGCCAGGGCCCCCTTGTCGGCGGGTTCCGCGCCGCGCAGCCCCGCCAGCAACCTGGCACCCGGGCCCGAATCCACCATCGCCTCGGCGGTTTGCGGCCCTGCGGGTGCAAGCCGGATTTCGGCCGCGTCTATCAGTTCCACCAGAATTCCGCCGGGGCCGGCCAGAACGATCGGGCCAAAGGTTTCGTCGCGTTTGCAACCTATGATCCATTCGGCCACGGACCCTTCTTCCATTTCCTCGATCAGCGCCGTGCCGCCCACAAACCGTTCCGCCATTTCGGCGGCGGCCTGTTTCGCCTCTTGAGGCGAGAGACCCAGTCGGACGAGACCATGATCGGACTTATGCGGGTAGTCGTCGTGACACAGCTTGGCGACACAGCGCCCCTCGGCGGGATCGCGTTTCGGCACCGGTATACCGATCTGTTGCAGCAGGTCCTTCGAGTCGGCCTCGTGGACCACTTTACGCCCGGCGCGCTGCCAGTTTTCCAGTGTTTCCCTCGGGGTCATGCCACTTCTCCTGTCGTAGCCGCCAGCGCCGAAAGGCCCGAGGCCGCCCGCGCGGGCGAATCATAAACCGGGACAGCCCGTTCGCGCAGAGCCTCGCCCGAGGCATTGCTGCGCGCCGAGCCTGTCCAGACAATCAGGATCGGCTTGCCGGTGCTGTCGAACGCCTCGGCCAAAGCCTCGATGAACTGTTGATCCGGCACAAATGTGATAATTGCGATGGCGATATCCACGCCCGGATCGGCCGCTACGGCCTCCAGGCAACGGCCCACATAGGTGGGATTCGCCAGAACGACGCCGGTCAGATCGACCGGATTCGACACCGAGCCGTAGAACGGCACATAACGCGACAGCGCGGTTTGCGTCGCTTCGGCCAGGACCGGAACCTCGAAGCCGGCGCTTTCGGCCAGGTCGGTCATCTCGACGCCGAGCCCGCCGGTGACAGAGATGATTCCGACCCGGTTGCCGGCAGGCCGCCTGCCTGCGGCGAGGGCCGTGACGGCATCGACGGCAGCCACGGATTCCCGGGCGCGGATAACCCCGGTTTCGCGGAAGACCGCACTGATCACCCGGTCGTCTCCGGCCATCGCGCCGGTATGCGATTGGACAGCGCGCGATCCGGCGCGGCTTCGTCCGCCCTTGACCGCAACGACGTGCTTTCCGGCTCTTGTGAGTCGTTGGGCCGCCTCGGCAAAGCGGCGCCCGTCGCGCAGTTCCTCGACGTAGCACAGAACCACGCGGGTCTGCTGATCGTTGCCGAGATATTCGAGCAGATCCGCGGCGGTCAGATCCGTTTCGTTGCCGCTGGAGACGATGGCATTGATCCCCACGCCGCGTTCGCCCAGACGCAACGCCATAAGGCCGCCTAGCGCGCCGGACTGGGAAATCATGGCCACGGGGCCGGGCCTGAGACCGTTGAACATGGGGCTGAAGGTCAATTGCAGATCCGACGCGGGGCGCACCACGCCTTCGCAGTTCGGCCCGACCAGGCGAAAGGGCGCGTCCTGCATGATCCGGCGCAGCCGCATCTCGTTGTTGTGGCCGTCTTCCCCGGCTTCCGAAAAGCCGGAGGTCACCCCGACCACGACTTTCACATCGAGCCGGGTACAGGTTTCCAGCGCATCGAGAGCGACGCCGACCGGGGTTGCCAGAACGACCACGTCGATCGGGCCGTCGATCTCCTCCAGGCTGCGTGCTGCCGCAAGCCCCTCGATTTCGCCGCCCGAGGGGTTCACCGGAATGATCTTGCCGCGATAGCCGTTGCTCTTCAGCAGGGCCAGCACGGCCTGCCCGAGCTTGCCCTTGGTGCGGGACGCCCCGACGACCGCGATGGTGCTGGGATCGAACAGAGCGTCCAATGCCTCTGCAACCGAAGGTCGGCGAACCGCCATTCGATTCGTGTTTGGCTCAGCCATTTCTTTCTCCGTCAAGTGAAAATTTTATTGTCCGTTTCGATGATCTAACGGGCGTTCGATTGTTCTCGCAATGGATTTAGGTTCCGATGAGACTGAGGGCGCTGGACCCGGAGGTTGGGGCTTGACGACCGAGAAATGACAATCTGGGAGACTACCGAGTGAAATTAACAGACGGGCCGCTGAGCGATCTCAGGGTGATTGAAATGGGGCATGTGATTGCCGCGCCGATGTGCGGCGCTCTGCTCTCCGATTTCGGCGCCGATGTGATCAAGATCGAACGGCCGGGGCAGGGCGACATGCTACGGGTTCTGAGCGCGCGCGCCAAGGATGGCGTCGGTGTGTGGTGGAAGACGCTGGCCCGAAACAAGCGACTGGTTGCGCTGGACTGGAAAACCGAAGACGGCCGCGAGGTTCTGCGCCGCTTGGTCGAAAACGCGCAGGTTCTTATCGAAAACTTCCGCCCCGGCGTGCTTGAAAGGGCGGGATTGGCGCCAGAGGTTCTGCATGGCTGGAATCCCGATCTGGTGATCGTGCGGATCTCGGGCTATGGCCAGACCGGGCCGCGTTCCTCGTGGCCGGGTTTCGGTCGGGCCGGCGAGGCCATGAGCGGACTGGCGCACATCACCGGCTTTGCCGACAACGCGCCGATGCACCCCGGCTTTCCCGCCGCGGATTCGACCACCGGCCTGATGGCGGCCTACGGCGCGATGATGGCGCTTCATGCGGTGCAGAACGGCAGCGCCAGGGGCCAGGTGGTGGACCTGGCCATCTTCGAGCCGCTGTTGCGCCTGATCGACTATCACGTTCCGACGCGAACCGGCGCGGGGCTGCCGGTTGACCGAAACGGACTTCAGGCACCCAATTCCTACGCCCCGGCGGGGGTGTTTCGCGCCAGGGACGGGAAATGGGTCACAATCAGCGCAGGCAGTGCGGCGACCGGGCGGCGGCTTCTGGAAGCCGCGGGCGGAAAGGAATGGGCGGAACAGCCGCAATTCCAAAGCCTCGATGGCTTCGCGGAGCACATGGACGAGATTGTGGACCGTCTCGGCGCATTTGTGGCACAGCATGACGCGCAGAAGGCGATTGACATCTTCCAGGCCCACGATGCCGTGGCGGCGATGGTCTATGACGTCGATGACATCCTTGCCGATCCGCAGATCGCCGCGCGCGGCGACATCGTCGGGGTCGAGGGCGACGACACCAAGGTCGTCGGACCCGTGCCAAAGCTGGACAAGACGCCGGGACGGCTGCGCTGGCTCGGGCGCAGAGAGCTGGGCGCCGACAGCCGCGCAGTGCTGGAAGAGCTCGGATACGACGCCGGGAAGATCGACAAGCTCACCGAAAACGGCACTGTAGCCGAACCGAAACGCTGAGAGCGGACTGCGAGATTTGAGGAGAACACCATGACCTATCAGATGACATCCGATCAGCAGGGAATCCGCGATGCCGTCCTGCGGATTTGCGAAGAGTTCGACGACGAGTTCTGGCTGAACCGGGATCGCGAAGGCGGCTTCCCGCACGAATTGCACCAGAAGCTGGCCCGCGATGGCTGGCTGGGAATCGCCATCCCCGAAGCCTACGGCGGCGCCGGACTTGGCATTGTCGACGCTGCGATCATGATGCAGGCGATCGCAGAGTCCGGGGGCGGCAACAGCGCCGCCTCGGCGATCCATATGAACATCTTCGGCCTGAATCCGGTCGTCAAGTTCGGCACCGAGGACCAGAAGAAGACCTATCTTCCGCCACTGGTGGCCGGCGAGCAACGGGCCTGTTTCGGTGTCACCGAACCGACGACCGGCCTCGACACGACCAAGCTGAAAACCCGCGCCGTGCGTCAGGGCGACCGCTATGTCGTGCATGGGCAGAAGGTCTGGATTTCGACCGCCCAGGTGGCCGACAAGATCCTGCTTTTGGCGCGCACCACCCCGCTTGAAGAGGTCAAAAAACCGACCGAAGGCCTGAGCCTGTTCTACACCGATCTTGATCGGACGTTCGTCACGGTGCGCGAGATCGAGAAGATGGGTCGCAAGTGCGTCGATTCAAACGAGCTGTTCATCGACGGGCTGCCGATCCCGGCCGAAGATCTGATCGGCGAGGAAGGTCAGGGCTTTCGCCAGATCCTGCACGGGCTGAATCCCGAAAGGGTGCTTATCGCCGCTGAAGCGGTGGGCATCGGGCGCAACGCGCTTCGGCGTGCGGCGGATTACGCCAATGAGCGTGTCGTCTTTGGCAGGCCGATCGGACAGAACCAGGGTGTGCAGCACCCGCTGGCCGCCTGCTGGGCCGAGCTGGAAGCCGCCAACCTCATGGCGATGAACGCCGGCGCGCTTTACGATGCCGGCAAGCCCTGCGGAAACGAAGCCAACGCAGGCAAATACCTAGCCGGCGAAGCGGCGGTGAAGGCGACGCAGACCGCGCAGCTTACCTTCGGCGGTTTCGGCTATGCCAAGGAATACCATGTCGAGCGGCTTGTGCGGGAAGCCATCCTGTTCCGCATCGCGCCGGTCACCCCGCAACTGGTGCTGTCGTTCATCGCGGAACATGCGCTCGGCCTGCCGAAGTCCTACTAGTTTAGAATATCAAAGGAAGACCCATGCGAATTGACGGAATGGATGCCATTTTCGCCCCTCGTTCTGTTGCCGTGATCGGCGCGTCGAGTGACCCCAAGCGCATCGGCGGACGGCCGGTGGATTTTCTCATACGTCACGGGTTCGACGGCCCGATCCTGCCGATAAATCCGAAGTCGCCCGAGGTGCAGGGTTTGACGGCCTATCCGTCGATCTCCGAGGCCCCGACGACCCCGGATCTGGCGGTGATCGCGCTGCCCGCGCCGCTGGCGGTTCAAGCGGTCGAGCAATGCGCGGCCCGCGGCGTGCGGGGGGCGGTGATCTTCAGCTCGGGGTTTTCCGAGGTTGATTCCGAAGGCGCCGCGCTTCAGGCGCGCATGGTGGATATCGCGCGCGAAGGGGGTATGCGGCTTGTCGGGCCGAACTGCCTTGGCATCGCCAATGTGCGCCACAATCTTTACGCCACCTTCACACCGGGGGTCGAAAAGCACCTGCCCAAGCCCGGCGGCGTGTCGATCGTCAGCCAGAGCGGCGCCTTCGGGTCGTATTGCATGACGCTGGTCAGGATGCGCGGACTGGGTGTGAACCTCTGGGCGACGACGGGCAATTCCTGCGACGTCGATTTCGCCGATGCGGTGGCCTATTGCGCGCAGGATGACGAAACCCGGGTAATCATGGGATACCTCGAAGGCGCGACCGACCGCGACAGGCTGGTCGAGGCCCTTGAACTGGCGCGCGCAGGGGAAAAGCCGGTGGTCATGATGAAGGTCGGCCGCAGCGCGGTCGGTGCCGAGGCCGCGCAATCGCATACCGCCTCGCTGGCGGGGTCCGACGCGGTCTATGACGCGGCCTTTCGGCAATACGGCGTCTACCGGGCGCAATCGGTCGACGAAATGTTCGATGTGACCTATGCCTGCGCCGAATCCGGTTCGATGATGCAGGGCGACCGGCTGGGTCTTGTGACGGTGTCCGGCGGCGTTGGGGTGCTGATGGCCGACGAGGCCGAGAAACTGAAACTGGACGTGCCCGCGCTTCCCGATCACGCGCAGAAAAAACTGAAAGAGGTGCTGCCTTTCGCAGGTGTCCGAAATCCGGTCGATGTGACGGCGCAGTTGGTCAACCAGATCGACCTGCTGGAAACCAACATGGATGTGTTGTTTGGCGACGGCGAAATCGACGGAGCCATCATCTTCATGTCCACGGTCGGTCTTGTCGCCGACCTGAACGAAGCCATCCGGACCGGGCTGGAGCGCATCCGCGAGAAGTTTCCCGGCCGGCCGATGCTGTTCTGTTCGCTGACCGAACCCGAGGGTCGTGCTGCATATGAAAAGTCGGGGTTCATCGTGTTCGAGGAACCGACCCGCGCGGTCCGTGCGATGGCCGCATTGCGCTATTTCGCCAGGTCCTTCGCTCGGGCCGGCGAACATGACCCGATACCCGAACTGTCCGACCTGTCGCCGTTGCCGGACGGCATGGTGAACGAGATCGAGGCCAAGGCGCTGCTTGCCGAGGCCGGCATCGGGATCGTGCGCGAAACCCTGGCCAGGACTCCGGAGGCGGCAGCCGAGGCGGCGCAGGAGATGGGCTTTCCGATCGTGTTGAAGATCGCCTCGCCCGACATCCTGCATAAATCCGATATCGGTGGCGTGGCGCTGAACCTGCGCTCGGTCGAAGAGGTCCGCTCTGCCGGGGCGCGCATTCTGGAACTGGCGTCCGAGAAAGCGCCCGATGCGCGAATCGACGGTCTGGTCGTGGCGGAACAGGCAGCACCTGGGCTGGAGGCCATACTGGGTGTGACCCAGGATCCGGCGTTCGGCCCGGTGGTCATGTTCGGTCTGGGCGGCGTGCTGGTCGAGGCGCTGGGAGACGTGTCCTTCCGGGTTGCTCCTTTCGGTCCCGCCGAAGCGCGCCGCATGATCGACGAAATCCACGGTCGAAAACTGCTGGACGCATTCCGGGGGGCGCCCGAACGCGACATCGGCGCGCTCGCCGACGCCCTTGCGCGCCTGTCGGCCTTTGCCGCCTATCACGGGGCAGCGCTTGAGACCATTGATGTGAACCCGTTGATCGTCGGGCCCAGTGGCCAGGGCGCCGTGGCCGCTGATGGCGTAATCATCCCCACAAAGCGAGGCGGCCACTGACAAACGAGCCCGACATCTTCCCGATCCCCTGACAGCTGCGGCGAGCCTTCTGCGATTTTCTAACAGTTGACAGAAACCACATACGCGGCCATTTTGCTTTCGGAATACTGTTCATATAATAGTATGCTGGGAGGGGATCATGGAAGACGCGCATCAGACGCTGGCGAAGACCGGCGGGGACCACATCGTGAAATCAGTCGCCCGCACCTGTGAAACGTTGGTGTATTTCGACGAGGTGCGACGGCCGCTATCGGTCGTGGAAGTATCCAAGAAACTGGGGTATCCGCAATCGAGTACCTCGGCGCTCTTGAAGAGCATGGTCAGCCTCGGCTTCCTGACACACGATGCCCGAAACAAGAACTACTTCCCCACGGAACGCGTCCCTCTTCTGGGCTCATGGATGAACCCGGATCTGTTCGGCGAAGGCATCATCCAGCGGTTGCTCAAGGCGATCGCGCAACGGACGCAACATGTCGTTGTCCTGGGAACAAAGAACGGTGACGAAGCCGAGTATGTCCAAGTAATCCGTCCGAAGAAGTCACCGATCCACCACATTTCACTCGGTACGCGACGTCCGCTGGGGACTTCGGGGGTGGGGCGGGTTCTGATGAGCCGCTTCAGCGATGAAGAAGTGTGCCGCCTGTTACGAAAGATCAATGCTTATCGTGCGCCCGACAAACCGGCGGTGGACGTGAAGGCCTTCGTCGCCTCGTTGGCCGAGACCCGTGCCAAGGGGTACTATCTTTCCACCGATCAAGTCGTCAAAGGCGCCGGATTGATCTCCATGCCTTTTCCCAGCCACCAGAGTTCCCGCCTTTTTGCCGTCGGGGTTGGTGCCACAACGGATGTCATCCAGCGATCCGAGAACGAGATTGTTAGGATCATGCGTGAAGAAATTGTTCGGCATCTGGGAAAGAAAGGTCATGATCCTAGAGTCTGTTGAACATCGGGATCCCCACCCGTCGTGATTTTTGTGCCCCCCTGGCAAAAGAGTAGGTTCTGACCCTGGTCAGAATCGGTAACCCACTGGCGCTGGCTTTTTGCAAAGTCAGGGTAAATTGACGGCAGCGGGTTGCAGTGGTCCCATGAGGCAGGCACCGGCCTTTTCGCGCGAGCGCGTCGTCTTCGGTCGTCCGATCAGTCAGAACCAGTCTATCCAGCGTCCGCTCGCTTCGGTGTGGATGCGTCTTCAGTTCCGCCGCGCTTTACGTTCAGAACAGGCTCCGCGGGCTCCAGGCCAATACCGCGCGCACCCTAGCAGGATCGGCAGCCTACGAAGCGGCGTTCCGGGCGGTGCGCACCCATGGCGGCTTTGGCTTCGCGCAGGAATACCACGTCGAGCGCTACTTTCGCGAAAGCGTGCTGAACTTCATCGCGCCGGTCAGCGAGGAACTGATCTTCTCTTACGTGGCCGAGAAAGCGCCGGGGATGTCCAAGTCCTGTTGACGCTTGATTAACGCGTGGCTGTCGCTGCGGCTTCGGTTGGCGCAATAGCATATATGTGCGATCTGGTGACCGCATCGGAGTGGGCACCGCTTCCGCATTGACCGGGCCGCGTGCCGTGTGGTTGCGTCGAACCAGGAAGGCCGACCTGCGGACGGGCCACGAAACGGTCCATGAGGCACCCGCCGAAACACTACGAGAGGGGCCGGGTTCGGGAAGCGTCGGCCGACGCAGGGAGGGAGAATTACGATGACCGTATTGAACGGACTGGATCGGCTTGCCGCAGGCGCGGCGCTGATAATTGCGGGTGCGCTGGCGCCGCAGGTGGCCTTGGCCGAGACAACCCTCAAGGTGGCGGACACTTTTCCGCCGGGCCACTACATCGTCGAAACCGGCACCGAATACTGGATGGAGCGGGTGACCGAACTGACCGACGGTGAGGTCAAGTTCCAGTATTTCGGCGCCGGGCAGATGGGCTCGCTTCGCGACATGTTCTCGATGGTGCAATCGGGCGTGGTGGACATAGGCTATGTTCCACCGGCCTATAACGGAGGCACGATGCCGCTGGCCGGTGTGCACACGCTGCCGGGTCTGTTCTCGCAAAGTACGGTCGGCACGCCGGCTTTCTACGATACGGTGACCTCGGGGCCGATCCTGGAGAACGATTTCCTGAATAACGGGATGCGCCCCCTCTGGGGCGTGATGACCTCCACCTACAACCTCTTCACCCGTGGCAAGGAGATTGACGGCCTGGAGGATATCAAGGGGCTCAAGTTGAAGATCATCGCTGGCAACATGTCGGAATCGATCAAGGCTCTGGGCGGCGCTCCGGTGGATATTCCCAGCCCCGAAACCTATCAGGCGATCCGTACCGGTACGGTTGACGGCGCGATCTTCCCGACCACGAGCGTCTATTCCTACAAGCTCGACGAGGTGATCGACACCGCTGTGCTAGGGCTGGATGTCTTCGTGTACTGGGCACCTTACGTGATCCGCGAAGAAGTCTGGCAAGGGCTTGCGCCCGAGTATCAGGAGGCCATGCAGCAGGCGGCGCAGGAGGCGATGCAGCGCGTCGCCGAGGAAACCGACCGCTCGGCAGCCGAACTCGAAAACAAGATGCGCGAAAGCGGCATCGAAGTCATCGTTCTCGACGAAGCGCAGCGCGAACAGGTCAAGGCGGCCACGGCGCCGGTCTTCGATGCCTGGATCGCCGGCGTCGAAGAGCGTGGCATGCCCGGCGCCGAGGTGTTGGAGGCTTTTCGCGCGAATATCGAAAAGCACCAGAAGCAGTAAGGCTGCGCGACCGTGCCCCCGCATGATCGTGATCCCGAAGGGGACGCCGTGCCGCCGCCGAAGGCTGGATTGCACGGCCCTCTTGGCCGCGCGATGGACCGGGTGGACACCTGGGCGAGCTGGCTGTCGCGCGTGGCGATGATGATCATGCTGGCGCTGATCCTCATCCAGGTCTTCACCCGCTATGTCCTGAACGACCCGATCAAGGGCGTCATAGGGGCCACCGAACTTTATCTGATGCCCATAATCGTGTTCGGAAGCCTGAGCTATCTTGAGATGCACGATGGCCATGTGCGGGTGGGGATCCTGTTCGAGGCGCTTCCAGACAAGCTGCGCACCGGTCTCGACGTGGTTCTGCGTCTGGTGGCGGCCGCGTTTTTCGCGCTGGTGTGCTACGGTGCCTCGCGTGAGGCGCTCAAGGCGTGGGATTTCGGGTATCGCACTTCGGGCGACATCGACGCGCCGCTCGTCACCGCCCTCGTGATCGCGCCGATCGGCTGCCTGCTGATTGTCCTGCGGCTTCTCGTGAACGTGGCGGGCGACGTGCAGCGGCTCCGCGACACCACGGATCGGACGGTCTGAACATGGAATATCTCGCACCCGTGTCCGTCCTGCTGGCGGGACTTCTCGTCGTCGGGATGCCGATTGGCTTCGCTATGGGCATCGCCGGCACTGTGGGGCTTTATCTGATCGGCGGGCTCAATCTTGTGCTCGGGATCCTGTCGGTCGCCCCCTATCGCAACACAGCCTCCTGGTTGCTGACTGCCATACCGCTCTTCATCCTTATGGCCGAGATCCTTTCGGCCAGCCGGATCTCGTCGGACATGTTCCGCGCCGCCAACAAGTGGGTCGGGCATCTGCCGGGCGGGCTGGCTGTGGCGACGGTGTTCACCAGCGCAGGTTTCGGTGCCGTGTCTGGCTCGTCGACCGCCGCCACCGCGACAATGGCCCGCACCGTCGCGCCGGAGGCCAATAAATACGGCTATGACCGTGGTATGATCGTGGGCACGGTGGCGGCAGCCGGCACGCTGTCGATCATGATTCCGCCGTCGGTGGTGCTCATGGTCTACGGCATTATCACCGAAACCTCTATCGGCGGGCTCTTCATCGCCGGCATCGTGCCCGGACTCATCACCGCGCTGTCCTTTGCCGCCATCACCATGGCCTGGGCGGGGCTGAACCCAAATCTTGCGCCGCCGGTGCAAAGCCACAGCTGGCGAGAGCGCGTCCTGTCGCTGCGTGAGCTCTGGCCGGTGATCGTGCTGTTCGTGTTTGTGGTCGCCGGAATCTATTCCGGCGCCGTCACCGTCACCGAAGCTGCGGCGGTAGGCTGTTTCGGCGCGATCCTGATCGCCGCCGTGATGCTGCGGCGCATGGGCTGGCGCGACTTCATGGACGCGCTTGAACGCACCACCCGCCCCACGGCAATGATCTTTACCATCATCATCGGGGCCCATATCTTCGGTTATTTCGTTACCCTCACGATGGCGCCGCAGGCGCTGGTCTCCTACGTGCAGGGGCTGGAGATCAGTCCGGGAATGGTGATCCTCATTCTGATCGTGATCTACGTGCTGCTGGGTTGCGTCATGGATCAGCTGGCGATCCTGATCCTGACCATGCCGATCGTCTTTCCGATGGTCATGGAACTCGGGTACTCGCCGATCTGGTTTGGCATCCTCATCACCAAGACCGTCGAGATCGGGCTGATCACGCCGCCCATCGGGATGAACGTATTCGTCGCCAGCTCGATCGCCGGGGTGCCGCTCAAACGAGTCTTTGTGGGCGTGCTGCCCTTCGTTCTGGCAGAGTTCGCGGTTCTGGCGATGATCGCGTTCTTCCCTGAAATCGTAACCGCGTTCTCGGGCGAGTATTAGACAATGCAAAGGAGCAGAAAGTGGAACTGGGACTGAAGGACAAGGTGGCAATCATCACCGGGTCGGGCCGCGGGATCGGCGCGGTGACAGCGCGCGCGCTGGCCGAGGAAGGGGCGAAGGTGGTGATCACCGATATCGACCCGGAAACCACTGAAGCGACCCGCGCCGCGTTTGCCGCCGACGGTTACGCGGCGATCGGCGCCGTCTGCGACGTCACCGACGAGACACAGGTCAACGCGCTCGTCGCGCGCACGATCGAGGAATTCGGGGCGGTCCATATCCTTGTGAACAACGCCGGCTTTCCGCGCGACAACTACATCACCAAGATGCCGGAGCAAGATTGGGATGCCGTGGTGGGCGTGATCCTGAAAGGTGCCTACAACTGCTCGCGTGCCGTGGTGCCGCATTTCATGGAGCAGAACTGGGGCCGGGTGATCAATATCTCGTCGCGCGCCTATCTCGGCAATCCGGGGCAGACCAACTATGCGGCGGCCAAGGCCGGCATCATCGGCTTTACCCGGGCGCTTGGGATGGAGCAGGGGCGCTTCAACGTCACTGTCAACGCCATCGCGCCGGGTTTCATCGCCACCGACATGATCGAGGCGCTTCCGAACTATGACCGGATCAAGTCGCGCGCGCTGGCGATGAACACCGTGCCGCGTCTGGGCAACGAGCGCGACATCGCCAACGGCGTGGTGTTCCTGGCCTCGGATGCGGCGGAATACATCTCGGGTGAGACGCTGCACATCACCGGGGGCCGATATGGCTGAACATGTCGCGCCGTCCACCGATAACCAGGAGCAAGAGACGCGGATGCTGCGTGACAGCATACGGGGTTTCATGGCGCGCGATCTGACCGAGGCGCGCATCGCCGAATGCGAGGCGGCGGGCGAGCTGCCTTGGGAGATGGTGGGCGAGCTTCGTCAGTTCGGCTATCTCGGCGGGTTGCTGCCCGAAGACGCGGGCGGCTACGGTCTCAGCTACCGCACCTGGGCGATGATGATGGAGGAAGCGGGGTATCGCTGGCTGTCGCTCCGGGTGCTGCTCAACACCGTCAACATCGTCGCCGCGCTGCTGCACCATCTGGGCGATGCCCGGCAGAAGGAGAAATGGCTGAAACCCGTCATGGCCGGCGAAATGCCAGTCTGGGTCGGGATCACCGAACCCGACCACGGCTCGGATGTCGCTTCGGTCCAGACCCGCGCCGAGGACAAGGGCGACCACTGGCTGATCAACGGCGGCAAGCTGTGGACGACGAACGGCGTTCACGGCCGTGTCGGAATCCTGGTGGCGCGGACCTTCACCCAAGGCTGTGATGGCGATCTGAGCCTGTTTATCGTGGACCCCGAGGAAACCGATTTCGAAGCCTCGCGCGTGGGTACGATGTTCATCAAGGCCACGGCGACCTCACAACTCGCGTTTAATGACGCAAGGGTGCCAAAGGAAAACCTGTTGGGTCCGGCGGGCAAGGGCCTCAAGGCGATCCTTACCGGGTTGAACTATGGCCGGCTCAACGTGGCGGCGGGCGCAGTTGGCGCGGCGCAGCGGTCGCTGGACCTGTCCACCGATTACGTCAAGACGCGCAAGCAGTTCGGCAACGTGATCGGAAGCTATCAACTGGTGCAGAAGCTGATCGTCGATATGACCATCCGCACCGAGGCCGCCCGCGCGCTGACGGACCGTGCCGCCCAAGCGCTGGACGCGGGTCTGCCCGGGCGCAAGGAATGTTCGATCGCCAAGCTTTATGCCAGCGAGGCGGCGCATGAGGTGGCCTCGATGGCGCTACAGGCGCACGGCGGGCTGGGATATTCCACCGACTACCCCGTCGAGCGGTTGTTCCGCGACACGCGCGGCGGGCTGATCCCCGAGGGCACGTCGGAAATCCAGACATTGATCATAGGGCGTGAGGTTCTCGGGATCTCGGCCTTCACCTGAGGAGGCGGCCATGCCGATGACCTTTCTCCATGCCCTCAGGCTGAATGCACGGCGGTTTCCGATGAAACCCGCAGTGGTGTTTGAGGGGCGCAGCCAGAGCTATGCAGACGTCCTTGACCGGGTGGAACGGATGATGACGGTGCTGGCGCGGCGCGGCATCGGACCGGGCGACAAGGTGGCGGTGATCTCGGAAAATCATCCCGATTTCCTTGCCGCCTATGTGGCGGTGACCGGGCTGGGCGCGATCCCCGCGCCGATCAACTATCGCATCGCGCCCGAGGTCATGGCCGATGTGGTGGCCCGCTCCGACAGCAAGGCATTGCTGCTGGGAGAGGCGGCGCTGGACCATGCCGATCTGTTCCGGACCGTGGTGGACGACATCATTGCCCTGGGCGACGTGGCAGAGGACGCGCAAGGCCTGCCGCGCCTGTCGGACCTTCTGGCAGACACCCCGCCCGATCCACCGCAAGGGCAGGATGGCACCACGATCATGCTGCACACCTCGGGGACCACCGGCAAGCCCAAGGGTGCGCTGCGCAGCCTGTTCGGCATGGAAGAACGCGCCATTGAACAGCGCTTTCGCCCCGACGACCGGGCGCTATCTGCGCTGCCGATCTGCCTGTCGGCTGGCTGCACATACACGCTGCTACCGCTCTATCTGGGGGCCAGCGTCTATCTGATGCGCCGCTTCGACGGCGCCGGTGCGCTGCGCTTGATCGAGGACGAACGGCTGACCGCCACGATGCTGCTGCCGGCCATGCTCCAGCGGATGGTCGAGGCCGAGGGCTTCGCCAGCGCCGACCTGTCGTCACTACGCACGCTGCAATCGGGCGGCGGCGAAATGTATCCTGACCTCAAGCACGCTGCGCTGGACAAGTTTGGCGATGCGCTGATGATCTATGCCGCGTCAAGCGAGGCGGGCCCCTACGCCAACCTCACCGCAGAAGATCTGCGCCGGAATCTGGCGGGCAACTGCGTTGGCCGCCCGTTCTTTGGCGTTGAACTGAAGATCCTCGACGACGATGGAAACGAGGTGCCGCAGGGTGAAGTCGGCGAAATCTGCACCCGCAGCGAAAGCCGCTACGACGGGTATTACAAGGACGACGCGCTGACTTCCGAAACCCGGCGCGGCGATTATCTGACCGTGGGCGATCTGGGCCGGATCGATGCCGAAGGGCTGCTCTGGTTCACCGGCCGCAAGCGCGACATCATCAAGAGCGGCGGCATCAATGTCTACGCCCCCGAGATCGAAGAAGCGCTGGCCAGCCACCCGGCGATCGCCGAAGCGCATTGCGTGGGTCTGCCCGATCCGCGCTGGACCGAGGCGATCTGCGCGGTGATCGTCCCCGCGCCGGGCGAGCAGCTGACAGCGGCCGATGTGATCGCGCATGCCGAAACCCGGCTTGACCGATACAAGCGCCCGCGGCGGGTGGTCTTCATGGCGGCGGTGCCGCGCAACCTGACCGGCCGCGTTCTCAAGGCTGAACTGAAAGAGGCAGTGCTGGCACTGCCAGAGGAGGAAACCCAATGACACGGCCCGATCTTTCGGCCCTGAAGGGCCAGCAGCTCTACTGGGAGGACCTGAACGAAGGCGACCAGTTCGACAGCCCCACCCGTACCATCACCGAGGCAGATGTAGCGAATTTCGCCTGCCTGTCGGGCGATTTCAACCGGCTGCACGTCGATGCCGAATACGCCGCCGATTCGGCCTTTGGCCAGCGCATTGCACACGGGTTGCTTGTGGTGTCGGTGATGTCGGGGCTGACCACGCGGATGCTGATGAACACGTTCCTGGAACCCTCGCTTCTGGGGCTGCTCGACATGCAGTGCCGGTTCCCGAAACCGACCCTCATCGGCGACACGATCGGGGTGCGCGTCACCGTAGCCGAGAAGCGCGAGACCTCGAAACCCGAACGCGGCATCCTGTCGTTCCGGCGCGAGGTTATCAACCAGCGCGGCGAAACCGTGGTGGAAGGGGTCTGGAAACTGCTCGTACGGCGGGCGCCGCAAGGTGGCTGAGCAGGTGGTCGCCCGCGACTTTCCCGATCTTTCGCGGCTCTTGTCGCCACGCAGCGTGGCGATCCTGGGGGCCAGTGAAAGGCCCCGTAGCGTGGGCAGCGATACCTTGCTGAACCTTACCGAGCATTCCGACTTCGATGGGCAGATCTTCCCGGTCAATCCCGGGCGTGAAAGGGTGCATGGTCTTCTTGCCTATCCCGCAATTTCGGCCTTGCCTGGTCCCGTCGATGTGGCGGTGGTGTGCCTTCCTGCCGATGCGGTGGTGGGCGCCTTGCGCGATTGCGCGGCGGCAGGAACTGGTTTCGCGGTGGTCTTCACCTCTGGCTTTGGTGAAACCGGGGATGAGGGCCGGGCCGCTGAAGCCGAGATGGCCGAAATCGCCCGGCAAAGCGGGATGCGCATCTATGGTCCGAACTCGCCAGGGCTGAGCAACATCAACCGCCGCCTTGGGCTGACCTTTTCACCGGTGTTCAAGAACGACACGCTGGGCGGCGGCATTGGGCTTGTCACCCAGGGCGGCGGACTTGGCCGTGCCTTCATCCAGGCAAGCGAGCGCGGCATCGGCGTTGGCCTGTGGTGCTCTACCGGCAACGAAGCCGATCTGACCATGGCCGATGTCGTGCACCACATGGTGGGCGATCCCGACATAAAGGTAATCGCCCTTCTCGCTGAAGGCTTCCGCGACGGGCCGCGCTTTCTGGCGGCTGCCCGCGCCGCCGCCCGCGCCGGCAAGCCGGTGGTGGCGATGAAGGTGGGCAAGTCGGACTATGGCGTTGCCGCCACCCGTTCGCACACCGCCGCACTGGCGGGGTCGGCGACGGTCACCTCGGCGCTGTTTCGCCAGCACGGCATCGTCGAGGTGGACGATCTGGACGAGTTGATCGACACGGCGGCACTGTTCGAGCGTGCGGGCATCGCCCGACGGCAGGGCATCTGCGTCTATTCCTTTTCGGGCGGCACCGCCGCGCTGGCCGCCGACATGGTGGGCAGCGCCGGGCTGACCCTGTCCGAACTGGCCCCCGACACCCGCGCGGGGTTGCGTGCGCTGGCCCCGTCTTATGCGGCGCTCGAAAACCCGGTGGACCTGACCACCCAGGTCTTCACCCAGGATACGCTCAACCGCGACTGCCTGTCTCTGGTGGCGCGCGATCCGGCCACCGATGTGGTGCTCTTGCCGATCCCGGCCGATTACGGCCAGATTACCGACCGGTCCGCCGACGACATGGTCGCACTTGCGCCGGACAGTGCGGCGCTGTTGGTGCCGGTGTGGATGAGCGGGCACCGCGCCGCAGGCTATAGCACGCTGAACGCGGCAGGGCTGGCGCCCTTTCGCAGTCTGGGCAAGGCGGTCACGGCGCTGAAGCGGCTGATCTGGCGCGGCGACTGGACCGCCTCGGGCATCGACGCTCCGTCGCTGCCCGCGCTTCCGCCCGGCGAACTGGACGAGGCCGCGGCCAAGGCAGCGCTGGCCGGACTTGGTCTGACGGTGCCCGAAGGCCGGGTTGTGACCAGCGCCCAGGAGGCGGGCGCGGCGGCACGCGGGATCGGATTTCCGGTAGTACTCAAGGCGCTGGTGCCCGGCCTTCTGCACAAGACCGAAGCCGGGGCCGTGGCTGTCGGACTGACGGATGCGGAGGCGCTGACGGCAGCCTGGGACGCGATGACGGCGTCACTTGCGGCGCAGGGGCACAGGCTTGACCGTGCCTTGGTCGAGCGCATGGAACAGGGGCCGGGGGTCGAGGTGATGGCGGGACTGCACCGCGATCCGGTGTTCGGCCCGGTGGTCAGCTTCGGCCTCGGCGGCGTCATGGTCGAGGCGCTTTCTGACGTTACGCACCGCGCCGCGCCCTTCGGACGCACCGAAGCGCACGCGATGATCGACGAGATCCGCGGCCGCGCGCTGCTGGGTCCGCTGCGCGGCCGCCCGGGCGCCGATCTGGGCGCGCTTGCCGATCTTCTCGTGATCCTGGCCGCCCTGGGTGCGCGCGGCGACATCGCTGAGATGGACCTCAATCCGGTGCGCGCCGGTCCGGTGGGTGCCACGGTCCTTGACGCGGTGATCCTGCGCGCTCCGAGCAACACAGAAGGGAAGGCAAGACAATGACGGTAAAGACGGATATCGGCTTCACCACCCGCGACCGCATCTACGTGCGCGGGCGCGATCTGGCCGACGACATCCTCGGCAAGATGGATTTCATCGACATGATCTATTTCACCGCCACGGGGAAGGAGCCGGATGCCCGCACCCGTGCGATGACCAACGCGATCATCGTCACCGCCACCGATCACGGCCTTACCCCCAGCGCCATTGCTGCGCGAATGACGATCCTGGGCGCGCCGGAATCGCTCCAGGGCGCGGTGGCTGCGGGCTTGCTGGGCGCGGGGAATCATTTTCTGGGCACCATGCAGAACGCCGCGGCCTTTGCCCGCGACGAGATCGGCGAGCTGTCCGACAGCGACGATGACGCGGCCTATGCCGCCCGCGCGCAAGAGGTCGTATGCGCCTTTCGCGCCGCGCGCCGGATCGTGCCAGGCCTCGGTCATCCGATCCATGTGGCGGGTGACCCCCGCACGCCGGTCCTGCGCCGCATCGCGGGCGAGAACGGGTTCGACGGGCGGCACTGGCGCTTCATGGCGGCCGTCGAGGCCGCCGCCCGCGAGGAATATGGCCGTCTGCTGCCCATCAACGCCGCCGGCGCGGTCGGGGCCACCGTTTCGGACATGGGGCTTGCCCCGATCTGGGCGCGGGCCTTCGCCCTGATTGGCCGATCCGCCGGGCTTCTGGCGCATCTGATGGAAGAGCTCGAAAATCCGCAGGGTCAGAAGATCTGGGACATGATCCTGGAACAGGACGATTCGGCGGAATGCGCCGGGATTGCCGACCCGGACCGCGCGAACAGCGCAGGAGAGCAAAAATGACCGGCATTGCACCGCTTTCGGGGCTTCGCGTTCTCGATCTGACCGAGCTTCTGCCTGGGCCCTATGCCACGCAGCAACTGGCCGAGATGGGAGCCGAAGTCATCAAGGTCGAGCGTCCCGCGGGCGACGCCGCGCGCGCCATGTTCCCCGGCCTCTTTGCCGCCGTGAACCGCGGCAAGAAAAGCATCGGCCTGAACCTCAAGGACGACACAGACCACGCGGCTTTCCTGCGGCTGGCCAAATCGGCGGACGTGGTGATCGAGGGCTATCGCCCCGGCGTCACCAAGCGGTTGGGAATCGACTATGAGACGCTTTCAGCGCTCAATCCCGGCCTCGTCTACTGTTCGGTCAGCGGCTATGGTCAGACCGGGCCGGCGCGCGACTGGCCGGGACATGATCTGAACTACGCGGCGATGGCGGGCGCGGTAGCGATATCGGGCGCGCCCAACGGACCGCCTGAATACACGACGGGCGTGCCGATCGGGGATCTCTCGGCAGCCATGTATGCCATCATCACCATTCTTGCCGCGTTGCGCGGACGCGACGCCACGGGGCGGGGCCAGTATCTCGACGTGGCGATCACCGACGCGCTGGCCAGCTGGGTCGCCCCGCGCTACGGTGTGTGGGACGCTGGACGCCAGGCCGGACGCGAGATCACAAAGGCCGACATCCTGCGCCGGGCCGCCTATGGCATCTTCGAGACCGCCGACGGCAACTACATAACCATCGGGGCGATCGAGACGCATTTCTTCCGCCGCCTGATCCGCGCCACGGGGATGACGGGCTTCGACGATCCGGCGCTTGATGACTTTGCCGCACGCACCGACCGCGCGGACGATATCCGCGCCGCCTTGACCCCGTTGATCGCCGCGCGTCCCTATGCGCATTGGGCGGAGATCTTCGAGGTCGAGGATGTTCCCTTCGCCCCGGTCAACAGGCTGGAGGATCTGGCCCGAGACCCGCAGCTCAAGGCGCGCGGGATGGTGCGCTCAGCCGGCGCGGCGCAGGTGATGGCCTTCCCTGTGCCGATGGCCGGGATGAGCGACCCGGCTGGCCACGTCCCGGCAGTGGGCGAGCATCAGACCGAAATTCTGGACCATGCCGAAGAGACGGAGTGAGGGCAAATGCATTTCGACCTGGACGACTGGCAGGAAACGGCGCGGCGCAGCTTCCGCAAATATCTTGACGCCGAGGTGGCACCCCTGGTCGAGGCGCATGAGGATGCCCACAGTCCGCCGCCGCCCGAAGTGATGCAAAAGATGGGCGAGTTCGGCCTTCTGGGCGGTCTTTTGCCCGAGGCGCAGGGCGGGGCGGGGCTGGACTACCTCACCTATTGCACGCTCCTGTGTGAGCTGTCGCAAGTCTGGCCGTCGCTGCGCAGCATCGTCAGCACCTCCAACCTGGTCCTGATGATCATCGCGCAGCGCGGCACGCCAGAGCAGCAGCAAAGATGGCTCGGCGATCTGATTTCGGGCCGCAAAACCGCCTTCTTCGCACTGACCGAACCCAATGTCGGCTCGGACGCCAGCAATGTCGAAACACGGGCCCGGCGCGACGGCGATGGCTGGCGGCTGAACGGCCGAAAGCTCTATATCTCGAACGGGACCGGGGCCGATCTGGGGGTGGTCTTCGCGCGATCGGGCGAAGGTGATGGCGCGGGCGTCTCGGCCTTCGTGGTCGAGGCGGGCACGCCCGGGTTCTCGGCGCGCGAGGTGCGCAGCATGGGCATGAACGCCTGCCCGCTGGGCGAGCTTCTGTTCGAGGACGTGGCGCTGCCCCCCGATCATCTGATCGGCACCGAGGGCGAGGCCTTTGCCATCGCCAAACACTACCTGAACGTGGGCCGCTGCTTTGTGTCCTTCACCTGCCTCGGCCTGTCGATTGCCGCCTACGAGGCGGCGCTGCGCTATGCCGGTGAACGGGAACAGTTCGGGCGCAAGATCGGCGGTTTCCAACTGGTTCAGCAGATGATCGCCGACATGATGACCGGCGTGGAAACCTCGCGTCTGCTGGCCTGCCGGGCGGCCGACGCGCTGGACCGCAGCGCGCCGGATCGTGGCCGCGCCTGCTCGATGGCCAAGCGCCACAATTCCGACACGGCGCTCAGGGTCTGCGAGACCGCTTTGCAGGTGCATGGCGGGGCGGGCTATACCCGGGACTTCCCGGTGGAGCGCTACTATCGCGACGTGCGCCATCTGACGATTGCCGAAGGCACAAACCAGCTTCAGGCGCTGCTTTTGGCGCAGGGGGCCCTGGGCATCTCGGCGCTGCGGGGCTGATCGGTCCGCAGTTTGCGCACGGTCTGCCGCCGCTGCCGGTCTGAATGGCAGGCGGAATGCGGGCACAGGGCGGGTCAGATTCCCAAATACGAACGGCGCACGTGATCGTCGTGGCGCAAGACGTCAGAGGCTGCGGCGAGGGCGATTGTCCCGTTTTCCAGAACATAGGCGCGGCTGGCGAAATCCAGCGCCATGTAGACATCCTGTTCCACGAGAAGAATGGTCAGGCCGGTGCGGCGCAGACCGTCGAGGGCCTCGTACATCTGCTCGACCACCAGAGGCGCGAGGCCGAGCGACGGCTCGTCGAGCATGATCATGCTGGGCCGGGCCATAAGCGCGCGCCCGATCGCCAGCATCTGCTGCTGACCGCCTGAGAGCCCTCCGGCAAGTTCGCGGGCCTTCTGGCTCAGCATCGGAAAGAGTTCGTAGACCTCGGAAATGGCGTCCTTTCGGTCTTTCGCGTCGGGTGCGGCGCTCGCACCCACGATCAGATTCTGCTCGACCGTGAGTGACCCGAAGACGTGCCGCGCCTCGGGAACATGGACGAGGCCGAGGCGCGGAATCTCGCTGGCGGCAAAGCCGCCGATCTCCTTGCCATCGTAGCGGATCGCTCCGGAACGGGCGGCCACAAGGCCCGAAATCGTGCGCAGAAGGGTGGATTTTCCCGCGCCGTTCGGCCCGATCACAGCCACGACCTCGCCCTCGGCGATCTCGATGCTGACGCCGTGGAGCACGTCGAGCAGACCGTAACCGGAGACGAGAGACTCGATCGACAGCTTCATCTTGGGCCCCGGTTAGAAGTGCGAGGCCGGCCCAGGACCGTGTTGGAGATGATGTTGCGCTGAATCTGGTTGGTGCCCTCGATGATCTGCAGAACCTTGGCATCGCGGAAGTAGCGGTTGATCGGAACCTCGCTCGATATGCCCGCCGCCCCGAAAAGCTGGACGGCATCCTGGGCCACCTGCATTGCGTTGTCGGTGGCGAACCGCTTGGCCATCGCGGCCGCCGCGGCCAGTTCGGTTCCTGTCTTGCCGGCATCCACCAGGGCAGCGGCGCGATAGACCAGCAGCCGCGATGCCTCTACTCCGGTTGCCATGTCGGCGATCATCCAGCGCACGCCCTGGAAGTCTGACACCGGCTGCCCGAAGGCCTGCCGTTCGAGGATGAAATCGCGCGCCAGCTCCATCGCTCCCTGGGCCAGCCCGACGCCGCGTGCCCCGATGATCGGACGCGACTGGTTGAACGCTTCCATCACGATCTTGAAGCCTTTGCCCTCCGGGCCGATCCGATTCGCGGCGGGCACGATCATGTCCTCGAAGTGCAGAGCATTCGACGGCACGCCCCGGGCGCCGAGCTTGTCTTCCTTATGGCCAAGTTCGAGTCCTTTCGTGCCCTTCTCGACGATGAAGAAGTTGATCTCTCCGGTGCTGTCGCTGGCGCCGGTCTTGGCCGCGACCAGAACGAAGTCGGCGACCGCCGAGTTGGTGCTCCAGATTTTCTGGCCATTGATGCGATAAGCATCGCCCTCGCGCACCGCGCGGGTGCGGATTCCGGCAACATCCGACCCGCTTTGCGGTTCGGTGACCGCCAGCGCGCTCCGCAGGCTGCCATCGGCCAGGCCGGGCAGGAAGCGCGCTTTCTGCGCCTCGTCACCGCCGAACAGGATCGCGCCGAACGGGACCCACTGCACGATCAGCAGATAGGCGGTATTATAGCAGACGCGCGCCAGTTCCTCGACCGCCACGCAGGCGGCAAGCTGGCTTCCCATGCCGCCGTGCTCGGCCGGAAACGGCAGTGTGAACATCCCCAGTTCGCGCAGCAGATCGAACATGTCCTGCGGGTACTCCCCGCTGCGGTCGATTTCGTGGGCGCGGGGCGCCACACGCTCGTTGGCGACGCGCCGCACCATCTGCTGCACTTCCCTGACATCCTCGGGCAGATCAAACATCATCATTCAGGTTTCTCCCTTGTCGGTGTTGTCGGATGCTGCGGCGGCAGCGGCAGCGGCTTGTTGCGCGCGCTTGCCGAGATAGGCTTCGATCACCTGCGGATCCCGACTGACCTCGCTTGGCAGCCCCTCGGCTATCACCATGCCCGCGTCGAGCACCACAATCCGGTCGCAAAGCTCCATCACCGCATGCATCACATGCTCGATGATCACCACGGTAATCCCTTCCGCGCGCAGGCTGCGGATCAGCGCGATCACGCTTGTCACCTCGGTCGGGGTAAGCCCCGCCATGACTTCGTCGAGCAGCAATAGGGAAGGTCCCGTTGCGAGGGCGCGCGCGATTTCCAGGCGACGCCGATCCGACAGCGTGAGTTCTGCGCAAGGCACATCCCGGCGGGTCTCAAGCCCGACCCGGACAAGCACCCGCCCGGCGATGCTGCGGGCTTCGTCGTAGGAGCGGTCGGGAAGCGCTGCTGTGAATGCCGCCTCGGCCACCGTGAAGGACGCAAACGTCTGCGTGATCTGGAAGGTGCGCGCGATGCCCAGTTGGGTGCATTCGTGCGGGGCCAGCCCGTCGACGCGCTGTCCGAGCAGGGTTATCCGGCCGCGGCTTGGGGGAAAGGCACCGCCGAGCAGATTGAAGAAGGTCGTCTTGCCGGCGCCGTTGGGGCCGATCAGGCCGAGGATTTCACCCTGACGGACCTCGAGATCGACCGATTGCAGCGCCGTCACGCCGCCAAAGTCGCGGCCCACGCCTTCGGCGCTGAGGATTTTCCCGCCATCCTTGAGGTCGGCGGCGTGGCGCCGAGGCAACGGCCCTGTATCGACCGAATGCGGCAGGGCAAGGGTGAAGCCGGAAAACCATCGCCCGCCCAGTGCCCTGCGCAACTGCCCGATCAGCCCGCCCGGCAGAAGCAGAATCACCGCGACAAGGGCGGCCCCGTAGACCAGCTGGTGCGCGCCAGCCCCAAGCGACATCAACTGCACGCGCATGATCTCGCCCAGGGGGAAGAGCACAAGGGTGCCCACGACCGGCCCCAGAAGTGTTCCGGTGCCACCGACAACCGAGAACAGCAGGATCAGAATGATTACATGTACCCCCAGCACCGAATGCGGGTCTATGAAGCCCACGAACTGCGCGTAGAAGCCGCCCGCCACCGAGGTCGCCGCAGCGCTGATGGCGAAGGCGAGCTGCTTGGACCTGAAGAGGTTGATGCCTGACGCCGCCGCTGCGGCCTCGTTGTCCCGGGTGGCGCGCCAGATGAAGCCGTGGCGCGAATTCAGAAGCGCCTGCAGGACGAGAAGGAGCACGGTGTTGAATACCGCGATGACGAGCAGATAGGGCCAGAGATCATGAAAGCGCAGGGCCGCAAGACCGGTCTCGTCAAGCGGCATGAACATGCCGTTGGTGCCACCGAGTGCTCTGACCCCCGACACCCCGTAGAAAAGCGCATAGGCCAGGGCGAGCGTCAGGAGCGCAAAGACGAGGTGGCTGAGACCTTTCCGGAACGGAACGTAACCCGCCGCCAGTGCGAGAACGACCGACAGGGCCATGCCGAAGATCATCCCCAGCCAGGGACTGACCCCAAAAGTGGTCGCAAGGTAGATGGTGCAGTAAGCACCGACACCGAAGAAGGCCCCGTGGCCGAAGGAGACCTGGCCGACATAGCCGCCGATCAGGTTCCAGGCCGTGCAGAGGTAGCACCACACGAGCATCATCACCGCGACGCTGACCCAGTAGGCGTTCAGAACGGTGAGGGCGATCACCACCGCCACCCAGATGACCAGGACGGCGACTGCACCCTCGCTGCGCAGCACGCCTGCTATGGCACCCGCCGGGGATCGACCAAGGAGGCGGGCTGCGGTATCCGGTTTGCCGCTCATACTGTCGCCCCCCGCCCCAGAAGGCCGTGCGGCCTCAGAAGCAGCACGGCGCCGAACAAGATGTAAAGCCCCGCCGGCGCCGATGCGCTGTTGAAGATGGCGCCGGCCAGGGCCTCGGCCACGCCGAGAACCAGCGCTGCCACCATCGCACCGCGCAGATCACCTAGACCGCCCAGCACCACGATCATCAGAGATAGAACGCTGAACTGAAGCCCCACCACCGGGGTGACATGATAGAACCCCATCAGGCAGCCGGCGGCGACCGCCAGCGACCCCGTCGCGCCGACGAAGACCCACATCTGCACGCGCTGCACCTTCACGCCGCATAGTTGGGCCATCACCGGGTCTTCCGCCGTGGCACGGACGCGGTACCCCCAGACGGTCGCCGAGAGAAACCAGGCCAGCAACCCCGACGCCACCAGGGCGATGACGAAGCCTATCAGCAACGGCACGCTTACCACGATGGCGCCCAGATGGATTGTCGAGGCGCCGAGTTCGGTCCTCACGTTGAAAAGATCGGCCCCGAACCACAGGAACGCCGCGCTCTGGATCACGAATGACAGCCCAATGGTCAGCTGCGCCTGAACGAGAGGGGCAGAGCCGACGATCGGCCGGATGAGCAGCCCGAAGACCGCCCATCCGATCGCCATCATGGCAGGCACTATCAGGAGGCCCGCGAGGAACGGCGAGAGACCCGTGGAGGCGCTGACCAGCACCACGCCATACATGCCGACCATGAGCAGGTCGCCATGGGCGAAGTTCAGCACTCCCATGACACCGAACACCAAGGCCAGGGCCAGGGCGATAAGCGCATAAATGCCACCCATCAGGAACCCCGACACGGCCGCCTGAAAAAGAAGCTCAACACTCATCCTGCCCACTCCCGTACAGTTTTCGCATCAGTTCAGAGGATTGGGCTCTTCCACAGCCACCTCTGGCGGCCAGACCGTGACCTTTTTCGTGCCGCCGTTCTTCCATTGCGCGATCAGGTTCTGCGATCCGACGTTCCTGCCGTGTTCGTCGAATTTGATCCGCGAGAACGGCGAGATCAGCTGATCGCCGGGGATGTCGATCTCAAGGATGGCGGCGCGGAGGTTCTCGGTCGTCAGTTCCTGGCCGGACTCAAGCGTCTTCTCCAGCGCGGCCTTCAGCGTGTAGACACCGCGGTAGCACATCGACGCATAGCTTGACGGCACGATGCCGTGCCGTTCCTCGTAGGCCTTCACAAAACGCTGGGCGCGGTCCATGTCGGGATTGAAGTAGTCCACCGTGCTGAGATTGACGTCCTCGATGAAGCCCCTGTCCACCAGTTGCGGGATGCGCACATCACCCGGACCGCCGCCGATTCCGACAATGTAGGGCTTGAAGTCAAGCTGCTGCATTGCCTGGAGCCCGGTCACCACATCTTCGGTGTAGCCGGCCCAGATCACCACGTTGGCACCCGATGTCTGCACCCGCTTGACCGGCGGCAGAAGGTTGCGATCGCTGCGCGAATACGGCGCGCTGGCGGCGATCTCGATGCCCCGGGCCTCCAGCAGGGCTTCGATCCGCTCGATGGTTCCGGCGCCACGCGGGCTGTCTTCGTAAAGCAACGCCGGGACGACGTCGCCTTGCGTCATCAGGTGTTCGAAGAATTCCACGACCGTGGCCGCCTCGGTATCGGCGGTGATCTGATCGGAGAAATACCATTTGTAACCGCGCTCGAGGAGCTCGGCCGACACCGCCGACGAGTTCAGGTAAGGAACCCGCGCCTGCTCGGCGAACTGCGCCGCAGCCGATGTGCCTGCGCTGATCTCGCAGCCAAGGATGACCGGAGCCCGCTCGAGGCGGGTCAACCGCTCCATCACCTGGCGCACCACCCCGGGATTGCCCTGTGTGTCGTATAGTTGGATCTTCAGCGGCCGACCGGCGACGCCGCCATCGGCGTTGATGTGCTCAAGGGCAACTGCGATCCCCTTTTGCGCATCCTGTCCGGTCACGGCGACCGCTCCCGACATGGCGGCGATCGCCGGTATCACGATTTCTTCGGCTTGGGCCAGCGCAGGTGAAGACGTCAGCGGCGCAATGGCAACGGCCAGGCCGATAACGGCCTGTAGAAACTTGTTCATTGTGGCTCCTCCCTAAAATCCCGCAAGTCCGAAAGCGGCATCGGCCGATGGCAGGACTCCGGTGACCTAGGGTAAGCGGGGCGGTCAGCCTGCGCCAAGAACTCCGGGCCGGGCAAGCCTTTTGCGCACAGATGTGTTTTTAGGTCTGCGGCGGTTGAGCGCTCTTGGCGACGCCGTTCTAATGGCCTGCGGAACCGCTTTCACGAGTCGCTCCCGAATAGTGTGGGTCTTGCAGGGACGCTTCCGCAGGATTGCGGCGCTGCGCCCTTGGGTTGCGGGCCGACTGACCGCCAGACCACGGCGCGCATTGCTGACTCGAAGGGTGCGATACCGCAAAGGGAAAAGAAAATGGACAGTCAGCCGCAGCAGCCATCACCGCAGCAGCCAGCCGAGGGGGACGGCCCGCTTGCCGGTTACAGGGTGCTTGATCTTTCGGTCAACGTGCTTGGGCCGGTGGCGACCCAGATCCTCGGCGACATGGGGGCCGACGTCATCAAGATCGAGTCACCCGACGGCGACTACACACGCCAGGTGGGGCCGTCGCGCAACCCGAAGATGGGGGCACTGTTCCTCAACACAAACCGCAACAAACGCTCGGTCGTGCTCGACCTGAAGAAACCCGACGCGCGGGCAGCGCTCCTTGATCTGGTGCGTTCCGCGGACGTGCTGGTGCATTCGATGCGCCCCGGCGCCGCCGAACGGCTGGGCGTCGGTTACGAGGCGATCCGCGCGGTCAATCCCCGCATCATTCACGCCTCGGCTTCTGGCTTCCGGCTGGATAGCGAGCGCCGCGACTGGCCTGCTTTCGACGATGTGATCCAGGGCGCCAGCGGCGTAGCCGGGATGATGGCCCGGGCCACCGGCGAGCCGCGCTATTACCCCACGGTAATCGCCGACAAACTATGCGGTTACATCCTGGCATCGTCCATAGCGATGGCCTTCGTCTGGCGCGAGCGCACCGGCCACGGGCAGCAGGTAAACGTGCCGATGATGGATGCGATGGTCAACTTCAATCTGATCGAGCATCTCTGGGGCGCAACGCTCGACCGGCCCGATCTGGGCATGGGTTACAGCCGTGTATTCTCGCCCCATCGTCGGCCTTATCCAACGCAGGACGGGCACATCTGTGTGATGGCGGCGATGGACAACCAGTGGCTGCGTCTCTTCGACGCCATAGGCCGGCCCGAGCTGCGCGACGATCCACGATTTGCCACAGCAGAGTTGCGCACCGATCACATTGACAAGTTATATGGGATCCTCGCCGAGGCAATCGCGGGGAATACAACCGCCGAGTGGCGCCGCCGGTTCGACGCGGCCGACGTGCCGAATGGACCGGCCAACAGCCTGGAGGATCTTCTGGTTGATCCCTACCTGGTTCAAACCGGTTATTTCGAGCGCCACGAGCACCCGACAGAGGGTGCCGTCGTGACGCCCCGGATACCGGTCCAGTTCTCGGACAGCCCCGGCCGGGTGCGCCGGCTGCCACCGCGGCTGGGCGAGCACACGGAGGAAGTTCTGTCCGAAATCCGCCTTCCGCGCGCCGACGCCTGACGGAACCAGGCCAGGCGGGCAGCCGGTGCCCGGTTGGCCAGGATCGGTTCGCGGCCAACCGGACCCGCCTGTCCCAAACTTCCGGCTCCGCCCATTTTACTGCGCGGTATAGCCGCCATCGACGACCATTTCGGATCCGGTCATATAGGATGCCTCGTCGGACGCCAGAAACAGCACCGCCCCGGCTACTTCTTCCGGTTGGGCCGGGCGCTGCATGATCGTTGTCCCACGTATATCTTTCTGACCGTCCGGGTCAGCCAGTCTGAAAGGAACCATCGCCGGAATCAAATGTGCGGAAGATCCTGTACGTTATCCATCCAGGATTTCTTTCGAGATGGTCGTTCATGCGGCCTTTCGATGAAGCATGGACCGGATCAGCCATACACAAAAGGTCGGACACTCTCGCTGCCGCCCATCTGCGCCATATCGCCGGAACCCAATGGGCGACCCGAACATACATGAACATGACACCGCTATACGCGGATCAAACCCAAGGAGCCGTCGTCGCATGACCGAAAGTGCGAAAGACTCTGGACACTACCTTTCATCATACACAGCGCTGCTACTCAAACGAATGTCGGAGTGGAATAGCCTGCTCGGGTAACCTCGCCAGGTTTTTTCACTACCTCTGATTCAGATTCTCAGATGTGCCTGTGCTCAGAAGGGAGCGCTGAGCGGCACGTTGAACCCAATTCGCCCGCGCCGTTCGCGCATCAACTCGTCGCCGAGATCGGGACCGGCGTGGCGCATCTACGCCAGATCAATGTGGCCGAACGTATGCACGGCTCGCCCGGACTTCAGCTGCATAACGGGCGACCAGGCTGAGTGTCGAAGGGCAGGATTCAGATGCACCCACCGGCTGACTTCTGCGCGTCTTTGGTGGCCCGGCCCGACACAGGAACCGGGCCGACCACGATCTGGTATCAGTTCCTTTTCAGCGCGGACCGGAAGGCTTCCAGGATCTCGGTTCCGGGCTTGCCTTGGGCATCGAGTTGCTCGGCCCATTCGGACCCCACCGTCGACAGGATCTGGTTCAGCTTTTCGACATCTCCGGCGGGCAGGTCAACGAAGGTCACGCCCGCCTCGGCGATCTGCTGCTTGACTTCAAGGTTCTGTCGGTCGGCAGTTTCGCATCCTTCCCTAGTCAAATCTTCGCCAATCGCGGTCATCGCCTGCTGGACGTCCTCGGGAAGACTGTCCCACTTTTCGTGGCTGATCACGTAAGTCGCCACGAAGGATCCGAAGTTCATCCCCTGCGTGCCCCAGTCGAGGAATGTCTCCATGCCGTAGGGCGTGACGCTGGGATAGGGGAAGAGCCCGGCGTCGATCGTCCCGCGGGACAAAGCCTCGCGCACTTCCGGCGCCGGCATCTGCACCGGCACACCGCCGATCTTCTGGATGGTCAGGTCAAGCGCGCCGCCGGTTGAACGGATCTTCAGGCCTTCCATGCTGTCCAGCCCGCTGATCTCGCGGCTCGACGTCAGCAGGTTGTAGGGTGGCAGCACCATCGCCATCAGCAGGCGCACGCCGTTCGGCGCGAATTCGGCCTGGTCTAGCGCGCCGCCGGGCTTGGCAATCTCCCAATAGGCCATCGTGCCCTCACACGAGGTTGAAAACGCCTCGGGCAATTGCCCGACCGCCGAAAGGGGCATCTTGTCGCTGACATAGGAGGGGCCGACATAGCCGATATCGGTCACGCCGGTCTGGGTCAGCGAGAGCAGGTCCTTGGCCTTGCCGAGTTGCTGAGCCGGGAAGTACGCGAACTCGGTTTTCCCGGTTCGCTCGCTCACCCGTTCCATGAAAGGTTCGATCAGGCTCTGGGCAATGTAATGGCCGGTGGGCAGGCTGTCGGCCGCGCGCAGTTCGATCTCCTGCGCTGCAACCGGCTGCACGGCGAGCGGCAGCAAGGCAACGCTCAGGGCCCAGCCCGCTGTCCGTACGGGCGATGGGAATTTGGATATTCTGGTCATGATTTCATTCTCCTCCTGTATTCTAGGGTTATGGACTGGCGCTATTGCGCAGGCCGACGTCGTCAGTTCATTGTCGAGGGCAGCCACAGCACCAGCGCGGGAAATGCGGTGAGCAACGCGATCACCAGCAAATGCGCCAGAACATGCGGAAACGTGCCGCGAAAGATCTCACCCAAAGGTCGACGGGTATAGCGGGCCACCACGAAAACGTTCATGCCCAGTGGTGGCGTGACCATACCGACCTCGGCGGTCACCACGACGATCACCCCGAACCAGATCGGGTCAAAGCCCAGCGTCAGCACCAACGGCAGAAGCACCGGCACCGTCAGGATGAGAATGGCGATCTGATCCATGAAGGCCCCCAGGAAGATGTAGATGATCAGGATCACCACCATCACCCCCATCGGCGACATGCCGAGGCCTCCGATCCAATGGGTCAGATCGTTCGTCACCCGCGTGAGGGTGAAGAAATAACCGAAGATATGCGCGCCGAGGATCACGAAGAGAATCATGCAGGTGGTCTGCGCCGCCCGTCTCAGGCAGCCCCAAGCCGAGCCGAACCCCAGCTTGCCCTCACGCAGCGCCAGCAACATCGCACCGAAGGCACCGATGCCCGACGCCTCGGTCGGCGTGGCGATTCCTGAGTAGATCGTGCCGGTGACGGCCAGGAACAGCACCAGCATCGGCCCCACACGCGACAGCGACGCGATCTTCTCGCGAAAGCTGTAAGACTGACCGGCAGGCGCGGCCGAGGGATCGATACGCACGAGAACCGCGACCGTGGCCATGATGGTCAGAGCGACCAGGATTCCCGGAATCACCCCTGCCACCAGCAGTTGTCCGACTGAGACATCGGCAATGATCCCATAGAGAATCAGCGCCACCGACGGCGGAATCAACATCGCCAGAGTGCCCGAGATCGCCACCACGCCGCTGGCCAGTTTGGGGTCGTAGCCCTCGTCAATCATCGCCGGAATCGAGGTCGAAGCGAGCGTCGCCGCCGCCGCCGTGCTCGATCCCGAGACCGCGCCAAAGCCAGCCCCCGCCACCGCAGTGGCCATAGCCAGACCCCCGCGCAGGCGGCCGACCCATATGGTTGCTGCGCGGAACAGATCCTGCGCCACACCGGAGATGATCACGAACTCAGCCATCAGGATGAACATCGGGATAGTGATGATCTCGTAGGAATTCGCGGTGCTCAGCGGCGCGGTTTTCAGGATACCGCCCAGCACCGCCATTCCGCCGAACAGGTAAAGCCCCACGGACCCCGAAATCGCCATTGCCAGGGCCACCGGCAGCCCGATCACCAGCAGCCCGGCCAATAGCGCAATTACCAAAGCCACCGTCACAGGGCGTCCTCCCCATGGAGAGCAGTCGTTTCGGGCGGGGGCGGCATCTCAACCAGATCGAGCCGCGAAAAGATGGAAAGCCCGTGCCCGACCGCCCGGTAGATCAGCCGAAGTGTCAGCAGAGCGGTGCCGGTCAGGACAATCAGATAAGCGGGCCACGTCAGCCACGGGACCAACGCGGCGATCCGGTCCTGCCCGGCATAGGAGCTTTGGAAGCGGTCCCAGGCCTCCAATCCGATCAGCGCCATAACCAGCGCCCCCGCGGCATAACCCACCGCCAGTCCAAGGTGCCGAAATCGGCGAGGAAGCACCCCTTGGAACAGATCGATCGCCACGTGGCCGTGATGGTGAAGTGTGTCGGGCAGCATCAGGAAAAACACCGCTACAACAAGGTAGAGCCCGATCAGGTCATACGACCAGCCCAGCGGCATCGAAAGCGCGTAGCGCATTGCGACATCCACGACCACGATCAGCATGATTGCCGCTAATGCGACGCAGGCCAGTGCCGCCAGCCCGGTCTCCAGCACGTCCAACCCGCGCGAGACGGCTGACATGCCGCGCACGGCTCCCCCGTTTTTCGGTGGCTTCATTGCGACCACGATCCCCCCCTTTTTGTACCATTGCGGGCCATTTTCAGCGGTGATTTCCGAACCCGGAAAAAACTGTCTGTGCCTCATTGTGGCGCTAAACTTAGCAAGGCCCCCTTGCATGTCAACGCACTCCGTGCAAAAAAATCCAGCAACATAGACTTATAGTCTTTTGCCGCGCCGTGTCGCCGGCACCGACGATAAAACCGGAGGGAGAGAGTCATGTTTCAAATGCTCGACGGGGTGCGCGTTGTGGAATTGGGCCATATTCTCCTCGCCCCCTACGCCACCCAGTTCCTGGGCGATTTCGGGGCCGATGTGATCAAGGTCGAAGCGCCGGAAGGCGACTATTACCGGCGCCTCGGCGTCTCGCGCGCGCCGGGTATGACCGCTCAGTGGATGGCGGTGAACCGGAACAAACGCAGCATTGCGCTTGATCTCAAATCCCCCGAAGGGCGTGCGGCGCTGCTGGAGATGCTGAGTCAGGCGGACATCGTGGTTCACAATATGCGAGTGCCTGCGATCGAGCGACTGGGTCTTGGATATGACGCCGTGCGGGAGGTCAATCCGCGCATCGTCTACTGCGCCGCGATCGGGTTCGGGCAGGACGGGCCCTATGCCGACCTGCCCGCCTTCGATGACCTGATTCAGGCCCGGTCGGGTCTGGCCGAGGCCAACGGGCGCAACGCAGGTGCCCCCGCCTTTGTGCCGATGGTGGCCGCCGACAAGATCACCGGGCTGGCGCTGGGTCAGGCGATGCTGGCCGGCCTGTTCCGGCAGCGCACCACCGGCGAGGGGTGTTACATCGAAACGCCAATGTTCGAAACCATGGTGTCAGTGATGCTGAGCCAGCATTTCAACGGTGCCGCCTACCGGCCGCCGGAAGGCGGGTTCGGCTACGCCCGGGTGATGAGCCCGTTCCGCAAGCCTGCGCCGACCAGCGACGGCTTCATCGCGCATGGGATCTACAAATTCGACCAGTGGCAGCGATTCCTGCGCGCTGTGGGTCGCGACGACGTGGCCGACGGCCCCATGATGACCGACGCCGTGACTGCACAGCGGCACTTTCCCCAACTCTACGAGATTGTCGTCACGCAGATCCTGCCGCAGCGGACCACGGCAGAGTGGCAAGCGCTGTTCGATGCCCTCGATATTCCCAATGCCCCAGTGATGGCGATGGAGGATCTGCCCGACGATCCGCATGTCCGCGCCGTCGGTTTGATCGAAGACTATGTCCATCCTCAGCAGGGGCCGATGCGCCGGGTCCGCAGCCCCTACTCGATGCGAGGCGTGGAGACGGGCCCCGACCTTCCAGCACCTGCCCTTGGCGCACAAGGCACGGCGATACTGGAAGAGTTCGGCTTCTCACCGGAAAGGGTTGCTCAACTGATAGAGGCCGGTATCGTTGTGCAACCCGAGCAGGACTCGTCGGCAAACGACGGTCTGGCGGGAGCGGTGCCTCGGTCCGGCGACCAGCCTTGAGCGGCACCCGGACCACCGGCGTCGGCCACTGTCCCCGCCCGGAGGAAGGCTCGGCCAGGGAACTGCTTCGGCAGCGTGACGGCATCCCCTTGTATCTCAAGCTCGCAAGCCTGTTTCGCGAAAAGATTCGCTGCGGCCATTGGCCCACACACAGCCAGTTGCCCACCTTGCTGGTCCTGCGCGAAGAATACGGTCTGGCGCGTGAGACCGTCCGCCAGGCCCTGGGGGTTCTGCGCAGCGAGGGCCTGATCGACAGCACCCGCGGGCTGGGCACCTTTGTCACAACGTCGGCCGAGCAGATAGAGGCGCATACGCCCGCCTACGATCCGCTGACGCTCGGGGCACAAGTCCGCATCGAAATTCTGTCGCGCGTGTCCTGTGAAGACCGTCCCGATCTTGGCCGCGACCTGATCGGTTTGGAAACGCCGCTGGTTCATGTTCGCAAGCGCCATCACGCCGGGCAGCAGCCCTATTCGCTGGTCGATCTGTGGCTGCCGCAACGCTATTTCGATATGCTGCCTGAGGGCGCTGACGAAACGCAGCTCTATTCACAACTGCTGCGCGACCACACCGGCCTGACGGATCTGTCGGGCGACCAGATCATCACCATCGTTCGGGCCGACATCGCCACCGCGCACCTGTTGGGCATCACCCTCAGCGAGCCGGTGGCCCATGTGGTCTCGCGATTGTTCGATCCCGAAGGCCGCCCGGTCATGGCTCACCTCGTGCAGATCCGCAGCGACGTCTTTGCCGCCGAGCGCCAGTTCGGCAATCTCGCCACAGGAGATCCCGGCTCCTGGCGCCCGCATATGGCGGAACCCGCCCCGCCCGAGCATTCGGAGCGACCACACCCAAGTCAGAAGAAGGAGTGATCTCATGGATTTCGATCTCACCGAAGAGCAACGGGCCATCCGCGACGCGGTGGCCAAGATCTGCTCGCGTTTCGACGATGCCTACTGGCTGGAACGCGAACGAACCGGGACCTTCCCCGAAGATTTCGCGGCCGAGATCGCGAAAGGCGGTTTCTACGGCGTGACCATGGAGGACCAATACGGCGGTTCGGGCCTGGGCATTACCGAGGCATCTCTGGTCATGCAGGAAATCGGGCGCTACGGCGCGGCGGCCAGTTCTGCGGTGCATATCAATATCTTCGGGCTGCAACCGGTGGTCGGCTTCGGCACCGACGAACAAAAGGCGCGGATGCTGCCGCCTCTGATCCGGGGCGAGCACCGCTCCTGCTTCGGCGTGACTGAACCGGACGCGGGCCTCGACACCACACATATCTCCACCTTCGCGCGCCGCCGCGAAGGCGGGGGATATGTGGTCAACGGGCGCAAGGTCTGGACGTCGACGGCACAGCGCGCAGATCACATCCTGTTGGTTACCAGGACCACGCCGATCGAGGAATGCAAGCGACCGACCGACGGCATGTCGGTGTTCTACACGGATTTCGACCGCAGCAAGATCGACGTGCATGAAATTGCCAAGATGGGACGCAAGGCAGTCGATTCCAACGCCATCTTCATCGACGGGCTGGAGGTTCCAGAGGAAAATCGGATCGGAGCAGAAGGCGAGGGATTCAAGGTTCTGCTGCACGGGTTGAACGCCGAGCGGATCATTGTCGCTGCGGCAGCGGTCGGGTTCGGGATGCATGTTCTGGAAAAGGCGGCGGCCTATGCGCGCGAGCGCGTTGTCTTCGGCCGTCCGATCGGCCAGAACCAAGCGATCCAGCATCCGCTTGCCACGGTGTGGATGCGTCTTCAAGCGGCGGAACTGATGACCTACAAGGCCGCCGCGCTTTACGATCAGGGCAGGCCCTGTGGGCTGGAGGCCAATACCGCGCGCAACCTCGCAGGCTCGGCAGCCTACGAAGCGGCGTTCCGGGCGGTGCGCACCCATGGCGGCTTTGGCTTCGCGCAGGAATACCACGTCGAGCGCTACTTTCGCGAAAGCGTGCTGAACTTCATCGCGCCGGTCAGCGAGGAATTGATCCTCTCCTACGTGGCCGAGAAGGCACTGGGGATGCCCAAGTCCTACTGACCCTTCGCCCGTATCGCGATTCCGCCGGGTCGTGCCCACCCTCGAAGCTGACGACCTTCGAGGGTGGGGCGGCCAAGGCCCTTTTTCAGAACGCGTTCAACCCGGTCAGGTTTCGCCCGATTACCAGCTTCTGAATTTCGGTGGTGCCATCCGGGATCGGCATGACCTTCGCATTGCGGAAGTGCCGTTCAACGGGGAACTCCTTGGTGATGCCGTTGCCGCCGTGGATTTGCACCGCTTTGCCGGCGATTTCGACGGCCATCTCGGTCGCATACCATTTTGCCATCGAGGTCTGGGTGTCGCAGCGCACGCCCAGATCCAAGAGTTGCAGCCCGCGTTGGCACAAAAGCCGCCCGGCATCGAGATGTGTGGCCATGTCGGCCAGATAGCCCTGGATCAACTGGTGCCCGCCAATCGGTTTGCCATGCTGCTCGCGTTCCTGCGCATATTTGACCGCACATTCCAGCGCTGCCTGGGCGATGCCGATGCTGGTCAGGCCAACAAACACACGCGCGCTTTCAAACAGCTTCAAGGTCTGGAACAGACCGCCGCCGGAATTGCCCAGAACGTGGGCCTCCGTGGTTTCGGCTTGATCAAAGAACAATTCGCAGGTCGAGGCACCGACAAGCCCCATCTTGCGCAACTCGCGGCTTTCATAACCGCCGGTGTCGCGGTCGACGATGACCATGGAAATCCCGTCGTCCAGATTGCAGACCACAATGGCAAAGTCCGATTGCGCCCCATTGGAAATCCAGAGCTTCTGTCCGGTGACGAAAATCTTGCCCCCCCTGCGTTCTGCGCGGGTCTTGACCTCGCGCACGTTCGAGCCAACTTCCGGCTCGGAAATGCAGGTGGCGCAAATGCGTTCGCTACGCAGGAGTGGCTTCAGATAGGCCTCTTTTTGCGCCGCGTCGCCCAAAAGGTTGACCGCAAACACCGCGTGGCCCTGGATCAGCACCGCAATCGCCAGATCGGCCCAGATCCGGGCGAGTTCTTCGTAGAGGATGCCATAGGTCATGCGGTCGATCCCGGCGCCGCCGTCCTCTTCCGGAATCAGGCCGCTGATCAGCCCGAATTCCTCGACCTTGGCGAACAGGGATTTCAGCGTTTCCGCATCGGGCGGGTGGCCGAGGTTTTCGTATTTCTCGGCCAGCGGCGCGAATTCCGCCTCGGCCATCTTACGGAAGTTTTCCAGCAACATGCGTTGCTCGTCGGTATAGATTGCCTGAGCGGCGGCGATCACGTTTTCCATTGTTCTTTTCCTTGTCTCAGCGGCCCAGAATGGTGACGCAGGCGGCAGCTTCCTCGACGCCGTGCAGGCCGCCGCCGTTTTCGGCAATCGCGTTTTGCGCGCCTTCAACCTGGCGCGCGCCAGCTTCGCCGCGCAGCTGTGTGACCAGTTCGAAAACCTGGCCGATCCCGGTGGCCCCGACAGGGTGCCCCTTGGATTCCAGCCCACCGGAGGGGTTTACCGGTATCCGTCCGCCGATACTGGTTTCTCCACGCAGGCTGGCCGGGCCACCCTCGCCAAATGCCACAAAGCCGAGGTTTTCGATCTGAATCACCTCGCCAACAGCGGTGGCGTCATGCACTTCGGCGACCGACATTTCCTCGGGGCCGAGTCCGGCCTGTTCATAGGCCTGAAGCGCGGCAAAGCGGGTCAGGTGATTTTCAAAACCCTCCGGCGGACGGTCGGTGCCGGAGCGCAGGATCGCGGCCTTGACCTTGATCGCGCGGGCAGGATCGAGCCCCAGCCGCTTCAGCCCCTCACCGGTGCAAAGCACGGCGGCCGCCGCGCCGTCGGAGATCGGCGCGCACATCGGCAGGGTCAGCGGGTAGGTAATGGGCGGCGCGTGCAAAACCTGTTCGATGGTCATCGCATCGCGGTATTGCGCCAGTGGATTATGCGCCGAATGCGCGTGGTTCTTGGCCGAGACGGCGGCGAACTGTTCCTGCGTGGTGCCGAAGGTCTTCATGTGGAGCCGCGCGAAGCCTGCATAGACATCCATGAACACGCTATAGGGTTTGGGCGACTTCGACCCTTCGGGTTCCTCGACCCCTGCACCCAGATCTGCCAGACGCTGCGCGACCTCTTCGCCGTTGCTGACGTCCCAGCCGCTGTCGAAGGCCGAGAACATCAGCGCGCGGTCGTCGGAATACATCTTCTCGGCGCCCACGGCTAGGCAACAATCGCCATTGCCGGCCTTGAGGAAATCCACCGCCAATTTGAACCCGGTCGAGGCGCTGGCGCAGGCGTTTTCGACATTGACTACCGGAATGCCCTGAATGCCCATCTCGCGCAGCGCGATTTCGCCCCGGATCATGTGCTGGCCTTCCATATGGCCCTGCACCGCGTTCGAGAAGAACGCGCCGTCGATGCGATCAGAGGTCAGCCCGGCGTCGGTCAGTGCGGCGGCGACGGCCTCGCCTGTCATGTCCTTGATGGATTTATCCCGGAATTTTCCGAACGGCGTCATCCCGACGCCAACAACGTAGATATCCTGCATCTTGCAGTCTCCCTGTTCAGTAGCCGCGAAACTGCGGTTTGCGCTTTTCATTGAAAGCCGCCAGCCCTTCGCGCATGTCCCAGGAACGCATATGCGCGCGCAGGTTCAGCATCTCTTCGGCCAGGGCGGCGGTTTCGTCCACGTTCAGCGACCGGTTCGCCACCTTCTTCATGCGGCGCAATACGGCGGGGCTCTTGTCCGCCAGCCGGTCGGTGAAAGCCTGTACGGCGTCGCGCAACTCTGCGTCCGGCACGACCTTGTTCACCAACCCCCAGTCCATCATGTCCTGGGCCGAAATGTTTTCGCCCGAGAATAACAGGAATTTCGCGCGGTTCAGCCCGACCCGCCGCGGCAGGATCGCCGCGCCCCCCGCGCCCGGAAAGACGCCGAAATTGGAGTGAGCATCACCCAGTTGCGCGCTTTCGGCGGCAAAGACCAGATCGCAGGCCATCACCATCTCGAGCCCTCCCGCCATGGCCAGCCCGTTTACGGCGGCGATCACTGGCTTGGGGCCGTGACGCATCAGCCCGAAGGTGTGTTCGACGAGATCGAGAAGGTCGGGTTCGCCGGGTTCGTGCTTGGCACCGGCGACCTCCTTGAGGTCCGCACCGGCGCAGAACGCCCGCCCGGATCCGGTCAGGACGATGGCGCGAACCGCGTTATCGGCAATCGCGGCTTCAAGCGCGTCCGCCATTTCCCGTAGCATCTGCATCGACATGGCGTTCAACTGGTCGGTCCGCTGGAAAGTGATCCATTCGGTTCCGGCCACACGTTCGACGGACAGGGTCTTTGGCGCTTCAGTCATGTTAACCTCCTGAAGAACAATAAGAATTTTCAATTCTGGCTTGCTTTTTCCGACGGATCGAGTTGCTATGGACGGGACCCGCACGCGGGAAAAACGAGACATGGAGCCCGATATGAGCACTGCACCCCTGGCCGACCTGAAAATCCTCAGCCTCGCCGAACAATTCCCGGGTCCCTATGCGACCATGCTGTTGTCGGACATGGGGGCCGAGGTGATCATGATCGAACGACCGGGTGTCGGCGATCCGGCCCGTCAGTTTCCGCCTCTGTTTAGGGCCCTGAACCGCGGCAAACGCAGCGTGGCGCTCGACTTGAAATCCGCCGATGGCCTCGCACAATTTCGCACCCTTGCGCAAACCGCCGATGTCATCGTTGAAGGGTTCCGCCCCGGAAAGCTCGCGGCGCTCGGTGCCGGGTTCGAGGACATCCGCAAGATCAATCCGAGCCTCGTTTACGTGTCGATTTCGGGATACGGGCAGGATGGACCTTATCGGGACAGGGCAGGGCACGATCTGAGCTATGAAGGGGTCGGTGGCCTGCTGGCCGATCAGGCGGATGCCGGGCAGGCCGGACCGCTGCCCACCGTCCCCCTGGCGGATATTGGCGCGGCGCTGTTTGCGGCCATCGCAATCCTGTCGGCGGTTGTCTCCAGTCAGCGCACGGGGCAGGGGCGTTACGTGGATGTCTCGATGTCGGACGCAGTGGTCTCCATGCTCACCGCCTTCCTCGTTCCGGCGGCCAATGGCACGCCGCTTGGCGAATTTATCGCCGAACCGGCCTATGGCGTTTTCACCTGCAAGGACGGCAAGCTGATGACGTTGTCTATCGCGCATGAGGACTGGTTCTGGACACCGTTCTGCGATGTGATCGGCAAGCCGGAGCTTGCTGGATTGAAAGGTCGCGAGCGTGTCGCCCGTAAGGACGCGCTGCGCGAAGAGATCGCGGCGGTGCTGGTCAGCAAGACGCGCGATGACTGGGGCGATCTGTTCGACCGCGCGGGCGTGCCCTGGGGCCCGCTCCATTCGCTCGTCGAAACGCTTGATGACCCGCATGTGCGTGCGCGCCAGCTGTTGCGCACCATGACGCAGGACGGCGGCAAGACCGAAACCTTCCTGGTCCAGCCGTTGAAGTTCGACGATTTTGACTCCGAGATTTCGGGCCTGCCTCCGGAGATCGGCGCCGACAATGACAGCGTCTTTGCGGGCGGCTCCGATTGACGGCCACCCCCCGCATTTGGCGCTAGCAGGCAAAGGAATACCCGCCATTCACCGGATAGGTCTGTCCGGTGATCCAGCTGGCCGCATCCGAGCAGAGAAACAGGATCATGCCGGCGGGGTCTTCCGGCTCGCCCAGCCGGCGGATCACATATTGCGACAGCGCCCGCTTCTCGGTCTCTGCATCGGGGATCAGATCGGCGACCGCCGGGGTTCTCGTGCCGCCCAGGGCGACGCAATTCGCGGTGATCCCGAACCGGCCACCGGCCTTTGCAATGGCGCGCATGAAACCTGCCGCCCCGGCCTTGGCACCGGAGTACACCGCCAGATGCGGCTCGCCCACGCGGCCCGCGTCCGAGATCACCGTCACGATACGTCCATAGCCGCCCTTGACCATCAGCGGCATGGCGTGGCGGGTGCAGTTCAGCACACCGTCAAAATTGGTGGCCATCCAGCGGCGCCATTCGGCGGGGTCCGATTCCCAGAACGGGACAAGATCATCAAGCCGCGACGTCGGACCGGCGTTGCCCGCGTTATTGACCAGAATATCCACGCTGCCGAAGGTTTCCTGTACCTTGGCAAAGGCCGCGCCGACCGCTTCGAAATCGGACACGTCAAAAGCGAGCGGGAGCGCCTTTGCGCCGGCGGTTTCCACCTCTGCGGCGACGCTTTCGGCGCGCTCGGCGTGGAAATCGTTGACCACAACGGCGCCCGCGCCGTGCTGGGCCAGATAAAGCGCGACCTGACGGCCCACACCTTGCCCGGCCCCGGTTACAAATGCGGTACGTCCCTTGATTGCGAGCAGTTCACTCATGTTCTTTCCCTATCCTATCCCAGCCATCTCTTGCGGCGCCGATAGTGCTTGATTTCACGATAGCTCTTGCGTTCGCCCGAGGCGGTGACACCGAGATAGAATTCCTTGATGTCCTCGTTATTGGCGAGCTTGTCGGCCGGGCCGTCCATCACGATACGTCCGTTTTCCATCACATAGGCATAATCCGCGATCGACAGCGCCGCGGCGCTGTTCTGTTCGACCAGGAAGAAGGTCGTGCCTTCCGATTTGAGTTGCTTGAGCACCTCGTAGACATCCCGGATCATCATCGGGGCCAACCCCAGCGACGGCTCGTCGATGGCGATGATTTTGGGTTTTGCCATCATCGCCCGTCCGATCAGCAACAATTGCTGTTCGCCGCCGGACATGAAACCGGAGGTGCGGTTGCGCAGGTCGGCAAGGCGCGGCATCAGGGTATAGACATGATCCAGCCGGTTTTTCAGCTCGGCAGAGTTGGGCACCATGTGCCCGCCGACGATCAGGTTCTGCTCGGAGGTGAGGTGACGCAGCACGCGCCGGCCTTCCATCACGTGGATCAGACCGTTCTTCACCACATTCGACGCTTCCATGTTCTGAATCGCGGTGCCGTTCAGCATGATGGACCCCGCCGAAACGGTCCCGTCTTCGGATTTCAGGGTTCCGGAAATGGCCTTGAGCGTGGTGCTTTTTCCCGCGCCGTTGCCGCCGAGCAGCGCAACACACTGGCCTTCACGCACGGTCATGGATACGCCCTTGAGCGCCAGGATGACGTCGGAATAGGTCACTTCCACGTTGTTGAGTTCCAGCATGGTCATTCTGCCCGGGGCTAAGGATCAGGACGGGCGCCGCAATCG
>NZ_JARGPK010000075.1 GCF_029212575.1 Antarcticimicrobium sp.
CGCCCGCGCCGGCATGCAAATCATTCGCGCTTATAGGCCATGGCGGGAACCGTGAAAAGCGCCGTTACCCCATCCATGCCCGCCGTGACAAGGGTCAAGCGCCCCGACCGGCGGTCAAAGCGGCATTCCCGACAGTTTTGCCACCAGTTCAGGAAGTTTGCGCGCGCCGAATTTCTCCAGCAACCGGGCCCGGTGCGTTTCCACCGTCCGGTACGACAGCTCCAGTTCCGCCCCGACCTCCTTGGCCGATAGCCCCCGGCAGGTCAGGATCGCGACCTCGCGCTCGCGCGGGGTCAGCCGCACCATCGGCCGCTCGTCGGAGATGTCGGCAAACGACCAGATCCCGTGCCGAAATGGATCCTCGGGCGTCAGCGACTGGCCCCGGACGCGGCACCAGAACAGGTCGCCGTCGGCCCGCCGCATGATGCGTTCGTCATGGTACTCGCCGGTCCGGCGCATCACCGCCAACCCGCGCGCGCCGATCCGCTCGAACTCGGCTTCCGAGGGATAGAAATCGCGCAACGGCCGGTTCACGTATTCCGCCGCACCGCCGCCAAAGGTGCGCACGAAGCGCAGGTTGGCGCGCCGGATCACCCGGTTCTCCAACTCGGCCAGCCCGATCGGGGCATTGAAAAACGCGATATCACCGGGGCTGTCGTTCATGCGGGGCCACTGTGCCGGGTATTAATACGGAATTGAAGGGGGCATGGGCGCGGCGCTACTGTTTGGCGCGAATGTGATGGGAGGACGACCATGGTCTATATCGCGGGCTGGGGACATACGAAGTTCGGAAAACTTACCGATCAGGGGCTCGAGGATCTGATTGCCGAGGCCGGCGGCCAGGCGCTGGCCGATGCCGGAATCGCCGGATCCGACGTGGACGGCATCTGGATGGGGCACTTCAACGCGGGCATGGTGCCCGATGGATTTCCCGCCTCGCTGGCGATGGGGATCGACCCCGGCCTGCGCTACAAGCCCGCGACGCGGCTTGAGAACGCCTGCGCCTCGGGCTCGGCGGCCGTCTTTGCCGCGCGTCAGGCGATCCTCGCGGGCGAGGCCAGGGTCGCGCTGGTGATCGGGGTGGAAAAGATGACCCACTTGCCCGGCGCCGATGTGACCGCCGCGCTGGGCCATGCCTCTTACCAGAAGGAAGAGGCCGGAATTTCCTTTCCCGGCATCTTCGCGCAATTCGCCCAGGCCTATTTCGACAAATACGGCGACCATTCCCGGGCGCTGGCCCGGATCGCCGCCAAGAACCACGGTAATTCGGTCAACAACCCGCTGGCGCAACTGCAGAAACCGATGGACGAGGAGTTTTGCGCCACCGTCTCGGACCGGAACCCGGTGATTGCCGCGCCGTTGAAAAAGACCGACTGCTCGCTGGTGTCCGACGGCGCCGCCGCCATCGTGCTGGTTGCCGAAGAGGTTTTGGGCAGCGTGTCCAAAGCGGTCAGGATGCGCAGCATCGCGCAGGTGAACGACCTGCTGCCGATGTCCCGGCGCGACCTGCTGGCCTTCGAGGGACCGCGCAAGGCGATCCATTCCGCCTATGCAAGGGCCGGGATCACCGTCGACGACATCGACGTGGCCGAGGTGCACGATTGCTTCACCATCGCCGAACTGCTGATCTACGAGGCGATGGGGCTGGCCGCCCATGGTCATGCCGCCGACCTGCTCGAGGGCGGGGTGGTGCATGCCGGCGGACGGCTGCCGGTGAACCTCTCCGGCGGCCTCAAGGCCAAGGGGCACCCGGTCGGCGCCACCGGCGTTTCGATGCATGCGCTGATCGCCCGGCAGGTTCTGGGCCAGGCCGATGCGATGCAGCATCCCGGCGCCGAACTTGGGCTGGTGTTCAACATGGGCGGCTCCGGCGTGGCCAACTACGCCTCCATCCTCGAAGGCGTGAAATCATGAACCTCGGGAATTGGCTGCAACGGCAGGCGCAGTTGAACCCGGATCACCCGGCGCTGTTCTCGGGCAGGGATCAGGTGGCCGATTACGCCGGATTCCATGATGGCGCCGCGCGCCTGGCCGGCTGGCTGGCCGCGCAGGGGATTGCCCCCGGCGACCGGGTCGGGATCTTCATGAAGAACTGCCCCGACTACCTGATCGCGCAATACGGCATCTGGTACGCCGGCGCCGTCGTGGTGCCGATCAATGCCAAGCTCCACGGGCGTGAGGCGGCCTATATCCTCGAGAACTCGGAAACCGCACTCTGCTTCACCTCGCCCGGCCTGACCGAGGCGCTGAAGGAGGCCGAAGCGCCGGGCCGGTTCATCGACATCACCGGACCCGAATACGCCACCGCGCTGGCGCAGCCGCCGATTGCCGCGCCGGCGCCGCGCGCGTCGGACGACCTGGCCTGGCTTTTCTACACCTCCGGCACCACCGGGCGGCCCAAGGGGGTGCGGATCAGCCACCGGATGCTGGTGGACATGTCGCTGGCCTATCCGGTCGACGTGGATTTCGCCAGCGCCGAGGATGCAATACTCTACGCCGCGCCGATGAGCCATGGCGCGGGGATCTACAACATGGTGCATGTGCTGGTCGGAGCGCGCCATGTCTGCCCGGTTTCCGGCGGCTTCGACCCGGCGGAAATCTTCGAATTGTCGCGCCATTTCGGCAATGTGCAGATGTTTGCGGCACCCACCATGGTGCACCGCATGACCGCCGCCGCAAAGGCCGCGGGCGAGACCGGCGAGGGGCTGCGCACCGTGGTCTATGGCGGCGGGCCGATGTATCTGGCCGACATCACCGAGGCGGTTGAACACTTCGGCCCGGTTTTCGTACAGATCTACGGTCAGGGCGAATGCCCGATGGGGATTGCTGCGCTGCCGCGCGATCTGGTCGCCGACCGCTCCCATCCCCGCTGGCGCGAACGGCTGCTCAGCGTCGGGCGCGCGCAATCCCCGGTCGAGGTGCGAATCGGCGACGCGCAGGGCAACCCGCTGCCCGCTGGCGAGCATGGCGAGATCATGGTGCGCGGCGACGTGGTGATGCCGGGCTACTGGCGCAACGAGGAGGCCACCGCCAAGACGCTGGTGAACGGCTGGCTGATGACCGGCGACATGGGGTTCATGGATGACGACGGCTTCGTCACCATGCAGGACCGCTCCAAGGACATGATCATCACCGGCGGCTCCAACGTCTATCCGCGCGAGGTCGAGGAGGTACTGCTGACCCATCCGGAAGTGCGAGAGGTCTCGGTGGTGGGCCGCGCCCATCCCGACTGGGGCGAAGAGGTGGTCGCTTTTGTCGTGGGCAAGGTGGCGCAGGCCGAGCTTGACGCGCTCTGCAACGAGAACATCGCCCGGTTCAAACGGCCCAAAGCGTACGTTTCCATCGCCGAACTGCCCAAGAACAACTATGGCAAGATCCTCAAGACCGAGCTGCGAAAGATGCTGGAGGAGAGCCAATGACGGACCTTGCCGGAAAGACGGCCCTGATCACCGGGTCGGTGCAGGGCATTGGCCTTGCGATTGCCGAGGTGCTGGCCAGGGCCGGGGCGCGCATCGCGGTGCACGGGATCGCGGGCGACGCCCAGATCGACGAGGTCTGCTCCCACCTGCGCAACCTCGGCGCGCCGCAGGCGGAGTTCTTTGACGGCGACCTGCGCAACCCCGACCGCATCGCGGATCTGATGGCGGCGGTTACCGCCTGGGGCGGGCCGGACATCCTGGTCAACAACGCCGGTATCCAGCACACCGCGCCCCTGGCCGAGATGCCGCGCGAGGTCTGGGACAGCGTGCTGGCGATCAACCTCAGCGCCGCCTTCGACACCATGCGCGCGGCCCTGCCGGGCATGGCGACGCGCGGCTATGGCCGGGTCATCAACATCGCCAGCGTGCACGGGCTGGTCGCCAGCAAGGAAAAGGCGCCCTATGTGGCGGCCAAGTTCGGGCTGGTCGGCCTCAGCCGTGTCGCGGCGCTGGAATATGCCGCCCGGGGCGAGCGGGCCAAGGGCGGGGTGACGGTGAATTGCATCTGTCCCGGGTGGACCGAGACCGCGATTATCGAACCCCAGGTCGAGGCGCGGGCGGCGCAGTTTGGCGGCGACCGCGATGCCGGCATCGCCGATCTTCTGTCCGAGAAACAACCGAGCCGGCGTCTGTCCGACCCCTCGGAAATCGGTGAACTGGCGCTCTGGCTGTGCAACCCGGTGGCCCATAACGTCACCGGAACCGCGATCCCGGTCGATGGCGGCTGGACCGCGCAGTAGCGCGGTTCAGAACCGGCGGATGCGCCCGGGCAGGGTGGTGCGCGCGTCGAACTGGATGTTCTGCGCACGCAAGACCCCTTTGCCGGTATCGCGGACCGGGTCTGCGGTGATCCGCGCAAGGGCGTCTTCGGCGCAGGCGTCCCAGGGCTGTTCCGGCAACGCCTCGAACCGGGCATAGAACTTGCGCTCGGCCAGCAGCGGTTTCTGCCAGGCCGCGCCCGGCAGCCCCTTGCCGCCGCTGTTGGCGATCTCGCGCCGGTGGCGGTTGGACCGGCGCAAAGCGGTACGGTTGGCGTATTTCAGATGCGCCAGGTAAACCCCAGCAGGTAGGCTCAGCGGGTAGCTCTCCAGCACCTTACGGCGCAGCCCGACTCCGTGCCGCAGCAGCGGCAGCCCCTTTCGCACCGCCCAGGCCTTGCTGTAGAGGCCCGAGAACAGCGCGCCGGAGCGCGTGGACAGCGCCGATGCCCCCTTGTCCAGCGGCGGATCGTCCGGACGTTCGACGACGTTCAGACCCAGCGCAAAGACCACGTCGCGCTCCTGCACCGCCAGCAGGTCGGCGAAGCTGGCGAAGATCTCCGGGTCGAGGCAGATCAGCTCGTCGGCATCGGTGCGGATCACCCAGTCATAGACCGCGCCGAGCCCGGCCTGAAACCCGTTCAGCACCCGGTCGCGCATGCCGTCGAACCCGTCGAGCCGGTCGCGCGGCACAGTCAGGATGTTGGCGCCGGGGCACAGCGCGGGCAGCGCCCGGTCGGCGCCATGGGCCACGATGAAAAGGTTCTCCGCCCCCAGGTGGCGGGCGAAATGGTCGTACCACTGGGACAGCGCCCAGTGATCGCGGTAAACCATGGTGATCGCGCAGATCTTCATCCGCGCATCTTGCGGGGGGCCATGCGCAGGGACAAGCGAAACCCGCCCGGAGCCCGAACGGAAAAAGGCCGGCCCGCAGGGGACCGGCCAGTTCTGTACCGCAGGCCGCGCTGGGCCGGTGCGGACGGGGAAGGAGGATCAGATCGCCAGGTATTCGGCCCGCAGTTCCGCGTTTTCCAGCACCTCCGAGGCGGTGCCGTCAAAGACGATGGTGCCGGTGTCGAGGATCACGGCGCGGTCGGCCAGTTCCAGCGCCCGCACCGCGTTCTGTTCGACGATGATCGTGGTCATGCCCTGCTCCTTGATCAGCATCAGCGTCTTTTCGATCTCGTCGACGATCACCGGCGCCAGCCCCTCATAGGGTTCGTCCAGAAGCAGCACCTTGAGGTCGCGCGCCAGCGCCCGGGCGATGGCCAGCATCTGTTGCTCGCCGCCCGAGAGCGTCACCCCCTCCTGCTTGCGGCGCTCGCCCAGGCGCGGGAACAGCTCGTACAGGCGGTCGATCGACCAGCCGACAGGGGGGGCGATTTGGGCCAGTTGCAGGTTCTCCTCGACCGTCAGGCCGGGGATGATGCGCCGATCCTCGGGCACCAGACCCAGGCCGACGCTGGCCGCTTCGTGGGAGCTCATCTTGTGCAGCGGCTGGTGATCCAGCCAGATCTCGCCGTGGGTCACCTGCGGGCTTCCGATGCGGGCGATGGCGCGCAGCGTCGAGGTCTTGCCGGCGCCGTTGCGGCCCAGCAGCGCCAGGATCTCGCCCTCGTGCACGTTGAAGTTGATGCCCTGCACGATGTAGCTCTCGCCGTAATAGGCATGCATGTCCCAGACCGAGAGGAACGCCGGCGCGGTTTCGGCCTGGTTGGCGTGTTTGGAAAAGTCCGGTTTGACCTTCATCTGAATTTCTCCTTACGCCGACTCGCCCAGGTACGCTTCGCGCACCTTGGGGTTGCCCTTGATGTTCTGCGGATCGTCCTCGACCAGCGGGGTGCCCTGCGCCAGCACGGTGATCCGGTCGGCAAGGCTGAACACCACGTGCATGTCGTGTTCGATGATGGCGATGGTGATGTCGCGGTCCTGCTTGATCTGCTTGAGCAGGTCGATGGTGTTGTTGGTATCGGCCCGCGCCATGCCGGCGGTGGGCTCGTCCAGCAGCAGCAGGCGCGGCTCCTGGCTCAGGCACATGCCGATTTCCAGCCGCCGCTTGTCGCCGCGCGACATCGAGGCGGCGTGCATGCCCCGCTTGTCGGCCATGTTCATGTCCTCCAGAACATGCTCGGCCTGTTCGATGATCTCGCGCTCGTTGGCGACGGATTCAAAGGCGTGCATGCGAAAGGCTCCGTCGCGCCTGGCGAAGATCGGGATCAGCATGTTTTCCATCACCGTCAGGTCGCCGAAGATCTCGGGCGTCTGGAACACGCGGGAAATGCCCATCTGGTTGATCTCGTAGGGCGAGCGGCCCAGCACCGACTGGCCGTCGAACATGACGCTGCCGGTGTCCGGGATCAGCTTGCCGACGAGGCAGTTCAGCAGCGTGGACTTGCCCGCCCCGTTGGGGCCGATGATGGCGTGCACGGTGTTCTCGCGCACGCTCAGGTTCACCTCGCTCAGCGCCTTGAGGCCGCCGAAGTTCTTGTTGACGTTCTTGACTTCGAGAATGCCCATATCAGCGTCCTTTTCACTCGGCCACGTGGGGTTTTTCTTCGGGGCGATGTTCGGAATCTTCGGGTTTGGCCTTGGTGCCGCGCCGTTTCAGAAGCCGCGACAGCCGTTGACCGCCCTCGACCAGCCCGCCGGGCAGGAAGATCACCACCAGCATGAACAACAGGCCCAGCGTCAGGTGCCAGCCCTTGCCGATGAAGGGGTGGACGATGAACACCATGAAATCCTCGATCCCGTCCGGCAGCAGGGCGAACCATTCGTGCAGGACGGTGTCGTTGATCTTCGAGAAGATGTTCTCGAAATACTTGATGAAGCCGGCGCCAAGGATCGGCCCGATCAGCGTGCCGGTGCCACCGAGGATGGTCATCAGCACGACCTCGCCCGAGGCGGTCCACTGCATCCGTTCGGCGCCTGCCAGCGGGTCCATCGCCGCCATCAGGCCACCGGCGAGGCCCGCGTACATGCCCGAGATGACGAAGGCCGCCAGGGTATAGGGACGCGTGTTGAGGCCGGTGTAGTTCATCCGCTGCTGGTTCGATTTCACCGCTCGCAGCATCATCCCGAAGGGCGAGCGGAAGATGCGGATCGCCAGGTAGAACACGACCATCATGATCACCGCACAGAGGTAGTAGCCGGCGTTGAAGTCAAAGCTCCAGGCGCCCACGTCCAGCGTGTAGGTCGACCGCATGGACAGGCCGAACAGATGCGGCAGGTCGGGCAGGCTGTCGCGGTGGAACCACTGCGGGTCGTCGGCATAGACCTGCAGGCCTGTTTCCCCGTTGGTCAGGTTGAACTTGGGGTTCGACAGCACCGAATAGGCCAACGCAAAGGACATCTGCGCGAAAGCCAGCGTCAGGATCGAGAAGTAGATGCCCGAGCGCCGCAGGCTGACAAAGCCGATGAACAGCGAGAAGATCGCGGCAACCACGACGCTGAGGCCGATGGCCGGCAGCACGTTGTACGAAAACAGCTTGAAGATCCAGACCGCCGAATAGCTGCCCACCCCGAGAAAGGCCGCGTGGCCGAAGGAGAGGTAGCCGGTCAGCCCGAACAGGATGTTATAGCCGATGGCGAAGATGCCAAAGATGATGAACCGCTGCATCAGGTCCGGATAGCCCGCGTTGAACTGCGCCATGGCGCTGTCGGTCGGGAACGGGTTCAGGATGAAGGGCGCGCAGAGCGTCAGCACCGCGACCACGATCAGAAGCGTGGCGTCTTTCTTGTCGAGTCCGAGCATGAATTAGTCCTCCATCACGCCTTTGCGGCCCATCAGGCCCCGCGGACGGGTCAGCAGAATGATGATCGCGACGAGGTAGATGATGATCTGGTTGATGCCCGGGATCGTCGTCGTCGCCCAGGTGGTCGAGGCGAAGCTTTCAAGGATGCCCAGGAGGAAGCCGGCGAGCACGGCGCCCGGAAGCGAACCCATGCCGCCGACAACCACAACCACGAAACTCAGCACCAGAAAATCCATGCCCATGTGGTAGTTGGGCGGGTTGAGCGGGCCGTACATCACCCCGGCCAGACCTGCCACGCTGGCGGCGACACCGAACATGATGGTGAACCGGCGGTCGATGTTGATGCCCAGCAGGCCCACCGTCTCGCGGTCGGCCATGCCGGCGCGCACCACCATCCCGAAGGTGGTGAACTGAAGAAAGGAGAAGATGCCGCCGATGATCGCCACCGAGAAGAAGAAATAGACCAGCCGCCAGATCGGGTAGATGATCGCGTTGGCCTGAAAGCCGACCGCCACGCCCAGATCGACCGAGCCACGCAGCATGTCGGGTTCCGGGGTCTGGATCGGATTGGCGCCGAAGAAGTACTTGACCACTTCCTGCAGCACGATGGCGAGGCCGAAAGTGACGAGGATCTGGTCGGCGTGGGGGCGTTTGTAGAAATGCTTGATCAGCCCGCGCTCCATGGCGTAGCCGACGAACAGCATCACCGGGATCGCAAACAGGATGGCCAGCGGCACCGACCAGTCGATGATCGAGCTGCCCAGATCAGGGCCAAACCAGGATTCGACATAAGGCGTCTTGACCTTCAGCGGGTTGCCCAGGAAATCCTTCTGGGTCTCGTCGATGGTCTCGAAACTCAGGTTCAGGATACGCTGCAGTGTCACGGCGCAGAAGGCGCCGATCATGAACAGCGCGCCATGCGCGAAGTTCACCACGCCAAGCGTGCCGAAGATGAGTGTCAGACCCAGCGCGATCAGCGCATAGGCCGAGCCTTTGTCGAGCCCGTTTAGAATTTGCAGCAGGAGTGCGTCCATGGTCCCCACCGTGATTTTGGGTTGGCAACAACGCGCCGAAGCGGACCTTGCGGACCGCCGGCATGTTCAACCGAATTCCCGGATAAAAAAAGAGCGGTCCGGGCCAAAGCATGGCCCGGACCGGCCGTGATCAGGCGCCCGGGTTGCAGGTGCCCAGGTTGCCGCCGGCGAACATCGGGTGATCCGGCGGATAGGTCACTTGCGCCGCCGGGGTCACCTCGACAACTTCCAGCAGGTCGAACTCGGAGGTCGGGTTTTCCTTCCCGCGCACCACGAGCACGTCCTTGAAGCACTGGTGATCGTCGGCACGGTAGAGCGTCTTGCCGTTGCCCAGACCGTCGAACTCGAAGCCTTCGAGCGCCTCGACCACACCGCAGGGGTTGAAGGTCCCGGCCCGCTGGCAGGCATCGGCATAGAGCAGCGTCTGGCAATACACCGTGTGCGCCGCCTGGCTTGGCGGGAAGCCGTACTTGGTGCCGAACGACTTGACGAAGGCCTTGGAGGCATCGTCCTGCAGCGACCAGTGCCAGTTGGTCGAGCCGTGAATGCCCTTCACGTTCTCGCCCGCACCCTTGGCCATCAGGCGCGAATAGAGCGGCACGACAATCTCGAAGTTCTTGCCGTTGACCATCTTCTCACGCAGGCCGAACTGCACCGCGTTGGTCAGCGAGTTGACCATGTTCCCGCCGTAGTGGTTCAGCACCAGCACGTCGGCGCCCGAGTTCAGCACCGGCGCGATGTAGGACGAGAAGTCGGTCGCGGCGAGCGGGGTTTTCACCGTGTTCACGGTTTCCCAGCCCAGCGCCTCGGTTGCGGCCACGATCGATTCCTCCTGGGTCCAGCCCCAGGTGTAATCGGCGGTCAGGTGATAGGCCTTGCGGTCGGCGCCGGAGAGGTTCTTGAGCACCGGCGCCAGTGCGGCGCCCGACATGTAGGCGTTGAAGAAATGGCGGAAGCCATTGGCC
>NZ_JARGPK010000037.1 GCF_029212575.1 Antarcticimicrobium sp.
CATGCCGGATTGCTACGCGCGCGCCGACGGATCGGCAAGCCGGATTTGCCACCGCAAGCTGCCGGGGAGGGGCGAATGCCGATGTTCCGGAACGTCAGTCATTGCCAAGCCCCCCCGTGGTTTGGCAGGAATTGCGTGGGAGGAAATTGGGCAACAGGCGGGATCGAACCGATTGCGCGTCGCTCAGGCTTCTCGACATTCGAATTCACCCGGGCCGCAGCGGCCCGACGGCAACCCCGAGGAGTGCGCCATGCTTGGCCAGATGATGACCAAACCCCTGCTGATTTCGTCCCTGATCGACCATGCCGAACGGTATCACGGCGAAACGCCGATCATCTCGGTGAACACCACCGGCGGCGGTGCCGAGGAAACCAGCTGGGGCGCGGTGGCGAAAAACGCGCGCCGGCTCGGTTCGGCGTTGAGCAAGCTGGGGCTCGACCCGCAGGCCCGCTGCGCCACCATCGCCTGGAACAACCGGCGTCACCTGGAAATCTACTACGGGGTGTCCGGCGCCGGCTTCGTCTGCCACACCATCAACCCGCGACTGTTCCCCGAGCAGCTGGTCTACATCGTCAACCATGCCGAGGACAAGGTACTGTTCGTCGATGCCACCTTCCTGCCGCTGGTGGTGAAGCTGCGCGACCAACTGCCCGGCCTCGATCATGTGGTCCTTATGGGGCCGCACGACGATCAGATGGCGGAGCAACTGCCCGGGCTGAAATTCTACGACGATGTCCTGCATGACGGCGATCCGGATTTCGCCTGGCCGGAGTTCGACGAGAACACCGCCTCGTCGCTGTGCTATACATCGGGGACCACGGGCAACCCCAAGGGCGTTCTCTATTCACACCGCTCGACGGTGCTGCATGCCTTTGCGTCGAACACCAGCGACGTGATCGGCTATTCGGCGATGGACGTGGTGATGCCGGTGGTGCCGATGTTCCACGTCAACGCCTGGGGTTCGCCCTATGGCTGTGCCATGTCCGGGGCATCGCTGGTGCTGCCGGGGCCGGACCTGCACGGCGAGGCGCTGGTCAAGCTGATCGACGGACATGACGTGACCCTGGCCATGGGGGTGCCGACGATCTGGCTGGGTCTGCTGGGATATGCCCGGCAGGCAGGCTCGAAACTGGACAGCCTGACGCGCACGGTGATCGGCGGCTCGGCCTGCCCGCCGTCGATGATCAAAGAGTTCCGCGACACCTACGGGGTGGAGACGGTGCACGCCTGGGGCATGAGCGAGATGAGCCCGCTGGGCACCTCGAACCAGCCGCTGGCCAAGCACAGGGCGCTGACCGAGGAGGCCCGGCACAAGCTGCGCGAGAACCAGGGCCGACCGCCGTTCGGCGTGGAGCTGAAGATCGTCGATGACCACGGCAACACCCTGCCCAATGACGGCGAGGCGCAGGGCGACCTGATGGTGCGCGGCCACTGGGTGCTGGACAGCTATTTCCGTATGGGCGACCAGGACATCCTGGAGGATGGCTGGTTCGCCACCGGCGACGTGGCGACGCTGGACCCGGACGGGTACATGACCATCCGCGACCGCTCCAAGGACATCATCAAATCCGGCGGTGAATGGATCAGCTCGGTCGAGCTGGAGAACATCGCCATGGGGCACCCCAAGCTGGCCAATGCGGCGGTGATCGGTGTGCCGCACCCGAAATGGGACGAGCGCCCGGTGCTGGTCGCCGTGCCCGCCGAAGGGGAAACCGTGACCGAGGACGAGCTGCGCGCCTATTACGAGGACAAGATCGCCGGCTGGCAGATCCCCGACCGTGTGGTGTTCACCGAGGCGCTGCCGCTCAATGCCACCGGCAAGGTGCTCAAGCGGACCCTGCGCGAGCTCTACGGCGACCTGCTGCAGGAGGGGTGAGGCCCGTCTCGGAAACCGTCCGGGGGACGGTTTCAGGGCCGAACGGGCGGAGCCCTGGCAAGGGCCCGTCTCGGAAACCCTCAAGGAAGATCGCGAAAGGCGCCGCTGGCGCCTTTTTCTTTGAGCGTTCCCCCTCATTTCTTTGAGCATGCCCCCTCCCTGACCCTCCCCCTCCGAGGGGGAGGGGACGCAAGCGGCGGCCGGGATCTGGGGGGCCGGTCTTGGGCATGTCGCGGGCGCTATCGGGCAAGCGCGGCGGCGCGTCAGGCGCATGCCTGTGGCTCGGTCGATCAGGTTAGTCTATGTTGAGGAGGGCCTGGAGCGGGTAACGAGAATCGAACTCGTAACTTAAGCTTGGGAAGCTCGCGTGATACCTTTTCACCATACCCGCGCTCTGAAGGTCCGAAATACGCCCGGCGTGCGGGCGCGTCAAGGGGCGAAGCGGGCGGATCGGCCGGCATGTCCGCTCACGCAGCGGCACCTCCACCGCGAAATCTCAGGCCAACGCTGGCAGGTCTTTTTCTGGCCCGAAATACTCCCGCCGGAGGCCCGCCCCGAAGGGGCGGTCACCCGCGCCGACGGCGGCGTCGTCCACCAGACTCGCCCCCTCCGCCGGCGTTGAAACTGGGGCTGGGCAATTGCACCACCTTTGCCAGTTCCGGAAACGGGTCGGTCTTGTGCGGGATGGCGTTGGCGGCGACGAAATGCTCCTGGAACTTCGGCTCGATCGCGGTTTCCACCTTGGTGATCTCGCGCACGGTTCTCTCGATCTCGGCGCGCGCGGCGATGTTGCACAGCGCGATGCGCGCCCCGGTCCCGGCGGCGTTGCCGGCGCTGGTGACCTTGTCGAGCGGCGCGTCGGGGATCATGCCCAGAACCATGGCGTGCTTTGTCGAGATATGCGCGCCGAATGCCCCGGCGAGCACCACGCGGTCCACCTTGTCCACGCCCATCTCGTCCATCAGCAGGCGCGCGCCGGCATAAAGCGCCGACTTGGCCAGCTGGATGGCGCGGATGTCGCCCTGGGTGACGGTGATGCGTGGCCCGCCCTGATCGCTGGCATCGTGGATCAGGTAGGAATGCGTGCGTCCCTCGGGCAGGCAGCGGGGAGTGCCGGTCTGCTCGGCCGATCCGATCAGGCCGGAGCCGTCGACCAGCCCCGCGATGCGCATTTCCGCCACCGCCTCGATGATGCCCGAGCCGCAGATACCGGTGATGCCGGTGGTCGCAGTGGCGGCGTCAAAGCCGGGATCGGTCGACCACAACTCGCAGCCGATCACCTTGAAACGCGGCTCCTTGGTCTCCGGGTCGATCTCGACCCGTTCGATGGCGCCGGGCGCGGCGCGTTGGCCGGCGCTGATCTGTGCCCCCTCGAAGGCCGGGCCGGTGGGCGAGGAACAGGCGAGCACGCGGGTCTTGTTACCCAGCAGCAGCTCGGCGTTGGTGCCCACGTCCACGATCAGCACCAGGTCCTCGGACTTGCCCGGTTGCTCCGACAGCGCCACGGCGGCGGCGTCCGCCCCCACGTGGCCCGCGATGCAGGGCAGCAGGTATATGCGCGCGCGCGGGTTCATCGCGTCAAGCCCCATCTCCAGCGCGCCCAGCCGCATGGAATCGGAGGAGGCCAGCGCAAAGGGCGCCTGTCCCAGCTCTACCGGGTCGAGGCCCAGCAGCAGGTGATGCATCACCGGGTTGCAGACGAACACCGTTTCCAGGATCAGGCCCGGGTCGATGTTACCCTCTTCGGCGATGGTGCGGGTCAGGTCGTTTAGTGCCTCGCGCACCGCCGCCGTCATCTCCTTGTCGCCGCCGGGGTTCATCATCGCGTAGGAGACCCGGCTCATCAGGTCCTCGCCGAAGCGGATCTGCGGGTTCATGATGCCGGAGGAGGCGATCACCGCGCCGGTGTCCAGATCGGTCAGATGCGCGGCGATGGTGGTCGAGCCGAGGTCGATGGCCAGCCCGTAAAGCCCGCCCTCGTGCAACCCGGGCCAGATCTCGGTGATGCGAGCGGCGCCGCCGGCGTGATCGCGGTAGAGCGCAACGGTGACCTGCCACTTTCCCTTGCGCAGGGTGGGCTGGAGTTTCGACAGCAGGGTCAGATCGGCGGTAACGCTCTCGATCCCCCATTGCTCGCGCAGGGCGCGTTCCAACCGCTCCAGATCGCCGGTGGGCGAATGCATGTCGGGTTCGTCCACCTCGACGAAAAACAGCCGCGTGGCCGGGTCCATGGTGATGGCGCGCACGGCGGCGGCCTTGCGCACCACCTGGCGGTGAACCTGGCTTTCGGGGGGCACGTCGATCACCACGTCGCCCTGGATCGTCGCCTGACAGCCCAGCCGGCGCCCCGGCTTCAGCCCGCGCTTGTCGTCATAGCGTTGCTCGACAGCGTTCCACTCCGACAGCGCGCCCTCGCGCACGGTGACACCATGTTTGGGAAATTCGCCATAGGACGGGGTGACCTGGCATTTCGAACAGATGCCGCGCCCGCCGCAGACCGAATCCAGATCGACTCCGAGCTGGCGCGCGGCGGTCAGGACCGGGGTGTCCTTGGGGAAATGCCCGCGTTTGCCGGAGGGGGTGAAGACGACGAGGGGATCGGTGCTCATGATCGGCCTGTAATTGTTGGGTGTTCGCGCAGGGGCAACTTACCCTTTTGCGGCCTGGGCGAAAGGGCGGATGCGGCAAATCCCGGTCTGGCCGCGTCACGCCGGCCCGTTGCCGCCCCCGTTGGCGCCCTCGAAGACGTAGCCGAGAAGGTTCAGAAGCACCTGCGCGGCCAGGACCGAGGTCACCTCGGCCGGATCATAGGGCGGGGCGACCTCGACCAGGTCGATGCCGACGATCTCATGGCTCTGCGCCACCCGCTGCAGGATCTCAATCACCTCGTAATAGAGGAACCCGCCGTGGCTGGGGGTGCCGGTGCCCGGCGCGATCGAGGGGCAGAAGCCGTCGATGTCGATGGTGATATAAACCCGCGCACCTTGCGGAATGCGTGCTGCGGTGGCCTCGGGCCCCAGCGCGCGCACCTGCCGCACCGACAGGATGTCCGAGCCCATCTTGCGGGCGTCGTCATAGCCCTCTTTCGTGGTCGAGGAGACGTTGCGGATGCCAAGTTGGGTCAGCCCGGTCACGTAATCATGATCGGCGGCGCGGCGCATCGGGCTGCCGTGACCGTGGCGCACCCCGTGGCGTTCATCGACGAAATCGAGGTGCGCGTCGATCTGCAGCACGTGGATCTCGCCGCGGCCTTGATACGCATTGATGCAGGGGATGGTGATCGAATGGTCTCCGCCGATGGTCACCGGCAGGGCGCCGGCGTCGAGGATGGCGCGCACGCCGGTCTCGATGTTGGCATGGCTTTTCGCGGTGTCGGTATGGACGATGTCGGCATCGCCGATATCGACGATGCGGATATCGGGGCCGAGATAGGTCCTGTCGTCCTCGTGGTCATAGGCGCCGGCATGGCCGAAGCTGAACAGCGTGCTCGCCTCGCGCACCCCGCGCGGGCCGAACCGCGCGCCGGCGCGCCACTGGGTGCCGAAGTCATACGGCGCGCCGAGGATCGCCGCGTCGGCCTCGATCGCCGACCAGTCCTGCACATAGGGCCGCTTGCCGAAGGTCGGGATGCCGACGAAGGGCAGGTTGAGGCGGCCCTTGTCGTAGTCGTGGGTTGTCATCGCGCCGTGCTCCGCCGGTTGGGTCTGTCGGCTCAGGCTGCGACCAATGCGCCGCGGCGGCAAGGGGCGAATTGGCCTTTTCTCTTTCGGCCTTCCATGTAATAGGGAAGCGCCAAACGATGCCATGCCAGGAGATGTCCTATGGAGATTCGTGAGGCGCTGACCTTCGATGATGTTTTGCTTGTTCCCGGGGCCTCCTCGGTTCTGCCGTCCACGGCGGATACCGCGACGCAGGTGACCCGGACGATCCGGATGAACATCCCGCTGCTGTCCTCTGCGATGGATACGGTGACGGAATCGCGCATGGCCATCGCCATGGCCCAGGCCGGGGGAATCGGGGTAATCCACAAGAACCTCGACACCCTGGCACAGGCGCAGGAGGTCCGGCGGGTCAAGCGGTTCGAGAGCGGCATCGTCTACAACCCGATCACCCTGACCCCCAAGCAGACGCTGGCCGACGCCAAGGCACTGTGCGAGCGCTACGGCTTTACCGGGTTTCCGGTGGTCGACGAGAAGGGTCGCGTGGTCGGCATCGTCACCAACCGCGACATGCGCTTTGCCACCAGCGACGAGACGCCGGTGCATGTTATGATGACCTCCGATAACCTGGCGATCCTGCGCGAGCCGGCCGACCGCGAGGAGGCGATCAGCCTGATGAAGGGGCGGCGGATCGAGAAGCTGCTGGTCACCAATGGCGAGGGAAAACTGACCGGGCTGCTCACCCTCAAGGACACCGAAAAGGCGGTGTTGAACCCGACCGCCTGCAAGGACCATCTCGGCCGGTTGCGGGTGGCGGCGGCCACCTCGGTCGGCGATGCCGGATTCGAGAGGTCGGGCGAATTGATCGATGCCGGGGCGGACGTGATCGTGGTCGATACCGCGCACGGCCATTCGGCGGGCGTGATCGAGGCAGTGCGGCGGGTGAAATCGCTGTCGAACGAGGTCCAGGTGATCGCCGGCAATGTCGCCACCGCCGAGGCCACCCGAGCGCTGATCGATGCGGGCGCGGATGCGGTCAAGGTCGGTATCGGGCCGGGCAGCATCTGCACCACGCGGATGGTCGCCGGGGTGGGCGTGCCGCAGCTGACCGCGATCATGGATTGCGCCAGCGCCGCCGGTAACGTGCCGGTGATCGCCGATGGCGGCATCAAGTTCTCCGGCGATTTCGCCAAGGCGATCGCCGCCGGCGCCTCCTGCGCCATGGTCGGCAGCATGATCGCCGGCACCGACGAGAGCCCGGGCGAGGTGATCCTCTACCAGGGCCGCAGCTTCAAATCCTATCGCGGCATGGGCTCGCTCGGCGCGATGGCGCGCGGGTCTGCCGACCGGTATTTCCAGAAGGATGCTGCCAGCGACAAGCTGGTGCCCGAGGGGATCGAGGGGCAGGTGCCCTACAAGGGAACCGCCAACGCGGTGATCCACCAACTGGTCGGGGGGTTGCGCGCGGCGATGGGCTATACCGGCTGCGCCACCGTCGAGGAAATGCGCAGCAACTGCAAATTCGTGCGGATCTCCGGCGCGGGGCTGAAGGAAAGTCATGTGCACGACGTGCAGATCACCCGCGAGTCGCCAAACTATCGCATCGGATGAACCGGGCGGTGATCGGCATTGCGCGATTTCGGGCCGATGCGGCCCTTGCGCGGATGGTCGGTGAGCGCCGGATGATCCGGGCAGGGGCAGCCCCGCGTCCGGCCGCCAGGGGCCCGGGTTGCCGGAGCCTTTCGCGATGACCCCGGCGGCGCGGATGCAGGCCGCGATCGAGATCCTTGATGCCAACCTTGCCGGAACACCCGCCGAACAGGCTCTGACCGGCTGGGCGCGGCGCAGCCGCTTTGCCGGTTCCAAGGACCGCGCGGCGGTGCGCGATCATGTCTTTGACGTGCTGCGGTGTCGCCGTTCCCTGGCGGCGCTTGGCGGCGGCGAGACCGGCCGGGCGCTGATCCTGGGGGCCTGCCGCCGCGACGGGGTGGATCCCGATACGCTCTTTTCCGGCCAGGGTTATGCCCCGGCGCCGCTCACCGAAGAAGAGCGCGCGGCCGGGAAGCCACCGGCCGAGGGGCCCGAGGTGCTGGACATCCCCGACTGGCTCTGGACCGCGTTCCGCGACAGCCTCGGCGCGGCGGCCGAGACCTGCGCCCGTGCGTTGCAACACCGCGCGCCCGTGTTCCTGCGCGTCAACCTGGCTAGGACGGACCGCGATGCGGCGGCCGCAGCACTGGCCGCCGAAGGGGTCGGGACGCAGCCCGCCGCCTCGGCGGATACCGCGCTTGAGGTTCTGGCGGGGGCGCGGCGCATCCGCAACTGCGCGGCCTACCGCGACGGGCTGGTGGAGTTGCAGGACGCCGCCAGCCAGGCATTGGTCGAGGCGCTGCCGCTGGCCGGGGGCGAGCGGGTGCTGGATTACTGCGCCGGCGGCGGCGGCAAGACGCTGGCCATCGGGGCGCGGGCGAAGGTGACGCTGTTTGCCCATGACGCCGCGCCCCAGCGGATGCGCGATCTGCCGGACCGCGCCGGGCGTGCGGGGCTGGCGGTCGATCTGCTGGACGCGGACGGCATTGCACGCGAGGCGCCCTTCGACCTGGTGCTCGGCGACGTGCCCTGTTCCGGCAGTGGTGCGTGGCGGCGCGCGCCGGAGGGCAAGTGGCGCCTGACGCCGGACATGCTGGACGATCTGGCCGCGACGCAGGCCGAAATCCTCGACCGGGCCGCCGATCTGGTCGCGCCGGGAGGCGTGCTGGCCTATGCCACCTGTTCGCTGCTGGCGCGGGAAAACGGCGATCAGATCGCCGGTTTTCTGGACCGACATCCCGGCTGGCGCTGCACCTGGCAACATTCGTGGCCGGTTGCCGACGGGCATGACGGGTTCTTCTCGGCGCACTTGACCCGTGCCGCGGACCGGGCATAATCGCCTTTGGGTGGAAAATCAGCGCGTTAAACCGGGTTTAACCGCTGTGCCGCGAAATGGGTGGTAACGAATCCCCACGGACGGAGCCAGAATGTGACCAGCCGCCCGATCAACGCCAGAACGCTTCTTCCTCTTCCCGCGCCGGAGCAGGCGCGCGTCGCTGCCGTACTGGTGCTGGCGGTCTGCCTGTTGGCGGGCGGGGTGTGGATGCTGCCGCCCGGGTTGCCCGCCCGGATGCTGACCGTCGCGGGGGTGACCCTGGTCGCGGTCAGCCTGGGGATGGCGCTGCGGCGGCTGGTGGCGCGGCGCGGGCTGGACATCGCCAATGACATGCTGGAGGGCTTCATCGAGAACGACGCTGCGGCCAGTATCATCACCGATGCCGATGGCGCGATCCTGGCCCGCAACGCCGCCGCCGAGGCCCTGTTTCCCGAAACCGAAAGCGAAACGCTGGCCGCCACCCTGCGCGGGGTACTTGCCAATCCCTCGTCGGTCCTGTTCCGGTTGCAGCGCCACGCGGAACAGAACGGGGCCGCGCATGAGGATATCGTGACGCGGCGCGGCCACGTCCGGCTGGCGGTGCACCGGACCGGGAAACAGGGCTTTTTGTGGCGGGTCGAGGACATGTCGGAACGACCGCACGCCGGCGCCAGCGCGGCGACCTTCCCGGTGCCGCTGATCTCGCTGGGGCGGTCCGGAACCGTGCTCTTCATGAACGAGGCGGCACGGGCACTGGCCGGGCAGCGGGTGAAATCGCTGGACCGGCTGTTTCCGTCGTTGCCGCTGAGTCCCGGCAAGGTCAACGTGATGTCGACCAGGGAGGGGTTGCGCGACGTGCTGGTGGCCGAGTTTTCCGGCAGCGCCGGGCGGCGCGAGCTGTTTTTCCTGCCGTCCGAGGGGGCGGGCGGGGAGACGCGCGCATCGGGATTCGAGACTCTGCCGGTGGCGATGCTCAAGGTGGGAACGGATGGCCGAATCCTCGCCGCCAACCGACTGGCGGTCGATCTGCTGGGGGGGGCGCCCGGCGAGAATGCGACGCTGGATTCCATGATGCAGGGTCTGGGCCGTCCCTTGATGGATTGGCTGCGCGAAACCGCGGCGGACCGGGGGGCCGGGCAGACATCGGAGTTCCTTCGGCTGACGCGCAAGGACAAGGAGATCTTTGTCCAGGTCAGCCTGAGCCGGGTGGTCGAGAACGGAACCTCGATCCTGATCGCGGTGCTGAACGATGCCACCGAACTGAAGACTCTGGAGGCCCAATTCGTCCAGAGCCAGAAGATGCAGGCGATCGGCCAACTCGCCGGCGGAATCGCGCATGATTTCAACAACCTGCTGACAGCGATTTCGGGGCATTGCGACCTGCTTCTGCTGCGCCACGACCAGGGCGATCAGGATTTCGGCGATCTGGAGCAGATCCGCCAGAACGCCAACCGGGCGGCGGCGCTGGTGGGGCAATTGCTCGCCTTTTCGCGCAAGCAGACGCTCCGGCCCGAGGTGCTGGACCTGCGCGATACGCTGTCGGACCTGACCCATCTGCTGAACCGGCTGGTGGGCGAGAAGGTGACCCTGACGCTCAGCCACGATCCGGTGCTGCGCCCGATCCGGGCCGACAAGCGGCAGCTGGAGCAGGTTCTGATGAACCTGGTGGTGAATGCCCGCGATGCTATGCCGCAAGGGGGGGAGATCCGGATCGAGACCGAGGTGGTGACCCTGGACGAGCCGATGCGGCGCGACCGGGCAATGGTGCCGCCGGGGGACTACGTGACCGTCAAGGTGCGGGACGAGGGGGTGGGAATCCCCGGCGACGACATGCCGAAGGTGTTCGAGCCGTTTTTCACCACCAAGCGCCCGGGCGAGGGCACCGGGCTCGGCCTGTCGACCGCCTATGGCATCATCAAACAGACCGGCGGGTTCATCTTCGTCGACAGTGTCGAGGGAAGCGGCACCGAATTCACCCTGTTCTTCCCCGCGTTCAACCGAAGCGACGCCGAAATGCCGGCCGTCGCGGCCCCGTCCGGCACCGCGTCGCACCAGGGCGATGGCGTGGTCCTGCTGGTCGAGGACGAGGCGCCGGTGCGGGCCTTTGCCGCCCGTGCGCTGCGCCTGCGCGGCTATACCGTGCTCGAGGCGGAATCGGCCGAGGATGCTCTGCAGATGCTCGATGATCCGCTGCTGAGGGTGGATGTCTTCGTCACCGATGTGGTGATGCCCGGTATGGACGGGCCAAGCTGGGTCCGCAAGGCCCGCGAACAGCGCCCCGAGGTGCGGGTGGTCTTTGTCTCGGGCTATGCCGAGGGGGCCTTCGGCGAGGCGGAGCCGGAGGTTCCAAACTCGGTGTTTCTGCCCAAACCCTTCTCTCTCACCCAGTTGGCCGAAACCGTGTACGAACAGATGCACTGAGACCGGCGGCGGCAAGGCGGTGAAACATGGGCGTCAGCCGATGCTGTCGTAGAGCGCGAACTCCTCGGCGCATTTGCGGCGCAGGCGGGCCTCGACCGAGGGCGAAAGGACCAGGTCCATCGTCGGCGAGACGTTCTCGCGCGCGGTTTCGATCCGGGTGCCGAGGCGCGCCTCCAGAAACCGGACCAGCGCCGGCTGATCCTCGTAGCGGAACAGATGGGTCACGCGCACCCCGTTTGGGCGCGGCTCAAGAAACTTGGCCTGGCTGCCGACATTGGCAAACCCGGGCTTCTCGCCCTTGAGATAGGCGGCGACGAAATCGTCGAAGCTCACGTCGTGGGTCGAGTTGGGATTTCCCTGCATGAAGGGGCGGCGGCGGTAGCGATACCAGCTTCCCAGCCAGCTGATGGGGTCGCGCATCACGGCCAGAGTCTCCATCTCGGTATGGCAGACCTTCTCGAACATCGGGCGGAAGAACCGGTTGTAGCGGTAGACCGGCGCGTGTTTCAGTTCCGGGGGATCGGAAATGACGATATCGGCGCGATCCCTCAGGGCGGTCTCATAGGCCGTCGTCCCGGTTTTCGGAACCGAAAGGAAGACAAGACGTTCCTTATGAAAAACAAGCATCTAACCTTGTACCCTTTCCCGATGAGATGCCCAAGACTGCCGTAAACGCAAATTTAACTCAATTGCGAAAGAGTTTCGGGGTGCAAGTTTTCCATTGATATGTTCTCTCTTTACCCCCATAAGGAACAAGGGGTGAACAAACCGACGATTGCCGCCCGGGTCCGGGTGTGACAATAAGAAAGGTGAACGGGATTATGGCGGATCTTCTGACGATGAGCAGCAAGCAGAGCGCGGACAAGCAAAAGGCGTTGGAAAGCGCGCTGGCCCAGATTGAACGGCAGTTCGGCAAGGGGTCGATCATGAAACTGGGCGGTGACAACCCGCTGCCGGAGATCGAGGTCAGTTCCACCGGCTCGCTCGGGCTGGATATCGCGCTCGGCATCGGCGGGTTGCCGATGGGGCGCATCGTCGAGATCTATGGGCCGGAAAGCTCGGGCAAGACCACGCTGACCCTGCACTGCATCGCCGAACAGCAGAAAAAGGGTGGCGTCTGTGCCTTTGTCGATGCCGAACATGCGCTGGATCCGCTTTATGCCCGCAAGCTGGGCGTGGATCTGGACGAACTGCTGATTTCGCAGCCCGACACCGGCGAGCAGGCTCTGGAAATCACCGACACGCTGGTGCGCTCGGGCGCGGTGAACATGGTTGTCGTCGATTCGGTTGCCGCGCTGACTCCGAAGTCGGAGCTGGAGGGCGACATGGGCGATTCCAGCGTCGGCGTGCAGGCCCGGCTGATGAGCCAGGCGATGCGCAAGCTGACCGGTTCGATCAGCCGGTCCAACTGCATGGTGATCTTCATCAACCAGATCAGGATGAAGATCGGCGTGATGTTCGGCAGCCCGGAGACAACGTCGGGCGGCAATGCGCTCAAGTTCTACTCTTCGGTCCGGCTGGACATTCGCCGCATCGGCTCGATCAAGGACCGCGACGAGGTGGTCGGCAACGCCACGCGGGTCAAGGTGGTCAAGAACAAGGTTGCGCCGCCGTTCAAGCAGGTGGAATTCGACATCATGTATGGCGAGGGCATCTCGAAGATGGGCGAATTGCTGGATCTCGGCGTTGCGGCGGGTGTGGTCAACAAGTCCGGGTCCTGGTTCAGCTATGGCGACGAACGTATCGGTCAGGGGCGCGAGAACGCCAAGCAGTTCCTGCGCGAACACGGTGCCACCGCGCTGGAGATCGAGGACAAGATCCGCGCCGCCCATGGGCTGGATTTCCATATCGGATCCTCGGGCGACGAAGACGATAATATCCTCGAGGCCTGAACCAAAGGCGCCCGGGCCGATTCCTTGCGGCCGGAGATCCGAATGACCACGGGGCGTGCCGGTTCGGCGCGCCCCGTTTGCATCGCCCGTTCGCGGGGCCGGTTTGCAGGATGGGTGCGCCGGCTGTGGACAGTGCGGAGGTGGGGGGATAAACCTGCGCAAACCGGGTTTCCCGGCCACCCATTCAGCCCGCCAAGAGACATGCAATGCCCACGTTGAACGACATTCGATCGACCTTTCTGACCTATTTCGCCAAGCAGGGGCACGAGGTCGTGGACAGCAGCCCGCTGGTGCCGCGCAACGACCCCACGCTGATGTTCACCAATGCCGGCATGGTTCAGTTCAAGAACCTGTTCACCGGGGTCGAGCACCGCGATTACAAACGCGCCGCCACGGCGCAGAAATGCGTGCGCGCGGGCGGCAAGCACAACGACCTGGACAACGTCGGCTATACCGCCCGCCACCATACGTTTTTCGAGATGCTGGGCAATTTCTCCTTCGGGGATTACTTCAAGGATGACGCGATCCGCTTTGCCTGGGAACTGATCACCAGGGAATACGGCATCAACCGCGACAAGCTCCTGGTCACGGTCTACCACACCGATGACGAGGCGGCCGAGATCTGGAAAAAGGTCGCCGGGTTCTCCGACGACCGGATCATCCGCATCCCGACCAATGACAATTTCTGGATGATGGGCGCCACCGGCCCCTGCGGCCCCTGCACCGAGATCTTCTACGACCATGGAGAGCAGCACTGGGGCGGCCCTCCGGGCAGCCCGGATGAGGACGGCGATCGCTTTGTCGAGATCTGGAACCTGGTCTTCATGCAATACGAGCAGTTCGAGGACGGCAGCCGCCGCGAGCTGGCGGCACAGTCGATCGACACCGGCATGGGGATCGAGCGGGTGGCCGCGCTGCTACAGGGTACCAACGACAACTACGCCACCGATCTGATGCGCAGCCTGATCGAAGCCAGCGCCGATGCCACCGGCACCGATCCCGATGGCGACGGCAGCGTGCATCACCGGGTGATCGCCGACCATCTGCGCTCGACCTCTTTCCTGATTGCCGACGGGGTGATGCCCGCGAACGACGGCCGCGGCTACGTGCTGCGTCGGATCATGCGCCGGGCGATGCGGCATGCGCACCTTTTGGGCACCAGAGATCCGCTGATGCACCGGCTGGTGCCGGCGCTGGTGCGCCAGATGGGCGCGGCCTATCCGGAACTGGGCCGGGCGCAGGCGCTGATCGAGGAAACGCTGCAACTGGAGGAAACCCGGTTCAAGCAGACGCTGGACCGCGGGCTGAAGTTGCTGGACGATGAGCTTGCGGATCTGCCCGAGGAGGCCGCGCTGCCGGGGCAGGCGGCGTTCAAATTGTACGATACCTACGGCTTTCCGCTCGATTTGACCCAGGATGCGCTGCGTGAAAAGGGCCGGGTGGTCGATACCGAGGGCTTTGACGAGGCGATGGCCGAGCAGAAGGCCAAGGCGCGCGCCGCCTGGGCCGGCTCGGGCGAATCCGCCGACGCGACGATCTGGTACGACATCGCCGAACACCAGGGCACGACCGATTTCCTCGGCTACGACACCGAGAGCGCCGAGGGGCAGATCGTGGCGCTGGTGCGCGACGGCGACGGGGTCGAGCGCGCCAAGGCCGGCGAGACCGTGCAGATCGCCCTGAACCAGACCCCGTTTTACGCCGAGTCTGGCGGCCAGGTGGGCGATACCGGCGTGATCCGCACCGAGGGTGGCCTCGCCCGGGTGACCGACACCCGAAAGAGCGCGGGCGTCTTCATCCATTTCGCCGAAGTGACAGAGGGCGAGATCGCCAGGGGCGCCGCGGCGGTGCTGGAGGTCGATCATGCCCGCCGGACCGCGATCCGCGCCAACCACTCGGCCACCCACCTGCTGCACGAGGCGCTGCGCCATGCGTTGGGGGATCACGTGGCGCAGCGCGGCTCGCTCAATGCCGCCGACCGGCTGCGGTTCGATTTCAGCCATGCCAAGGCGCTGTCAGACGAGGAGCTGGAGCGGGTCGAGGCCGAGGTCAACGACTACATCCGCCAGAACGCGCCGGTGGAAACCCGGATCATGACGCCCGACGATGCCCGGGACCTGGGCGCGCAGGCGCTCTTTGGTGAGAAATACGGCGACGAGGTACGCGTCGTCTCGATGGGCGAGCAACCGGGCTCCGGCAAGGGCGGCGACGGGCGAACCTATTCGCTGGAGCTTTGCGGCGGCACCCATGTCAGGCGCACCGGCGATATCGGTGAGTTCGTTCTGCTCGGTGACAGCGCCAGCAGCGCCGGGGTACGCCGGATCGAGGCGCTGACAGGGCAGGGCGCGCAGACCTATACGGCGCGGATGCGTCAGCTCCTCTCCGAATTGCAGGGCGAGTTGAAGACCGCCCCAGAACAGATCGTCGACCGGGTGCGCGCCGATCAGGCCAGGATCAAGGAACTCAGCAACGAGCTTGCTCAGTTGCGCCGCGACCTGGCGATGGCCGGTGGCGGGCAGGCGGCGCCGGAGGCCAAGAACATTCGCGGGGTGAAGTTCCTCGCGCAGATCCTCACCGGCGTGACTGGCAAGGATCTGCCGCCGCTGATCGACGAGCACAAGGCGCGGCTGGGCAGCGGCGTGGTGCTGCTGATCGCCGATACCGGCGGCAAGGTGGCTGTGGCCGCGGGAGTGACCGATGATCTGACCGACAAGATCAAGGCGCCGGATCTGCTGCGCCCGGCGGTCGAGGCGCTCGGCGGCAAGGGCGGCGGCGGTCGGCCCGACATGGCCCAGGGCGGCGGCAATGATATCAGCAAGGCCGACGCGGCGATCCGCGCGGCGGAACAGGTGTTGGAGGGATAAGATGGCTGCACTCTGGATTGCGCATGTGACGGTGACCGACGCCGAGGCCTATGGCAAATACGCCGAGCTGGCCGGTCCGGCAATCGCCAAGCACGGCGGCGAATTCATCGCCCGGGGCGGCAAGTTCGTTCAGCTCGAGGGCAAGGAACGGCCGCGCAACGTGGTGGCCAGGTTCCCGACGGTGGAGGCTGCGGTGGACTGCTACAATTCGCCGGACTATCAGGAGGCGCTGAGCCACGCGCGCGGCGCCTCCGAGCGCGAATTGATGGTGGTGGAGACCAGCGAGTAGCGGCTTAAAGCAGCACATCCTCGACCAGCAGGGAAAACAGCTGCGATTTTCCCGTGACACCTGCCTTGCGGTAGATTGCGGTGCATTGCGCCTTGACGGTGCCTTCGCGCGTGTTGCGCAGCCCGGCAATTTCCGACTGCGACATTCCTTTCAACAGGAACCAGGCGACCTCGGTTTCCGCCGGGGTCAGCGACAGGCGGTCGAAATAGGCCTGCACGACCTTGGTGAATTCACCGGATGTCAGCCGGCGCGCGGATTCGGCGCGCCGCATTTCGCGCCCGGCGGTGCGGGCCAAACCCACGCCGAGCCCGGCCCCGATCACCAGGCCGAGGCTGGCGCCGATCTCGACCAGTTCCCGGGTCCGCCAGCGCAGCGGAAGGGTCGGAAGGCCCAGGATCGAGGCAAGGATTTCCCACAGGAAATAGGCCCCGCAAAAGGCCTGGATCACGACCAGACCCCATACAACGACAGGCCGGGTCAACACGCTGCGACCCTGCGATGGGCGTCGCTGCCGCATCGGTCGGAACAGGAAGCCGGGTTCATTCGCCGATCCCGCCGATCCCGCCAACCCCAGCCGAACCGCCAACCCCGCCGATCCCTCCGACGCCGGCACCAACCGCACCGCCCAGGGTTCCCGAAACGTCGGGAACATCGGTCAGCGTGTCGCCGGCATCATCGGGCGCATCATCGGGGGTGGCCGGATCAGGGATGGTGGGGGGAATGGGGGCGCTGTCGTCGAGCGGGAACAGTTGATCGCGCAGCACCTCGCCCGAGGTTCGGTTCAGGACGGTTTCGCGCAGGTAGGTCGCGCTTCGCGCGGTGATCACGATCCGCCCCAGCCAAGTCCGCCGGACATCCGATACCGTGTAGCCTTCGGCCTCGATTCGCGCGACGACCGGGTCGGCGATTTCCTGTCCGGCCAGGGCGGGCTGATGCCAGGCCAGCAGGGCAAGAAGGGCAAGTGCGGAAAGGCGGTTCACGGCGGCGACCTCGTCAAGAGACTGTTCGGGTACGATAGAGGGGCGCGGGCTGTCAATGCCCGCGCCCGAATCGTGGTGCTGCGGTTATCCGCCGATACCGATGCCGGTACCCGCCGCACCCGCGGCCCCGGCGGCGGCACCCAGGCCGCCGATGCCGGCTCCGGCCGCGCCGGAAACGCCGGCTGCGGCATTGGCGCCACCCAGGGCGGACGCGCCAAGTGTGGCGCCGCCGGACACGCCGGCACCCGCCGCCGCCTGGCCGGTCACGTTCCCGCGGGCCACGGCATCGGCGACGGCGTCAAGGCCGGCCCGGCCCCGGGCGACTCCGTCAGAAACAAGGCCGGCGGCGGCCTCCAGGCCGGCCTTGCCCTTGGCCTGGGCCTTTGCGGCGATCTCTGAGCCGCTCTTACCGGCGGCGGAGAGCCGTCCCCTCAGGCCGGACCGGGCCTGGACCGAAACCTGGTGCTCGGAGGTGATCGCGGTGCTTTCGCGGCTCCGGGCCCTGGTCTGCACCCCGGCCTTGATCGTGCTGTCGGACGACGCGAAGGTCGCCGACTGGCTGGCGGCCAGGTTGCCCGAAGCGTCCGCTTGCGCCGTTCCGCCCGACAGGCCGGTTTCGGCCCGGACCTGGGCCCGGGCGTTGCCTTCGGCCGCCACCTCCGGGTTGCCAGCCTGTGCAGACAGGGACGTCGCCAGCATCATGGCGGCCGTCAGGGACAGGGTGCGGTGATAAAAGGTGATACGTTTCATGGTATAAGCCCTCGTTGCTTGGGTTGCGTGATGTGCCGCGTCAATGGCGGCGACACCCATGAGGTAGAGGGGGCAGTCGGCCCGAGATATTGGGCAAAAGGCTGGTTTTCGGTGTCATAAACGAAAGTCATAGGGTCGGAAAACGGAGAGTCGGCGGGCGCGTGCCGTCGAATCTGCGGGACGTGCCATGAGCAAATGAAAAAAGGGGCGCGGTGACCGCGCCCCTTTTCGGAATCAATGTGATACGGTTCAGTTGGACTTCGAGGCCCGCTTGCGCTCATGCGGGTCGAGGAACCTTTTGCGCAGCCGGATCGCGTTCGGCGTTACCTCCACCAGCTCGTCGTCGTTGATATAGGCAATGGCCTCTTCCAGCGACAGCGTTATCGGGGTGGTCAGTTTCACCGCCTCGTCGGTGCCCGAGGCCCGCACGTTGGTCAGCTTCTTGCCCTTGAGCGGGTTGACCTCAAGATCGTTGTCGCGGCTGTGCTCGCCGATGATCATACCCTGATAGACCTTGGCCTGCGCCCCGATGAAGAGCTTGCCGCGCTCCTCCAGGTTCCACAGCGCATAGGCCACCGCCTCCCCGTCCTCCATCGAGATCAGCACGCCCTGGCGCCGCCCGGGGATCGGCCCCTTGTAGGGCGCCCAGGCATGGAACACGCGGTTCAGCACGCCGGTGCCGCGGGTGTCGGTCAGAAACTCGCCATGATAGCCGATCAGCCCGCGCGAAGGGACATGGGCGACAAGCCGGGTCTTGCCGGCGTTCTGGCGCATCTCGACCAGGTCGCCCTTGCGCGTGCCGGTGAGTTTCTCGATCACCGCGCCGGAGTACTCGTCGTCGACGTCGACGGTGACCTCTTCGATCGGCTCCAGCCTCTGGCCGTCCTCTTCGCGCATGATCACCTGCGGACGCGAGATCGACAGCTCGAATCCTTCGCGGCGCATGTTCTCGATCAGCACGCCCATCTGCAGCTCGCCGCGGCCCGAGACCTCGAAGGCCTCGCCGCCCGGCGTGTCGGCGATCTTGATGGCGACGTTGCTCTCGGCTTCTTTCATCAGTCGTTCGCGGATCACGCGGGATTGCACCTTCTTGCCGTCGCGGCCCGCCAGCGGGCTGTCGTTGATGCCGAAGGTAACGGTGATGGTCGGCGGGTCGATCGGCTGGGCGTCCAGCGGTTCGCTCACGGCCAGCGCGCAGATGGTGTCGGCCACGGTGGCCTTTTGCATGCCGGCCAGCGACACGATATCGCCGGCTTCGCCCTCGTCGATGTCGCTCTGGCCAAGGCCGCGAAACGCCTGCACCCGGGTCACCCGGAATTGTTCGATCTTCTGGCCGATGCGGGACAGGGCCTGCACCGTCTGGCCGACCTTGACGCGGCCGGTCTCGATCCGGCCGGTCAGGATGCGGCCGACAAAGGGGTCGGAGCTCAGCGTGGTCGCCAGCATCCGGAAATCCTCGTCCTGATGCTTGATCTGCTTCGGTGCCGGCACGTGGTTGACGACAAGGTTGAACAGCGCATGCAGATCCTTGCGCGGGCCGTTCAGATCGGCGTCGCACCAGCCTGAGCGGCCGGAGGCGTAGAGATGCGGAAAGTCGAGTTGATCGTCATCCGCGTCGAGCGAGGCGAACAGGTCGAACACCTCGTCCAGCGCGCGGTCCGGCTCGGCGTCGGGCTTGTCGACCTTGTTCAGCACCACGATCGGGCGCAGGCCCAGCGCCAGCGCCTTGGAGGTGACGAATTTGGTCTGCGGCATCGGCCCCTCGGCAGCGTCCACCAGCAGCACCACGCCATCGACCATCGACAGGATGCGCTCGACCTCGCCGCCGAAATCGGCGTGGCCGGGGGTATCGACGATGTTGATCCGGGTGCCTTTCCATTCGACCGAGGTCGCCTTGGCAAGGATGGTGATGCCGCGCTCGCGCTCCAGGTCGTTGCTGTCCATGGCGCGTTCGGCGACAGCCTGGTTTTCACGGAAAGCGCCGGATTGTTTCAGCAACTCGTCCACCAGCGTGGTCTTGCCGTGGTCGACGTGTGCGATGATCGCGATATTGCGAAGGTCCATAAACTCAACCTCAAATCGGGGATTGTGGGCCGCATAGCCTGCTGCACCGCAGAAGGCCAGCGCAAAAGCGCGGGCTCAATGGGTGGTGCTGCCCGAGAACAGGTTGATCACCGCGATCCCGCCGATGATCATCGCCAGCCCCAGCACCGCCGGTAGATCCAGCCGCTGGCCAAAGGCGATGAACCCGATCAGCGCGATGAACACGATGCCAAGGCCCGACCACATGGCATAGACGATGCCGACCGGCATGGCCTTGAGCGTGAGCGCCAGGAAGTAGAAGGCGACGGCATATCCCGCCACCGCCAGCAGCGAGGGCATAAGCCGCGAAAACTGCTGGCTGGCCTGCAGGGCGGTGGTCCCCACGGTTTCGGCCGCGACGGCGAGGATCAGGTAAATGTAATGCGCGGGCATCGCGGCCTCCGTCGGTTGCTCCGCTCCCCTCTGCCCGAGATCCGGGCGCCGGGGCAACGAAAAAACGCCGCCCCCGGCAAGGGGCGGCGTCAATCGCCACTGCCGTCCGCCGCCGGGATCAGCCCGCCAGGGCCGCGTTCAGGTTTTCGTCCAGCTTTTCGAGGAAACCTATGGTGGTCAGCCATTTCTGGTCCGGCCCCACCAGCAGCGCCAGATCCTTGGTCATCCAGCCGGATTCGACGGTGTCGATCACCACCTTTTCCAGCGTTTCGGCAAAGCTTTGCAGCGCGGAGTTGCCGTCCAGCTTGGCGCGATGCTTGAGCCCGCCGGTCCAGGCGTAGATCGAGGCGATGGAATTGGTCGAGGTGGCCTTGCCAGCCTGATGCTGGCGGTAGTGGCGGGTGACGGTGCCATGCGCCGCCTCGGCCTCGACGATCTGGCCGTCCGGCGTCATCAATTGCGAGGTCATCATCCCAAGCGAGCCGAAGCCCTGCGCCACGGTATCGGACTGCACATCGCCGTCATAGTTCTTGCAGGCCCAGACATAGCCGCCCGACCATTTCAGCGAGCTGGCCACCATGTCGTCGATCAGCCGGTGTTCGTACCAGATGCCCTTTTCCTTGAACTTTTCCTCGAACTCCTCTTCGAAGACCTGCTGGAACAGATCCTTGAAGCGGCCGTCATAGGCCTTCATGATGGTGTTCTTGGTCGAAAGATACACCGGCCAGCCCAGGTTCAGCCCGTAATTCAGCGAGGCGCGGGCGAAATCCAGGATCGACCGGTCGAGGTTGTACATCGCCATCGTCACCCCGGCCGAGGGGGCGTCATAGACGTCCTTTTCGATTACGGTGCCATCCTCGCCCTCGAATTTCAGGGTGATCTTGCCGGCCCCGGGAAAGCGAAAATCGGTGGCCTTGTACTGATCGCCAAAGGCATGGCGGCCGACCACGATCGGCTTGGTCCAGCCCGGCACCAGCCGCGGCACGTTGCTGCAGATGATCGGGGCGCGGAACACCACGCCGCCCAGGATGTTGCGGATGGTCCCGTTTGGGCTGGGGTACATCCGCTTGAGGCCGAATTCCTCGACCCGGGCCTCGTCGGGGGTGATGGTGGCGCATTTGACGCCGACGCCGACCTCCTTGATCTTCATCGCGGCATCGACGGTGATCCGGTCGTCGGTGCGGTCGCGTTCCTGAATGCTCAGGTCGTAATACAGCAGGTCGACATCGAGGTAGGGCAGGATCAGCTTCGTCTTGATGAAATCCCAGATGATCCGGGTCATTTCGTCGCCGTCGATATCGACGATCGGGTTGTCCACCTTGATCTTGGTCATCGGTGCGGCCCCTGTGATGCGAAGGAGAAAAGGGAGAGTCGGGCGCGGCTTACCCCAATTCGCGGCAGGGCGAAAGATGGTATACCTATGTATACCGATATGTCGCATGGAAAGGGGCGGGGCGGCGCGCGGCTGCCGAAAAATGAGACGAATCGGATCAGGCGGTGCCGTCTCGGCGGGCGAAAAAGGCCAACAACCTGGGGCGCAGCCAGTCCCAGAGCCCCGGCGCGCCGCGCCGGATCGGAACGCCGACGCGGGCGTCGAGCTGATCCAGCGTGACCTCGTAGTCCTGCCAGGTGCCGCCGCCGTTCTCAAGGTTGATCACCGGGACCTGGAATCGGTCGATCGCCTTGGCAAATTTCGCGTCGGGGGTTACGGCGGCCTCGAACTCTTCCCACAGAGTGCGGAATGCCTGGGCCTGGTCGTTGGGCAAAAGGCCGAATAGTCGCCGGGCCGCGGCGGCCTCCTTGCGGGCCATCTCTTCGTGATCGGGGTTGCCGTGGATCGGCGCGTCTCCGGCGTCGATCTCGACGATGTCGTGCAGCAGCAGCATCCGCAGCACCCGGTCGATCTGCACCCCGGGCCCGGCCTGATCGGCCAGCACCAGCGCGTGCAGCATGATGTGCCAGCTGTGCTCGGCCGAGTTTTCCCGCCGCTCGCCGGAAATCAGGCGCGAGGCGCGCAAGACGGATTTAAGCTTGTCCGCTTCTTTCAGGAATCCGATCTGCGCGTCGAGCCGGGCGGTCATGCGGCGGGCTGTCCGCCCGCCGGCGCCTGGGCGCGCACCTGGGCAAGCCGCTGGTCGAGAAAGCGGCGTGCGTTGCGTTCTGCCAGGCGGATGCGAATCTCCATCAAGAAGGCCTCTTCCAGCGATTGGGATGATGCAGCCAGCACACCGCCGACCTCAAGGTACAGGCGGTCGTCGCCGACCTCGTCCATCGCGGTCAGGGTGTCATCGGCCAGTTTTCCAGCCAGTTGCTCCAGCGTCCCGGCGGCCATCAGCGGCTGGTTTCCGTCAGCCGGCGCTTGACGTAATCGGTGGTCGTGTCGATCAGCGTGTCCATGTGCGGCCCCTGGAAGAAGTGGTCGGCGCCCTCGACCTCCTCGTGGGTGATGGTGATGCCCTTTTGCTCGTGCAGCTTGTTGACCAGCGCAGTGGTGTCCGGCGGCGGCGCGACGCGGTCGGCGGTGCCATTGATCATCAGGCCCGAGGACGGGCATGGCGCAAGGAAGGAAAAATCGTACATGTTCGCAGGGGGCGACACGCTGATGAATCCGGTGATCTCGGGCCGCCGCATCAGCAGTTGCATGCCGATCCAGGCGCCAAAGGAAAACCCCGCGACCCAGCAATGCTTGGAATTGTTGTTCATCGACTGGAGATAGTCGAGCGCAGAGGCCGCATCGGAAAGCTCTCCGATGCCCTGATCATATTCGCCCTGGCTGCGCCCGACGCCGCGGAAATTGAACCGCAACACCGTGAAGCCCATGTTGTAGAAGGCATAATGCAGGTTATAGACGACCTTGTTGTTCATCGTGCCGCCGAATTGCGGGTGCGGATGGAGAACGATGGCGATCGGGGCGTCTTTCTCCTTCTGCGGGTGATAGCGGCCTTCAAGGCGGCCTTCAGGTCCGGCGAAAATCACCTCAGGCATATGGGTGTGGGTCCTATTATTGCTCAAAGGGCGCCCCGGATATTCTTGACGAAATCGCTAAGGCACCTTAGAACGTTTCTAATCGCGCGCCGCATTGGCACATTCGGTGTCAAGCGGAGATACGCATTGAAGGGCGCAACGTCAAGAATCTCGCGCAATTGCTGAACTGGAGGCGCCGGAATGAAGCTGTCAACCAAGGGACGCTACGCGATGGTGGCGTTGGTCGATATCGCCCTGCAACCCGATGGCGCGCTGGTGACTCTGAGCGAGATCGCACAGCGCCAGAAGATTTCGCTGCCTTATCTGGAGCAGCTCTTTGTCAAACTGCGCCGCGCCGACCTGGTGGCCTCGGTGCGCGGCCCCGGCGGCGGATATCGCCTGGCGCGTTCACCATCGGAGATTCGCATCGTGGATGTGCTGGCCGCGGTGGACGAGACGGTGGACGCCATGCACAAGGGGGCCGGCGCCTCGGGCGGGTCCTCGGGCAGCCGGGCGCAATCGCTGACCAATCGGCTGTGGGAGGGGCTGAGCGCGCATGTCTACGTGTTCCTGCACCAGACCCGGCTGTCAGACCTTGTGGATAACGATCTGGCGCCTTGCCCGGCGGTGCCAAACATCTTTTCCGTGGTCGATTCGGAATGACCGGGGCCGGGCGCGATACCGGCCGACGGGTCTACCTCGATCACAACGCCACGGCGCCGCTGCGGGACGAGGCGCGCGCAGCGATGATCGCGGCGATGGACGTGGTCGGCAATCCCTCCAGCGTGCATGCCGAGGGGCGCGCCGCCAAGGCGTTGGTTGAACGGGCGCGGGCGCAGGTGGCGGCGGCCTTCGGCGCGGAAGGGGCGGACGTCATCTTTACCTCTGGCGCCACCGAGGCCGCGGCGCTGGCCTGTGCCGGGCGCGGGTTGCACGGCGCCGGGGTGGAGCATGACGCGGTGCGGGCCTGGATCGACGAGGATCTGAAGGTGGGCGCGCGGGGCCGGGTGCAGGTGATCGATCCGGCCGCAAGTGTGCTGCAACTGGCCAATTCGGAAACCGGCATCGTGCAGGAACTTCCCGAGGGGCTGGCGCTGACCGATGCCACCCAGGCCTTTGGCAAGCTGCCGGTCGCCTTCAACTGGTGCGGCGCGCGGATGGCGCTGATCTCCGCCCACAAGCTCGGCGGGCCAAAGGGCATCGGCGCGCTGGTGGTCAAGCGTGGGACCGACATCGCCGCTCGAATCCGCGGCGGTGGACAAGAGATGGGGCGCCGGTCCGGCACCGAGAACGTGATCGGCATCGCCGGTTTCGGTGCCGCTGCCGAGGCCGCCGCGCGTGATCTGGCCGAGGGAGTCTGGGATCGGGTTGCGGAACTTAGAAATATTCTAGAATCATCTATTGCGGCTGCCGTCAAACATACTATTTTTGTCGGAAATGAAGGGCCACGCCTGCCCAACACCTCATGCCTGCTTACGCCGGGCTGGAAGGGCGAGACGCAGGTGATGCAGATGGATCTGGCCGGCTTTGCGATCAGCGCGGGCAGCGCCTGTTCCAGCGGCAAGGTCCGCGCCAGCCGGGTGCTGACGGCGATGGGATACGACGAGGCCACGGCGGCCAGCGCGATCCGTGTATCGCTGGGCCCGGATGTGACCGAGGATGATGTGCTGCGCTTTGCCGATGCGTGGTGCGACAAGGAAAAGAAACATCGCGCCCGGGCGGCGTGAGTTCAGGAGAGTATCAGATGGCCGCGACGGACCAGACCCAGGTAAAAGAAGGCGTCGATCAGGATACTGTCGACGCGGTGCGCGAGGTAGGCGGCGCCTATAAATATGGCTGGGAAACCGAGATCGAGATGGACTATGCCCCAAAGGGGCTGACCGAGGATATCGTGCGCCTGATCTCGGACAAGAACGGCGAACCGGAGTGGATGACCGACTGGCGCCTGCAGGCCTATGCCCGCTGGCTGCAGTTGAAAGAACCCGACTGGGCGATGGTCGACTACCCCGAGATCGATTTCCAGAACCAGTATTACTACGCCCGCCCGAAAAGCATGGAGGTGAAGCCCAAGTCGCTGGACGAGGTCGATCCAAAGCTGCTGGCGACCTATGAAAAGCTGGGCATCCCGCTCAAGGAGCAGATGATCCTGGCCGGAATCGAGGGCGCCGAGGCGGCCCCGGCCGAGGGCCGCAAAGTGGCCGTGGATGCGGTTTTCGATTCGGTCAGCGTCGGCACCACCTTTCAGGCCGAACTGAAAAAGGCCGGGGTGATCTTCTGCTCGATCTCCGAGGCGATCAAGGAGCACCCCGAGCTGGTCAGGAAGTACCTCGGGTCCGTGGTTCCGGTCAGCGACAATTTCTATGCCACGCTGAACTCTGCGGTGTTCTCCGACGGCTCCTTTGTCTATGTGCCGCCCGGCGTGCGCTGCCCGATGGAACTGTCGACCTATTTCCGCATCAACGCCGAGAACACCGGCCAGTTCGAGCGGACGCTGATCATCGCCGACAAGGGGTCTTTCGTGTCCTATCTCGAGGGCTGCACCGCGCCGAAGCGCGATGTCGCGCAGCTGCACGCGGCGGTGGTGGAGATCATCGTCGAAGAGGATGCAGAGGTGAAATATTCCACCGTGCAGAACTGGTATCCGGGCGACGAGAACGGCAAGGGCGGCATCTACAACTTTGTCACCAAGCGCGCCGACTGCCGGGGCGACCGCTCGAAGGTGATGTGGACCCAGGTCGAGACCGGCTCGGCGGTGACATGGAAATACCCCTCGTGCATCCTGCGCGGCGACGACAGCCAGGGCGAGTTCTATTCGATCGCCATCACCAACAACATGCAGCAGGCTGATACCGGCACCAAGATGGTGCACTTGGGCAAGAACACCCGTTCGCGCATCGTGTCCAAGGGGATCAGCGCCGGGCAGGCGCAGAACACCTATCGCGGCCTTGTCTCGATGCACCCCAAGGCCAGGAACAGCCGCAACTATACCCAGTGCGACAGCCTTCTGATCGGCGACAAATGCGGGGCGCATACGGTCCCCTATATCGAGGTAAAGAACAACTCCAGCCGGGTCGAGCACGAGGCAACCACATCCAAGGTGGACGACGATCAGCTGTTCTATTGCCGCTCGCGCGGGATGGACGAGGAGGAATCGGTGGCGCTGGTGGTCAACGGCTTCTGCAAGGACGTGTTGCAGGCGCTGCCGATGGAGTTCGCCATGGAGGCGCAACAACTTGTCGCCATCTCGCTTGAAGGGTCGGTGGGATGAGCGTCGGCGGCGCAAGCCGCGGATCTCTTACCGTGATGGGTAAAGACTTTCGGATAGTGCCTTGATATCCATCTAAAACATGGAGTGATCTAAGATGATCGTGACCACCACACCCTCGGTCGAGGGACGCAAGATCTCCGATTACAAGGGCATCGTCGTGGGCGAGGCGATCCTTGGGGCCAATATCGTGCGCGACCTGTTTGCGGGGATCACCGATATCCTCGGCGGCCGTTCCGGCGCCTATGAGCAGGAAATGGGCCGCGCCCGCACCACCGCCCTGGCCGAGATGGAAGAGCATGCGGCGGCCCTTGGCGGCAACGCGGTGGTCGGCGTCGATCTGGATTACGAGGTGATCAACAACATGCTCATGGTCAGCGCCTCGGGCACCGCGGTGGTGCTGGACTGATCATGGATGCGCGCCCCCATATCGAGCGCCCGGTGCTGACCCTGCCGGAGCCCGAGGCCGAGGCGCTGCGCGCGGCCTATGGGGCGGCGGACACTATCCTGGAGTACGGGTCGGGCGGCTCCACCGTGATGGCGGCCGAGATGGCGGGCAAGCATGTCACCTCGGTGGAAAGCGACCGGGGCTGGGCACGCATGATGCGCGACTGGTTCCGCGCCAACCCGCCGGCCCAGGGGAGCGCGGTCGATGTGGTCTGGGCCGACATCGGCCCGACCCGCGACTGGGGCCACCCCGCCGATGAAAGCGCCTGGCGCAATTTTCCCGATTACCCGCTCAAGGTCTGGCGCCGCGCCGGGTTCCGGCACCCCGACGTGGTGCTGGTCGATGGCCGGTTCCGCATCGGCTGCGCGCTGGCCACCGCGTTTTCGATCACCCGGCCGGTGACGCTGCTGTTCGACGATTACACCAAGCGGCGCTGGTTCGCCAAGGTCGAGGAGTTTCTCGGCGTGCCCCATATCATTGGCCGCATGGCCGCCTTTGAGGTGGCGCCACTGGCGGTGCCCCCCGACCGGCTGTTGCAGATCATTCGCTTCATGACGCGGCCCTGAGCGGCCCGCCCCCGAAATTTCCCGTGGCAACGCGCCCGGAGACAGAGATGAGAAAGAGGTAAGACATGTTGGAAATCAAGAACCTGCACGTTCATCTTGAGGAAGAGGATAAGAAAATCCTGAAGGGCGTCGACCTGACGGTCGAGCCGGGCAAGGTGCATGCGATCATGGGGCCGAACGGCTCGGGCAAGTCGACGCTCAGCTATGTTCTGGCCGGTCGCGGTGGTTACGCGGTCTCCGAGGGCAGTGCCACGCTGGACGGTGTCGACCTGCTGGAGATGGAGCCCGAAGAGCGCGCGGCGGCCGGCCTGTTCCTGGCGTTCCAGTACCCGGTCGAGATCCCCGGCGTCGGCAACATGACCTTTCTGCGCACCGCGGTGAACGCCCAGCGCAAGGCGCGCGGCGAGGACGAGATGAGCGCCGCCGACTTCCTCAAGCTGGTGCGCGAACGCGCCAAGGCCCTCAAGATCGACGCCGACATGCTCAAGCGTCCGGTCAATGTCGGCTTTTCCGGCGGCGAGAAAAAGCGCAACGAGATCCTTCAGATGGCCATGCTGGAGCCCAGGATGTGCATCCTCGACGAGACCGACAGCGGCCTTGACGTTGACGCGATGAAACTGGTCGCCGACGGGGTGAACGCGCTGCGTAGCGAGGGGCGCGGTTTCCTCGTGATCACCCACTACCAGCGGCTGCTCGACCACATCAAACCGGACGTGGTGCACATCATGGCCGATGGCCGCATCATCAAGACCGGCGGGCCGGATCTGGCGCTGGAGGTGGAGACCAACGGCTACGCAGACATCCTGAACGAGGTGGCGTGATGGCACTGCCCGAACCGAAACAGGACGCGACCGAGGCGCGGCTCTCCGGGCTGACCCTGCCCGAGGGCGGCTGCCTGTTTCCCGCCCGGCAGGAGGCGCTGGCGCGGTTGCGGGCCATGGGCCTGCCGACGCGGCGCGATGAATACTGGAAGTTCACCCGCCCGGAGACGCTGACCCAGCCCGAGGTCATCCCTGCAGCCGTCTTTGCCAATGACGAGGCGCCGGTGTTCGACGGTATCGACCGGCTGAAGATCGTCTTCATCGACGGGGTGTTCGATCCTGACGCCTCGGACGACCTGACGCTGGAAGGGGTGCAGATCGACCGGATCGCCGATATCTGCGGCAAGGACATCCACTGGGCCAGGGATATCTTCGGCGTGCTCGAGGCCCGTGGGCAGGCCCCGGTACAACGCCCGCTGGCCGCGCTCAATTCGGCCTTCGCCGCCGATGGGGTGGCGATTCATGTCACCGGCAAGCCGAGCAAGCCGATCAGCCTGGTCTATACCCATGGCGGCGAAACCTCGGACGCGCTGTTGCACCATGTCATCCGGGTGGAATCTGGCGCCGAGGCGACGATTCTGGAGAACGGCCCGGCGGCGGCGCGGTTCAACAAGGTGATCGAGGCCGATATCGCCGATGGCGGCGCGCTGCACCATGTGCGCAGCCAGGGCCGCGATCACGAACGTCGCGCCGTGACCCATATGTTCACCCGGCTCGGAACGCGATCGGTCTACAAATCCTTCACACTGACCGTGAACGGGGTTCTCACCCGGAACGAGCAGGTGGTGGAGCTGACCGGCGACGATGCGGTGACCCATGTCGCCGGCGCCTGCGTCGGCGATGGCGATTTTCACCATGACGACACCGTCTTTGTCACCCATGACGCGCTCAACTGCGAAAGCCGCCAGGTGTTCAAGAAGGTGCTGCGCAACGGCGCCGTGGGCGTGTTCCAGGGCAAGATCCTGGTCAAGCCCGGCGCGCAGAAGACCGACGGATACCAGATCAGCCAGGCGCTCCTGCTGGATGACGACGCCCAGTTCCTCGCCAAGCCAGAGTTGGAGATCTACGCCGACGATGTGGCCTGTTCGCACGGCTCGACCAGCGGCGCGATCGACGAGGACGGGCTGTTCTACCTCCGTTCGCGCGGGGTTCCGGAGAAGGAGGCGACCGATCTGCTGACGCTGGCCTTCCTCGCCGAGGCGCTGGACGAGATCGAGGACAAGACGCTTTCCGAGGATCTGCTGGAGCGGCTGCGCAGCTGGCTGGTGCGGCGGCGCTGACATGGCGGTGACCAGCGACATCGCAGCCACCTACCGGGGGCCGGGCCGCGTCATGCGCCGCCTGCTCGGGATGGGCCAGCGCGAAGACCGCGCGCTGGCCTTTCTGATGGCGGGCTGCGTGCTGGTCTTTGTTGCGCAACTGCCGCGACTGGCGCGCGAGGCGCAGGTGACCGGGCAGGAGTTGAACATGCTGCTGGGCGCGAGCCTGCTGGCCTGGGTGATCATCGCACCGCTGTTGCTCTACGGGATTGCCGGGCTGTCACAGCTGCTGGCGCGGATTCTAGGCGGGCGGGGCGACTGGTACGGTGCGCGATTGGCGTTGTTCTGGGCTCTGCTGGCCTCGACGCCCGTGCTGTTGCTGCATGGGCTGGTGGCCGGCTTTACCGACCCTGGACCGGCGCAAGATGGCATCGGGCTCTTGTGGCTGGGGGCGTTCCTGTGGTTCTGGATCGCGGGACTGCGGCAGGCGGAGGCGACACCGGCATGAACAAGGCGATTTGGGGCGAATTGATCCTGCTCTCGGTCAAGGAACCGGCGGAAGTGGCCCGGCGCCTGATCGCGATGCAGCTCTCGCGCGAGGTGCTGTGGACCGGGCTGGCGCTGGCGGCGGTGGCCAATACGCTCCTGTTCAGCCTGTCCGGCCTGCTGATGCCCGGTCCCTCGGTGGTGATGCCGCTGTTCCAGTCGCCCTTTAGCTATCTGGTGATGGTGACGGTCGGGCTGATCCTGACCGTGGCGATGCTGTATTGGGCCGGGCGCCTGCTTGGCGGGCGCGGCACGGTGCAGGACGTGCTGGCCATGGTCCTGTGGCTTCAGGTGTTGCGCATCCTGGTCCAGGTGGCGACCCTGATCCTGTCGCTGACGATCCCGATGCTGGCCATGCTTCTGGTGCTGGCGGCGACCGTGCTGGGCATCTATATCCTGCTGCATTTCGTGGATCAGGCGCACCGGCTGAACTCGCTGCCGCGGGCGGGCGGGGTGCTGATCCTTTCGTTCGTATTGATGGCGGTGGCGCTGTCTGTATTGCTGACCCTGTTCGGGGGCATGATAACCGGGGGCATCTCCCATGTATGACATCGACACCATCCGGGCCGATTTTCCGATCCTCACGCGCGAGGTGAACGGGCGGCCGCTGACCTATCTCGACAACGGTGCCTCGGCGCAGAAACCGCGGGTGGTGATCGACGCGGTGACGCAGGCCTATAGCCATGAATACGCCAACGTGCATCGGGGGCTGCACTACCTGTCGAATCTCGCCACCGACAAATACGAGGCGGTGCGCGGCACCGTGGCGCGGTTCCTGGGGGTGCCCTCCGAGGACGAGATCGTTCTGAACTCCGGCACCACCGAGGGCATCAACCTGGTCGCCTATGGCTGGGCGATGCCGCGGTTTCAGGCGGGCGACGAGATCGTGCTGAGCGTGATGGAACATCACGCCAAGATCGTGCCCTGGCATTTCCTGCGCGAACGGCAGGGGGTGGTTCTGAAATGGGTCGATACGGCGCCCGACGGATCGCTCGACCCGCAGGCGGTGATCGACGCCATCGGGCCGAAGACGAAACTGGTCGCCATCACCCATGTGTCGAACGTGCTGGGCACCGTGGTGGACGTCAAGGCGATCACCCGGGGCGCCCATGCCAGGGGCGTGCCGGTTCTGGTCGATGGCAGCCAGGCGGCGGTGCACCTGCCGGTGGATGTGGCCGATATCGGTTGCGATTTCTATGCCATCACCGGGCACAAGCTTTATGGCCCGTCCGGCTCCGGCGCGATCTATATCAAGTCGGAGCGGATGGCCGAGATGCGCCCCTTCATCGGTGGCGGCGACATGATCAGGGAGGTCTCGAAAGAGGCCGTGATCTACAACGACCCGCCGATGAAGTTCGAGGCCGGCACGCCGGGCATCGTGCAGATCATCGGGCTGGGTGTCGCGCTCGACTACATGATGGATCTGGGGATGGAGAACATCGCCGCGCATGAGGCGGGTCTGCGGGACTATGCGCAGAACCGCTTCGCCGGGCTCAACTGGCTGCAGGTGCAGGGCCAAGCGCCGGGCAAGGCGGCGATCTTCAGCTTCACGCTGGAGGGGGCGGCGCATGCCCATGACATCTCCACCATCCTCGACAAGAAGGGGATCGCGGTGCGCGCCGGTCACCACTGCGCCGGGCCGCTGATGGATCACCTGGGCGTGACGGCGACCTGCCGGGCATCGTTCGGATTGTACAATACGCGGGCCGAAGTGGACGTTCTGATCGAGGCGCTGGAACTGGCGCATGAGCTCTTTGCCTGATCGTTTTTCAGGCACCTGGATGTTCTGAAAGCGACATTGCGTGTCGCGAATGGTAATCCTCCGGTTTTGCGTCTAGGGTCGCGCCAGTACAACAACCTGGGATGACCGCATGACCGTACTCACCGAAGCCGATCAGATTTCCGAAATCGCATTCGGGTTCATGGGCTCCAAGGCATTGTTCGCCGGGCTGGGGGCAGGGGTGTTCACCCATCTCGCCGAGGGCCCGATGAGCTGTGCCGAACTGGCCCGCCACTGTCCGCTGGACGAGGTTCGGACCGAAACGCTGATGACCGCGCTTGCGGGGCTGGGGCTGGTCGAGGGGGAGAACGGCAAGTTCCGCAATTCCCCGGCCGCCGAATCCTTTCTGGTGAAAGGGGCCAAGTACGATTTCGGCGACTACCTGCGGCTTCAGGTCGGCCAGCAGATGTATGGTCTGCTGGACCAGATCGACGACGCGCTGCAGGACAAGCTGCCGGAGGAGGCGACCGCCTCCTATGCCGAATGGTTCGCGGACCCGGAAGAGGCCCGGCTCTATTCCGCCAGCCAGCATTCCGGCTCGCTCGGGCCGGCGCGGCAACTGGCGCGCAAGATCGACCTTTCCGGCGCGCGTCACCTGCTGGATGTGGGCGGCGGCACCGGCGCCTTTGCCATCACCCTGTGCGAGGCGTTTCCGGACCTGACCGCCACCATCGTCGATTTCCCCAATGTCGCCGATCTGGGGCGGGAGTATGTGGAGAAGGCGGGGCTCAGCGACCGCATCTCTTATGTCGAGGGCAACGCGCTGGAAACCGACTGGCCCGGCGGGCAGGACGTTATCCTGATGTCCTACCTGTTCTCCGGCGTGCCGGGAGAGGCCCATGACGGGCTGCTGGCCCGCGCGCGCGACAGGCTCAGCCCCGGCGGGCGGTTCCTGTTGCATGATTTCGTGGTGCGCTCGGACCGCAGCGGACCGAAGCTGGCAGCGCTCTGGCAGTTGCAGCACACCGCCTTTACCCCGCGCGCCCGTTCGCTCGACGAAGGCTGGCTCCGCGGGGCGCTGGAGCAGGCCGGGTTTGCCGGTATCGAGGTGGAGGTGATGATCCCGGAAATGACCATGCTGGCCTCGGCGGTCAAACCCGCCTGAGCGAACTGCGGGCGGCCCTTGACATCATCCGGGTCGCCCCGTTCCCACAGATGACGACAGCGGGCGTGCGGGCCTCTCTGAGCGGTGCGTTGACGGATCGCCTCGGCGTGGCCACGACCCGCCGGGGCGCATTTCGTTTGCGCGATAAGTGGCCTGATGCCGATTTCCCAATCGAGGCCCTGTAGTTGACCTATAAACGTCTCGGTTGAAAATTTGCTAACCTCCGATAATATGATTGCCGAATCATACTGAAAAGTTGTCGATTGTTGCGAATATAGTTTTTTCTTGGGGGATATTGTTTTGGCGGCATCTACAGCGTTCAATCTGGTTGAAGAATTCGGGACCTCGGGAACCCATGACCTGAACAATCCCGGCGTTCTGTTCTATTACACCTCTGCCGACACATTCTATGACTTGACGTTGTCTCATGGTCCGACTGCCGTGCAGATAATCGGCGGGGACAACAAGTTCACGCTTGCCGACGGGATGTATCTGCAGTTTCTGAGACTGGGAGACGGTGATGATACTGTCGTCACGGGGGTCGGAAACGGATGGGGCGCAACGATCGATTACGTGGTCCTTGGCGGGGGGACCAACACCGTCACGACGGGAAGTGGTGGCGTCGGGTTGATTACCTCCCACGGCGCGACAAACACCATTACGACAAGCGGGAGTGTCAGTCAGATCAGAACCTCCGCCTCCACGAACACCATCCATGTCGGTGGCGACGGACTGGGCGTCGAGGACATCAGGCTCTTTGGCAGCATGAACGAGCTGCAAACGGTGACCATCGAGCATTGGGTCGATACCCTGATCTGTGGTAGCGGAACAGTTGCAAACATCAAACTATTGGATGGCGCCTGGGTGAGCTATGCGCGAACCGGGCACAACAATGACGTCTTCAATCTGGGGAACGGGTTTGCAGGCTCCGTTGACATGAAGGACGGCAATGATGTCGTCCGTATCAAGGGGGGAGATGCGAATTTCATCTATGGGCGGGGAGGGAACGACAAGGTTTTCGTGACCGGCTATGACGGCTCCCAAAGCTATATGTTCAAAGGTGGAGACGGAAAGGACACGCTGAGCTTCAAGGGGTCGAAGACCGGAGTCGAGATTGCTCCGAGCGGGCTGGCGGTTCGCGGTTTCGAGACGGTCATCGGAACCTCCAAAGACGACGTGATCGCCGATGGCAAGGGCGATACGACGATCAAGGGCCAGAAGGGCGCGGATGTGATAATCGGTGGCGGGGGTCAGGACAAACTTTGGGGGGGCGTGGACAAGGCAAGCGACCATTTTGTGTTCCAGAATGTGTCCGACAGCCACAAGTCCTACGCCAAGACGGACCGAATCTATCAGTTTCGGTCAAAGGACAAGATTGACTTGACCGAAATCGATGCAGACGAGGATACAGCTGGCGACCAGGACTTCACATTCACGGGCACCACCGCGACCGCGCACTCGGTTTGGTCCGAAAAGCGCGGCGCCAACGCAGTCGTTTATGCTGATGTGGATGGTGACACCGTCGCCGATTTCTCCATCGCGGTCATCAAACACTCGGTGATGACGGCTTCAGACTTTATTTTGTAGAGAAACCGGCCCTGTGCTGGCGCACTGCGCGCATGTTCTTGTTGCAACTCAAAAACCGGGCGGCTATATCGCCGCACAGGCACCTGTAGCTCAGCTGGATAGAGCGCTGCCCTCCGAAGGCAGAGGCCATAGGTTCGAATCCTATCAGGTGCACCATCCCCCTTCGCGTTCTTTACCCCGGTACCGCACCGGGACCAGTTTGCACCAATCGCGCAGGCCCCTTCGGCACGGCGCGACGAGATCGCGGACCGGGTCTTCGGAGTTGCAGGCATCCTCGTCGAGGGCTGCCACTGCGTCCTTCACCACGTAGACCTTGAATCCGTTTTCCATCAGGGCGCGCATGCGGGAGCCGATGCAGAGGTCGACGACCAACCCGCCCGGAACGACGGTATCGACGCCGCAGACGCGAAGTCGATAGATCAGTCGTTGCTTTCGGCGCCATACATCTTGTGCGACGTGGCCCGGGAACCGGGCCGTACCACCATCGGGCAGGGCGCGCGGGCTTCTGACGGCGAGTCGCGCTCGAATCCTATGAGGGCCCTACGAGTCTGCCCCCAACGGGGCTGATTTGGCACCGGTTCCGGGGCATTCTGTTGATAACCCTGTGGGCAACTCAAGGCGGTCGGGGATCGGGGGAAACGAGTCGACCGCAGGGCAGGTGTCCCGCCGCCCCGTGCCGGTGGTTGGATCAAGAAAATTGAGAATAACTACTTGTTTTCACGCATAATTTTCGAACATGGAAAAAAAGATGACGAATTATGAAAAAAGGGGTTGCGGGTTTTGGCGTCAAACTTTAGACACCCCTTCACCGGCGGCGCTGAGGCGCACAACGGGACGCAGACGGGGCGGAGGGGACGGACGGCAGCGGTGCTGCGGCGCGGACCTTATGCCCGGCGAGGCGGAAAAATTAGAGGCAGATGAGGCGGGCGCGCCGAGGAATATAGGGCGCATCCGGTTTGATTTTGTCTCTGCGCTGTT
>NZ_JARGPK010000056.1 GCF_029212575.1 Antarcticimicrobium sp.
GACGATTAGAGGGGTGATGTATGGCACAAGTCCTTGAAAACATTAGACAAGCTCAAGGCTCAGTGCCGAAGTGTCGATTTATCCCACCTTACACATGAGCCGACCATGCCGGCCCCCGGCCCCCTTTTATTCATATGCAGAAACATCCCGAAAAACGGCACTTCGGCACTTTAGCACTAGCCACCTTCATATATCGTTGGAATTAAACGGTTTTCCGAAATTTTCCGGCATCGCAAAACCGCCCCATTCCAGTGCCAAAGTGTCGATTTCCGCGGATTTCATGAAAGAGGGGACGCGGCGAACAGCGGGGCACCGGCGCCCGCCCGCGCCGCGGCGGCCCTTCATCTTTCTGACGAATATGCTTGCAATTTGGAGTAATCAAAGATAAAACCAAAAACAGAAGGCGGAAAGAGGGCCATTGGAGGGTATCAAAATGACCTCAGTATCAATGATGAATGAAGTGGTCTCCGACATCATGGGCGTGGACCGCACGATTGCATCCCAATACAGCAGGCAGCTTCTCAATTCTGGCCTCCTTCCGAAGAGCCGAGGCCGCGCCGTTGCAAGCGTTACCCCGAAGCATGTTCTCCGGTTGATCGTCGCCATTGGGCTTGGGACGAAGTACCACGAGGCGCCTGATGCGGTTTCGAAATATCTCAGCCTACGGCTTGACGGAATGCCTCCGACTGCACCCGACTATATGCGGGGAACCGTCGAGACGCGGCTCCTGTATTCCTTCATGATGGTCATCGCGCCGCAAGAGTTGATCCCGGAAGGGTTGATCGCACATCGGCTCGCCGAGCGGAACTTGCGTTACGAGTTCTTGATTTCCTGGCCCCAGGTGTTTGTCCACGACCCGGAAAGCTCACCTGAAAGCTACAAAGAAAGCGGAAAGCTGCCGGGGCATTTAGAAGGGTGCTTCTATCGGAGTTTCACGCTCTCTTGCTATCTCTTCGATGAGTTTTGCGACTGGGATTTCGGCTTCACGCCGGAATTCTGGGCCGATTGTTTTAAGAACCTGGAAGGCAAGGCATGACGATTAAGCGCCGCCCTGTAGCTATTCGCAAAGCCGACTTGTCGCCCGCTTTCGAAGCGGCGAAGGCAGCGGGCTATGATCAGGTATCAGTCGTCGTCGAAATCGGTGACGGCAAGCGGTTCCTGATCACGGCCTGGACCGCTGGCGATGGGACCAATCCGGACATGGCTCCGTTCGACAAGTGGAGGGCAGGCCGTGACACAATCTGATCTGCCCAAAGGTGTGCATCGTGTCCGTCGAAAGCTGGCGAGCGGCAAGAGCCGCTTTCACTTCTACGCATGGCGTGGCGGCCCCAAATTCTGGGAAGATGACCACCGCAAGCCGAGCGATACGGCATTCTATCAGGCGTTCGCGGAAGCAACTGCGCGCCCGCAATCGCCTGACTACATGGTCACCCAATTGGTCGATGACTTCTTGTCAAGCACCGCAATGCCCAAGGGGGAGCGTTCGCGTGCGGATATTCGCAAATGGGGACTGCGGTTCGCTGAACACTTCAAGGATGCCCCTGCCGTCATTTTCGAGGATCGCAGATCGCGGGGCGAGATGAACGCATGGCGGGCGCTCTGGAAACACTCACCAAAACAACACGACATGGCAGGAACACATGCCGTCCGCATCCTCAACTGGGGAATGGAGGAGGGCAAGCTGTCCGAGCACCATTGCCACAAGCTGCGCCGTCTCTATGAGGTGGACCGCTCTGAAATCGTCTGGACCCCGGCTGACCGGGAAGCCTTCAACGCGGTTGCCCCGGAATGGGTGCGCCGTATTCTCTGTGTAGCCTGCGAAACTGGCTTGCGTCCGGCTGATCTGATTAAGCTGACCCCTGCCCACGTCGAGCAGACCCCACGCGGCCGTCGCCTGCGCGTCCGGACGAACAAGCGCAAGAGGCTGGCACATATCCCGATCACGCCCGCGCTTGCTGAGGTGATCGACACGACCCCGCCGGGCCGGTTGCTGATCCTGGCGAATGCCAGCGGTCACGCCCTGACCCCGCACCGCGCATCCGAGGGCGTCCGCCAGTGGCGCGACAAGGCCAAGCTGTCCGATGAGCTGCGCCTGTACGATGCGCGCGGCACGGCTGCAACGCGGCTGCTGAATGTGGGCCTGTCCCTTGCGGAGATCGCCAATCACATGGGCTGGAGCATCCGCTACGCGGCGAACGTGATCGAGCATTATGCCCGCGTCTCGCCCGACGAAACTGATGCTGTTCTGGTCAAGCTGGCACAGGCGAAAGGGGGCGCATCGTGAACAAAACTGTAAACGCCCCTGTAAACGGCGCAAGCCGCGCACAACGAGGAACCGGGCAAGTGCTTGAAAATAAATGGAGGCGAGTACCGGAATCGAACCGGTGTACACGGATTTGCAATCCGCTGCGTCACCACTCCGCCAACTCGCCTGCCGATGGTGCGTATCCGGCTCTATCCGATCCGTTCGGACGCTGCAAGTGCCCATGCGGCGTGAAATCGCGCCGCGGGCCGTTGCCGGGGGGACGGGGATATGGCAAAAGCCCTTCGAGGGACTGAACAACCGAGTTTAGCAATGACAGACTTTGCCGCCCGCCGCCGGATGATGGTCGATACGCAGATCCGCCCATCGGATGTCACGAAATACCCGATCATCGACGCCTTGCTGGCGGTCCCGCGCGAGATCTTCGTGCCGGATGCACAGCGCGACGTCGCCTACGCGGGCGAGGATCTGGACCTGGGCGGGGGCCGCGTCCTGCTGGAGCCGCGGACGCTGTCCAAGACGCTCGATGCGCTCGACATCGGCCCGGACGAACTGCTGTTGGATGTGGGCAGCGCCCTGGGCTACTCGGCCGCCGTGGCGGCCCGGCTTGCGCAAGCGGTGGTTGCGGTGGAAGAGGACGAGGCGATGGCCGCCGAGGCGCAGGACCTGCTGTCCGAGGCCGGGGCCGACAACGTGATCGTGCACCAGGGACCGCTGGCCGCCGGTGCGGCGGAACACGGGCCCTACGACGTTATACTCGTCGAGGGCGGCGTCGAGGCGGTGCCGGCCGCGCTGCTGGATCAGCTCAAGGACGGCGGTCGCATCGCCTGCCTCATGCTCGATGGCGCGGTGGGCGAGCTTCGCATCGGCTACAAGTCCGGCGGCGAAATGTCGTGGCGGTTCGAGTTCAATGCCGCAGCGCCGGTGTTGCCAGGGTTTGAAAAGCAGCGGGCGTTCGCGCTCTGATTAGCCGGGCCGGATCCGGCGATTGACACAAGGCCCGGGTATCCGGGGCATCGGAGACAGGGTTATGCGCAAGGCAGCATTCAAAGGCATTCTCGGAGCGGTCGTGGTCGCGGGGGGGCTCGCGCTGTCGGCGCTTGCGCCGCGGACGGCGCAGGCCGAGAATATCGTCGATGCCCTGATCGGGGCCTATAACACCAGTGGGCTGCTGGAACAGAACCGGGCCCTGCTGCGGGCCGCCGACGAGGATGTGGCCACGGTCGCGGCGCAATTGCGCCCGGTGATTTCCTGGACCACGCAGATCAGCCGAACGCTTCTCGACGGGACATCCAACACCATCGCGTACAGCAGTCCCTCGACCGATCTCTTCACCGGGCTGACGATCAGCCAGATTCTTTATGACGGCGGCGTCATCGCGCTGAGCAAGCAGGGGGCGCAGGAATCCGTTCTGGCCACGCGCCAGCAGCTTCTGAACATCGAACAGCAGATCCTGTTCCGCGCCGCCTCGGCCTATCTCAACGTGGTGCTGCAATCGGAAAACGTGCGGCTGCGCCAGAACAACGTGCGGCTGCTGGGCGAGGAACTGCGCGCCGCGCAGGACCGGTTCGATGTGGGCGAAGTGACCCGCACCGACGTGGCGCTGGCCCAGGCGCAGCTTGCTGCGGCACGGTCGGGTCTGTCCACCGCGCGCGGCAATCTGATCGCCGCGCAGGCAGAGTATGCCGCGGCGGTGGGCCGCAAGCCCGGCGCCCTGGCCGGACAGCCCCGCCTGCCCAGGGCCGCGGCCTCGCTCGATGCGGCAACCGCTATCGCCGTGCGCAACCATCCGGCCATCCTTGCGGCGCAGCATCAGGTGAAGGCCACTGAACTTGCGGCGCAGAGCAAGGCCAAGACGATGGGGCCGTCCGTCGCGCTGTCGGGGAGTTTCGGCCTGACCGACGACGCGGACACTATTGATCGTTCCACATCCGCCTCGGTGTCGCTCACGATGACCCAGCCGATCTACCAGGGCGGCGGTCTGGCGGCACAATACCGCCGGGCGCTGGCCACCCGGGATGCGGCCAAATCGAGCCTGCTGACCGTGCAGCAGGACGTGATTCAGGGCGTGGCGAACGCCTTTACCCGGCTGGAGGTCGCCCGCGCCAGCCTGATTTCCTCGGCCGAACAGGTGCGCGCCGCGCGCGTGGCTTTTGAAGGGGTGCGCGAAGAGGCGACGCTGGGCGCCCGCACCACGCTCGACGTTCTGTCGGCCGAGCAGGATCTTCTGGACGCGCTGACCAACCAGATCTCGTCGCGCTCCGAAGAGGGGGTGGCGAGCTATCAGTTGCTGCAGGCGCAGGGGCTGCTGACCGCCGAGCGGCTGGGCCTCGCGGTGCAGATCTATGACCCCACGCTCTATTACAACCTGGTCAAGACCGCGCCGTCCCGGGTCAGCAAGCGCAGCAAGGATCTTGATCGCGTGCTCAAGGCGCTGGGCAAAAACTGAGAATTCTCGCTTCCGGTTGTTTGAATCCCGGGCAGGGGGTACACTCCCTCCCGAGGCGAGAGTGGAATATAGAAATGTCGGACCCCGTCACGAATGCTCAGATCGAGGACGTGCTGTCCTCGATTCGTCGTCTGGTTAGCGACGACAACCGGTCTGCCGGCGCCGCCGCGCAGCCCGAATCGACCAGGGAAGGGACGGCTACGCCTCCCCCGAAAGCCAACCGCCTGGTGCTGACGCCGGCGCTGCGGGTCAGTGACAGTGGCGTCGCACGCCCGGACGACGGTACGGAGGCGACGGGCAGCGGCCCGGCGCCCTGGGCTTCTCCGGGCACGACCCTGTTCGATGCGCTGGGCGGCGCACGGTCCGGCGGCGAAGTCCCGAACGAGGGGGCCGGGGTCGAGAATGCCGGCGTGGAAGAGGATGCCAGCTGGGAAGAGGTCGCGCCGTCAGTGCCCGCTGACCAGCCGGAGGACCGGGATCTGTCGCCGCAAGACGACAGCCTGCCGGACACGTCGGACGATGCCGAACCCGACGCCGCAGACGGTGGAGAGAGAATGCCCGGGCAGGACGACGACCCCCTCGATGCCGACGAGGAGGTCGGAGCCCAGGAGACGCCGCCGGCCTTCCATTCCACCCGCGCCGAGAACCTGAGCGCCAAGATCGAGGCGCTGGAGGCCGTCATCGGCCGCACCCGTGACCAGTGGGAACCGGACGGGACCAGCGACGATGCCTATGCCGGAACGCCGGTCGAGGGAATCGGCTGGCAGGATCTGGACGAGGAAAACCCCGAAGACTCCGACGATGCACCCGACGATCTGGCCGCCGACGAGGCGGTGATCGACGAGGACAGCCTGCGCGAACTGGTGGCCGAGATCGTGCGCCAGGAGTTGCAGGGCGCGCTGGGAGAGCGGATCACGCGCAACGTGCGCAAGCTGGTCCGCCGCGAGATCCACCGCGTGCTGGCCTCGCAAGACCTCGACTAGCGGCCCACCGTAGTGGCCAGCGCCAGCAGCGCCTCAACGTCCAGATGTCTTTCCAGATGGTCTGCCAGCGCGTCCAGCGTCGCCTCGACGCCCGCGTCATAGGCGGCCTCCGACCGATGCCCCATCCCGGCCAGGAATTCGGCGCGAAAGCCATCCGATGCGAACAGCCCGTGCAGGTAGCTGCCCCGCACCCGCCCGTCGGGCGAGGCCGCGCCCTCGATCCGGCCCTCGACCGAGAGCCAGCCGCGCGCCCGGTCCGGCCCCTCCGTGCGCCCGAGGTGAATCTCGTAGCCGGTGACAGGCGCGCCGCCGGGCAGGGCGGTCGCCCTACGCTGGGTCACCGTCTTGTCGCCCTGCATCACCGTTTCCACGTCCAGCAGGCCCAGACCCGGGTCAGTGCCCGGAGGCCCCTCCAGCCCCCCGGGATCGGCGATCGAACGCCCCAGCATCTGGTAGCCGCCGCAAAGCCCCAGCACATGCCCGCCCCGGCGCAGGTGCGCGCGCAGGTCGATGTCCCAGCCCTGCGCCCGCAGAAAGGCCAGATCGGCGCGTGTCGCCTTGCTGCCGGGGATCAGCACCAGGTCGGCATCCCCGGGAAGGGGGCGGCCCGGCGGCACGATCTGAACCGCGACCGAGGGTTCGGCGACCAGCGGGTCGAGATCGTCGAAATTCGCCATTCGCGGCAGTTGCGGCACGGCGACCTTGCAGGCGCTGCCCTGTTCAGCGCCGCGCGAGGCGATATCCATCATGTCCTCGGCCGGCAGCCGCCAGGCGTCGTGAAACCAGGGCACCACCCCTAGGCAGGGCCAGCCGGTGCGCCGGGCGATATCGTCGCGGCCCGCGTCGAACAGGGAAAGGTCACCGCGAAACCGGTTGATCGCGAACCCGGCGATCATGGCCCGGTCGTCGGCGTCGAGCACCGCCTGGGTGCCGACGATCTGGGCGATCACGCCGCCCCGGTCGATATCGCCCACCAACACCACCGGCACCCCCGCCGCGCGGGCAAAGCCCATATTGGCAATGTCGCCGCGCCGCAGGTTGGTCTCCGCCGGGCTTCCGGCGCCCTCGACCACCATCAGGTCGGCGCTGGCGGCGAGCCGATGAAAGCTGTCCAGCACCACCTCCAGCAGCGCCCCCTTGTCGCGCTGATAGCGCGCCGCGTCCCGGGTGCTTCGGCGATGGCCCTGCACCACCAGCTGCGCGCCGGTTTCGCTCTCGGGTTTCAGAAGCATCGGGTTCATGTCGCTGTGCGGCGCGCGCCCCGCCGCGCGGGCCTGCAGCGCCTGGGCGCGACCGATCTCGCCGCCATCGGCAGTGACGGCGGCGTTGTTCGACATGTTCTGCGGCTTGAACGGTGCGACCGAGAGTCCGCGGCGCGCGGCGGCGCGGCACAGCCCCGCCACCAGCAGCGACTTTCCGACATTGCTGCCGGTGCCCTGGATCATCACGGCGCGTGCTATGGTTCCGCCTCCGGACCGGCACCCTGCCAGACGTCAGGCGCAAAAAAACGCGCCCCGGGGGACGCGCTTTTCAGGATCGGGGGGAAAGCAGTCAGGCGGCCTCGGCCTGCTGCGCGGCATGGCGGCGTTCGCTCTCTTCGCGCGACAGCGCGACCGAGGTGCGCACACCCTTGCCGACAAAGTCCATCAGGCCGGTCACGACGCGTTCGTTCGGGTCGATCCCGGCGCAGCTCAGCACTTCGCGGCCGTCGCGCGACCGCGCCCAGCGGGCGATCTGCTCCGGGCCGTTGCCATATTTCTTGTCATCGGCGATGGCATCGTCGAGGGCGGCCAGAACAACGGCCGCGAACAGTTTACGTGCACGATTGCCTTGCTCGTTATTGAAGGCAGTGCCGTCAACGAAATCTTTCATCCCGTTTTCCTTGTTTTTCTTGCTCTTGCAATTTTCGGCGTGGCGTTGCTTATGACCGATCGAGACCGATTCTGGCACCCCAAAAACGCATGCCTGCAATGCGTATCGCGCATGGCTTTCTGCAGGTGCAACACGACATTTCGTTGTCTTGCCAGTCCCAACCCCGCCAGATATAGGGTTCGCATTCCGAGCATCAACCTCGCGTCAAGGATTTTATCATGCCCAAGATCAACGGAAACGAGATCCGCCCCGGCAACGTGCTGGAGCATAACGGCGGATTGTGGGCGGCCGTTAAGGTGGACCACGTCAAGCCCGGCAAGGGCGGCGCCTTCGCGCAGGTCGAAATGCGCAACCTGCGCAACGGCTCCAAGCTGAACGAACGGTTTCGCAGCGCCGACAAGGTCGAACGCGTGCGGCTGGAACAGAAGGACATGCAGTTCCTCTATGAAACCGACGGCATGCTGGTGTTCATGGATACCGAGACCTACGACCAGGTCGAACTGCCCGCAGAGATCCTCGGCGACCGTCGCCCGTTCCTGCAGGACGGCATGACCATCCTGGTCGAATTCCACGACGCCGAGGCGCTGAACGCCACCCTGCCGCAGAAGGTCACCTGCCGGATCAGCGAGACCGAGCCGGTGGTCAAGGGCCAGACCGCCGCCAACAGCTTCAAGCCGGCGATCCTGGACAACGGGGTCAAGGTGATGGTGCCGCCCTTCGTCGGCCAGGACGAGGACATCATCGTCAACACTGAAACCATGGAATACGCCGAACGCGCCTGACCCGAAGGGCGCGATTCGATCTGCCCGCGCGGCCGTGCGTGCCGCGTGGGCATTTTTGTTTCTTCCACCGACGGAATATGCGAAGCCCCGCGTATTAACGCTGAGGTGCTTGGCGCGCCCCGCGCGAACAGGGGGCGCGGCCAGGCACCCGAAATTCGTTGTAGGAAATCAGTTATGACCAGAATCAGATATGCCCTCTGGGGCATTCTCGCCGTCCTGAGCGCCGCCTGGCTGCTCGCCAACCTGCCGCTCCCCGATACCCTGAGCTTCATCGCTGTTCGCAATCTCCTGGTGCAATACTCCGGGGTGCTGGCAATCGGCGCCATGAGCGTGGCGATGATCCTCGCCACCCGCGCAAAGTGGCTGGAGCCGTGGTTGAACGGGCTCGACAAATCCTATCGGCTGCACAAATGGCTGGGCATCACCGCGCTGGTGGTGTCGGTGACCCACTGGATCGCGGCCAAGGGGCCGAAATGGCTGGTCCAATGGGGCCTGATGGAGCGTCCCAAGCGCGGCGGGCCGCCGGCCGACGCGGCGGAACCGGGCGCGATACAGGCGGTCTCCAACAGCTTGCGCGACACGGCGGAAGGCCTGGGCGAATGGGCCTTTTACGCGGTGGTCGCGCTGATCCTGTTGGCGCTGATCAAGCGGTTTCCCTACAAGTATTTCGTCTCCACCCACAGGCTGATCGCCGTCGCCTACCTCGTGCTGGTGTTTCACGGCGCCGTGCTGATGCATTTCGACGCCTGGAGCCAGCCGGTCGGCATCGTTACCGCGCTCTTGATGCTCGGCGGCGTGATCTCGGCGGCACTTGCTCTCAGCCGCCAGATCGGGCGTCGCCACAAGGTGCCGGGCCGGATCGAGGCGGTGCGCTCGTTCCCCTCGATGCGCATCACCGAGGTCGAGGTCAAGCTGGACGAAGGCTGGGCCGGGCATGACGCCGGCCAGTTCGCCTTCGTCACCTTCGACCGCGGTGAGGGCAAACACCCCTTTACCATCGCTTCGGCCTGGGATCCGGCGACCCGGTGCATCACCTTCATCACCAAGGCGCTGGGCGATTACACCCGCTTCCTGCCCGAGCAACTCATGGTGGGCGGCGCGGCCACGGTCGAGGGCCCCTATGGCCGCTTTACCTTCGATGACAGCAAGGACCGCCAGATCTGGATCGGCGGCGGCATCGGCATCACCCCGTTCATCGCCCGGATGAAGCAACTGGCGATGTCGCCCGGAGCCAAGCAGATCGACCTGATCCACAGCGTGGCAGAGATCGCGCCCGAGGCGCTGGACCTGCTCAAGGCGGATGCCGAGGCGGCAGAGGTCAACCTGCACCTGATGATCGACAGCCGCGACGGGGCGCTGACCGGTGATCGTCTGCGCCAGATGGTTCCGGATTGGACATCCGCAAGCGTCTGGTTCTGCGGCCCGGCGGGGTTCGGTCAGGCCATGCGCAGGGATCTGGTGTCGCATGGTCTGTCGGCCGGGGATTTCCACCAGGAGTTGTTCAACATGCGCTGATCTCGGCGTAGGATGGGCCATGACAACCGATAAGGGGTCGGCGCGCGGGCGCTGGCCCCTTTTGCTGTCCGACGCTCGGCCAAGGCCCGCAAGCGCGGTGATTCCAATGGCGCGAGTTCAGTCCAGGCGCAGCCGCGCCACGCCGGCGGTCATCTCGCCCTTGGTCCGGTCCAGACGCAGATAGGCGATGCCATGCCCGCCCGACTGGGTGTAAAGCGTGCCGGCAGGCTTGCCACCGGCCAGGATCTCGGTCCCCACCGGGGCGGCGCCCTCGACCTGGACGCGGCGCAGTCCCTTGCGCAGCTCGGTCTTGTGCTTCATCCGCGCGGTGACCTCCTGTCCCACGTAGCAGCCCTTGCGGAAATCGACACCGTTCAGCGCCTCGAAACCGGATTCGAGGATATAGCTGTCGGGCGTCAGCTCGATCCCGGTTTCGGGGATGCAATGGGCGACCCGGATCGCGTCCCATTCGGTGCCGTCGTCGGCCTCGGGCGCGGTGGTATAGGCGCGCCAGCCCATGTCGGGGTGGCGCGGGTCGGGCCGGGCGCCCTCGGGCGCCGGTCCGGTGCCACGCTGTAGATGCAACCCGCTGGGCGAAATCGTGACCTTGGCGCGCAGCTTGTACAGGCTCAGCCGCCGGACCAGATCGTCGGCCAGCGCCTCGGCCACGTCGAGCAGCACGCCATCTCCGTCGCGGGCGAGGAAGAAGTCGGCGATATACTTGCCCTGCGGCGTCAGCAGCGCGGCATAGACCAGCCCGTCGCCAAGCCTGGCCGTGTCGTTGGTGATCAACCCCTGGAGAAACTCCTCGGTCTCCGGCCCCGAGAGGCGGAGAATGCGGCGCGCGGTCATGACGGGCTCCTTGCTTTCCTACGCGGTTGATATAGGAAACAGGGCCAGTTTGAACAGGGAAAGCCGCGCGTGCCAGCCCCGATCAGTGTCATCATCCCCACCCTGAACGCCGGGGAGGAGCTGCCCGGCTGCCTCGCGGCGCTGGGCGAGGGGCTGGTCGCCGGGCTGATCCGAGAGCTGGTCATCAGCGACGGCGGCTCCAGTGACGCCACCCGCCAGATCGCCGAGGCCGCGGGCGCGGTGCTGCTCACTGGCCCGCCCTCGCGCGGCGGGCAGCTGCGCCGGGGCGCGGCGGCGGCGCGGGGGGGCTGGCTGCTGGTGCTGCACGCCGACACCCAGCTGGCGCCCGGCTGGACCCGGGCGGTGGCCGACCACCTGGAGCGGCCGGGGGCGAGGCCCGCCTATTTTCGGCTGACCTTCCGGGCGCGCGGCGCGATGCCCGCGCTGGTGGCGGGCTGGGCCAACCTGCGCGCGCGCCTCTTCGCGCTGCCCTACGGCGACCAGGGGCTGTTGTTGCGGCGGACGGCGTATGACCGCGCCGGCGGTTATCCCGACCAGAAGCTGATGGAGGACGTGGCGCTGGTCCGCGCGCTCGGGCGCCCGCTCGTGGCGCTGCCCGCCGAGGCCCGCACCAGCGCCGCCCGCTACCAGCGCACCGGCTGGCTGCGACGAGGTGCGCGCAACCTCTGGACCCTGCTGCGCTATGTCATGGGCGCGGACCCGGCGGACCTGGCGGCGCGCTATCGGCGCTAAGGGGGGCTCTGCCCCCGTCGCCCCTTTCAGGGCAGGGTTGAGGTGTAAGGGGGTGACTTGCGCCTGAATTGTGGGCAAGTTCGGTCCCGTGGAATTGGGGAAAGGGGGAGGACGGCTGCGGTGACCTACCGGAAGGAGGTTGTGCGCGGCGTTCTGATTGCGATGCCTAAGCGTGATAGGGGTTTCGGATTTTGGGTTGTAACTGCGCTTTTTATTGCCGCGCTACTCTCATTGATATTGGCTTTTACATATGATGTCGCAACCTCACATACGGAACGGAAACTTCGCGCGGAGCAAAATTCCAGTGGATACGTCTCCAGCGCCGAGAAGCGCGTAGATGAGGCGTGCGGCGGTCTTTCTGGTGGAGACTTGATTGCGTGCGTTCAGCAAGAAGTAGAGGCCACCAACGAACATAAGCGCAGCGAGTATGATCTTACTGCCCAACAGGATATGGACGATTGGTCCTTTTGGCTTCTCTGGGTAAGTGTCTCTAGCGTAGCTGTCTCGACCCTTGCGGTCATCCTGGTTTGGCGCACTCTGGACGTTACTCGCGAGACACTTATCGCCACCCAAGATATGGCCCGAGACACCAGAGAGATCGGCGAGGCGCAGGTCAGGGCTTACCTCACAGCACGGCAAGTCCAAGTTGCTTGCGACGCCCAACACTCCTGTCTGTCCTTTAGGTGCAACGTCTCCAATCACGGTCAATCACCCGCAGTTGGAGCCTTTGCCCTCATTGAGGTGACGCTTTTTGTCAACGATACCAGAGTTGTTTTTCGAATGTTCCACGAAATTGGGATTCTTCCAGTCGGAGAAAACAAGGGAGAACTTTGCGGGTACGTTGATTCCAATATTTCGCCGGATTTGTTCCAGACCTCAGGAGCATGCCACGTCCAGATCAGAGTAATTGCCAAGGACGTTTTCGGTAAGGACATTGAGAGTTCCGGCTTCTTCATGGCTCGTGGCGGGCCGCAAAATGTTGTGGGGTATGTGATAGAAAATGCTTCGGTTGATCTGGGCATGATGGGATTGGGCCTCGATGAAGCGGATTTTGCCCACCTTGTTCCCAACTGGTGGAAGCCCAATTGGGGCCAAAACGAGTAGAAATGCCACAATCATCACTTACACCACGCTTGGTGCGCTTGATACATAAGCCCGAATATTTCCGACCAGAAAAAGATCCTGCGTGCCGCGTCTCAGCCGACCAGTTTCAGCATCGCCCGGCGCAGCCAGCCCTCGCGCGGGGCCTCGGCCTCGGCCGGGGGCGCGGCGGGCAGGGGGCGGCCGCGCTCATCGACCAGCATCTTGCCGTCCTGGAATTGCAGCCGGTAGAGGTCGGCATAGATGCCGCCGCGTTCCAGCAGCTCCTCGTGCGTGCCCGCGTCCACCGCGGCGCCGCGATCCATCACCACGATCTTGTCGGCGTTGCGGATGGTCGAGAGCCGATGCGCGATCACCAGCGTGGTGCGCCCGCCCGACAGCCGGTCGAGCGCGGATTGCACCACCTTTTCCGATTGCGCGTCCAGCGCGCTGGTGGCCTCGTCCAGCAGCAGGATCGGCGTGTCGCGCAGCAGCGCCCTTGCGATCACCACCCGTTGCCGCTGCCCGCCCGAAAGCGCCGATCCGCGCGGCCCGACGCGGGTGTCGAGCCCGTCGGAGAGCTTGGGCAGGAAGTCCGAGACATGGGCGGCCTCCAGCACCGTTTTCAATGCCGCGTCGCTCACGTCGGTGCGGCCCAGCAGGATGTTCTCGCGCAGGGTCTCGTCGAACAGAAGCGCATCCTGGCTGACCACCGAGAACAGCCCGCGCAGATCGGCCAGCGCCATCTCGCGCACGTCGATGCCGCCGACCGCGACGCGGCCCTCCTGCGGATCGACCAGCCGGGTCAAAAGGTTGTAGATGGTCGATTTGCCCGCCCCCGAGGCGCCGACGAGCGCGGTGGTCTTGCCGGCCTCGGCGGTCAGGGTCAGCCCGCGCAGCGCCGGCGCCGTGCCGTAGCTGAGCGAAACCCCGTCGAGCGTGATCCCCGGCAGCCCCTCGGGCGCGGGCACCGGATTGGCGGGCGAGGTCAGGTGGATCGGCGCGTCGATCAGTTCCTTGATCCGCTCGATCGCGGCGGCGGCCACCTGCCACAGACCGCTGATCGCGCCGAGCCGGCGCACCGGCTCGAAGGTGAGGCCCATGGCGGTGAAGAAGCTCATGAACTGGCCGACGGTCTTTTCGCCCGAGACGATCTCGCTGCCGCCATAGATCAGCACCGCCATGAAGCCGACCCCGGCCATCACGTCGATCAGCCCCGGGATCGCCGCGGTGCCAAAGGCGGCGCGGATCTCGGACTGTACGAAACGCCCGGTCTTTTCCCCGTATTGCCGGTGCTGGTAGTCCTCCAGCCCGTTCAGCTTGATCGGCACGATGCCGTGAAAGATCTCGTCCAGCCGGGTCGAGAGCGCCGCGCCGAGGTCACGTGCGCTGCGCGCCTGGGCGCGCACGAACCGCTGGATCAGCGCCACCGGCAGGAACAGCACCGGCACCCCGATCAGGGTGATCGCGGTCCAGCGCCAGTCGACGCTGATCGCCACCGCCATCAGCGCCATGAGAGAGACCGCGTCGCGCCCGGCCCCGGTGATGATGGCGCGCCAGACGTCGTTGATCGCGTTGACATCCGTCTGCACCCGCTGGATCAGGAACCCCGGCGGATGCGCCTGGTGAAAGGCCCCGTCCTGGCGCATCGCGCGCGCCAGCAGATCCAGCCGCAGCGCCGCGGCGGTGCGCTGCGAGATGCGGGTCAGCACCACCTGCTGGCTCACCGCCGAGAGCGCGCGCAGGGCAAAGATGCCCATCACCGCCACCGCCACCCAGGTGATCGCCCCGGTGTCGCCGCCGACGAAGATATCGTCGAACATCGGCTGCATCATGTAGCTGAGCGCGCCCAGCATCGAGCCCTCGAGCGTCATGAAGGCCAGGGCCACCAGCAGCCAGCCGATGTGCCGGTGCAGGTAGTTGCGCCACAGCCAGATCAGCAGCGTCGTGCTCTTGGCGCCTGTGGAACTGTCGCTCATGCGGGCGTCTTTCCTTGCCGGAACCTTGTCTGGATCGCTTCGGGATCGTATTCCGTCGCGATCCATTCCTCAAAGGAAATGGGCGCGCCGCGGCTGCGCACCTCGTAACAATCGAGGATGTAGTCGAGGATGCCGACCTTGGAATTGCGGATGTGGAAGAACCGCCAGGACAACATCCGGCGCGCCTCGCGCAGCGGCCGCCCCTCGATCACCAGCAGGTAGATCGCCGAGGCGAACCCGGCCCGGTCGGCGCCGGACTTGCAATGCATGACAAAGGGTTTCTCGATCCGGCGGAATACCGCGATCAGGTGCTGGATCTCGGCACGTGAGGCCGCGGAGCGGGCATGCAGCGTGGCGTTGACAAGGGTCAGGCCCAGCGCCTCGCAGCTGGCCCTCTCGGTCATGTAATGGGCCGAGACGCTTTCGCCGCGCAGGTTCAGCACGCTGGCGATGCCGCGCGCGCGCATCTTTTCGAACCGCTCATGCGTGGGGTGGTTGGAGCGGAACGCACCCGGTGCGATCTTGTGCTCGTTGGTCCAGATGCCGCGTAGAAGGGCGTGATCGAAGTAGCGGTTGTAGATCCGCGCGCGGCGCGCGTTGCCGGGAATGGCTGGGTCCACGTTGAAATAGGCCCGCAGGTCGCGTTCGAGCTGTCGTATCCGGTTGGCGAGACCCATGAAGCTTCCTTCAATGCCTGTCCGGGCGGCACCCGGGAAACCCGGGCCTATCTAGGGTGCGGGGCGGGGCGTGACAAGCCTGCGGTTCCGATTGACCTTGCCGGCGGGGGGGATACTGTGCGCCGGACCAGTTTCAGGACGACAGCATGACAAAGACACTTAGCGTCGCGCAGGGGCGCGAATACCTTGCCATTCCAGGGCCGTCGGTGATGCCCGAGGCGGTGCTGCGGGCGATGCACCGGCCTGCGCCGAACATCTACGAGGGGGCGCTGATCGACCTGACGGCAAGCCTGATCCCGGATCTGAAACGGGTGGCGCGGACAAAGCACAACGCGGCGATCTATATCGCCAACGGCCACGGTGCCTGGGAGGCGGCCTTGTCCAACACCCTGGCACCGGGTGAGACGGTGCTGGTGCCGGCGACCGGCCGGTTCGGCCACGGCTGGGCCGACATGGCGCGGGGGTTGGGGGCCGAGGCGCAGATCCTCGATTTCGGCAAGTCCGCGCCCTGGGACATGGAGCGGATCGCCGAGGCGCTGCGCGCCGATGCGGACCACCGGATCAAGGCGGTTCTGGCGGTCCATGTGGATACCTCCAGTTCGGTCCGCAACGACGTGGAGGGGTTGCGCGCGCTGCTGGACGAGGTTGGGCATCCGGCGCTGCTGATGGCCGATTGCATCGCCTCGATGGCCTGCGACCGGTTCGAGATGGACGCCTGGGGCGTCGATGTCGCGGTGACCGGCAGCCAGAAGGGGCTGATGGTGCCGCCGGGCCTCGGGTTCGTGTTCTTCAACGACAAGGCGGCGGCGGCGCGGGACGCGCTGCCGCGGGTCAGCCGCTATTGGGACTGGGCGCCGCGGGCCGATCCGGAGTTCTTTTACCAGTATTTCGGCGGCACCGCGCCGACCCATCACCTTTTCGGTCTGCGCGCCGCGCTGGATCTGATCCACGACGAGGGGATCGACCATGTCTGGGCCCGCCACGAACGGCTGGCGCGGGCGATCTGGGCGGCCTGCGAGGCCTGGGGGCAGGACGGCCCGCTGCGGCTGAACGTGGCCGGGCGGGCGCATCGTTCGCACGCGGTGACCGCGTTGCGTGTCGGCGCGCCGCAGGGCTCGGCGCTGCGTGCCTGGGTGTCGCAGAACATCGGGCTGACGCTGGGGATCGGGCTGGGCATGGCCGAGCCGGGCGATCCGGCCTGGCACGGGTTTTTCCGCATTGGCCACATGGGGCATGTGAACGGTCACATGGTGCTGGGCATGCTGGGCGGGATCGAAGCAGGGCTGACCGCGCTGGACATCCCGCATGGACCGGGCGCGGTGGAGGCCGCCGCGGCGGTGATCGCCATGGGGTAGCGCGCCCCGGCGCGATGGCCGGGCCGGGGGATCAGGCCGGTTTGTCGGCCAGCCCCTTGCACCAGGCTTCCATTTCCTTGGTGGCAACCTCCATCGGCGGCTCGAGGAAGGTCACGTGGAAATGATCGCCCATGTCGGCCACGCCGATCGAGCGCGGCCGCACCGCCAGCACATGCGGGTTGGGCAGCGCGACGCCAAAGCAGAACACGATGTTCCTGGCGTCCTTTACCGCCTCGGCGATGGTCCCTTCGATGGCGGTGGTATGGGCATAGTGGTCGAAGGTGGCGATATAGGCCACCTTGGGGTGGGCGTCGATCCTGGCCTTGAGTGCCGCGATCACCGCGTCGGTGTTGGCGCAGCTGGTCTCGGATTTCGGGATCTCCAGGTCGAAGACCGGGTATTTTTCCATCAAAAGCGATTGTTTCATGGGTCTCATCCTTCATGTCATCGGCCCGCGAGGGGGCGCGGGCGGCAGACAACAGAGATGCATTTGATATGCAGGATTTGCGATGCGTCAGCTTGCCTCGGGGGCGGCATTCCGCCCGGACTCAGCCGCAGACTCAGCCCCGTGTGCGCTCCAGCGCGGCCGGCAGCGCGGCGGCAAAGGCATCGAGATCCTGGGGGCGGCCGCAGCTGACGCGGATGCAGCGGTTTTGCGGCGCGGCGAAGGGCATGCGCACGAAGATGCCCTGATCGACCAGCGCATCGAGCACCGCCTTGGCAAATGCGCCGTCGCCGCCGCAGTCCACGGCGACGAAATTGGTCGCCGAGGGCAGGGTGGTCAGCCCGTTGTCGTGGGCGATGGCGGCGATCCGGTCGCGTGCGGTGGTGACCTGTGCCTGGACATGCGCCAGCCAGTCCTGGTCGCGCAGCGCGGCCAGCGCGCCGGCCTGGGCAAAGCGGTTCATGCCGAAATGGTTGCGCACCTTGTTGAAGGCGGAAATCAGCCCCGGCGCGGCGATGGCATAGCCCACCCGCGCCCCCGCCATGCCGTAGGCCTTGGAAAAGGTGCGCATACGGATCACCCGCGGATCATCGGCGGCAACGGGAGCCGCCGTGCCCTCGGGGGCAAATTCGACATAGGCCTCGTCCAGCACCAGCAGCGCGCCCTCGGGCAGGGTCTCCAGCGCATCGACGATGGCCTGTCCCGCGTGCCAGCTTCCCATCGGGTTGTCGGGATTGGCAAGATAGACCAGCTTGGCCCCGACCTCCGCCGCCTTGGCAAAGAGCGTCGCGGGATCCTCGCGGTCTTCGACGTAGCCCACCTTGTGCAGCACCCCGCCAAACCCCGCGACGTGGTAGTTGAAGGTCGGGTATGCCCCTTCGGAGGTGACGACGGCATCGCCCTCGGCCACCAGCAGCCGCACCAGGTATCCCAGCAGCCCGTCGATCCCCTCGCCGACCATGATGTGATCGGGGGTGAGGCCGAGATGGGCGGCCAGCGCCGCGCGCAGATCATGGCTTTCTGCGTCGCCGTATTTCCAGATCTCCGCCGTCTCGGCCTGCATCGCCGTGATCGCCTTGGGCGAGGGACCGAACAGGCTCTCGTTGGCGCCCAGTCGGGCGGTGAAGGGGGCGCCGCGGTCACGCTCCTGGGTTTCCGGGCCGACGAAGGGCACCGAGGCGGGCAGGGATTGGACGAGCGGGGTATAGCGTGGGTCTGTCATGGCTGGCCAGATACGCCGGGAGGGCGGGCTTGGGCAAGAGGTTTTGCTGCCCCCACGTCCGGGTGGATTTCCCGGCGCCGCGCGGGCAGGATCGCCCCCGGCAGTAACAGGAGGAAGTGCGATGGCGCGCGTATCGGTGGAGTACAAGGATCACATCGCCCGGGTCACCCTGACCCGGGGCGACAAGATGAACGCGCTGGATGACGCGATGGTCGAGGCGATTCTCGCGGCCGGCGCCGAGGTGGCCGCCTCGGACGCGCGCGCGGTGGTGCTCTCGGGCGAGGGCAAGAGCTTCTGTGCCGGGCTCGACATGGCCAGTTTCGCCCAGATGGGCAGCGTCGATCCCGAGCAGTGGCTGATGGAGCGCAGCCACCACGACGCCAACCGCATGCAGGAGGTCGGCCTGATCTGGCGCCGCGTGCCGGTGCCGGTGATCGCGGCACTGCACGGCGCGGTTTATGGCGGCGGGCTGCAACTGGCGCTGGGCGCCGACATCCGCATCGCCGCGCCGGACGCCAAGCTGGCGGTGATGGAGATGAAATGGGGGCTGGTACCCGACATGGGCGGCATGGCGCTGCTGCCGCAACTGGTGCGCTCGGACGTGCTGCGCCAGCTCACCTACACCGCCCGACCGATCCCGGCGGACAGGGCCGAGGCCTGGGGGCTGGTGACGCAGGTCAAGGAGGATCCGCTGGCCGCCGCGCTGGCGCTGGCCGAGGAGATCGCCGAGCAGAGCCCGAGTGCGATCCGTGCCGCCAAGCGGCTGATCGGGTTGGCCGAGAGCGCCGAGCGAGCCGAGGTGCTGCTGGCCGAATCGCGCGAACAGGTCAAGCTGATCGGCAAGCCGGAGCAGATGGAGGTGATCGCCGCGCGGATGCAGGGGCGCAAACCGGAGTTCAAATAGGCGCGACTCATTCATCGGGCCTGCGGATCACGGGCGGTGATCCGGGGTCGCGGATCGGCAAAAGAAACGGGGCCGGAGGTGTGCAACCCTCCGGCCCCGGCCTGTTTGTGCGGAACGGATCGGCCTATTCCAGCTCGGAAAGCCGTGCCAGCGCCTCGGTGATGCGGGCCTCTTCCTCTTCGCGCGCGGCGAGGTTGGCGCGGGTTTCCTCGACCACCTCGGCGGGGGCGGAATCCGCGAACTTGGGGTTGTTCAACCGGCCGCGCAGCCCGCCCAGTTCCTTGCCGAGCTTGGTCAGGGTCTTTTCCAGCCGCGCCTTTTCCTCGGCGATGTCGATGATGCCGGCCAGCGGCAGGCCAAAGGTGGCCCCCTCGACCGGGATCGTCACCGTGCCCTTGGGCAGGCTGTCGGCCGCTGTCAGCCCCTCGATCCGCGCCAGCCGCTTGATCAGCACCTCGTTGCGGTCCCAGGCGGCCTGACCGGCGGCGTCGATCTGGCTCACCAGCATCGGCACGTGAAGCCCCGCCGGCACATGCATCTGGGCCCGCGCCGAGCGCACCGCCTCGATCAACCCGATCACCCAGTTCATCTCATGGTCGGCGGCCGCGTCGACCAGATCGGCGGCGCTGTACTCGGGCCAGTCGCCGTGCACCAGCATCTTCGGGCGCGTGCCGGACAGCTGCCAGAGCTCCTCGGTGACGAAGGGCATGATCGGGTGCAGCAGGACCAGGCACTGGTCCAGCACCCATTTCATCACCGCCTGCGTCTCGGCCTGCGCGGCGGCATCCTCGCCCTGCAGCAGCGGCTTGGAAAACTCCACGTACCAGTCGCAGACCTTGCCCCAGACAAAGGAATAGAGCGCCTTTGCCGCATCGTTGAAGCGGAAGGTCTCAAGCGCCGCGTCCACCTCTTCGCGGACCTTGGCGGTCTCGCCGATGATCCATTTGTTGAGCGTCTGCTCGGGGGCGGGAACGCCCGTCACCTCGACCTCGAACACGCCATTCATCTCGGCAAAGCGGGCAAAGTTCCACAGCTTGGTGCCGAAATTGCGATAACCGGCGATGCGTTGCATATCCAGCTTGAGCACCCCGCCGAGCGAGGCCATGGCCGCATTGGTGAACCGCAGCGCGTCGGCGCCGTATTCGTCGATGATCTCCAGCGGGTCGACCACGTTGCCGACCGACTTGGACATCTTCTTGCCCTTCGCGTCGCGCACCAGCCCGTGCAGGTAAACCTTCTCGAACGGCTTCTCATCCACCACGGCAAGCTGCATCATGATCATACGGGCGACCCAGAAAAACAGGATGTCCTGCCCGGTCACCAGCACGCTGGTGGGGAAATAGCGATCCAGTTCCGGTGTCTGTTCCGGCCAGCCCAGCGTGCCGATCGGCCAGAGGCCGGAGCTGAACCAGGTGTCCAGAACGTCGGGGTCCTGCCAGACCGGATAGACCAGCCTGGTCGGGTCCTGGTCGATCTCGTATTGCGCCAGCGCCTGGGCAAAGACATGCACCGCCTCGTGCCGGTCGGAAACCTCGACGATACGCGCGTCGGCCAGCGGGTGCGGGGTGTCGGCCAACTCGTTGCGGAACGCGCCCTGCACGCCGGCGAAATCCGGCGCGCAGTGGAACACGTCGCCCATGTGCACCATGCCGTTCAGCAGCAGCCGGCCCATCTCAACAAGGTCGATCGTGCCGTCGCCTTCGTCGTCGCGGAAATCCGGCGCCGAAAGGTCCAGCCCGTACCACACCGGGATCTGGTGGCCCCACCACAGCTGGCGCGAGATGCACCAGGGCTCGATGTTCTCCAGCCAGTGGAAATATGTCTTCTCGCCGCTCTCGGGCTGGATTTCGATATCGCCGCCCCGCACCGCGTCCAGCGCCGGGCCGACGATCTTGTCGGTGTCGACGAACCACTGATCGGTCAGCATCGGCTCGATCACCACCTTGGAGCGGTCGCCGAAGGGCTGCATGATCGGCTTGTTCTCGACCAGCGCCACCGGTTCGCCCTCGTCGCCCAGCACGGTAACGGCCAGCCCCTCCTCGGTGATCTGCTCGACCACCCGCTTGCGGGCCTCGAACCGGTCCAGCCCGCGCAGCTCGTCGGGCACCAGGTTCAGCGTGTCCACCTCCATCTCGGTGAACGCTGCCCCGTTCGCGATCTCCTGCGCGCGGGCGGCGCAGTCGGCATAGGACAGACCGTCGTCGCGCATCGCGCCCTTGGTGTCCATCAGCCGGTACATCGGGATGTTGCCGCGCTTGGCCACCAGGTAGTCGTTGAAATCATGCGCCCCGGTGATCTTCACCGCGCCCGAGCCGAAGTCGGGGTCGGGGTATTCGTCGGTGATGATCGGGATCAGGCGGCGATGCTCCTTGGGCCCCACCGGGATCTCGCAGAGCTTGCCGACGATGGGCGCATAGCGGTCATCCGAGGGGTGCACCGCCACCGCGCCGTCGCCCAGCATGGTCTCGGGGCGCGTCGTGGCGATGGAGATATAGTCGCGCTCTTCCTCCAGCACGACATTGCCGTCCTCGTCCTTCTCGACATAGGTATAGGTCTGACCGCCCGCCAGCGGATACTTGAAGTGCCACATGTGGCCCGCGACCTCGATATTCTCGACCTCGAGGTCGGAAATCGCGGTCTCGAAATGCGGGTCCCAGTTCACCAGCCGCTTGCCGCGATAGATCAGACCCTTGTCGTACATGTCGACGAAGACCTTGATTACCGCGTCGTGGAAATTGCCCTCTTCGCCCTCCGGCGCGCCGGGGGCGCCGGACATGGTGAAGGCGTTGCGCGACCAGTCGCAGGAGGCGCCGAGGCGCTTGAGCTGGTTGATGATGGTGCCGCCCGACTCCTGCTTCCACTCCCAGACCTTTCGGGTAAAGGCGTCGCGCCCCATGTCGCGCCGCGCGGGAAGCTGGTTTTTCGCCAGTTCGCGCTCCACCACCATCTGGGTGGCAATGCCGGCGTGGTCCTGGCCGGGCTGCCACAGGGTGTCGAACCCGCGCATCCGGTGCCAGCGCACCAGGATATCCTGCAGCGTGTTGTTGAAGGCGTGGCCGATGTGCAGCGAGCCGGTGACGTTCGGCGGCGGGATCATGATCGAAAACGTCTCGGCCCGGCTGGCGTTGGCGCCCGCGGTGAAACATCCGGCCGCTTCCCAGGCCGCGTACAAACGATCCTCGGCCTCGGCCGCGTTGAAGGTCTTTTCCATCGCCATGCTGCTGGTCCCTTTGTGGTCGCTGGATCATCTATCGAAGCCTGCGTCGAAGGGAAAGGCGGCAGGGCGGTTTTCTTGACATCGGGAGCAACCGAAAAGCGGGTGACAGCGCGGTGTCGGGGCGGCACTCTGGGCCGCAACGGGCCGGAGCAGGAGAAGACAGATGGACGAGATCCGGATCTATGGCTTCGACGGGGCGGGCGGGGCGCGACGGCTGGGCGCGGCCCCCTCTGCGCGTTTCCCCGGGGCGTCGGGGCCGGGGTTCGTTTGGGTCCATGTGGACGGGGCCAGTGCGGCGGGGCGCGACTGGCTGGCGGCGGCGGGGCTCGACCCGCTGGAGATCGAGGCGCTGCTGGCCGAGGAAACCCGCCCGCGCTGCACCCTGCACGGGGACATCGCGCTGATGAACCTGCGCGGCGTCAACCTCGACCCCGGCGCCGAGCCGGAGGACATGATCTCTCTGCGGCTGTTCATCTCCGCGCATATGGTGATCTCGGTGCAGATGCGGACCCTGCAGGCGGTGGTCGATCTGATGACGGCGCTGGATCGCGGGCAGGGGCCGGGCACCCCCGGCGACCTGATCGCGCGTCTGGCGCTGCGCCTGGCCGACCGGGCCGAGCCGGTGGTGATGACGCTGAACGAACGCGCCGACCGGCTGGAGGACGCGATGGAGGAGGCCGGGCAGGGCGACGGCGCCACGCGGGCCGAGCTTGCCGACATCCGCCGCATCGCCATTGTCCTGCGCCGCTACCTTTTCCCGCAGCGCGACGCGCTCTCGACGCTGGAGATCGAGGATCTGGACTGGCTGACCCAACGCGACCGCAGCCGGTTGCGCGAGGCGACCGAGCGGGTGACCCGGCTGGCCGAAGAACTGGACGCGATCCGCGACCGCGCCCAGGTGGTGCACGATCAGATCCTCGACATGCGCGCCGAGGCGATGAACCGGCAGATGCTGGTGCTCTCGGTGGTGGCGGCGGTGTTCCTGCCGATGGGGTTGGTGACCGGCCTCTTGGGCATCAACGTGGGCGGCATCCCCGGCGCGGCCTGGCCGGGGGCGTTCTGGGCGGTCTGCGCGTTGCTGCTGGCGATCGGCGCGGGCCAGCTCTGGCTGTTTCGCCGGATGGGGTTGCTGGGGCGCTGATCACGGCGCCCGGTCGATCTTGGTCGCGAGATGGATCAGGCTTTCCGAGCTGCGCACGCCCTTGGCCTCGCCGATTCGGTCCAGCGTGTCGTCAAGCTCTGCTGTGGTTCCGGCGGCGACCTGCACCAGCAGGTCGAACCGGCCCGAGGTGGTGTGCACCACCTCGACACCGCTCAGGCTCTTCAGCCGGGCCAGCACGGCGGGCCCGCTGCGCGGCTCGATCGAGACCAGCACCGTGGCACGCAGCGGCGGCGCGGTGGCAACGCTGGCGCGCAGGGTGTAGCCCGCGATCACGCCGGATTTCTCCATCCGTTCGATCCGCGCCTGCACGGTGGTGCGCGCCAGCCCCAGCTTGCGCGCCAGATCGGTCACCGGCGCGCGGGCGTTCTCGCGCAACAGGCGCAGCAGCATCCGGTCTGTTTCGTCGGTTTGCATATCAATCTCGGCGTTATGACGAAGATTGACTGCAATCCTATCAAGGTGACACGCGAAATCGACCGAAATCCGCGCGACTCTGGAAAGAAACGCGCGAGGTATGAGATGCAGCAACTTTCCGCCCCCTGGCCCGATCCCGTCGCCTATCTGGCCCGGATGCGGCCCGACGCCCCGGTCCTTTTCCTGTCGCCCGCCACGCTTCAAGCGACCGCGCGACGGTTCCAGGACGGCTTTCCGGGGATGGTGACCTATGCGGTCAAGGCCAACGCCCGGGCCGAGGTTCTGGCCAATCTCGACACCGCCGGGCTCTCGGCCTTCGATGTCGCCTCTCCGGCCGAGATGCGGGCGGTACGCGCGGTGAACCCCGCCGCCGTGCTGCATTACAATAACCCGGTGCGCAGCCCCGATGAGGTCGCGGCGGGCATCGGCGCCGGGGCGGCAAGCTGGTCGGTGGACGACGAAAGCGAGCTGGACAAGCTGGCGCAGGTGCCGCGCGGGGCCGAGATCGCGGTGCGCTTCACCCTGCCGGTCAAGGGCGCGGCCTATGATTTCGGGGAAAAGTTCGGTGCCTCGCCGGAGCGGGCGGCAGACCTGCTGCGGCGCGTCGCCGGGGGCGGCTGGCGCCCGGCGCTGTGTTTCCACCCGGGCACCCAGTGCGAGGATGCCGGCGCCTGGGAAAGCTACATCGCGGCCGCCGCGGGCATCGCCGCCCGCGCCGGGGTGCGGATCGCGCGGCTGAACGTCGGCGGCGGCTTTGCCGCCCATCGCACCGGCCCCGCCCCGGACCTGGTGGAGGTGTTCACGCGCATCAAGGCGGCCACGACACGTGCCTTTGGTGCCGATGCGCCCGCGCTGATCTGCGAGCCGGGGCGCGCGATGGTGTCAGAGGCTTTCACCCTGGCGGCGCGGATCAAGGGGATGCGAAACGACGGCGAGACCCTGTTTCTAAACGACGGCATCTATGGCGGGCTGACCGATCTGCGCGACATGGGGCTGACGAGCCGGGTTCAGGTGCTGGCCCCCGACGGCACCCCGCGCAAAGGCGCGGCGCAGGTGCGCCGGGTGTTCGGGCCCACCTGCGACAGCCTCGACCGGTTGCCCGACGGGCTGGCCCTGCCCGCCGACTCCGCGCCGGGCGACTATGTGCTGTTCGCCGGGATGGGCGCCTATTCCGTGGCCATGACCACCGCGTTCAACGGTTACGGGCTGCGTGACGTGGTGACGGTGCTGCAGCCGACTGGACATTTCCCGCCCGAAAGCTAGGGTCGCGCCTGACAGCAGCGAACAGGGGCGCGCCATGGAAAAGTTCGGGAAAAGTCAGCCGGTCAAACGGGTCGAGGACCAGCGCCTGCTGACCGGTCACGGTCGCTTCGTCGATGATATCGCGCCTGCGGAGGCGCTGCACGCCTTTGTCTTCCGCGCGCCGATGGCGCATGGGGTGATCACCGCGCTGGATCTGGACGAGGCCCGCACCGCCGAGGGCGTGCACCTTGTCGTGACGGTCGAGGACATGGAGGCGGCCGGGATCGACATCGCCATGACCGCCACCGTGGTCAGCAACCGCGACGGCAGCGAGGCCGCCAAGCCGCTGCGCCCGATGCTGGCTCGGGGCAGGGTGCGCCATGTCGGCGAACCGATCGCCGTGGTCATCGCCGAGACGCTGGCGCAGGCGCGCGATGCTGCCGAGTTGATCGGGCTGGAGGTCGATGATCTTCCGGCCAAGCTGGACCTCGCCCCGGGCGGCGAGACGATCCACGAAGATGCCCCCGACAACCGTGCCTTCGACTGGGGGCTGGGTGACGAGGCGGCGACGCAGGCCGCCTTCGATGCCGCCGCCCGAACCGTCAGCCTCGAGATTACCGACAACCGCATCCTCACCTCCTCGATGGAGCCGCGCGGCTGTTTTGCCGAATGGGACGGGCGGCGGCTGCACCTGGCCTTTGGCGGGCAGGGCGTCTGGGGGATGAAAACCCAGCTGGTGGAAAAGTTCGGGCTGGACGAGGATCAGGTCCGCGTCACCAACCCCGATGTCGGCGGCGGCTTCGGCATGAAGGGGATGGCCTATCCGGAGTATTTCGCCGTGGCCCATGCCGCCCGCACGCTGGGCCGCCCGGTGCGCTGGATGTCGGAGCGGACCGAGGCGATGCTCAGCGACAACTCCGGCCGCGATCTCGTCTCGCTGGCCGAGCTGGCGTTTGACGCCGACCACCGGATCACCGCCTACCGCGTGCAGACCCGCTGCAACCTCGGGGCCTACAACGCGCAATTCGGCCAGCCGATCCAGACCATGCTGTTTTCCCGTGTGCTGATGGGGGTTTACGACGTGCAGACCACCTGGCTGCAGGTCGATGGCTATTACACCAACACCACCCAGGTCGATGCCTATCGCGGCGCCGGGCGCCCCGAGGCGATCTATGTGCTGGAGCGGGTGATGGACCGCGCCGCGCGCGAGCTGGGCCTCGATCCGTGGGAGCTGCGCCGCAGGAACTTCATCCGGCCCGACCAGTTTCCCTACAAATCCGCCACCGACGAAACCTATGACGTGGGGGCCTTCGACCGGGTGCTGAGCCGCGCCGAGATCGAGGCCGACGCCGCCGGATTCGCCGCCCGACGCGAGGCCGACGCGAACCGCGGCCTGCTGCGCGGCCTGGGGCTGTGCTATTACATCGAGAGCATTCTGGGCGATCCCACCGAGGGGGCAAAGGTCGAGTTCTGCGATGATGGCAGCGTCAACCTCTATGTCGGCACCCAGTCGAACGGGCAGGGGCATGAAACCGTCTATGCCCAGTTCCTTGCCGACCAGACCGGCATCTCTGCCGGGCGCATTCATGTCATCCAGGGCGACAGTGACCTGATCAAGCAGGGCGGCGGCACCGGCGGCTCGCGCTCCGTCACCACGCAAAGCACCGCGACGCTGGCCACGGTCGAGGCGATGATCGCCGCCTTCACCCCTTATCTCGCCGACAAGATGGGGGTCGAGGAAAGCGCGGTCAGCTTCGATGACGAAACCTTCCGCGCGCCGGGATCGAACCTGACGCCGACCCTGCTGGAGGCCGCCGAGATGGCCCGCGAAGATGGCCGCGCCGACCTGCTGGTGCATGAGGAACGCGCCCAGCTGGACGGTCGGTCCTACCCCAACGGGGCGCATCTGGCCGAGGTGGTCATCGACCCCGAAACCGGGCAGGTCCGCGTCGATCGCTATACTGTCGTCGACGATTTCGGCAACTTGATCAACCCGATGCTGGCCGAGGGGCAGGTGCATGGCGGGGTGGTGCAGGGACTGGGCCAAGCGCTGAGTGAACATGTGGTTTATGACGAGGATGGCCAGCTGCTCACGGCATCGTTCATGGACTATGCCTTGCCGCGCGCGGCCGATACCCCCATGATTGGATTCACCTCGGAGCCGGTCCCATCGACCGCCAACCTCATGGGCATGAAGGGCTGCGGCGAGGCCGGGACCGTGGGGTCGATGGCGGCGGTCGCCAACGCGGTGCAGGATGCGCTGTGGGCGCGCGGCGTGCGGCAGGCTGACATGCCGTTCACGCCGCTCAGAGTTTGGGACATGTTGCGAAATGGTGCTGAAACGGCTGCGTGAACGGATCTTCGGCTGGCTCGGCCGGCCGCTGCAATCGGTTCACTCCGCCGAGACGCGCCACCGTGAGTCGCTGGTCCATGTCATCATCCTCGATGGCACCATGTCGTCTCTCGAACCGGGGCACGAGACCCACGCTGGCGTCACCTATCGGCTGTGCCGCGAGATGGGCGCGCAGGTCTCGGTCTATTACGAGGCCGGGGTACAGTTGCCGGGTTGGCGCGCCGCGCCCGACGTGCTGCTGGGACGCGGCATCAACCGCCAGATCCGCCGTGCCTATGGCTATCTTGCCTCGCGCTATCACACCGGTGACCGGATCTTCCTGATGGGGTACTCGCGCGGCGCCTATGCGGTGCGCTCGCTGGCCGGGGTGATCGACCGGGTCGGGCTGCTGCGCGCCGATTGCGCCACCGAGCGCAATGTCCGCACCATCTATCGCCATTACCAGGACGATCCCGACAGCGATTTCTCCAGTGCTTTCGCCCGCGCCCATTGCCATGAGGCGGTCAGCATCGAGATGGTCGGCGTCTGGGACACGGTCAAGGCGCTGGGCCTGCGCCTGCCGTTCCTGTGGAAATGGTCCGAGGCGCAGCATTCCTTTCACAGCCACACCCTGGGAAAGAGCATCTGCAACGGCTTTCACGCGCTGGCCCTGGACGAGACGCGCGAGGTGTTCGCGCCCGAACTCTGGACCTGCCCGCCGGATTGGAACGGCCGCGTCGAGCAGGTTTGGTTCCGCGGGGCGCATGGCGATGTGGGCGGCCAGCTTGGCGGCTACGAGGTGGCGCGACCGCTGGCTAATATCTCTCTGGTGTGGATGCTGGATCGGGCCGAGACCTGCGGGCTGCCGCTGCCGCGGGGCTGGCGGGCGCGGTTCCACATCGACCCCGACGCGCCCTCGGTCGGCACCTGGCGCGGCTGGGGCAAGATGTTCCTGCTGCGCCGCCGCCGGGTGGTGGGCCGCGATCCCTCCGAACGCCTGCACGATAGCGTGCGAACGCAGATCCCGGGCGTCTCCCCGCCCGGGACCAGCGCGCCCGTAGGCTGACGATGCGCGGGGCTCAGACCTGCGGCGGCGGTTGCAGCACGATGCAGGTGGTCGAGCCGGTGGCGTAAAGCTTGCCGTCCTCGATCCCCCGGATCTCGCCATGTGCCACGCCGGTTGAGCGGCCCACGTGATCGATCACGCCGATGCAGTCCACCTCGGTTCCCAGCGGGATCGAGCGCAGGATATTTATCTTGTATTCCAGGGTGGTATAGGCCGCGCCCTTGGGCACCATGGTTTGAACCGCGCAGGCCATCGCGCTGTCCAGAAGGGTGCCGTACCAGCCGCCATGCACCGTGCCCAGCGGGTTGGTGTAATCGAAGGTGGGCGTTCCGCGGAACACCACGCGGCCCTTGTCGACCGAATGCAGGTGGTAGCCCAGCGTCCTTGAGATCGGTGGCGCGGGCAGGGTTCCGTCGCGGATGCCGCGCATGAACTCCTCTCCCGACATGCTGGCCATGTCGGCGGGGCCGAGAAGCTCCTCGGGGCCCTTCGCGAAATTCGGGGGTGTCGCCTGATTCATCCTGCCCTCCATACTGACAAAGGGCAGGCTAGCAGCCCGCCGGGCGCGGGCAAGCCGTTACGCCACGTTCTCGAGGCTGACCTTGGGGGTGACCCCCAGCGCGTGGCAGACATCGCGGGTCAGTTCGGGGCGGTTGAGCGTGTAGAAGTGCAGCCTGTCGACGCCGCCCTCCAGCAATTCGCTGCACAGTTCGGCGCAGATCGCGGTGGCCAGCAGATCCTCGCGCCCGTCGCGCACCGCCTTTTCAAAGGCGTCCTCGACCCATTGCGGGATCTTGGTGCCGCAGCTGCGGGCAAAGTTGCGCGCGCCCTTCCAGTTCTCGATCGGCAGCACGCCGGGGGTGATCTTCGCCCCGTCGATGCCGGCCTTTTCGCAGGCGTCGCGGAACCGGAAAAAGCTTTCGGATTCGAAGAAAAATTGCGTCAGCGCCTCGTTCGCGCCGGCGTCGAGCTTGCGCTTGAGCCAATCGATGTCGGCCTGCGCGTTGGCGGCCTCGGGATGGGTGTCGGGATAGGCGCCGACGCGGATGGTGAACTTGCCGGTCGCGGCCAGCGCCTCGATCAGCTCGACCGAGTTGGCAAAGCCGCCGGGATAGGGGGTAAACTTTCCCTCGCCCTTGGGCGGATCGCCGCGCAGCGCGACGATCTCGGTCACGCCGGCCTTGGCAAAACCGTCAGCGATTTCAAGGGTTTCCTCCTTGGTGGCATTCACGCAAGTCAGATGCGCCGCGACATTCAGGCCAGAGGATTTGTGCAGCGTCGCCACCGCGTCGCGGGTCAGATCCCGCGTCGTGCCGCCGGCGCCATAGGTGACCGAGACGAACCGCGGGTCGAGCGGCGCCAGAACCTGCACCGTGTCCCAGAGCCGGAAAGAGGCCTGCAGGGTCTGCGGCGGGAAGAACTCAAACGAAACTTCGGGGGCTTTCATCGGTCGAAACATCCTTTGGATTTCGGCCCTTGTTGCATGTCCGGCATTGTGAGACAAACTCATAATTCTCAACAACAACATGAACAAGGCGGTGGGATGCATATCGAGTTCCGGCATCTGCGCACGATCAAGGCGATCCATGATTTCGGCGGGCTGGCGCGGGCGGCCGAGCAACTGAACATCACGCAAAGCGCTTTAAGTCATCAAATCAAGGGGTTGGAGGATCAAGCTGGAGTCGAACTGTTCATCCGCCGGTCGAAACCGATGAAGCTGTCGCCGGCCGGGCTGCGGCTGCTGCGGCTGGCCGAGCAGATCCTGCCGCAGGTCGAGGCGATGGAGGCCGAGTTCAGCGCGCTGCGCTCGGGCGAGACCGGGCGGATGCATATCGCCATTGAATGCCACGCCTGTTTCGAATGGCTGTTCCCGGTGCTGGAGGCGTTCCGAAAGACCTGGCCGGACGTGGATGTGGACATCCGCCCCGGCCTCGCCTTCGACGCGCTGCCGGCGCTGCAAAAGGAGGAGGTCGATCTGGTCGTTTCCTCGGACCCGGAGGATATCGCCGGGGTGGAATTCGTGGAACTCTTTGATTACGCGCCTGTTTTCGTGGCTGCGTCGCAGCATCCGCTGGCGTCCAAACCTTACATCGAGGCCGAGGATTTCCGCGACCAGACCCTGATCACCTACCCGGTGGAGCGGTCGCGGCTGGACGTGTTCAGCCAGCTTCTGACCCCCGCCGGGGTCAGCCCCAAGGCGCTGCGTCCGGTGGAACTGACGGCGGTGATCCTGCTGCTGGTGGCCTCGAACCGGGGCATCTCGGTGCTGCCCGACTGGGTGGTGCGCGAGGTGAAATACAGCTCGGATTACGTCACCCGGCCGCTGACCAGGGACGGCATCACCCGGCGGCTTTATGCTGCGGTGCGCAGCGACGACCGGGAAAAACCCTTTGTGAAGGAGCTGATCTCGCTGGCCCGGCAGGAGGCGAGAAAGCTGCAATCCGCCTGAGGATAAGTACGTTTCACAGCGTGGATTGTACAATTCTCGGGGGATGAATTGCGGTGAAATTCCAGATTTGGGGAGTTTTTGGTGTGAATTGTACAACCCCCATGTTGCCCCTATGGCAGGGCTGCAACCAGCGCGGCGAGATAGGCGACATATCCGAGCACCAGCAGCGCCCCCTCGTGTCGCCCGATGCGCCAGCCGGTGCGGGCGACGAACACCAGTGCAGCGGTCGCCGCCAGCATCACCCAGATATCGCCCCGGATGATCTGTTCCGGAACCGTGACCGGCCGCAAGAGGGCGGTGACGCCGAGGATGCCGAGGATGTTGAAGATGTTGGAGCCGACCACGTTGCCAAAGGCGACCTCGCCCTCGCCTTTGCGGGCGGCGATGACCGAGGTGATCAGTTCGGGCATGGAGGTGCCCAACGCGACCACGGTCAGGCCGATCACCGCCTCGGGCACGCCGAGCCCGGTGGCCAGAGAAACCGCGCCGGTGACCAGCAACCGCGCCGCGCCGATGGTCAGCGCCAGCCCGGCGAGCAGAGCCAGCCAGGCGCGCCAGACGGGCAGCGCGGCGGGCGGCGCGACGACCTCGGCCTCGGCGGCGTAGATCCCGGCGGCCGGGGTGGGGCGGCGCCGTTCGAGGATCAGCGTTGCTGCGACATAGGCGATGAGCAGCAGCAGGAACCCGACGCCGATCGGGCGCCCGATATTGCCGACGAGCACGACGGCGAGCGCCAGCAGCGAGACCAGAACGAGGACGCCGCCATCGCGGCGCAGCGCGGCGGGGGCGATCGCCATCGGGGCCAGCAGGACGGCGGTGCCGAGGATCAGCAGGATGTTGACGATATTGGAGCCCACCACGTTGCCCACGGCGATGCCGGGCGAGCCGGCAAAGGCGGCCTGCACGCTGGTCACCAGTTCGGGGGTGGAGGTTCCGAAGCCGACGAGGGTCAGCCCGATCACCATCGGCGAGAGCCCGGCGCGCCGGGCCACGGCAACAGCGCCGCGCACCAGCATTTCGCCGCCCAGCACAAGGCCGACAAGCCCGGCGATCAGGTAGAGAAGATCGGTGGTCATGGTCCTGCCCGTTCAGATAGTGACAGGAGAAGGGTGGAGAGGACGGGCGGCGCTTTCAAGGGGCGCGCGCCCGCCATCCGTGGATTCAGATCAGCTTGACGATCTGCTTGCCCCTGTTGCCGCCCTACGTCGCCTCAGACCGGAGGCGCTGTCGAGCCACTTTCACGGAGTCTTCCAACCCCAAAATCTCGCTTAGTTTTCCCCTCGATTCATCAATGTCTGTGGCCAGTTGAATGAGTTCTTCGCTTGAGACGCTTTTCGCAAGCGGACCATTCACGTTGCCATTGTCATCTGCATCTTTCCAAGTTTTTCGGTCATAGAAGCGGATAAGAACTTTGCCGTCACCCTTTCGCTCGTAGACACCGTGGCAAAGGCTGTTTCTCCATGTCCTGAAGTCCTCGAGAAAATGGCGAACTTGGTCCTGTTCGGGCTGTGGAAGTGCTTGAAGCCTTGGATGCAGAAGAAGAAAATCGGCCAGTGTTTTACTGTTAACTTGGGTGCCCTCCTGGGCAGTTTCTTGGGGAATGCTTAGCTGATCTTGTTCGGAGGGAATTTTTGTCTCAACTGTCCACACCTTTCGGAGAAAATTCTCAAAATGTGAACAGGCGACCACGGCCATTCCGATCGCGTGGAAGTCTCTTGGGGACAATGTTTGAGGTATTCCATTCATGCCTTGATCCTCCTCAGTGCGAATGACTTTAACTGGCGCCGCCGGCCTTGGGGCCGGGCGAGAAGGTGGGCGGGTGTCGACCCCGGATCAAGTCCGGGGTGACAGGGAGGGGTGCCCTCAGATCAGCTTGACGATCTGCTTGCCGACGTTGCCGCCCTTGAGCAACGCCATGAAAGTGGCCGGCGCGTTTTCCAGCCCCTCGGCGATATCCTCCAGATAGGCAATCTCGCCGCCCAGCACCTTCGGCGCGATCTCCTGCAGGAACTGCGGGTAGCGGTCGAAATGGTTGGAGATGATGAAGCCGTTGACCGAGAGGAACTTCACCAGGATGTTGCGCCACAAGCCGGGCGCGGTGAGCCCCTCGTCGCGGGCCCCGGCGCCGAGGCCGCCGGCGTTGTACCAGGCGATCATGCCGCAGATCGGGATGCGGCCGTGATTGTTCATCAGCGGCATCACCGCCTCGAGCACCTTGCCGCCGACGTTCTCGAAATAGATGTCGACGCCGTCGGGGCATTCGCCCTTGAGCGCGGCGCGCAGATCGCGGGCGCTGTCATGGGCGCGGTGGTCGAGGCAGGCGTCGAAGCCGAATTTTTCGGTCGCCAGCTTGCATTTGTCGGCGCCGCCGGCGATGCCGACAGTGCGCAGGCCGGCAAGGCGTGCCACCTGTCCCACCATCGAGCCGACCGGGCCGGTGGCGGCGGCGACGACCAGCGTCTCGCCCGCCTTGGGCTTGCCGTACTCGGTCAGCCCGTGCCAGCCGGTGAAGCCCGGCATGCCGAGCACGCCCAAGGCGGTGGTGATCGGCGCCTGTGCCGGGTCGAGCTTGCGCAGCTGGTTGCCGGGCAGACAGCCGTGGGTGGCCCAGCCGAACATGCCAAAGGCGAAATCGCCGGGTTTGAAATGCGGGCTGTTCGAGGCGATCACCTCGCCCACGGCGCCAGCCTCCATGGTGCCGCCGATCGGCACCGGGGCGGCATAGGACTTGGCGTCGTCCATGCGCCCGCGCATGTAAGGGTCCAGAGACATGTAGTGGCTGCGCACCAGAACCTCGCCCTCGCCCGGGGTCGGGATCGGGGCGGATTCATAGCTGAAATTGTCGGGGCCCGGGGCGCCCTCGGGCCGGCTGGCCAGGGCGACGCGGTACATCTGATCTGTCATGGCGTTTCCTCCTTCGCGCTTTGGCGCAACGGTGGCGGTCATCGGCGGGCTTGGCAAGCGGGCCGGGGGGTAACGTGGCGGCAGAGGGATGGTGCCTAGCGGGAAAAGATCCCGTCGAAATCGGCAAATCCCTTGATCTCGATCGGGTTTCCGGACGGATCGAAAAAGAACATGGTGCGTTGCTCGCCCGGCTCCCCTTCAAAGCGGATCACCGGGGGAATGTCGAAGTCGATCCCCTCGCGTTCCAGCCGCGCCGAAAGCGCCAGCCAGGTGTCGAGTGGCAGCACCGCGCCCATGTGCGGCATCATCACCATGTGATCGCCCACCTTGCCGCTGCGCGTGGTCGCAAACGGCTCGCCCCGGTGCAGCGAGAGCTGATGGCCGAAGAAATCGAAATCCACCCATGTCTCGGTGCTGCGCCCCTCGGCGCAGCCCAGCACGCGGCCGTAGAAATCGCGCGCGGCGTCGAGATCGCGCACATGGATGGCAAGGTGAAAGACAGAGTTCATGCCGGTGTCCTTGATGTTCAGGTCTTACAGGTAGCCGCGCCAGACCAGCACCGCGATCAGCAGCGCCGCAAAGGCCAGCATGTTGAAGACAAGACCGCCCAGCATCCCCAGCCACCAGCCCTTGCGCCGGTCGGCGAGGTCGATGGCGTTGAGGTGGGCCTCCACCTCGCGCGCGGCCTTGTCCAGCGCATCGGCGTCCAGCGTCAGTCGCAGGCGGGGGTGGGCGGCAAAGGGCTCCGCCTCGGCCAGGCGGGCGGCCTGGGCCCGGATCCGGCGGGGCAACTGGTGGCGCGCCTGGTGCAGCGCCGCGCGCAGGGTGGCGCCGCGCGCGCCCAGACGGGCCTGCATCAGCGCGGTGATCCCGGCGATCCGGTCTGGGGTCTGGGCGTGGGTCATCGGCGGCTCTCCTGCCCGGGTAATCTAGCGGCGCGGGGCGGGGGCCTCAATGGGGGGCGTTGGGTCTGGCCCTTGCCCCCGGCAGAGGCTATCACGGCGCCATGTTGCACTGGATTTCCCATCCCCCCGCCCCGGGCGCCGCCGATGTGCCCCCGTTGCTGATCGCGCATGGGCTGTATGGCTCGGCGCGCAACTGGGGCGTGATCGCCAGGCGGCTGTCGGACCAGCGTCAGGTGGTGGCGGTGGACATGCGCAACCACGGCCAGAGCCCCTGGGCCACGCCGCACCGCTACGAGGACATGGCCGACGACCTGGCCGAGGTGATCGGTGAGATCGGCGGGCGGGCCGACGTGCTGGGCCATTCCATGGGCGGCAAGACGGCGATGATGCTGGCGCTGCGGCATGGCGCGGCGGTGAACCGGCTGCTGGTGGCCGATATCGCGCCGGTGCCCTATGACCATTCGCAGATGCAGTTCATCGAGGCGATGCGCGCGGTGGACCTGTCGAAGGTCGAGAAACGCTCGGACGCCGAGGCGCAACTGGCGGCGCTGGGGGTGGATCGGGCGCTGCAAAGCTTTTTCACCCAGTCGCTGGACCTCAAGGCGAAACGCTGGCGGCTGAACCTTGATGCGCTGGCCGCCGACATGGACGAGATTCTGTCGTTTCCGCAGGTCGAGGGGCATTGGGACGGTCCGGCGCTGTTCCTGTCGGGGTCGGAGTCGGACTATGTGAAGCCGGAGTATCGCCCGCGCATTCGCGAATTGTTCCCGAATGCGCGGTTCGCGCGGCTGTCCGGGGCAGGTCACTGGCTGCATGCGGAAAAGCCGCGCGAATTCGAGGCGACGGTGCGGGCGTTCCTGAACGCCTGAGCCGCACCGCCGGGGTTGCCGTCACATGCCCTGGTCGACCGGCTCGATCATCGGGCCGCCGGATTTCTTCCAGTCGTCCAGCCCGCCCATGTTGAAGACCTGGCCATAGCCCATGTCCTTGAGCAGCTTGCCGGCCAGCGCGGCACGGCCGCCGGAGGCGCAGTGCAGCACGATCGGGCGGTCAAAGCGCATTTCGGGATCGTGGAACTGGGTGGCCGGATCGGCGCGAAACTCCAGCATGCCGCGCGGGACATGGTGCGCGCCGACCGCGCGGCCGGCGTTCTGCAGCTCCGGCGCGTCGCGGATGTCGAGCAGCAACGCCCCCTGCGCCACCATCTCCTGGGCTTTCTGGCCGTCGATCCGTTCCACCGCCGCGTTGGCGGCCTCCATCATCTGCTGTACCGTCAATCGCATCGTGTTCTCCTGTTCACGCGGTTCGCGGGCAGGCTAGCATGGCGGTTGGGGCGGGGCCACAGAGCAGGCGCCGGATCACGATCAATTCAGAGGGTTGGTGCGGGCGGCGGGACTCGAACCCGCACGGGACTAAGCCCTAGGGATTTTAAGTCCCTTGTGTCTACCATTCCACCACGCCCGCGCGGCCCCATGGGGCGGGCCAGATGTAACGCCGCGGTCCTGCGGGCACAATCGGGATTTGTTCAGATATCCTCGCCCGGCGGCGCCAGCGGCGCGCCCGGTGCGGCCAGGCTGCGCTCGGGCAGCCAGGGGTTCAGCGCCAGCGCGCGGGCGAGGCTGTCGCGCGCCGCCTCGGTCCGGCCCAACGCGTAGAGCGACAGCGCCCTGCCGCTGAGTGCCGCGATATGGTCCGGCGCGCGGGCCAGCGCGCGATCCAGATCGGCCAGCGCGGCGGTGAAATCCTGCCGCAGGTAATGCACGAAGGCGCGTTGGTTGTAGCCCTCGGCATAGTCCGGGCAATAGGCGATCAGCGCGTCGAAGTCCTTGATCGCGCCGAGAAAATCGTAACCGGCGCGCTTGGTCATGCCGCGATCGAGGATCGCCTGCGCCTGATCGTCGGGGGCGTCGGCCCAATACGCCCACATACGGTTGCCGATCTCGCGCGCCTCGGCGGCGCTTTCGGCGGCCTGCACCTCGGCCACCAGGGCGGCAAGCGGTTCGGAATGGTCGGGCGGCGGCGGGCAGGGTTCGGCCCATGCGGGCGCGGCGAGGAGCAGGGCGGCTAGGGTGATCGGCAGGCGTCTCATGCGGCCAAGCGTGGCACAGAACCCCCGCCGGTCAAGTCACGTTTTCGAGCGGTCCCAGCGGCCCGCCCTCCTTGACCGCCTGCATCGCCACATAGGTCGAGGTGCTGGAGACATGCGGCAGGGTCGAGATGACCTCGGCCAGAACCCGACGGTAATCGGCCATGGAGCGCGTGCGCACCTTCATCAGGTAGTCGAAGTTGCCGGCGATCAGATGCGCCTGCTCGATCTCGCCCACCTTGGCGACGGCGGCATTGAACTCGGCCAGCGCCGCCTCGCGGGTGTCGGTCAGCCGCACCTCGACAAAGGCGACGTGATCCAGCCCGAGACGGATCGGGTCGACCAGCGCGCGGTAACCGGTGATGATGCCGCTCGCCTCCAGCCGCCGCAGCCGAGCCTGGGTCGGCGATTTCGACAATCCGATGCGCCGCGCCAGATCGGCGATGGAGATTCGCCCGTCCTCGGCCAGAACGGAAAGAATCGCGCGGTCGAACCGGTCGAGGCCGGGAAGGTCGTTTGGCATTTGTTTCGCCCGAAAATTCAGTCGATTTGGCTTTGATTCGCATGAAATCAGGCGAATGTCCCGCAAATTCGGCGATATAAGGGCGGTATTGGCAGGCGGACTGCCCCAACCCCGAGGATTGCCATGACTGCCCCCACCTGCGACCTGCGCCATCAGATCGACGCCCACACCTATGCCGACCCCGAGGCCGCGTTGGAGCGGCTGGTGCATCTGGCCGACCTGTCGCCGCAGGCCCGCGCGGCGATCAGCGCGCAGGCGGCGCAGCTTGTGCGCGACATCCGGGCCAGCACCGCGCCGGGGCTGATGGAGGTGTTTCTGGCCGAATACGGGCTCTCGACCGAGGAGGGGGTCGCGCTGATGTGCCTGGCCGAGGCGCTGCTCAGGGTGCCGGACGCCGAGACCATCGACGCGCTGATCGAGGACAAGATCGCGCCCAGCGACTGGGGCAAGCATCTGGGTCATTCCACCTCGCCGCTGGTCAATGCCTCGACCTGGGCGCTGATGCTGACCGGCAAGGTTCTGGACGACGACAAACCCAGCCCCGCGCGCGCGCTGCGCGGCGCGATCAGGCGGCTGGGCGAGCCGGTGATCCGCACCGCCGTCGGCCGTGCCATGCGCGAGATGGGCCGCCAGTTCGTGCTGGGCGAGGATATCGGCGCGGCGATGAAACGGGCCGCGGGGATGGAGGCCAAGGGCTACTCCTATTCCTACGACATGCTGGGCGAGGCGGCGCGCACCGAGGCGGACGCGACCCGCTATCACCTGTCCTATTCGCGGGCGATCACCGCGATCGCGCAAGCCTGCACGCGGGACGACATCCGCGACAACCCGGGTATCTCCGTCAAGCTCTCGGCGCTGCATCCGCGCTACGAGGTGGCGCAGGAGGGGCGCGTGATGGAGGACCTGGTGCCGCGCCTGCGCGCGTTGGCGCTGCTGGCCAAGTCGGCGCGCATGGGGCTGAACATCGACGCGGAAGAGGCCGACCGGCTGTCGCTGTCGTTGCAGGTGATCGACACGGTTCTGGCCGAACCGGCGCTTTCCGGCTGGGACGGCTTCGGCGTGGTGGTGCAGGCCTATGGCCCGCGCGCGCCCCATGTGATCGACGCGCTGTATGACATGGCCGAGCGGCACGACCGCAGGCTGATGGTGCGGCTGGTCAAGGGTGCCTATTGGGACAGCGAGATCAAGCGCGCCCAGGTCGAGGGGATGGAGGGCTTTCCGGTGTTCACCCGCAAGCCGGTGACCGATGTCTCCTACATCGCCAATGCGCGCAAGCTGCTGGGGATGACCGACCGGATCTATCCGCAGTTCGCCACCCATAACGCCCATACGGTCAGCGCGATCCTGCACATGGCCGGTGATGCGCCCTATGAGTTCCAGCGGCTGCACGGCATGGGCGAGACGCTGCACAACCTGGTGATGGAACAGAACCGGACCCGCTGCCGCATCTATGCCCCGGTGGGCGCGCACCGCGATCTGCTGGCCTATCTGGTGCGGCGGCTGCTGGAGAACGGCGCCAACAGTTCCTTCGTCAACCAGATCGTCGATGAGGAGGTGCCGCCCGAGGTGGTCGCCGCCTGTCCGTTCGATGCAGCGGGAGAGCTTGCCGCACCGCTGCCCACGGGGGCCGATCTGTTCGCCCCCGAACGACGCAACTCGCGCGGGTTCGACCTGACCCATGCGCCGACCCTTGCCGCGATCGAGGCCGCCCGCGCCCCCTTTGCCGCGCATCAATGGCAGGCCGTCCCGCTGCTGGCCGGACCGGCGGCGCCGGAGGCGGCGGTGCCGGTGATCAACCCGGCCGGGCCCAAGGACAGTCGCGGCGACAGCCCCGGCACGGTGGCCTGGGCCAGTGCGGCGGATGTGGAGACCGCTCTGTCAGGGGCGCAGACCTGGGACGCCCCGGCAGAGCTGCGCGCCAAGGTGCTGAACGCGGCGGCTGATCTCTACGAGGCGCATTACGGCGAGATCTTCACGCTGGTCGCGCGCGAGGCGGGCAAGACCCTGCCCGACGCGGTGGCCGAGCTGCGCGAGGCGGTGGATTTCCTGCGTTATTACGCCGCCAACATCCCCGGGGGCGATCCGGCGGGGACCTTTACCTGCATCAGCCCGTGGAACTTTCCGCTGGCGATCTTCACCGGGCAGATCGCGGCGGCGCTGGCCACCGGCAACGCGGTGCTGGCCAAGCCCGCCGAGCAGACGCCGCTGATCGCGCATCTCGCCGTCTCGCTGCTGCACGAGGCCGGGGTGCCGCGCAGCGCGTTGCAACTGCTGCCCGGCGCCGGGGCGGTCGGCGCCGCGCTGACCTCCGATCGCCGTGTCGATGGTGTCGCCTTCACCGGCTCGACCGAAACCGCGCGGCTGATCCGCGCGGCAATGGCCGAAAACCTTGCCCCCGGCGCGCCGCTCATTGCCGAGACCGGCGGGCTGAACGCGATGATCGTGGACAGCACCGCGCTGCCGGAACAGGCGGTGCAGGCGGTGGTCGAAAGTGCCTTCCAGTCTGCCGGGCAACGCTGTTCGGCGCTGCGCTGCCTCTACGTGCAGGAGGACGTGGCCGAGGATCTGCTGACCATGCTCAAGGGGGCGATGGACGCGCTTGTCATCGGCGATCCCTGGGCGCTTTCCACCGATGTCGGCCCGGTGATCGACGCAGAGGCGCAGGCCGGGATCGCGGCCCATATCGACCGCGCCCGCGCCGAGGGGCGGCTGCTGAAGGAAATGCCTCTGCCCGCGGGCGGCACCTTTGTCACCCCGGCGTTGATCGCGATTTCGGGCATCGAGGATCTGCAGCGCGAGATTTTCGGCCCGGTGCTGCATGTGGCGCGGTTCAAGGCGCGCGACCTCGACCGGGTGATCGACGCGATCAATGCCACCGGCTACGGGTTGACCTTCGGGTTGCAGACCCGGATCGACGACCGGGTGCAGCATGTGACCGAGCGGGTGAAGGCCGGCAACATCTATGTCAACCGCAACCAGATCGGCGCCATCGTCGGCAGCCAGCCGTTCGGCGGCGAGGGGCTGTCGGGCACCGGGCCAAAGGCGGGCGGGCCGCGCTACATGCCCCGGTTCTGTGCCCCCGACCGGCGCGACAGCGCTGCGACATGGTCCGCCACCGTGGCCGAGCTGCCCGCGCCCGAGGGCAAGGCCGCCCCGCCCGAGCCGGTGACGCTGCCGGGGCCGACCGGGGAATCCAACCGGCTGTCGCTGGTGCCGCGCGCGCCGCTGCTGTGCCTGGGCCCGGGCGAGGAGGCCGCCGGCGAACAGGCGCGGATGGTGTGTGCGCTGGGCGGTCAGGCGATCCGTGCCACCGGCATGATCGACCTGCACCGGCTGGAGCATCTGGAGGGGATCGGCGGGGTGCTCTGGTGGGGCGATGCGGCCACCGCGCGGCAGATCGAACAGGCGCTGTCACGGCGCGCCGGGCCGATCCTGCCGCTGATCCCGGGCGCGCCCGACCGCGCGAGGGTGATGGGCGAGCGGCACGTCTGCGTCGATACCACGGCGGCGGGGGGCAACGCCGCGCTGCTGGGCGGGATGGCCTGAGGGCGCGCGTAATCGCCCCGCGCCGGTGCTGAGCGCTTGACGCGGGGGCGGTTTCGCCGCAGCTTCCCGCCATGCTGCCGATCCGCGATCACAACCCCTCGGGGCGCACGCCTTACGTCGTCTACGCCCTGATGGCGCTCAATATCGGCGTGTACCTGACCTATATCGGCCAGCCCGACCAGGTGGTGCTGCACGATGTCTTTCTGGACTGGGCGCTGATCCCGGCGCGGCTGAGCCAGGGCGGCGGCATCGAGACGCTGCTTACGTCGACCTTTCTGCACGGCGGGGTGATGCATCTGGCCGGCAACATGCTGTTCCTGTGGATCTTCGGCGACAACCTCGAAGACGAGATGGGCCACCTGTGGTTCCTGGCCTTCTACCTCGCCAGCGGGATCGGGGCCGGGCTGATCCATGTCCTGATGGGGCCCTATTCGCCGGTGCCCACGGTGGGCGCCTCGGGCGCCATCGCCGGGGTGATGGGGTCCTATCTGCTGCTGTTTCCCAAGGCGCGGGTGGATATCCTGATCATCCTGGTGATTTTCTTCCGCATCCTGGCGATCCCCGCCTGGCTGATGCTGGGGCTCTGGCTGGTGTTCCAGTTCCTCGGGGGGCTCGAGTCGGACCCCAACGGCGGCGGCGTGGCCTATTGGGCGCATGCGGGGGGCTTCATGGTGGGGCTGGGGCTGACGGTGCCGCTCTGGCTGCGGCGCGGCGGGCCGGGGTTCTGGAACCGGACCCACGGGCTGCCGCCGCACCCGGAGGCCCGCTACAAGCTGAGCGCCAGCCGCATTCCCAGGGTGCCGCGCCGATGAGTGATCTGTCCGACACCCCCGAGACGCGCCGCGCAAGTTGTCATTGCGGCGCGGTGGTGATCGAGGCGTTCCTGCCCCATGGCCTCGCCTCGGCCAGCCGTTGCGACTGTTCGATCTGCCGCCGACGCGGGCCGGGGGCGGTGACGGCACTGACCGCAAGGGTCAGCGTGGTGCAGGGCGCAGAGAACCTCGGCCTCCACACCTGGGGCACCCATACCGCGAAACACTATTTCTGCCGGACCTGCGGCATCTACACCCATCACCAGCGCCGCTCGGACCCGGCGGAATGCGGCATCAACATCGGCTGCCTCGACGGCATCGACCCGCGCGATTTCGCCGCGATCCCCTGGACCGACGGCATCAATCACAGCTGCGACCGCTAGGCAGAGTTCAGCCCCGGATCACCTTGGCGAAACCGTCGAAGATCGGTTCGTTGGCGCAGATCACCTCGCCGTCCTCGAGGATGTCCTTGCCGGGGGTCAGCGGCTGGATCAGCCCGCCGGCCTCGCGCACCAGGATCACCCCGGCGGCGAGATCCCAAGCGTTGAGCCGGCGTTCCCAGAACCCCTCGTATCGGCCGGCGGCGACATAGGCCATGTCGAGCGCGGCCGAGCCCCAGCGCCGCACCCCGGCGCAGGCGGGCATCAGGCGGGCCAGGTCCTGCAGCGTCAGCGGCAGGTCGGCGCGGCCACCAAAGGGCAGGCCGGTGGCAAAGATCGACTCGATCATCTTGTGGCGCCCCGAGACCCGCAGGCGCTTGTCGTTCATCCAGGCGCCGGCGCCCTTTTCGGCAAAGAACATCTCGTCCTTGGCGGCGTCGAAGATGACACCGGCGACGACCTCGCCCTTGTGCTCCAGCCCGATCGAGACCGCCCAGTGCGGCAGCCCGTGCAGGAAGTTGGTGGTGCCGTCGAGCGGATCGACGATCCAGCGCCGGGTCGGGTCGTTGCCGTCCTCGGCGCCGCCCTCCTCGGCCAGCCAGCCGTAGTTGGGCCGCGCGCCCATCAGCTCGTCTTTCAGGATCTTCTCGGCGGAGATGTCGGCCTTGGAGACGAAATCGCCCGCCCCTTTCATCGAGACCTGCAGGTTCTCGACCTCGCGGAAGTCCTTGACCAGCGAACGCCCGGCCTTGCGCGCGGCCTTGATCATGATGTTCAGATTGGCGCTGCCTATCATCGTCGGAACTCCGGTTCGGTCTGCTCAGCGCGGGGGCGCGCGCGAGAGGGGGTAGGGTTGGGATCAGATGGCGCGTATACGCGCGCCGGGGACCGTTGCCAAGGGCCAAGGGGCACCCACGCGAAACGGCCGCCGGGGCAAACCGGCGGCCGCGTGTTGTCGTCGTCGGGCCGGATCAGCGGCCGGGATAGATCGGGAAGCGGGCGCAGAGGGCGGCGACCTCAGACTTGACCTTTTCCTCGACCTCGGCGTTGCCGTCCTCGCCATTGGCGGCCAGCCCGTCGACAACCTCGATGATCCAGTCGGCGATCTGGCGGAACTCCGCCTCGCCGAAGCCGCGGGTGGTGCCGGCGGGCGAGCCCAGACGGATGCCGGAGGTCACGGTGGGTTTCTCCGGATCGAACGGCACGCCGTTCTTGTTGCAGGTGATATGGGCCCGGCCCAGCGCCTTTTCGGTGGCATTGCCCTTGACGCCCTTGGGCCGCAGATCGACCAGCACCACATGGGTGTCGGTGCCGTGGGTGACCGTATCGAGCCCGCCTTTGATCAGCTGGTCGGAAAGCGCCTGGGCGTTCTTGATCACCTGCTGCGCGTAGGCCTTGAACTCAGGCCGCAGCGCCTCGCCGAAGGCGACGGCCTTGGCCGCGATCACATGCATCAGCGGGCCGCCCTGGATGCCGGGGAAGATCGCCGAGTTCACCTTCTTGGCGATGTCCGCGTCATTGGTCAGGATCATGCCGCCGCGCGGGCCGCGCAGGGTCTTGTGGGTGGTGGTGGTGGCCACATGCGCATGCGGGAAGGGCGAGGGATGCTCGCCCGCTGCCACGAGGCCCGCGAAATGCGCCATGTCGACATGCAGCAGCGCGCCGACGCTGTCGGCGATCTCGCGCATTTTGGCAAAGTCGATCTGGCGCGGGATGGCCGAGCCGCCGGCGATGATCAACTTGGGGTTATGCTCTTTCGCAAGCTCCTGCACCTGGTCGTAGTCGATCAGGTTGTCCTGCTGGCGGACGCCGTATTGCACCGCGTGAAACCACTTGCCCGACTGGTTCGGTTTGGCGCCGTGGGTCAGGTGGCCGCCGGCATCGAGGCTCATCCCGAGGATGGTGTCGCCGGGCTGGATCAGCGCCTGGTAGACGCCCTGGTTGGCCTGGGAGCCGGAGTTGGGCTGCACGTTGGCAAATTCGCAGCCGAACAGTTCCTTGGCCCGCTCGATGGCGAGGTTCTCGGCGATGTCGACGAACTGGCAGCCGCCATAGTAGCGCCGGCCGGGATAGCCTTCGGCGTATTTGTTGGTCATCACCGAGCCCTGCGCCTCCATCACGGCGGCGCTCACGATGTTCTCGGAGGCGATCAGTTCGATCTCGTCGCGCTGGCGGCCCAGTTCGAGGTCGATGGCCTTGGCGATCTCGGGGTCGCGCTCGGCAAGGGATTGGGTGAAGAAACCGGTGTCACGGGTGGGCGCGTTCATGGTAATTCCCATCATCTGCGGTGGATGGCGGTTTACCTAATGGAAAGCCGCGGGCGCGAAAAGCCCGGAATGCGACGATTCGGCATGATGCCGCGGCAACACTGGTCAAGGGCGGAAAGATATGCTTGTTTCGGAGCCGGATGCGCAACACCGGAAACCCCTGCCATGCCACTGAAAATCGCGTTCATGGCCAGCGATGCGCCGGTGGCGCAGACGGCGCGGGACACCCTGATCGCCCGCTACGGTGACGCGACGCCAGAGGAGGCCGAGGTGATCGTGGCGCTGGGCGGCGACGGGTTCATGCTGCGCACGCTGCACGCCACCCAGGATCTGCCGGCGCCGGTCTATGGCATGAACCGGGGCACCATCGGCTTTTTGATGAACGAATACAGCGAGGCCGACCTGATGGAGCGGCTGAAGGCGGCGGAGCAGGAGATCATCAATCCGCTGTCGATGACGGCGATGGACCGGCAGGGCAAACTGCACCGCGCGCTGGCCATCAACGAGGTGAGCCTTTTGCGCGCCGGTCCGCAGGCGGCCAAGCTGCGGATCAGCGTCGACGGGCGGTTGCGGCTGTCGGAGCTGGTCTGCGACGGGGCGCTGCTGGCCACCCCGGCGGGATCGACCGCCTACAACTACTCCGCGCACGGGCCGATCCTGCCGATCGGCTCGGACGTGCTGGCACTGACCGCGATCGCGGCGTTCCGGCCAAGGCGCTGGCGCGGGGCGCTGCTGCCCAAGACCGCGCGGGTCCGCTTCGACGTGCTCGAGGCCGACAAGCGGCCGGTGATGGCGGATGCCGATTCGATCTCGATCATGGATATCGACTGGGTCGAGATCCGCTCGGAGCCCAAGATCGAGCATCGCATCCTGTTTGATCCCGGACACGGGCTGGAAGAGCGGCTGATCGCGGAGCAGTTCACCTGAGGCGGGGCGAAACCGGCGCCGTTTTTCTCGGGATATTGTGACGAATGTCACAGAGTCGACACGAGAGCCAGGCTATCAGGATCCCGACTGCTAAGCAGCGCGCCGGGTTCGTGAGTGAACCCCGGATCTAGATAGTAGAAGCCGGTTTTCAGACCACATCAGGGCGCGGGGGGGTCTCCCGCGTCCTTTTTCGTTTCCGCCGCAACGGTCAGCCCATGCGCGCCCAGAGCGGGTCGCAAATGCGGCCGATCCGGTCCTCGATGGCGATGCAGGCGTCCACCGCCAGATCCTCGCGCCAGCGGCGGGCGACGATCTGCACGTTGATCGGCTGCGGCCCGTCGGTCAGTTCGGCCAGCCGCGCCGGAACGCAGGCCGCCGGCAGCCCCATGAAGTTCATCGCGTAGGACCACAGCGCCGAACCCAGCACCTCGCGCACGCCCTCGGCGCCCTCGGTATCGCGGTCGGGGGCAAAGAAGGGCTGCGGCAGGAACGGGGCCAGCACCAGCGGGTGCTCCTCGAGAAACAGCGACCAGACCCGCGCGTAATGGCTGCGCTTGGCCATCATCTGCAACAGTTCGGTGCCCTCGAAGGGGGCGAACTGGCGAAAATACTCGTCAAAGATCGCCTGGATGGTGGCCGAACCGTGGGCGCGGATATCGGGGCCCATCAGCGCCAGCACCTCGCCCATCAGGGCGCGGTAGCCGTCCATCCCGGCCTCGCGCAGCAGCGGCGGGTCGATCTCGACCACGCGGTAACCGGCATCGCTCAGCGCGTCGCGTGCCGCGTCCAGCGCGCGCGAAACCTCGGGGTGCAGCTCGAACTCGTAGGTTTGCTTGGTGAAGCCGACGGTGATCGGCCCCTCGATCGCCGCACCGCGCCAGGGCAGCGGGATGTGAAAGGGATCGCGCGGGTCGGGCGCGATCATGGCGGGCATCGACAGGTGCAAATCGCGTGCCTCGCGGGTGATCAGCCCCTGCACCGACATCGACTGTGCCAGCATCCCGCGCTCGGCGGTCTGGCTGGGGTTGAAGGCCGGCACCCGGCCCAGCCCCGGTTTCACTGTGACCGCGCCGTTTGCGGCGGCCGGAAACCGCAGGGAGCCGCCGATGTCGTTGCCATGCGCCAGCGCGCCGATCCCGGCCATCACCGCCGCCCCGCCGCCGCCGGTAGAGCCGCCGGGCGAGATGTGATCGCCCCAGGGGTTGTGGGTGCGGCCGAACAGCGGGTTGTCGGTATCGGCGCGAAACGAAAACTCCGGCGTGTTGGTGCGCCCGATCACCACCGCACCGGCGGCCTGCAGGTTCTCGACGACAGGGGCGTCGCCGGGCGCGATCAGATCCTTGAGCGCGACCACCCCGTTCGACGTGGCATGCCCGGTCTGATCGACGTTGATCTTGATCGTCACCGGCACCCCGTGCAGCGGGCCGCAGGCCGCGCCCCCGGCACGCGCCTTGTCCAGCACGTTTGCGCGTTCGCGGGCCTCCTCCGCGAGGCTCTCGACCACGGCGTTGAGCGCCGGGTTCACCGCCTCCATCCGGTCGAGCGCGGCGCCCACGGCGGCCTCGGCGCTGATCTCGCCCGCTCTGGTGCGGGCGGCGGTTTCCGTGGCGCCGAGTTTCCAGAGGTCGTTGTCCTGTGCCATGTCGCGTGCCTTTCGCCGGTGTCCCTGTCGTCCTTGGCGGCAGATTAGGGGCAGGGCCGGGGCAATGCCAAGCCGTGACATCGGGAATGCGACGATGACGCCGGGACGCGGGCCGCGCTCAGTAGAGCGTGATCCGCGCAAGCGAGACGTCGGCCCGATGATCGCGCCCGAAGGCGACCAGCGCGATCGACCGCACATCGCCCGCCCGCGGCGTCGCGCGCAGCAGCGCACCGGAGGCGATAAAGGCAGACAGTGGCACGCGGATCTCACCCCAGTCAGGGCCGGGCGAGAACGGCGCCTGGTAATACTGCCAGGGCAGAACGGTGCCAGTGGTCCGAAGATGCAGGAAGTATTGCTGGCCGTCGCCGCGTGCGCGCAGTGCCACTCCCTTTGTACCCTCGGGGAGCCCGCCGGGCAGGTCGCGCCGGGTCTGGATGAAGCCGCCGCGATTCTCGGTGCTGACCGTGCCGGTCAGCCGCAGGAAGCTCTCTCCTCCCCGAACCTCCACACCAGAGCGCCCCTCGGATACGCCGCCCATCACCTGGTCGCTGATGAAGCGCCAGCCGTCCGCGGAGGAGCCGGTGAAATCCTCCAGCATCTGCGCAGGCGCGGGCGAAGCCAGGAGGGCGACAGAGAGGGCGAGGGGCAGGGCGATCTGTTTCATGTCGATGAAACCTAGATCGCCCCGGTCCCGGGACAAGCCGCTCAGCCCTTGGCATAGCCCAGGGTTTGCAGCGCGGTGCGGATCTCGTCGAGGATCTCCGGATCGTCGATGGTGGCGGGCATCTTGAATTCCTCGCCGTTGGCGATCTTGACCATGGTGCCGCGCAGGATCTTGCCCGAGCGCGTCTTGGGCAGCCGGTCGACCACCACCGCCAGCTTGAACGCCGCGACCGGCCCGATCTCGCCCCGCACCAGGGTGACGCATTCGCGCACGATCTCCTCCTCGGGGCGGTTCACCCCCTTGGTCAGGCAGACAAAGCCCATCGGCAGCTGGCCCTTGAGGTCGTCGGCAACCCCGATCACGGCGCATTCGGCGACGTCGGGGTGATTGGCCAGCACCTCTTCCATCGCGCCGGTCGACAGGCGGTGACCGGCCACGTTGATCACGTCATCGGTGCGCGCCATGATGTAAAGGTAACCGTCCTCGTCGATCATGCCGGCATCGCCGGTCTCGTAATAGCCGGGGAAATGCTCGAGGTAGCTCTTGCGATAGCGGTCACCGGCGTTCCAGAGCGTCGGCAGGGTGCCCGGCGGCAGCGGCAGCTTGACCGCCACGGCGCCCAGCGTGCCGGAGCCGACCGGATGGCCGGCCTCGTCAAGGATCTGCACGTCATAGCCCGGCATCGGCACCCCGGAGGAGCCGGTCTTGATCTCCATCTCCTCGACACCCATCGGGATGCCGGTGATCGCCCAGCCGGTCTCGGTCTGCCACCAGTGATCGACCACTGGCACCTTGAGCTGGTCCTTGGCCCAGTTGATGGTGTCCGGGTCGGCGCGTTCCCCGGCGAGGTAGAGCGTGCGCAGCCCGCTCAGGTCGTATTTCTTGACGAACTCGCCCTTGGGGTCCTCGCGCTTGATCGCGCGAAAGGCGGTCGGCGCGGTGAAGAAGCTGCGCACGTTGTGTTCCGAGATCACCCGCCAGAAGGTGCCGGCGTCGGGGGTGCCGATCGGCTTGCCTTCGAACACCACGGTGGTGTTGCCATGCACCAGCGGCGCGTAGCAGATGTAGGAATGGCCGACGACCCAGCCGACATCCGAGGCGGCCCAGAACACATCGCCCGGATCGACGTTGTAGAGGTTCTTCATCGACCAGTTCAGCGCCACCAGATGCCCGGCGGTGGGGCGCACGACGCCCTTGGGCTGGCCGGTGGTGCCGGAGGTATAAAGGATATAGGCGGGGTGATTGCCCTCGACAGGCACGCAATCCGCCGGCTCGACCCCGTACTGGAAGCCGTGCCAGTTGTAATCGCGGCCCTCTTCGAGGCGGGCAACCTCCTGCTCGCGCTGGAAGATGACGCAGAAGTCGGGCTGATGCGCCGACAGCGCCAGCGCGCCGTCCAAGAGCGGCTTGTAATGCACCACGCGGCCCGGCTCGATCCCGCAGGAGGCAGCGATGATCGCCTTGGGCTTGCAGTCGTCGATGCGCACGGCCAGCTCATGCGCGGCAAAGCCGCCGAACACCACCGAGTGCACCGCGCCAAGGCGGGCACAGGCCAGCATCGCCTCCAGCGCCTCGGGGACCATCGGCATGTAGATGATGACGCGGTCGCCCTTTTCCACACCCTTGGCGCGCAGCGCCCCGGCCAGCATGGCAACACGGTTGCGCAGCTCGACATAGGTGATCCAGCGCTTGGAGTGGGTCACCGGGCTGTCGTGGATGATCGCGGCCTGATCGCCGCGCCCGGCCTCGACATGGCGGTCGACGGCGTTCCAGCAGGCGTTGACCTTGCCGTCAATGAACCATTCGTAGAGCGGCGCGTTGGCGTCGAACAGCGCCCTGGTGGGTTTCTCGACCCAGTCGATCTGCTCGGCCGCCTCCATCCAGAACCCTTCCGGATCGCTCTTCCAGCGGGCGTAGATATCCTTGTATGCCATGGTATTCCTCTCCCTCGACGTTGGATCGGTGTTATCGGGGCCGGACCCCTTGCGGCAAGAAAGATCGAAGACGTCGCGTCACATTACCGCAAGAAATTTGCAGAAATTGTGAGAACTGTTGTGCAAAGTTTTGCAAATGCCAAGCTATTCGCAAGTCTTCGGTAAATCCCAGGGCATTTTGCAAAATTGCATGACAAATCGATGCAAACCCGGCCGGGAGGGGATTCGCGCGCGCGTCATTGGGGGGCGGCGGAATTTCGACATGCGCCGTGTCGAAAACCGATCAGACAGCCGCAAGGGAGTCGCGTAAACGCCCGGTCAGGGTCCGGCACGGTGCCGGCCCGTCTCGAAAAAGGTCTCGTTGCCATGGGCGACAAGAAACAGAAACCGGCGAAACCCGGGACCAAAACCACCAAGAAGTAACATCCCCTGAACCTTGCCGCCGCAGCACGGGTTGCGCGCTGCGGCGGCTCTGCGGTCTAGCCGTAATGCGCCACCGGGGTGCCGGCGATGGCGCTCATGTTCAGCAGCCCGCGCGCGGTGATCGAGGGGGTGACCACATGGGCGCGGTTGCCCATGCCCATCAGGATCGGCCCGACCTCGAGCCCGCTGCCCTTCATCTTGAGGATGTTGCGCACGCCGCTGGCCGCGTCGGTATTGCCGAAGACCAGCACGTTGGCCGCCCCCTGCATCCGGGTATCGGGGAAGATCCGCGCGCGCAGGACCGGGTCCAGCGCTGCATCGACATGCATCTCGCCCTCGTAGCAGAAGTCGCGCGGCGCGGCGTCGAGCAGCGCCAGCGCATCGCGCATCCGCCGCCCGCTGTCGATATCGAGGTTGCCGAACTGCGAATGCGAGCACAGCGCGATATTCGGGGTGAGCCCGAAGCGTCGCACGTGGCGGGCCGCGCCGATCACGGTCTGGGTGATCTGCTCCGGTGTCGGTTCGTGGTTGACCTGGGTGTCGGCGACGAACAGCGGCCCGTCCTCCAGGATCATCAGCGACAGCGCGCCGACCGGGCACAATTCCTGCGTGCCCAGCACCTGCTGGACATAGTTCAGGTGCCACAGGTATTGCCCGAAAGTGCCGCAGATCAGGCTGTCGGCCTCCTCGCGGTAGACCATGACCGCGCCGATGGCGGTGGTGTTGGTGCGCATGATCGCGCGGGCCAGGTCCGGGGTGACGCCGCGCCGCGCCATGATCGAGTGATAGGTGCCCCAGTAATCGCGGTAGCGCGGGTCGTTCTCCGGGTTCACGATCTTGAAGTCCTGCCCTGGCCGGATCTTGAGGCCGTAGCGCGCGCAGCGCTGTTCGATCACCTCGGGGCGTCCGATCAGAACCGGGGTTTCAGTGGTCTCCTCCAGCACCGCCTGGGCGGCGCGCAGCACGCGCTCGTTCTCGCCCTCGGCAAAGACGATGCGGCGCGAGGCGGTGCGCGCGGCCTCGAACACCGGGCGCATCAGCAGGGCGGATTTGAACACCGACCCGTCAAGCCGGTGCTTGTAGGCGGCCAGATCATCCAGCGGGCGGGTGGCGACGCCACTGTCCATCGCCGCCTTGGCGACCGAGGTGGCGACCACCCCGATCAGCCGCGGATCGAACGGCTTGGGGATCAGGTAATCGGCCCCGAAGGTCAGCTGTTCGCCCTGATAGGCCGCCGCCGCCTCGGCGCTGGTGGTGGCGCGGGCCAGTTGGGCGATGCCGTCGATGCAGGCCAGTTGCATCTCGTCGTTGATCTCGGTGGCGCCGACGTCCAGCGCACCGCGGAAGATGAACGGAAAGCACAGCACGTTATTGACCTGGTTGGGATAATCGCTGCGCCCGGTGGCGATGATCGCATCCGGGGCGATCTCGCGCGCTGCGTCCGGCAGGATCTCGGGCGTCGGATTGGCCAGCGCGAAGATGATCGGGCGCTTGGCCATCTTCGCCACCATCGCGGGCTTGAGCACATTGGGGCCGGAGAGGCCGAGGAACATGTCTGCCCCCTCGATCACCTCGTCCAGGGTGCGCTTGTCGCTGGGCTGGGCATAGGCCGCTTTTTGCGGGTTCATGTCCACCTCGCGGCCGTCGTAGACCAGCCCGTGAATGTCGCAGAGCCAGACGTTCTCGCGCCGCAACCCCAGTTTCAGCAGCATGTTGAGGCACGCAATCCCGGCCGCGCCGCCCCCCGTGGAGACGATCTTGATGTCCTCGAAGGCCTTGCCGGTGACGTGCAGTGCGTTCTTGGCGGCGGCGCCGACCACGATGGCGGTGCCGTGCTGGTCGTCATGGAACACCGGGATGTTCATCCGCTCGCGGCAGATCTGTTCGACGATGAAACAGTCGGGCGCCTTGATGTCCTCGAGGTTGATGGCGCCGAAGGTGGGTTCCAGCGCACAGACGATCTCGGCTAGTTTCTCGGGATCGGGCTCGTTCAGCTCGATGTCGAAACAGTCGATCGAGGCGAACTTCTTGAACAGGACGGCCTTGCCCTCCATCACCGGCTTGGAGGCCAGCGCGCCGATATTGCCCAGCCCGAGCACCGCCGTGCCGTTGGTGACCACGCCGACCAGATTGCCCCGCGCGGTATAGCGGGCGGCATCGGCCGGGGTGTTCTGGATTTCGAGGCAGGCCTCGGCGACGCCGGGCGAATAGGCGAGGCTGAGGTCGCGTCCGTTGGCCATCGGCTTGGTGGCGCGGACCTCGAGTTTTCCGGGTTTCGGGTACTCGTGATAGAACAGGGCGGCCTGCCGCTGGCTCTGCTGTTCGGACATCTGGGGGCTCCTCCAAGAGTATAGTTTAATATTAAACTAAATTGTGATCGGGCGAAAGCGCTGAATTTCCATTAGCTGTCTTAGCCCCGTCTTGCAAATCCGCAGGGCCGCCGCCAAAGTCTTGCGACCACCAGGGGGAGCCGATGCAAGACACCATCGCCGAAATGCGCCTGCCGACGGATGAGCTGCGCGACGATATTCCGTTCTATACCAAAACCTTGGGCATGCGGATGGACATGATCTATCCCGCCGACAACCCGCAGGTCGCGGTGTTTTCCGGCCACGGGCTGCGGTTGCGGGTGGAAAAAGGCGCGCCCGAGGCCCCCGGCACCCTGCGCATCCTGACCGGGGATCCCGACGGGTTCGCGGGCGGGGCGCGGCGCTTGACCGCACCCAACGGCACGCAGGTAGAGATCGAGGACCGCAACCCGCCGCTGGTGATGCCCGACACGCAGCATGAGTTCGTGGTCCGCCGGCTGGCCGACCAGGCGCCCTGGATCATCGGCCGGGCCGGGATGCATTACCGCGATCTGGTGCCCTCGCGCCTTGGCGGCTCGATCATCGCCAGCCATATCCGCATCCCCGACGGCGGTCCGGTGCCCGACATGGTGCATTTCCACAAGGTCGGCTTTCAGCTGATCTTCTGCGTCGGCGGCTGGGTCGATGTGGTCTACGAGGATCAGGGCGAACCGATGCGACTGACCCGGGGCGACTGTTTCATCCAGCCGCCCGAGATCCGCCATAGGGTGCTGGAGGCCAGCGACAACGTCGAGGTGATCGAAATCGGCGTTCCGGCCGAGCATGTGACCGAGATCGACCACCAGATGACCCTGCCCACCCCGCATCTGCGGCCCGGGCGCGAATGGCAGGGCCAACGCTTTGTCTACAACCGCGCCGAGGGGGCGGAGTGGGTGCCGTTCCGCCTGCCGGGCTACATCGCGCGCGACACCACGATCAATGCCAACACCAAGGGGGTGGCCGGCGTGCAGGTGGTGCGCCGGGGGCAGGGCGATCCGGTCTGGGCCAGCCATGAGGCCGATATCCATTTCACCTTCGTGATGGCCGGCACAGTCACGCTGGAGGGCGAGGGGCGCGATCCATACCTGCTGACCGCCGGCGATGCCTTCGTGATCCCGCCGGGGCTCCGGACCCGGCTGTCGGACCCGTCCGATGACGTGGAGCTGCTCGAGGTGACGCTGCCCGGAACCTTCGCGACCGAGCTGGGCTAGGGCGCCAATCCGCGCCGCCCCCTTGCATCCCGCCGACCCAGCCGCAAAGCTGGGCAAAAACCGGAGAATTCCCAGATGCCGCTGAAACAGGCCGCCACCGCCGTGCGCGAAAACGCCCATGCCCCCTATTCCGGGTTCAAGGTGGGGGCGGCGATCCGCGCGATCTCGGGCACGATCTATTCCGGCTGCAACGTGGAGAATGTCGCCTACCCTGAGGGCACCTGCGCCGAGGCCGGGGCGATCGCTGCGATGGTGGCCGCAGGGGATACCGAGATCGACGAGGTCTATGTCATCGCCGACGCGCCGATGCCGGTCTCGCCCTGCGGCGGCTGCCGACAGAAACTGGCGGAATTCGGCGCCGGGCACGTGCCGGTGATCATGGGCACGCTGGACGGTCAGGAACAGGTGATGACATTGGGCGAGCTGCTGCCGGGCGCCTTCAACACCGATCACATGCAGGGGCGCTGACCGCATGGATGCGCGCGCGATATTGGCCCGGCTGCGCCGCCGCGAGGTGCCGGAGGAGGCCGAGTTGCGCTGGTTCGCGCAGGGTCTGGCGGATCACGGGGTGAGCGATGCGCAGGCCGGCGCCTTTGCCATGGCGGTCTGCATGGGCGATCTGGGGGCGGCAGGGCGCACCGCGCTGACGCTGGCGATGCGCGACAGCGGCGAGGTCCTGCAATGGGATCTGGACGGCCCGGTGGTGGACAAGCATTCCACCGGCGGGGTGGGCGATTGCGTCTCGCTGATCCTGGCCCCGGCGCTGGCCGAATGCGGCGCCTATGTGCCGATGATCTCGGGGCGTGGTCTGGGCCATACCGGCGGCACGCTGGACAAGCTTGAGGCGATCCCGGGCCTCTCGACGGCGGTGCCGCACGATCTGCTGCCCGCGCTGGTGCAAAAGGCGGGCTGCGTGATCGCCGGGGCCTCGGCGCGAATCGCCCCCGCCGACAAGCGGCTCTACGCGGTGCGCGATGTCACCGGCACGGTCGAGAGCCTGGATCTGATCACCGCCTCGATCCTGTCGAAGAAACTGGCCGAGGCGCCCGATGCGTTGGTGCTCGACGTCAAAGTCGGCTCCGGCGCCTTCATGAAGACCATGGAAGAGGCCCGCGCCCTGGCCCGCGCGCTGAGCGATACCTCCAACGCGGCGGGTTGCAAGACGACCGCCCTGATCACCGACATGTCGCAACCGCTGGCCCCCGCGCTGGGCAACGCGGTGGAGATCGACGCGGTGATGCAGGTGCTGACCGGGCAGGCGACCGGGCCGCTGGCCGCGTTGACCGCCGAGCTGGGCGGGCAGGTTCTGGCCGACGCGGGGTTGGCCGAAGATGCGGCGGCGGGGGCGGCCAAGGTGGCGGCGGTGATCGCGGATGGCCGCGCAGCCGAGAGGTTCGGTCGCATGATCGCGGCGCAGGGCGGCCCGCTGGGCTTTGTCGAGGATTGGGCGCGCTTTCTGCCCGAGGCGACGGTAATGCACGAGGTAACCGCGCGCGAGGCGGGGTATGTCACCGCCATCGACGGCGAGGCGCTGGGCCTTGCCGTGGTCGACCTGGGCGGCGGGCGACAGGTGGAGAGCGACGTGGTCGATCCCGCCGTCGGTCTTTCGAACGTGATCCGGCTGGGCGACAGGGTCGAGAAGGGCATACCGCTGGCGATGATCCATGCCGCGCGTGAGGATGCCGCGCGCCGGGCCGAGGCGGTGGTGCGCGCCGCGATCACCCTCGGCGACGCGCCCGCGCCGCCGCCAGACCTGATCCGCGAAAGGCTGGGGGGATGAGCCGCGCCTTTTTGGTGGTGATGGATTCGGTGGGCATCGGCGGCGCGCCGGACGCGGGCCGCTTTTTCAATGGCGACCGGCCCGACACCGGGGCCAATACCTTGGCGCACATCGCCCGCGCCTGCGCCGCCGGACAGGCGGAGGAGGGCCGCAGCGGGCCGCTGCGCCTGCCCAACCTCGACGCGCTCGGGCTGGGGGCGGCGGTTCAACTGGCCTCGGGCGCGGTGGCACCGGGGCTGGGGGCGCGGCCCGTCGGCCTCTGGGGGGCGGCGAGTGAGGTCTCATCGGGCAAGGACACCCCCTCGGGCCATTGGGAACTGGCCGGGGTGCCGGTGCCTTGGGACTGGCACTATTTCCCGGATACCGATCCCGCCTTTCCCGAGGATCTGACGCGCGCGGTGGCGCGGGCCGCCGGAACCGATGGCATCCTTGGCAATTGCCACGCCTCGGGCACCGAGATTACTGCCCGGCTGGGGGCGGACCATCTGCGGACCGGCTGGCCGATCTGCTACACTTCCGCCGACAGCGTGTTCCAGATCGCCGCGCATGAGGAGGGGTTCGGGCTGGACCGGCTGCTGAAACTCTGCCGCGACATCGCGCCCATGCTGCACGCGATGAAGGTGGGCCGGGTGATCGCGCGCCCCTTTGTCGGCACGCCCGGGACCGGGTTCACCCGCACCACCAACCGCCGCGACTATGCCATCGCGCCGCCCGCGCCGGTGCTGACCGACTGGGTGCAGGCCGCCGGGGGGCGCGTGCACGCGGTGGGCAAGATCGGCGACATCTTCTCGATGCAGGGGATCGACGACGTGGTGAAGGGCAGTGATGCCAAGCTGATGAAGGATCTGGGCGACCTGGTCGATAGCGCCGAGGAGGGCAGCCTGACCTTCGCCAATTTCGTCGAGTTCGACAGCCTCTACGGCCACCGCCGCGACATCGCCGGATACGCTCGGGCGCTGGAGTGGTTCGATGCGGCGCTCGGCCCGATCCTCGCCCGCCTGCGGGAGGGCGATCTGATGATCCTGACCGCCGATCACGGCAACGATCCCAGTTGGAGCGGCACCGATCACACCCGCGAACGTGTGCCGGTGCTGGCCGCCGGGCGCGGCGCGGGCGCGGTGGGGCAGCTGGGCTTCACCGACGTCGCGGCCTCCATCGCCGATCACCTGGGGCTGGCCGAGCGCGGGCCGGGCCGCAGCTTTCTCTGAGCCGCGAAATTCCGCCCCGAACAGTCGCCCGGCGCCTGGTTGCGGGTTGCGGCGGCGGGCCGGGCGGGCCTAATAGGGGATACGCCGCACAACCGGGAGTGAGAGCATGTCCGAGCATCTGACCGTCGTCGATCATCCGCTGGTCCAGCACAAGCTGACACTGATGCGCGACAAGGGGGCCTCCTCGGCCGAGTTCCGGCAGTTGCTGCACGAGATCACACTGCTGCTGGCCTATGAGATCACCCGCGAGATGCCGATGACCACGCGCGCCATCGAAACCCCGATGGAAGAGATGGACGCGCCGATCCTTGCGGGCAAGAAACTGGCGCTGGTCTCGATCCTGCGGGCGGGCAACGGCATGCTCGACGGGGTGCTGGAACTGGTCCCCTCGGCGCGGGTCGGATTCGTCGGGCTGTACCGCGACGAGGAAACCCTGAAGCCGGTGCAGTATTACTTCAAGGTGCCCGAGGGGCTGAACAACCGCCTGGTGATCGTGGTCGATCCGATGCTGGCCACCGGCAACAGCTCGGCCGCCGCCATCGACCTGCTGAAACAGGCCGGTGCGACCGATATTCGCTTTCTGTGCCTGCTGGCCGCGCCCGAGGGCGTGGAGCGGATGAAAGAGGCACACCCGGACGTGCCGATCGTCACCGCGTCGATCGACCGCGAGCTGAACAGCAAGGGGTATATCCTGCCGGGACTGGGCGATGCCGGGGATCGGATGTTCGGCACCAAATAAGGCGCAACAGATGCCTTTACTGGGCGCGCGAATTGCGGCATCCTTCCGCCATATCTTGTGGGGGCAGGGATGTATTTAACAAGGGTTATTGCGCTTTCGATCATCGCTGCGGCGATTTCCGCGGTTTCGGCACCGGCGCAGAACCTGCGCAATGCCGCACCCCCGGCGGAATTTCCGCCGTCCTCCTATACCGGCAAGCAATATGTCGACAGCCGTGGCTGCATTTACATCCGCGCCGGCATCGACGGCAACGTCACCTGGGTGCCGCGGGTCGGTCGCGACCGCAAGCAGGTCTGCGGCTTCAACCCCACCACAGTTGCCGGGGCCACGACCGCCCCGGCACCGGCTGCCAAGCCGGTCGAGATCACGGTTCCCGCCGCCGCGCAGCAGACCCGGCCGCTGCCGCCGGCAGTTGCCAACCCCGCGGCCCGGCCCGCGCCCGCGCCCACGCCCCGCGTCGCCACCGTGCCCGCCGCGCCGCAGGCGGCGCCTGTCATCGTGCGCCGCCCCGCACCTGCCCCGGCGCCTGTTCGCAAGCCCGCCGTCACCGCGCCGCGCCCGGCGCAGGTGATCGCGCCGCGCCGCGCCCCGGCGGCGACCGGCGGCCCCTGTTCCAACGCGTCGCCGTTCAGCCAGCGGTACATCAACCGCGCGCCCGACGTGCGCTGCGGCCCGCAGGCCGAGCCGCCGGTGACCTATGGCCGTGGCTGGGACCGGCAATCGGCACTCTCGCCGCGGGGCACGGCGACCATGCCCTATGTCTCGCCGCAAACCCGCGCGGTGCCGCGCCATGTCTACGACAACCGCCGCAACACCCGCAGCGTGTCGGTCCCCGAGGGCTACCGGCCAATCTGGAGCGACGATCGCCTCAACCCCTACCGGGCCGAGCGCCGATTGACCCCGGCGCAGTTGCGCGCGGGTTCGGCCCCGCCGGCGGGCTATCGCGCCGTCGCGCGCGCGGATAACCGGCTGAACCCGAATCGCGGACCGCGCAGCGCGGCGGGCAATGCCCAGGCCGACCAGATCTGGACCCGGACCGTGCCGCGCACCCTGGTGCCGCTGCCCACCGACCGGCAGATCGTCACCGTGCCGCGCGAGGTCGCGAAATCCCCCGCCGAGGCGGAGCGCAAGACGCTCATCCGCCTGTCCACCCGATCGGCCCCGGTGAAAGCCAGCGCGCCGCGCCGCTACGTGCGTGTCGCCACCTTCGGCAGCGAGGCGCAGGCGCGGCAGGCGGCGCAGGCCATGGCGCGCGGCGGGCTGCCGATGCGGCTGGGCACCGTGCAGCGCGGCGGGGCAACCCAGCGTGTGGTTCTGGCCGGTCCCTTCACCAGCGCGGCACAGGCGCAGGACGCGCTGCAGCGGGTGCATGCCGCCGGCTACTCCGGCGCCACTCTGAACAACTGACGCTTCAGCCGCCGCAGATTCCCTGCAACAGAACCCAGTCCCGATCCGGCAGGACCGGCGCCGGATCGCGGCCGGCCATCGGATCGGCCTCGATCAGGGTCAGCACGCTTTCCCCGGTGATGTCGCGCGCATAGGCATAGGGGGCCGCGGGCACCTCTGCCTGCGCGAAGGCGGCCAGAATGATTGACGGGTCCAGCTCCGGGCGCGGCGCCACCAGCACCTGCTCCGCATAGCTGTCGAGCGCGCCCCGGGTCACATGACCGCTGGTCAGCAGCCGAAATGTGGCGGCCGGGCCGCTGTGGTCGAGGAACTCGGCCAGCGGGTCCACGTCGCGCGCGCGGGCCAGTTCCACCACGATATACCCGGCGGCGACCGACGGGTCTTCGTGATCCTCGACCACGGATCGGTTCAGCAGGACGATGCCTCCGGGCAGGTTCAGAGCGGTCTTCACGCCGGTGCGCAGAACCACCAGCCGCCCGGCGCCGGTCCGCTGCGCCAGCGCGTCGAGCACCGGGCCGGTTTCGGGTGCTGCACAGGCGCGCCCGGCAACCCGCTCGATCCGGTCGAGCAGGGCGGCGCCGATCTCCTGCCGCTTGATCTCGGGCACCACCTGCACCGTGTGGCGCAGCATCGCGCCTGGCAACCAGACCAGCAGCACCGTCAGCACCGCCGCCATACTGGCCCCCACGCCCAGCAGCCGCAGCCGCCCCGGGCGCGGGCGGGCGCGCGAAATGGCCGCGCGCAACCGCTCGATTGCCTCGATCATCGCGGTTTCGTCCTCGGCCAGTTCCAGCGTTTCGCCGGGGTCGCCGTCGGGGTGATAGATCGCGGGGAAATGGCCGGGGACCTTACGCTCGACCGCAGCCAGCGACCAATGCGCCAGCGCCCGGTCGTTCAGGTCGGTGATGGTCAGAGTCGCCTCGCCGATCGAGACGATGACCTCGCGTCTTTGCTCCTCGGGGGTGGGGCGCCACAGCCCGCTGGCTTCCAGCCGCTCGTATTCGCGCAGCGCCGTCATGTCGCCTGCATCCGCCGTGCCTCTGTTTTTCTTTTCAGATTAGCACGGCGGGGGCAGGGGCGGCAAACGGCTTCGCCGCCCGTGGTCCGGTCTGGGCAAGCCCTGGCTTATGCGGGCTTGAAGCCCAGCTTGGACATGATGGTCCCCGCCGGGCAGATCCCGGTAAAGGCCGACTGGAACAGGTTGGCGCCGACAAAGACGGTCAGCCAGACGAAATAGGGCGACACGTAATAGGTCAGCACCACCGACAGCAGGACCATGAAACCGGCGAAGGCTGTAACAGCTTGATTGATCGTCATCTTGGTAAACTCCATTGCACTGGCGGCGCGTTCCCGCACCATTGTATTCAGATTTAGGAATGTAACGTCAGTTTTGCAAGCCGGGTCCCGGCTATCCTGCCAAAATGCCGCGCTGGGTGGCCGACGCAGGACGCCTCCGGCGGGAGTATTTCCGAACGAGAAGAAGGGCCGAGGGGCGCGCTCGCCTCCCCGGACCCGGCCCTTGCGGGTGATCCGGCCCCGCGCCTAAAGCTCCCTGGCCAGCCGGCGCAGCTCGAACTTCTGGATCTTGCCGGTCGAGGTCTTGGGCAACTCCTGGAACACCACCTTCTTCGGCGTCTTGAACCCCGACAGCGACTGGCGGGTGAAGGCGATCAGCGCCGCCTCGTCCTCTGCCGCGCCCGGTTTCAGCTCGACGAAGGCGCAGGGCACCTCGCCCCATTTCTCGTCCGGCTTGGCCACCACGGCGGCAAGGTTCACGTCGGGATGCGCCATCAGCGCGTTCTCGACCTCGACCGAGCTGACGTTTTCGCCGCCCGAGATGATCACGTCCTTGGCCCGGTCGGTGATCTGGATATAGCCGTCGGGATGCTGCACAGCGATGTCGCCGGAATGGAAATAGCCGCCGGCAAAGGCCTCCTCGGTGGCCGACTGGTTCTTGTAATAGCCCTTCATCACCCCGTTGCCGCGCATCATGATCTCGCCCTGGGTCTCGCCGTCCATCGGGATCTGGCGCATCTGCGCGTCCATCACGGTGATATGCTCGAAAATCGGCATCGCCACCCCTTGGCGTGCCTTGATCGCGGCGCGGTCCTCGCCCTCCAGGTGGTCCCAATGCGGCCCCCAGGTGCATTCGGTGGCCGGGCCATAGACTTCGGTCAGCCCGTAGACCTGGGTGACGTGAAAGCCCATCGGTTCGATCTTGGCCAGCGTCGCCGGGGCGGGCGGGGCGCCGGCGGTGAAAACCTCGACCACATGGTCGAAGGCGCGCCGCTCCTCCTCCGGCGCGTTCACCAGCGCGTTCAGCACGATCGGCGCACCGCCGAAATGGGTCACCCCCTCGTCGGCGATGGCGTCATAGATCGCGGGCGCGGTGATGTCGCGGCAGCACACCAGCGTGCCGCCCAGCATCGGCATCATCCAGGTGTGGCACCAGCCGTTGCAGTGAAACAGCGGCACGATGGTCAGGTAGGTCGGCCGCAGCACCATGCGCCAGCTCAGGATCTGGCCCATCGCGTTCAGATAGGCGCCGCGGTGGTGATAGACCACGCCCTTGGGCCGCCCGGTGGTGCCCGAGGTATAGTTGAGCGCGATGCTCTCCCATTCGTCCTGCGGCATGATCCAGTCGAAATCATGCTCGGCGTTGGCCAGCAGCGTCTCGTACTCGGTGTGCCGCCCGGTCGCGGGATGGCCGGCGTGGGGGTCGGGCACCTCGATCAGGATCGGCCGGTGCCCCTCTATCTGCTCCAGCGCCGCCTCGGCCAGCGCGATGAACTGGCTGTCGGCCAGCACCACCCTGGCGCCGCCGTGATCGAGGATATAGCTGACCGTGCCGACGTCGAGCCGGGTGTTGACGGTGTTCAGCACCGCGCCGCAGGCGGGCACGCCGAAATGCGCCTCGGCCTGGGCCGGAAGGTTGGGGATCAGCGTCGCCACCACATCGCCGGGCTGCACCCCCAGCCCGGCCAGCGCCGAGGCCAGCCGCGTCACCCGGTCGTAATATTCGGCATAGCTCTTGCGGTGGTTGGGACCATAGACCACCGCCAGCTCGTTGGCATAGACATGCGCCGCCCGCTTCAACGCCGACAACGGCGTGAGCGGCACGTAGTTCGCCGCCGTCTTGCCAAGCCCGGTTTCATCCGTCATCCACCCCATGCGCGATCCTCCCCAAATGACGCAATGCTGTCGTTTTCAGACTGGATATTGCGCCGCCTGAGAGGCAATGAAAAGCCCATGACGATGCCCGCGACCCTGCCGGATGAAACCCGGCCCGTGACCGCCGCGCTGGTGATGATCTGCGCCATGGCGATCATCGGGGTGATCGACAACGTGATCGTGACCCTGGCGCAGGACATCGGGCTGTGGCAATTCCACCTGCTGCGCACGCTGATGGCGCTGCCGCTGGCGGCGGCGATGGCGGGCCTCGGGCTGGGGCGGTTGATGCCGCGGCGGCCGGGCCGGGTGGCGCTGCGCTCGGTGCTGGTGGCGTTGGCGATGCTGTTCTATTTCTCGGCGCTGGCGATCATGCCGATCGCCCAGGCGCTGGCCGGGCTGTTCACCTCGCCGATCTTCATCCTGCTGATCACCGCGCTGGGGATGGGTCAGCGCATCGGGCCCTGGCGTATCCTGGCCGTCGCGGTGGGGTTCTCGGGCATCCTTCTGGTGTTGCAGCCCGATCCGGGCAATTTCGACTGGTCGGTGCTGATCCCGGTGGCGGGCGGGCTGTTCTACGCGATGGGGGCGATCGCCACCCGCAGCCTTTGCGCCGGCGAAAGCACGGTGGCGCTGCTCACCGGTATGCTGATCGCGCTGGGGCTGATGGGGGCGGCGGGACTGGTCTGGCTGGCGCTGTTCCCGGTCGAAACCCTGCCCGGCCCGGACGGGTTCGTGACCCGCGGCTGGGTCTGGCCGATGCAGCGCGCCCTGCCCTGGGTGGTGGTGCAGGCGGTGGGCTCGGTCGCCGGCGTGTTCCTGATCATCAAGGCCTATCAGCAGGGCGAGCCGTCTTACGTTTCGGTGTTCGAATACTCGGTGATGGTGTTCGGCCCGCTGTTCGCCTGGGTCGCCTTCGGGCAACCGGTGGGGCCATGGCAGGTGGCGGGCATTGCGCTGATTGCTGCCGCCGGGGCGATCATTGCGGTGCGGTCGAAATAGATTAGGCTCGGGCCCATGATCCTCAGCCCCGGGCGCGGCTACGTTTTCATCCATATCCCCAAGACCGGCGGCACCGCCCTGGCGCTGGCGCTGGAGGCGCGCGCGATGAAGGATGACATCATGCTGGGCGACACGCCGAAAGCCCGCCGGCGCCGGCGGCGGGCGCAGGGTTCACCGGCGCGCGGGCGGCTGTGGAAACATTCGACCCGGGCCGATATCGAGGGGCTGGTGCCCGACACGGTGCTGGAGGGGCTGTTCGCCTTCACCCTGGTCCGCAACCCCTGGGACCGGGCGGTAAGCTATTATCACTGGCTGCGCGGGCAGGGGTTCGATCATCCCGCCGTTGACCTGTCCAAACGGCTGGACTTCAACGATTTCATCCTTCACCCGGAGACCCGGTCAGGGTTCCGCGATACCCCGGCGGCGGCCTACATGCGGCGCTCGGACGGGCGCGAACGCTGCGACGCCTATATTCGCATCGAACGGTTCGAGGAGGACGCCGAACCGCTGGTGGCGCATCTGGGGTTCCGGCTGGACCTGCCGCGCACCAACCGCTCCGACCGCCCCGAGGATTACCGCGCCGCCTATTCCACCCGCGCCGCCGAGGCGATCGCCGAAGCCTGCGCCGAGGACATCGCGCGGTTCGGCTACCGGTTCGGTTGAAGCCGCCCACGCGCGCGCGCTCCCGGTCCCGCCTGTCATCCCGGGCCTGACCCGGGATCTGCCGGATGCCTCCACAGACTCCGGTCCGAGGGCCGGGGTGACAGCGCCGGGCGGGGGCGCCTGCCGGCACCAATTCAAGGCGCGCGGGCCGCATCTTGTCCGGGTGCGAAACAATGCCACGACCTTTCCTTTTTTCCGGCCCAAGGCTGGCACCCCGCCGGTGTCACCTGGCGGACAGGAAACGACCGGCGCCAATTGCGCGCCCGCCCCGGGGAAGGCCGAAGACATGCTGCGACTGCTCAAGGAACTCATCAGTCCCGACTCCGCGCCGGATGACCGCGAGAACGCACCGGAGGGGATGCTGATCACCGGCCGGGCCGGACTGGTCGCGGGAACCCAGGTCGCCACCGAATCCGGCTGGCGCCCGGTGGAAACGCTGTGCACCGGCGACCGGCTGCTGAGTTTCGACAACGGGATGCAGCCCCTGGCCGATCTCCAGCGCGACCGTCTGGGCGCGGTCGCCGCGGGGCGTCCGGTGGCGGCGCAGCAGGCGGTCGAGGTGCCGGTGGCCGCCTTGGGAAACGATGCGCCGTTCTGGCTGATGCCGGATCAGGGGGTGCTGCTGGAAAGCGACAAGGCGTTGGAGATCCTCGGCGATCCCTTCGCGGTGGTGCCCGCCCGGGCGCTGGTCGGCGTCAACGGCATCCGCCTTGCCGCGCCGGGGGGCGGGGTCAGCGTGACCACATTGGCCTTTGCCCGCGACGAGGCGATCTATATCGCCGGTGGGCCGTTGCTGTTCTGCCCGCGTCCGCGCCGGGTGATCGGCGAAGCTGTCGGCAACGACATGAGCTTTTTCTCGGTCCAGACCCTGCAAAGCGCGCGCTACCTGGTGCGGGCGCTGGTCGAGGCGCGCGGGGTCCGCGCGCTCAGCGTCGCGCCGGACGAGATCGCCGGGTATCTGCCGCCGCCGCTGCCGCGCAACCGGACGCTGGCCGGCTAGGGGGCCAACGCGGATGTCATGCCCTTTTCAGGAAAGCAGGTCGGCTTGCGCCCTGTCGCCGCCTGCCATCGGCCGATGGAGCGGCGGGTCTTGAATCCCGGCAGCCCGTCGGCGCCGCCCACGTCATGGCCCATCTTCTCCAGCGCCCGCTGCATCGCCGCGATGTCCGAGCGATAGAGCCCGCCGACATCGCCCCAGCCGGCGCTGAAATCGCCCATGCCGTACTGAATCCGGTCGCCCACGTGACCGACGAAGAGCGCGTAGAGATCGCTCATGTTGTAATCCTTCAGCACGTAGAAATTCGGCGTCACCACGAAGGCCGGCCCATGCCGCCCGGCGGGCATCAGCAGATAGCCCTCGCCGCGCCGCTCATGGTCGGGGAACGGCCGGCCGGAGCTGCGCGTGATCCCCATCGCCTCCCACGCGGCAATCGTCCGGCCCTGGTCCGGCCCCTCCAGCGCGCAGGAAACCGAGGCCGGCACCACCACCTCGAATCCCCAGTCGCGCCCCGCCACCCAGCCGTGGCGTTGCAGGTAGGCGGCGATCGAGGCGATGGTATCGGCCTCGGACCCCCAGATATCGGCGCGCCCGTCGCCGTCGCCGTCGGCGGCGAAGCGCAGGAAGCTCGTGGGCATGAACTGCGGCTGCCCCAGCGCGCCGGCCCAGCTGCTCTTCATGCCGCGCGGCGGCACATGGCCGGCCTCGGCGATCCGCAGCGCGGCGATCAGCTCGTCGGTGAAATAGGCCGCCCGGGTGCTCATGAACCCCTTTGTGCCCAGCACCTGAAAGGCGTCGTGACGGATCGGCACCTTGCCATAGCCGCTCTCGCGCCCCCAGATGCCCAGCACGATGCGCCCGGGCACGCCGGTCGACCGTTCCACCCGCGCCAGCGTGTGCGCGTGCCGCTTGGCCATCTGCCGCCCGGCCGATGCGGCGCCCCGCACCGCGCCGGGGCTGAAATACCTGCCCGGCGCGCCGAACTCCGCCTGCCGCTGCGCCTTCGGGGTTTTCGGCCTTGTGCCGGGCGGCACCAGGTCGGGCAGCTCCCAGTTCAGCCGGACACCTGAAAACGCGGCATCGAAGGTGGCGCGCGACACGCCATCGGCCCGTGCGCGGGGCCAGACCGTCTGCTCCAGCCAGGTCCTGAACTGCGCCTCGACCCTGTTGCGGGTCTCGGCCCGGGCCTCGGGGGCGGGCAGCGCGAGCAGCACCAGAACCGAGGCGAACACCACCATCCGGCGTACTCTCCGCAGGCCGGTCAGGGCGCGCGCGGCGCATCGGATCGCTGGTGACGGCATGGCTGCGACGAAGGCCTCATGGAACCCGTTGAAGGCCGATGTTACCGGCAAAGCCCGCCGCCGTCCAAGCCAAAGGGCGCGCCCTTCGGCGATCCGGTCTTTCACAGGCCGTCGGGCAGGACGCCGTCGCGCAGCAGCAGATCCATCGCCTCGAGATAGTCGAAGGTGAGCGAGGCCTTGGCCTCGTCCAGATCCTTGCCGCTGATCGTCACCTCGCCATCGGTGATGGTGAACACCAGGTCGTCGCGGATATCCTCGTCGATGACGATCTTGTCGATGCCGGGCTCGAAATCGGTGATCCGGTTGGTGTTGATGATCGTCCGCAGCGCCGAGAAGTGGAACTCGTCCGCCCCCGGCCCGCCGGTGAGCCGGTTGCTGCCGGGGCCGCCGATCAGCCTGTCGTCCCCGCCGCCGCCGATCAGCCTGTCGTCGCCTTCGCCACCCTCGAGGATGTCGTCGCCCCCGTCGCCCTCAAGCCGGTCGTTGCCGAAACCGCCGCTCAGCACGTCCTTGCCCGGGCCACCCCTCAGCGTGTCGCCCGATGCCCCGCCCAGAAGCGTATCCGCCCCCTTGCCGCCGGAAATGGTGTTCGCAAGGCCATTGCCCATGATCAGATCACCGGACTTCGTGCCAAAAAGTTTTGCCGCGTCGCGGCCGGAGACCAGCGCGCCATAGCCGCCCTTGAAGATGAAATGATCGGCCACCAGGAAACTCTCGCGCAGCTCTTCGAGCTTGCCGCCCCCGCCGGAAAAGTTGACGTGGACCATCCGGTCGCGCCCCTCGCTGTCAATCGTGCTGGGGGTGGTTAGCCAGAACTTCCCTTTGTACTTCACCAGGTCGAGGTCGGATAGTTTCAGCGCGTCGCTCTTGTCGCGCAGACCCGAGAGGTCGATCCTGTCCTTGCCGACCTCGAAATCCCTGATGACGTCCTGCAAGGGGTGCGCCTCAAGGGAATTGTTGGAAATCACGAAGACATCGCGCCCGGCCCCTCCTTGCAGCCGGTCGAGATAGGCGCCGCCGATCAGCGTGTCGTTGCCCTTGCCTCCGATCAGCAGGTCGGTGTCGCCCTCGCCGACCAGAAGATCGTTGCCGTCGCCGCCATAAATGGTGTTGTCCCCGGCGCCGCCGATCAGGATATCGGGGCCGCCGTTTCCCCTCAGCGTGTCGGCGCTGCCATTGCCGAAGATCAGGTCGCTGCGGTCGGTCCCGCGGATGATATCCGTGCCGGACAGGCCAAACGTCGGGCTGCCTGGCTTGGCGTCGATCACGTCGCCCTTTTCGGTGCCCAGCGTGACCTCTCCCTTCCCGGCCTCGGCCTTCTGGAAATAGTCGGAAAGCGCCTCCAGGCCGTTGGGCAGCCGCGCCATGGTCAGCTTGCCCAGCCGGATTTCCAGCTCGGTCGGAACACCAAGCGCGTCGACGATCGTCGCGATATTGAGTGCGCCACCGATCGATATCGCCTCCGGCAGCGTATCGTCCGCAGGGGGGGCCGCCCCGCCGCTGCCGTACTCGATCCGGTCCACGCCGAACTCGAAATCGGTGATGATGTCCACCGGACCCCCGGGATCCAGAACAAAGACATCCCTGCCGCCGCCGCCGGTCAACTCATCGACGCCGCCGCCGCCGATGAGCCGGTCGTTGCCCTTGCCGCCGATCAGGATGTCGTCGCCGTCGAGACCGGTCAGCGTATTTTTCTTACCGTCGCCGGTCAGACTGTCGTCACGCGATGTGCCGGAGACGTTCTCGAAATTCTTGATCGTGTCGGAGTTGCCGAGATCGTCCACGGCGGTGCCGGTCTTGAGGTTCACCGTCACCCCGGCGTCCGGGTCGGGATCGCCATAGGAATAATCTTCGCGGGTGGTATCCACGACCCGCAACAGCCCCGGCGACAGGTCGAGCTCGTACAGCAGCGTGTCCTTGCCGCCGCGTCCGTCCAGCGTGTCGTCGCCGAACCCGCCAAAGATCTTGTTGTTCTTCTTGTCGCCGGAGATCACATCGTCATTGATCGACCCGATGACGTTTTCGATCCCCTTCAGGCGCGAGATATGGGTCACAGTATCGGGATAGATATACTCCCGCGTGCGTGCGGTCCCCGCCTTGAGATCCAGCTTCAGCGCGGTGAGGTCGTCGAAGAGAAGCCCGGTTATCTTCCCGTAGGAGACCCAGTCCTCCCCCTTGCCGCCATCCACGGTATCCTTGCCGTTGTCGCTGAGATCGAACAACTCGAAGGGCTGGTCGCTGCCGATGATCGTATCGTCGCCGGGGCTGCCGCGCACCGCCTCGAAATTGCTGAGCGTATGGGAGAATCCGCCGAAGTTCTTGATCGGGAATTTGTAGGTAATGGTATCGACGACGCCGCCGTCCTCGAATACAAATTCGTCATGCACCTCGGTTATATCGCGCCCTTTCCAGGTCGCGGTTCCGGCAGCAAGGTTCACCTCGACGAAATAGACCGGATGGGGCAGGCTGAATTCCCAGGAGCTTCTGGACCAAAAGGTCTCTCTCTGGAAACTGATCATGTCGATGCCGCCGCCGCCGTCGATCCGGTCATCGCCGCTTGAATTGAGGATGAAATCGTCGCCGCCGCCGAGATTGATCGTGAAGCGGCCATCGAAGGCCGGTGTGGTGATGTATTGCTCGTAGTGATCACCGACCCAGCGGCGGTCCAGCTCGAACGGGCTCATGCTGCCGCCGGACACGACATCGTTCGTGCGGCCCAGGCTCACCGAAGTCATGTCCCGGCTCAGATAAACGTAATTGAACTCAACGTCCGGCATCGAAAAAACTCCGGAGAACTCTCGGAAAAAACTGTCCGACTTGTGATAATCCGCTTGCAGCGCGCCACCACCTGTACCCGATTTCGGCGTTTGCCGCAATTCTCGTGGCTACGTGGCGATGGTGCACAAGCCCACCCGAGACGGCGGGTCCACCGCGTCCCGAAGGCTGCCGAGCCATCGTTGACGGGGCGCCGCAAGGGACCCGCCCGGCGTAGGATCGAAGACTGGCGTTTCAAACCCGTCGCTGCCCGCCCGCGTCGCCTGCCCGCATGCCCCGCGCTCCGGCGCGGCAACTGGCCGCTTGACCCGCGCCGCCAGCCCGGCCATGAAACGGCCCACCGACAATGGGCCGGCCCGGCCGCCCTTTTCCAAGCAAAGGAGCCGCCATGGCCCGCGCCGCAACCGCCCGATCCGCCCCGCCGCCCGCCCCCGGCCAGGAGGAAGACCGCGCAAGGTCGCGCAGGATCGGCATTCTCGCAGCGCTCTGGCCCTACATGCGGCCCTACCTGGGGTTGATTATCGCCGCCGGGGTGGCGCTGGTCTTTACCTCGGCGGTCTCGCTGACCCTGCCGCTGGCGGTGCGCCGGGTGGTCGACAATTTCCGCGACGGCTCCAGCGAGCTGCTGGACCAGTATTTCCTCGCCGCGCTGGGCATCGCGGCGCTTTTGGCGGTGGGCACCGGGCTGCGCTACGCGCTGGTGACCAAGCTGGGCGAGCGCGTCGTCGCCGACCTGCGCAAGGCCGTCTTCGACCGCGTCATCGGCATGAGCCCGCAGTTTTTTGAGAAGATCATGACCGGCGAGGTGCTCTCCCGCATCACCACCGACACCACCCTGATCCAGTCGGTGATCGGCTCCTCGATCTCGATCGCGCTGCGCAACCTGCTGATCTTCATCGGCGGGCTGGTGCTGATGCTGCTGACCTCGCCCAAGCTCACCGGCATGGTGCTGCTGATCGTGCCCGCCGTGGTGGTGCCGATCCTGGTGCTGGGCCGCCGCCTGCGCGCCATCAGCCGCGAGAACCAGGACTGGATCGCCGCCTCCTCCGGCAACGCCGGCGAGGCGCTGGGCGCGGTGCAGACGGTGCAGGCCTATACCCATGAGGGGCCAAGTCGCGCCCGCTTTTCCGAGATGACCGAGATCTCCTACCAGGTCTCCCAACGTCGCATCCTCACCCGCGCGCTGCTCACCGTGATCGTGATCTTCCTGGTGTTCACCGGCATCGTCGGGGTGCTCTGGATCGGGGCGAACGACGTGCGCGCCGGCGCCATGTCCGAGGGCTCTCTGGTGCAGTTCGTGATCTACGCGGTGCTGGTCGCGGGCTCGGTCGCCGCCCTGTCGGAAATCTGGAGCGAGCTGCAGCGCGCCGCCGGCGCCACCGAGCGGCTGGTGGAACTGCTGCAGGCCATCGACACCGTCAACGATCCCGCCACCCCCGCCGCCCTCTCCGCCCCGGTGCGCGGCGAGATCGGCTTCGACGGCGTCAGCTTCCGCTACCCCGCCCGGCCAGAGACGCTGGCGCTCGACGACATCGCGCTGCACATCGCGCCGGGCGAAACCGTGGCCTTCGTCGGCCCCTCGGGGGCGGGCAAGACCACCATCATCCAGCTTGTCCTGCGCTTTTTCGATCCCGACGAAGGGCGCATCACCCTCGACGGGGTGCCGCTCACCGCGATGACCCGCGCCGACTTCCGACGCGCCATCGCCCTGGTGCCGCAGGACCCGGTAATCTTCGCCGGATCGGCGCGCGACAACATCCGCTTCGGCCGCCCCGAGGCCAGCGACCAGGAGGTCGAGGCCGCCGCCCGCGCCGCCGCCGCGCATGACTTCATCAGCGCCCTGCCCGAGGGCTACGACAGCTACGTGGGCGAGCGCGGCGTGATGCTCTCGGGCGGGCAGAAACAGCGCATCGCCATCGCCCGCGCCATCCTGCGCGACACCCCGGTGCTGCTGCTGGACGAGGCCACCAGCGCACTCGACGCCGAAAGCGAACGCGCGGTGCAGCAGGCGGTCGACGCGCTCAGCCAGACCCGCACCACCCTGATCGTCGCCCACCGCCTCGCCACGGTGAAAAAGGCCGACCGCATCGTGGTGATGGACCAGGGTCGCATCACCGCCATGGGCACCCATGACGAGCTGGTCGCGGCCGGCGGCCTCTACGCCCGCCTCGCCCGGCTGCAATTCACCGACGGCGCCATCGCGGCGCAATAGGGGGGGGCCACCCGTCCCCCTGTCATCCCCGCGAAAGCGGGGACCTCCCCCCGCAACCGCCCATGTAAATAGATCCCCACTCGCGCGGGAAGGACACCAATGCGCCACCCGAGCCGGGCGCGCGGCGGCCCGTGGGATGGCGCTGCAACCGTTGAACAGCGCACTTTATCCCAGCCAAATACATCCTCCCCTCAAACGAAGCGCGAGATCGCCAAAGCGCCAGCCCGTCACGCCAGAGGCGTGCCGATCAATAGGCGGCGCACCTTTGGTGCGACGGAACGGGCCGTCGCTCGCCCGGCGCCTGCGGCGCTGATCGGGCGGGGGCGGTTTGTGTTAGATGTGTCCTTACGGCCCTGACCGGCCGTTTGCGCGTTGTTCGACAGATGACCGCTTTCGAGGTTAAAACCGCCGAATGTCCCAACTGTTGCTTGCACCAGGATCCCATGAGGCGCGGATGCTAAACCAAGATGGATGTGCCAACGGTAGACAGGCAGCGCGAGATACGTGAAGGTCGTCGATGCCTCACGATTGATTGCGGGTGCGCGTTCACCTTGGTATTCAACCCTACGCCACTCGAAAGTTCGGTTAGGCGTATAGGGACTTTTACTGAGGCGAGTATGAATTATACGGTTTACTGCGACGAAAGTCGCCATACAGGTGGTGCCGATTGCAAATATGCGGTTATCGGCGGGCTGTGGGTTGCTCGCGAGAGGCGAGATGCCATCAGCAAAGAGCTTCGTGGCTTAAAGACTGCAAATGATGTATCTGCAGAACTGAAGTGGTCAAAGGTAAGCAGGCTAAAACTCGAGCCCTACAAGCGCGTTGTGGATTACTACTGGGACTGCCCCCACTTACACTACAGAGCGATTGTAGTCGATCAAGACACTGTCGATTACAAAAGCTTTCACGATGGTGACATGGAACTTGGATTCTACAAATTCTATTACGAGATGCTTGAGAAGTGGCTCCTCGCCGGAAATGACTACAATATTCTCCTTGATTTCAAGAACAACTCCAACGCAAGGCGACTTCCTGTATTGCGGCGCATGCTTCATAATTACTGCAATGCAAGGGGTGCCTCGGTCAGCAACTTAACCAGCATCGACTCGAAGCAATCCAACTTATCCCAAGTATGTGATCTATTCACTGGAGCTTTGTCGGCAGACGCGAACGGCCTACCGACTGGCTCACCTAAGCATGAACTAATAAAATATATGGAGCACCGTCGAGGGGTGTCCCCCCTATCCGCCCGGTCCACGTCCCCAGCCATGGGTAAGTTCAACGTATTTCGCATTGCGCTCAGGGGGGGCAGCCTGAGAGATGCCTGTTGAACTTATGCAGCTGAATGGCTTGACTGATCCGGAAGACATATTCAAATACGGTCGACAGATCTATTCCGAGGAATTCCTAAATCAATCTCATAACCGCGGCCAAATGATAACTCATGATGGCGAAAATGTGGTGTTCTATGCTGATCGGTATGACCACGCATTTCGAACTTCTCCTGACAGGGCTCGGCGCGCTTATGATAAATCGAAGGTAGCAATAGACAGGATCGAGAGAATCCTGTGGATCAAGGACTTGATAAGCAAGACACGCCCCAAAGTAACATGCAAAGAGAAGTCACCTCCGCCCCGGTGGAAGCGCGCCTATTACTGCTACGAACGCAACTATGTCGTATGGCTTGAGCCCCTCAGGGTTGAAGGTGGCCGACCAGTCGGCTGGAAGTTTTCATCGGCATATCCGCAGCCTGTGCCCGATTTCAAAAGGACAACACACGGCTTCAAGACTGTTCAGTAGGGAGAGTATGCCCCGTGATTATCGGGCTCACGGGGCGGAAGCCAAATCCAAAGCCATAAGGCTCGGAGGAGTCGCATCAGCGACACTGGTCATTTAGTCTACCTGGCTGACAAAGTCAAGGCGGGCTGCGCGCGGTGGAAATACCGGAAAGAGGAGCAAGAGCCTGGAATTTCCTGACGAAACAATAACATGCCGGATTCTCCCACCTTCGTTTGAGCGCGCCATTGAGGGTAGTAGGATGCGACCGCCTGTCAACTGATGCTTGTTTGCCAGGACGGCCCTTCGGAGTATCGGTAGGCGGCATCTTGCTCTGTGCCGAACTTTGGCCAAGTGTTGAGTAGAACGTCGTCTGGGTTTGCGCCGTTGCTGTCGTTCGTCTTGAATGCAGCCAACTTCCGCTTCCACGCCCATCCCCCTACCTCCCCACCTCCTCCAACCCCTCCTTCACGATCCGCCAGCGCATCAGCTCCTGCGCCACCTGGTAGGCCTTGTAGTCCAGGCTGCGGGTGGCGGCGGCGTCGAGCAGGGCCAGTTCCCGGGCGGGCACCAGCCCGGCCAGTTCCTTGCCGTTGCGGGTGATCATCACCCGGTCGCCGTCATGGGCGACAAGGCGCACGTAGCCGCCGAGCCGGTCGCGCAGCCGGGTGATCGGGCAGAGGTGGAGCATGGGCGGGGCCTTTCGTCGGGGCAGGGGTCACGCGCGCAGAGCTTGCCGCCGTGGCGTTACCGCCCGGTAAACCCGCCGGGCGCTGCCCGGATATCAACTGGCCGGAAACCCTCTTTGTACGAAACGGCGCCGAAACTCCCCAAACCGGAAAAACCGGGGGCCGGGCGGGGGTGGCAAACTGTACGGAATCCCCCCGGAACTCCCCGTTTCGTGGCGTCACTTGGCGTCACGTCACCCGCCCGCGCCGGGGGATTCGCCGCGCCAATACCTTGCGCCGCGCCGGGTTTCCAACCATCCTTGCCGCCAGGATTGAGCGCGGTCGGGGAGGACGCAGGAATGACATTTGCCGGAATGGACGATCGGATCGCGATCGAGAACGAGATGCCGTGGGAGGCCCGCGACCTTCCCAAGACGCTCTATCACCTGCTGGCCCGCACCGCGCATAAGTTCCCTGAAAACAAGGCGATAAGCTATCAATTGCTGTCCGGCCCCTCCGACCGGGCCGAGACCCTGACCTGGGCGCAGCTCTTGGCCCGCACCAGCCAGGCCGCCAACCTGTTCCGCTCGCTCGGGGTCGGGGAAAAGGACGTCGTCGCCTGCGTGCTGCCCAACTGCACCGAGACCTTCGTCACCATCCTGGGCGGCGCCATCGCCGGAATCGTCAATCCTATCAACCCCTTGCTGGAACCGGAGCAGATCGCATCCATCCTGCGCGAGACCAACGCCAAGGTGGTCGTCACCCTCAAACCCTTCCCGAAAACCGACGTCGCGCAGAAGGTCGCCGAAGCGGTCCGCCACGCCCCGCATGTCGACACCGTGCTCGAGATCGACCTGAACCGCTACCTCACCCCGCCAAAGTCCTGGCTGGTGCCGCTGCTGCGCCCCAGGATCGAGGGCAAGGCCTTGATCGCGCACGCAGATTACAAGGATTTCAACAAGGAGGTGTCGAAACAGCCCGACACCCTGAGCTTCGACGACGGCGGCCAGGACCGGGTCGCCTTCTACTTCCACACCGGCGGCACCACCGGCATGCCCAAGGTCGCCCAGCACAAGTATTCCGGCGCCATCTACAATGGCTGGCTGGGGCACCGTCTGCTGTTCACCGAAAACGACAACATCATGTGCCCGCTGCCGCTGTTCCACGTTTTCGCCTGCCACGTGATCGGCATGGCGGCGGTCGCCTCGGGCGCGCATGTGGTGTACCCGACCCCGGCGGGCTATCGCGGCGACGGGGTGTTCGACAACTTCTGGAAACTGATCGAACGCTGGAAGATCAGCTTCATCATCACCGTGCCCACCGCCGTCTCGGCGCTGATGCAGCGCAAGGTCGATGCCGATATCTCCACGGTGAAAACGGCCTTTTCCGGCTCCGCGCCGATGCCGCTGGAGCTGTTCAAGCGGTTCGAGAGCGCCTCGGGCGTGACCATCGTCGAGGGCTACGGGCTGACCGAGGCAACCTGTCTTGTCTCCTGCAATCCGCCGGCGGGCGAGAAGAAGGTCGGCTCGATCGGCATCCCCTTTCCCTACACCGATGTCAGGATCATGCGCGGCACCCCCGAAGGCCCGCAGGACTGCGCCGTGGACGAGATCGGCGAGATCTGCATTTCCAACCCCGGGGTCTATGCCGGCAACACCTATACCGAGGCCGCGAAGAACAGCGACCTGTTCTACGATGACAAGTACCTGCGCACCGGCGACCTTGGCCGGATCGACCCGGACGGCTACCTCTGGATCACCGGGCGCGCCAAGGATCTGATCATTCGCGGCGGCCACAACATCGACCCCGGCGAGATCGAGGAGGCGCTGCTGGCGCATGAAGCGGTGGCCTTTGCCGGCGCCATCGGCCAGCCCGACGCCTATGCAGGCGAGATGCCCTGCGCCTATGTCGAACTGGTCGAGGGCGCGACGGTCAGCGGAGAAGAACTGATGGAGCACTGCAAGGTCCACGTGCACGAGCGCGCCGCGCGGCCCAAGTTCATCGGCATCGTGGACGAACTGCCCAAAACGGCGGTGGGCAAGATCTTCAAGCCCGACCTGCGCAAGATGGCGATCACGCGCGTCTTCAATGCGGCGCTCGAAGACGAAGGAATTCAGGCCCGCGTCGTCTCGGTGATCGACGACAAGACCCGCGGGCTGGTCGCAGAGCTGCGTCGCCACGGCGCGGATGAGGCCGATGTGGCGCAAGTGCTGGGCAACTTCACCCGCCCCTGGGAGTGGGAGCAGTGAGCGCCGCGCGCGACTATGCCAAGCTGATCGACGAGGAGGTCTGGGCCTTTATCCGAAAGACGGCGGAAAGCTATCCCGAGGATGCGGTCGCGGGCAGCATCGCCGACCAGCGCCGCGTCTATGACACCATGTGCGCGGTGTTTCACCAGGGCCGGCCCAAGGGTGTCACGGTCGAAGACCGGAGCGCAGACGGCGTGCCGGTGCGGATCTATTCCGCCGGCGATCCCAGTTGCACGGTGATGTATTTCCACGGCGGCGGCTTCGTCGTCGGCGGGCTCGACAGCCATGACGATGTCTGCGCCGAGATCTGCGCCATGACCGGGTATCGCGTGGTGTCGGTGGATTACCGTCTGTCGCCCGAGCATCACCATCCCGCCGCCTTTGACGATTGCTGGGCGGCGACGCGATGGGCGGCGCAGGAATATGCCTGCGAGCTGGTGCTGGCCGGGGACAGCGCTGGTGGCAACCTTGCCGCGGCGGTGGCCCATCACGCGCGCGGCCGGCTTGACAGCATCCTGGGGCAGGTTCTGATCTATCCCGGGCTGGGCGGCGATGGCAGCGCACCCTCATTCGAGGAAAACGCCGAGGCACCAATGCTGACCCTGGCCGAGGTCCGGTTCTATGAAAACATCCGCCTGGCCGAGGGGCAGGCGGTTCCGGTGGGCGATCCCACCTATGCCCCGCTGCAGGACAGCGATTTCTCCGGCCTGCCGCCCACGGTGATCGTCACCGCCGATTGCGACCCGATCCGCGACGACGGCGCGGAATACGCGGCGCGGCTGCGCGAGGCCGGGGGCAAGGTGCACCGGATCAACGAGGAGGGGCTGGTGCATGGCTACCTCCGGGCGCGGACCATGGCAGAACGCGCGCGCGCAAGCTTCGAGCGGATCGAGGTCGCGATCGAGGCGCTGGGGCAGGGGATCTGGCCCTACGACTAGGTGCGCTGCGCCGGAAACCTGCCGTGATCGGGTAGGTACCGGGGAGTGGTTGATGCCAGCGGCCAACCTTGGCCGCCAAGCTACCGTTCCACCATCCTGAAACGGGTTGTCCCCAGCCTTATCCTCACTCGAGGAATGGCTGCGCCTTCATCGTGTCGGGGATCGGCGCGCCCAGCCGTTTCAGGATCGTCGGCGCCAGTTGCAACTGGTCGATCACGCTGTCCTCCTCCGGCCCCTGTGCCGGCCCGAAGTAATAGAGCGCCGCCTCCTGCTGCAACGCGCCGCGCCCGCCGTGATGGCCGCGTTCGTCCTGCCCGTGGTCGGCGGTGACGATCACCTCGTATCCCGCCGCAAGCCATTTCGGAATGAAAGGGGCCAGCATCTCGTCCATTACCGCGCAGGCGTGGTCCATTTCCTGGCAGTCGTGAAAGAACCGGTGCCCCATGCTGTCGAGCGTGCAGGTATGCAGCATGCCGTAGTTCAGCCCGAAGCGCAGGCAGAGGTTGGTGAGCGTGGCGAAAAGGTCCACGTCCGACGGCGTCATCTGGTTGATCAGGCCGTATCCGGTCATGCTATGAAACCGGCCGTGATTGATGGTCTGGCTGTCCGGTTCGTCATATTCGATATCGCGGACGTAATCGAAGGGGGCGCGGTTGAAGAACTCCGACCAGAAGGAATGCGCCACCGCGCCGGTCACCCCGCCGCCGGCGCGCACCTGGCTGAACACGTCCGGATGGGACAGCCGGAACACGTTGCCATTGCCGGTGCAGCCATGCTCTGCCGGGGCGACGCCGGTGTGGATCGAGGCATAGCAACTGGCCGAGATCGAGGGCAGCACCGCGCGGATTTTCCACACCCGCGCATCGCCGCTGTCGACCCAGCCCTCGAGATTGCCGAACAGCCGCCGCCAGTTGCGCCACGGCACCCCGTCGAGAATGATGAGAAGGAGTTTCCTGTCCATGGCGTGCCCCCGGCGGATGCTGATTTGGTGCAGCCTAAGCGCAGGGCGGGGCCGGGCACAATGGGGGCCGTTGCGGAACCGGAGGTTGCGATCGGCCCCTGGCCCGCAAGGGGCTCAGCCCCGTTTCGGCTGGTTGTTTCGCAAGGCGTCCTGGACCTGCCTGTCGCTTAGCGAACTGTCGGCCTGTTTCAGGCAGGAGGCGATCTTGTTCATGTCAGGGCGTTGCGGAGGTTCGGACTGGCTGGCCGGTCGTTCCATCCTGGGGAAACAGGATTCGACCTGCGCGGTCGAGAGGCCGAGATCGGAGGCAATGGCGGCAAAGGGTGGCTCCGGCGGGCGGCCCTGGGCATCACCCTGATCGAGAAAAACCGTCGACAGCGACAGCCCGCCCAAAAGAAAGAGGCGGGCGAAAGGCTTGATAAGCATGAATTTGTTCCTGTGTTGTGTAACACAGGGTTTCACGGCGGAGAGAGCGGGTTCCGTCGCCGAAAACCGGCCCCCACCGCGAAAAATACCGTTCAGCCGCCCCCGGGCTCAGTTCCCGGCGCTCTCCATCTTGCGATGCGCGATCACCTCCTCCAGCCAGCCCAGCTTCATCTCTGGCACCGAGGACAGCAGCAGGTCGGTGTAATCGTCGAACGGCGGGCTCAGAACCTGGCTTTTCGAGCCATAGCGAACCACCTTGCCGCGGTACATCACGGCGATGGAATCGGCGATGGCGCGCACCGTGGCGATGTCGTGGGTGATGAAGAGAAAGGCCACGTTCTCGATCTTCTGCAGGTTCAGCAGCAGCTTGAGAATGCCGTCGGCGACCAGCGGGTCGAGGGCTGATGTGACCTCGTCGCAGATGATCATCTTCGGTTTCGCCGCCAGCGCCCGGGCGATGCAGACACGCTGCTTCTGCCCGCCGGAAAGCTCGGCCGGATAGCGGTCGATGAAACCGTCGCCCATCTCGATCTCGTCGAGCAACTCTTTCAGGCGGCGCCGTTTCTCCTTACCCTTCAGGCCGAAATAGAACTCCAGCGGGCGGCCGATGATGGTGCCGACGGTCTGGCGCGGGTTCATCGCCACGTCGGCCATCTGGTAGATCATCTGCAATTCGCGCAGATCCTCGCGGCTGCGCCCCTCCAGCGCCGGGGACAGGGTGCGCCCGGCAAACTCGATCTCGCCCGAGCGCGGCGGCAGAAGCCCGGTGATCACCCGCGCCAGCGTCGATTTTCCCGAGCCGCTTTCGCCCACCACGGCCAGCGTCTGGCCCGGGTGCAGGTCGACCGAGACGTCGTGCAGAACGTCGAAGGGCGTGCCCTTGTAGCGCGCGGTGATGCCCGAGACGCGCAGCACCGGGTCGGGGGTGGGCGGCTGTTCCTCGTGCTCGATCGAGCGGACCGAGACCAGCGCGCGGGTATAGTCCTCCTGCGGGGCGTTGATGATCTGGTCGGTGGATCCGTATTCCACCTTGTCGCCGTTGCGCAGCACCATGATGTCGTCGCTGACCTGCGCCACCACGGCGAGGTCGTGGGTGATGTAAAGCGCGGCCACCCCGGTGTCGCGGATCGCCTCCTTGATCGCCGCCAGCACGTCGATCTGGGTGGTCACGTCGAGCGCGGTTGTGGGTTCGTCGAACACCACGAGATCCGGTTCAGGGCAAAGCGCCAGCGCGGTCATGGCGCGCTGCAACTGGCCGCCGGAGACCTGGTGCGGATAGCGGTTGCCGAAGGTTTCGGGATCGGGCAGGCCGAGCTTGGCAAACAGCGTCACCGCGCGCGCTTCGGCCTCGGACTTGGGAAAGCGGTTGTGGTGGATCGCCGCCTCGGTCACCTGTTCCATCAGCTTCTTGGCCGGGTTGAAGGCGGCGGCGGCCGATTGCGCGACATAGGTCACTTCGGCGCCGCGCAGCTTGCGCAGCCCCCGCATCCCGCCCTTGAGGATATCGCGCCCGTTGATCCAGACCTCACCGCCGGTGATCTCGACCCCGCCGCGGCCATAGCCCAGGGCGGCCAGTCCGATGGTGGATTTGCCGGCGCCGGATTCGCCGATCAGCCCCAGCACCTTGCCCTTTTCCAGCTGGAACGAGACTCCGTGAACGATCTCGATCTCTTGCGGCGGCTCGCCCGGCGGATAGGCGGTTGCGCCGATCTTCAGATCGCGCACGTCAAGCATTGCGTCGCCCATCAGCCGCGCCCCCCCTTCAAGGATGTGGTCCGGTTCAGGACCCAGTCCGCCACAAGGTTCACCGAGATCGCCAGCGTGGCGATGGCAAAGGCCGGGATCAGCGCGGCGGGGATGCCATAGACGATGCCATCCTTGTTTTCCTTCACGATACCGCCCCAGTCGGCCTCGGGCGGTTGCACGCCCAGGCCCAGGAACGACAGGGTCGAGACGAAGAGCACCATGAAGATGAACCGCAGTCCCATCTCGGCCACCAGCGGGCTGAGCGCGTTCGGCAGGATCTCGCGGAAGATGATCCAGACCCGGCCCTCGCCGCGGAGCTTGGCGGCCTCGACGTAGTCCATCACGTTGATGTCGACCGCGACCGCGCGGGCCAGGCGAAAGACGCGGGTGGAATCGAGCAGCCCCATCACGAGGATCAGCACCGGCACCGTGACCGGCATCACCGAGAGCACGACCAGCGCGAAGATCAGCGAGGGGATCGACATCAGCAGATCGACCGCGCGCGACAGCAGCTGGTCGGCCCAGCCGCCCAGCACCGCTGCGAGAAAGCCCAGCACCGATCCGGTGGTAAAGCTGAGAACGGTGGCGGCGGTGGCGATGAAGATGGTGGTGCGCCCGCCGTAGATCATCCGCGTCAGCAGATCGCGGCCGATGTTGTCGGTGCCCAGCAGGTGCGTGGCCGAAGAGGGTTCCCAGACGTCGCCGACGACCTCGGCCATGCCATAGGGGGCCAGAAGCGGCGCGAAGATCGCGGCGAGAAAGTAGAGCGCGGTAAAGAACAGGCCGACCGCGGCGGCGAACGGGATCCTCATCATTTCGGATGCCTCAGGCGCGGGTTGGTCAGGATCGAGACGACATCGGCCACCATGTTCAGGCCGATGTAGACGGCGGCGAAGATCAGGCCGCAGGCCTGCACCACCGGCACGTCCCGCTTGCTCACATGGTCGACGAGGTATTGGCCCATCCCGGGATAGACGAACACCACCTCGACCACGACGACACCCACCACGAGGTAGGCAAGATTCAGCATCACCACATTGACGATCGGCGCGATCGAATTGGGGAATGCGTGGCGATAGATCACCTGGAACCGGTTCAGCCCCTTGAGCTCGGCGGTTTCGATATAGGCCGATTGCATCACGTTGAGGATGGCGGCGCGGGTCATCCGCATCATGTGCGCCAGCACAACCAGCGTCAGCACCATGACCGGCATCGCGATCGACGACAGTTTCTCGCCCAGGCTCATGCCGTCGTTGATCATCGCCACCGAGGGGAACCAGCGCAGCTTGACGGCCACGAAATACATGATGAGGTAGCCGATCAGGAACTCCGGGATCGAGATCGAGGCCAGCGTGACCGTCGAGATCAGCTTGTCCGGCCAGCGGTCGCGGAAGCGCACGGCAAGCAGCCCAAGAAAGATCGCCAGAGGCACCGCGATAACCGCGGCCCAAAATGCCAGGAACAGCGTGTTCTTCAACCGGTTACCGACACTATGGGCGATGTCCTGCCCATTCGTCAGTGCGGTGCCGAAGTCACCCTGCAGCGCGTTGAAAAGCCAGTCGAAATATCGGGTCAACGCGGGTTCGTTCAGGCCCAGTTCCTGGCGCAGGTTGGCGAGCGCCTCGGGCGTGGCCGACTGGCCCAGAATAGATTGCGCCACGTCGCCGGGCAGGATTTGCGTGCCGACGAAGATTAGCGCCGAGACCAGAAATAGCAGCATGAGGCCCAGCGCGACGCGCTGGACCAACAGTTTCAGTGCCGGCGCCATCCTAGGCGGCCACCCACATTTTCATCGGAGCGTAATAGTTCATCAGGCCAAAGCCCGCCGATTCGCCCCAGCCTGCTACGCGATCGGACGAGGCATCGAGGAAGTCGTTGAACATCGGGCAAATCAGCCCGCCCTCGTTGTGCAGGATCATGCCCATATCGGCATACATCTGCTTACGCTTGTCCTGGTCCAGTTCGGCCCTGGCGGCCAGCAGAAGCTGGTCGAAGGTCTCGTTCTTGAACCGCGTGTCGTTCCAGTCAGCCGTGCTGAGGTAGGCCGTGGAATACATCTGGTCTTGAACCGGGCGGCCGCTCCAGTAACTGGTGCAGAAGGGCTGCTTGTTCCACACCTCCGACCAGTAGCCATCATTTGGCTCGCGTTTGATTTCCAGCGGAATGCCTGCATTGCCCAGCGATTGCTGGAACAGCGCCGCCGCATCCGGCGCGCTCGGGAACGAGTTGTCCGAGGTGCGCAGCAGGACAGGGTCGGTCCGGCCCGATTTCTTCCAGTGGAACGCAGCCTTGTCCGGGTCGTATTCGCGCTGCTCCATCGGTGTGAACAGCGGGTACGAGGCGTTGATCGGAGTATCGTTACCGACCGAGCCATAGCCGAACAGGATCTTGTCGATCATCTCCTGGCGGTTCATGCCCCATTTTAGCGCAAGCATCACGTCGTTGTTGTCGAACGGCGCGGTGTCGCGATGTGCGATGAACACGTAGTGACCCGGGCCAGCGGTCTTGTGCACGGTGATGTTCGGCGCGCGGTCGATCAAGCCGGCGGTGCGCGGCGGCACCCGGTTGACGAGATCCACCTGGCCCGACTGCAGCGCCGCAACCCGCGCTGTATCATCGTTGATCACGATCAGCTCGATGGTGCCGGCATTGCCGAAATCGCGCCAGTAATTCTCGTTCTTCTCGAACACGAAGCGCACGCCCGGATCGGCCGATTTCATGACGTAGGGGCCGGTGCCGATCGTCGCGGTCGGGTCGTCCTTGCCGCCGCCCGGCTGGATCAGCAGGTGATAGTCGGTCATCAGGTACGGCAGGTCGGCGTTGGGCTGCTCCAGTTCGATGATGAACTCGTCGCCCTCCACGCGCATGCTCTGGATGCCGCGCATGATCCCAAGCGCGCCTGACTTGGTCTCGTCGCCCGAATGGCGTTCCATCGTCGCCAGCACGTCGTCGGCCGTCATGGTCTTGCCGTTCGAGAAGGTCACGCCCGAGCGGATCTTGAACGTCCAGACCTTCGCATCCGGCGAGGACGAATAGCTTTCGGCCAGAATCGGCTCGATCGCGTTGCCCGGCGCAAGCTCCAGCAGGGGCTCGCCCCACATGCGGGTGACAAGCGTCTGGCCCTGGTTCGCCGACAGGGCGGGATCGAGACTGTCAGCCGAACCCGAGCCGTTGACGCCCACCTTGATCGTGCCGCCCTTCTGCGGACCGGCGGCCTGCACGGCCTGGGCGAACATCGTGTTCGCGATCGCGGCGCCGATGCCCAGCGCACCGGCCCGGCCGATGAATTCGCGGCGGCTCATTTTCCCGGCGCCAGCGCGCGCGGCGAGATAGTTCAAGTGGTTGGTCATGTTTTTCTCCCGTTGATTATGTCCACGACTGGCGCGCGGTTTTTCTTGATTGGTCAGTCAATCGTTGCGCAATCGCCGCACGCTCGCAAGTGTTTATTGACCCTGAATGTAAGAGGGATGTCACAGATGATCCCTGTCGATGCTATCGGCAATGTCGCGTTCATACAACAGGTTGTCGTTTTCGTACGCCTCTATCCGGGCCGTCAGGTGGAACCGCGTGGCGTCCGACCACATCTCGCACCGGGTCTCGGTGCGCAGCCGCCAGTCGCCGCGCTCGCGCTCGTCGGTCCAGTGGCAGGCCCCGCGCGCCGACAGCGGATCGTCGGGGTGGATGGTCCAGCGTTCGCGTGCGATTGTGCCGCCGACCAGCCCGTGGTCGAGATCCTCGCGCTTGCCGAAATCGTCCTCGATCACCAGCGTCACCGCACCGCTGACCATGTCCGTCTCGATTCGGCGGACGTGATTTTCGGGCCGCAGGGGGCGGGTTTGCCAGGGCGCCTCGGCTTCGGGCGGGGGAAAGCGCCACTCGTCCCCCGTCGCGGTGGGGCGCACGGGCAGGTCCAGCCGCCCGGCCTCCAGCGTCAGCGTGGCGCTTTCGGGCGAGGGCCAGATCAGCGGCCAATAGGCCGAGGAGATCGCGACGCGGATCCGGTGGCCCGCCGGCACCCGGTAGGCGATCTGATCGAGCGGCACGGCGATGTCATAGCTTTGTCCCGGCTCCAGCGGACACGGGGCGCCGTGCCCGTCGCGATGGGCCAGGTTCAGCACGCCATAGGTGATCCGGGACGCGGCGCCGTCGGGATGGACGTGGTTGAGCCGCACCGCGATCTGCGCCTGCGGCTTGTCCGCCCGCAGCCGCAGGTGCAGAACCGGCGCGCCGAGGATATCGGTATCCTCCGCCAGCGGCGCACCGTCGAACGAGGCCGAGAGCGCATCGTCGCCGCGCTGGTCGCCGGGCATCTCCGGCCCCAGCCAGATCGCGCAGTATTCACCCGCCGCCATGCCGCAGTGATGCGGCGAGTTGACGGTCACGACCAGCGGGGCGGGGGTGTCGGACAACCCGGCGTCGGTCAGGTGGAGCGATTGCCGGGGGATGTGGGAGGTCGCCCCCTCGGTCTCGGCGATCCAGCGGCCGGGGCGCTCCGCATACCAGGCGGCGGGGCGCAGCCCGTCCATCAGGTGGGCGCGGTAATCCGGGTCGTCCTCGACCCCGGTGTCGATCCCCTTCAGCCAGCGATCCCACCAGCGCAGCGCCTCTTGCAGGAACCCGATGCGCGGCTCGGGCACGGCGAAATGCGGGTACTTGTGCACCCAGGGCCCGACGATCCCCTTGGCGCCGGGGAGGTTCTCAACGATCCGCGGCACCGCGTTCTTGTAGGCGTCGCCCCAGCCGCCCACCGCCAGCACCCGCGCCTTGATCGCGCTGTAATCCTCGCAGACCGAGCCATGCCGCCAATAGGCATCGCGCCGTTGATGCCGAAGCCATGTGGCGGGCAGAAAGGGTTCGTTCTCCAGCCGCTGCATCCACATGTCGCGCCAGGCGTCCCCCACCAGCGCCGGGTCGGGCGCGCGCGAGGAATACGCCCACATTGTCGCGCCCCAGCCGAGGTTCTCGTTCAGCAGGCAGCCGCCCTTGAAATGGATGTCGTCGGCGTAGCGGTCGACGGTGGAGCACAGCGTGATCACCGCCTTCAGCGGTTCAGGCGCGAGGGCGGCCACCTGCAACCCGTTGAACCCGCCCCAGCTGATCCCCATCATGCCGACCGAGCCGCTGCACCAGCCCTGTGCGGCGAGCCAATGGATCACCTCGACCGCGTCGTCGAGTTCCTGGCTGGTGTATTCATCCTCCATCACCCCCTGGCTGTCGCCATTGCCACGCATGTCCACCCGCACGCAGGCGTAGCCGCGTTTGGCGAAATATGGGTGCGTCAGCGCATCGCGCGCGGTGGTGCCGTCACGCTTGCGATAGGGGAGATATTCCAGGATCACCGGCACCGGGTCCTGCGCCGTATCCACCGGGCGCCAGACCCGCGCCGAAAGCCGGCAGCCATCGGAGAGCGTGATGCCCATGTCGGGCATCTCTTCGATCTCGCGCAGGGCGTTTTCCGGTTGTGTCATGGCGTCAGAGTTCCCCCGTCACGCTGGGTCGGCTCGGTGGGAAACGACCCTTCACGTGCGAACCGCGACGAGAAGGTCCATGACATTGGTGCCGGTGGGGCCGGTGACCAGCAGGGCGTCCTGCGCGGCGAGGAAGCTGCCGCTGTCCGCCCGGTCCAGTGCCTCTTGCGCCCCCGGCCCCCAGGTGGTGCCGGTGACAAGGCCGCCGGCGGCCTCGGTCGGCCCATCGGTGCCATCGGTGCCGCCCACCAACACGGTGATCCCCGTGGTGCCCGCGATCTCCCGCGCCAGTGCCAGCGCCAGCGCCTGGTTGCGCCCGCCGCGGCCCGGAATGTCGGGCAGAACCACGGTGGGCTCACCGCCGAGGATGATCGCGCCCGGTGCCATCGCCCGCAGGCGCGGCCCCCAGCGCCGGGCCAGCGCGTTCATCTCGTCGTGCAGCGCCTCATCCTGTTCCAACACCGCGATCCCCCGCGCGCGGGCCGCCTGTTCCGCCGCCATGCGGGCGTGCGCATTGCTGGCCACGATTCCGACGTCATAGGCAAAACCGGGGGCAGGGGGCGCGGCCCCGATGCCCGATCCGATCACCGCGATATCGTCGCCCGGCACGTCCGAGATCGCCAGCACCCGCACCCGCGCGCCCCGGAAATGCGACAGCAGCCCGCCGCCCTTGATCCGCGACAGCCGGCGCCGTTCCGCGTTCATCGCGGTGATGTCCAGCCCCTGCGCCAGCAATCGCCGGTTCAGCGCCGCCAGGTCGTCCAGCACCTTGCCCGGCACCAGATCCTCGGCCAGCGACGAGGCGCCGCCGGAGACCAGCAGCAGCAGCTCCGATCCCGGCGCCATCGCCTCCACCGCCGCGCGCAGGGCGGCGCCGCCGCGCAGGCTGCGGGCGTCGGGCACCGGGTGGGCGGCCTCGATCACCTCGACATCTGGGGGCAGCCCCTCGCCGTGGCCGTCCTTGGTCACCACCAGCGCCGGCACGCCGGGAAACCGCCTCAGCGCGGCACGGGCCATCGCGCCCGCCGCCTTGCCCACGGCAAGGATGCGGTCAGGGGCGATCCCCTCCAGCGCGGCCCCGGTCGCGGCGTATCCATCCACAGCGGCCACCCCGGCCTGCCAGAGCGTCACTGCGGTGTCGCGCGGGTCCATTCAGACCTCCATCCAGATCGTCACCGGTCCGTCATTGACCAGCGCCACCTTCATGTCGGCGGCGAATTGCCCGGTTGCCACCGCCACCCCCTGCACCGCCATCCGGTCCGCGAAATAGTCATACAACCGCTTGCCCTCTTCCGGCGCGGCGGCGGTGGAAAACCCCGGCCGGTTGCCGCGCGCGGTATCGGCGGCCAGCGTGAACTGGCTGACCACCAGCGCCGCGCCGCCCGCATCCAGCAGCGAGCGGTTCATCTTGTCCGCCTCGTCCTTGAAGATGCGCAGCTTGGCGATCTTGGCGGCCAGCTTGTCGGCCTGCGCTTCGGTATCGCCCTGCATGGCGCAGACCAGGATCAGCAGGCCGGGGCCGATCTCTCCGATCTTCTCGCCTTCGACTGTGACGCTGGCCTCGGTGACACGTTGGATCAGGGCGCGCATGGGGTCTCCTTCCATTTCGGGGCGTCGGCGCCGGGACGCGTGACGCTGTCGCTGGCCATGGCGATGCCATGAGCCAGTGCCGCGCGCAACGCATCCTCCGGCAGGTTCAGCGGTTTGCTCAACTGCCCCGCATGGGCCAGATGCGCCATGAACCCAGCGTTGAAGATGTCGCCGGCGCCGACGGTATCGGCAACCTCGGCGCGGGGCGCCGGCAGGCCGACGATCTCGGCCCCGCGCATCGCCACTGCTCCCAGCGCCCCGCGGGTGTGCAACAACAGCGGTGCCGCGGCCCGCAGGTGGTCCAGCGCGCCCGACCCCAGCCAGTGCAGATCCTCGTCCGAGACCTTCACCACATCGGCCAGCGCCGCCATCCGCATCAGCCGCGCGCGATAGGCGGTGGCGTCCTTTACCAGCCCGGGCCGGATGTTCAGGTCCAGCCAGATCAGCCGGTCGGGTGCGGCGCGCCGCGCCAGCACCTCGAAGGCCGCCGCCGCAGGGGGGGCGATCAGGCTGATGCCGCCGAAGACCAGCGCGCGGGCGCTGTCTGGCAGCGGATCAGGCAGGTCGGCCAGCGCATAGAGCGCCCCGGCGGTGTCGTTGTCGTAGAGGTCGAACCGCGTGCCCCCTTCGACCGGCTGCGCCAGCGCCAGCGGGCAGGGGCGGTCGGATCGGGCGGCATGGGTCAGCGACACCCCCTCGGCCTGCAGATGCGCCGCCAGCCGCGCGCCCGCTGGATCGGACGAGAGCGCGCCGACGAAGCCCGCCCTTACCCCCTGCCGCGCCAGTGCCACCGCGCAATTCAAGGCGCCGCCGCCAGGCACCGGGCGAAAGCCCGTGCCGCCCCCCTCAAGCGCGGCGGGCACCATGTCGAGCACCGCCTCGCCGCAGCACAGGATCGCCGGGCCGCTCATCCCCGCCAGTCGATGATTTCATCCAGCCCGACCCGATCGGTGCGAAACCCGTTGGCGGGGTGGTCCGGATCGGCATAGCCGAAGGAAATGGCGCAGAGCACCAGTCGGTCCTCGGGGATGTCGAACCAGCGGTGCAGGAACGGCGCGTGCGAGGCGACGGCGGCCTGCGGAATGCTCGCCACCCCGGCGGCTTGGGCGGCCAGGGTGAAGGCGGTGACAAAGCCACCGCAATCAAGCGCACCATAGGCGCCCAGTTCGGCCGGGCTGGTGACGATGGCGCAATGCGGCGCGCCGAACAGCGCGAAATTCTCCATCCTCTGACGGGCCGAACCCGCGCGGTCGCCCTTTTCCACCCCCACCGCCTCGTACAACTGCCAGCCGCAGGTGCGGCGGCGCTCGCGGCAGGCGCCGGAGTAGCCGGTGGGAAAGGGCAGGTCGGGATCGTGGCTGCCGGTCCGCGCCTCTTCGATCATCGCGGCGCGAAAGCGGTCGGTCTCTTCGCCGCTGGTCAGGGTCACTTGCCAGGGTTGGGCATTGCACCAGGACGGCACCCGCCGGGCCGCGGCGACGATCTGTTCGATGGTCTCGCGCGGCACCGGGTCGGGCCGGAACGCGCGGCAGGAAAAGCGCTGCGCCATCAGCGCATCGAGATCGTCTAGGGTCATGGGTTTGCTCTCGCCTGTTTGTTGTGTCGCGGCGCAGAATGGCGGTGGCCGGAGGGGGGTGCAAGGGGCGCAATTTGAGCCGGATCAAAGAGGGCCGATGGATGAATCGCCTAAACTCGCCCCATCCGCATGAACAGGAGGACTGGGAAATGGTCGAGAAAACCGATCACGCAGGTCTTTGGCCGTCGCTCTACGATCCGCTGCGGGCGCTTGGCACCCGCCTGGCCGATTGGCTGAGCCCGGCGACCGAGGCATCGAGCAACGACAGCGCCTATGACATCTCGATGGAACTGCCCGGCGTGTCGCAGGACGATATCGAACTGACCGTCGAGGACGGCGTCGTCACCGTGCGCGGCGAGAAGAAGACGCAACAGGAGAAAAAGGGCGACACCTGGTATTTCAGCGAGCGTCAGTACGGCGCTTTCCGCCGGTCGTTCCGCCTGCCCGAGGATGCCGACGGCGACAAGGCCAGCGCCAGGATGGTCGACGGCGTGCTGCACGTCACTGTGCCCAAGCGCAGCACCGAGGCCGCCAAGGAAGCGCGCAAGATCGACATCGCGCGCGGGTAAGCTTGCGGCGGCGGTCTGACCGGGCCGCCACCGCCCTATTGGTTCATCGCCACGACGTAGCCGATACCGCCGGCGACGATCAGCCCCAGCACCACCGCCACGGCGATCTTGACCGCCGACCAGGGGCGTTCGCCCTGCACCCGCCCGGTGCGGCCGTTGACCACGAAACGGTACGTTTTGCCGCGATATTTGTACGCTGCCAGCCAGACCGGCAGCAGGATATGCTTGAAGGTGACGGCGGAAACATCGGTGTCGATGTCGTGGATGCGCTGGCGGTCGCCGCCGATGTCAAAGCGCACGTCGCGTTCGATCACCCGGGCCATGTGGTCGCGCGCCTGGGTGTAGCCCTCGTCGAGTTCCACCGTATAGGCCTCGGCGCGGAACCCGGCCAGGTACTCCGGCCGGTAGGGTTCCAGCGCGGGCAGGTCCCAGGGCTCCAGCGCGTCGGTGTACCGCTTCGGCAGGCTTTTCGAGGCCAGCACCAGCACATCGTCGAAGAACCGGGCGACACGGCCCGCGGCGGGGGTCCAGCGCACGCGTGCGACCTGTTCCTGCACCCGCTTGCCGTCGCGCATCACGGTGCGGGTCTCGTAATAAACGGTGCCGCGCTCGCCGCGATAGCGCGACTTGGTGTCGGCGTCGAAGGTCCAGTAGGGCACGTAGATGCCCTGCATTTTCCGCCCCTTGCGCGCGTATTCCTTGAGCCCGTTCGGCGCGAACCACAGCCGCCCCAACCAATCGCTCATCGCCTTGTGGGCCGAGCGTTCGTCAAGCGCAAAGGGCAGCACGCCGCGTGGCTTGATATGGCGGCTGACGCCGGTGTCGGTGACCACCGGCGTGGCGCAGAACGGGCATTCGGCGGCATGGGTCGCCGGATCGAATTCGACCTGCGCGCCGCAGTTGGGGCAGGACAGGACGCGGGTTTCCTCGGTCTCTGTCGCGTCGAGCTGCCCGGCGCGGGCGGCGTCGAAATCCAGCTCGCGCAGCTTGGCGCCGCCCCAGGGGGTGCTGCCCACCGGCTGCTCGTGGCCGCAATGGTCACAAACCAGCATCCCGCGCGCCGGATCAAAGCGGTAATCGCCGCCGCATTGTTCGCAGGGAAATCGATGCTCGGCCGGGGCCGTGGCGCCCGGCGCGGCGGGTGCGGGAGGAGGCGGGGGTGGGGCGGGCATGGGAAACCTCTGGCCTGTCGTCGTCGAACCTGCGGATCATACGCCCGGCGGCGGCGGCGGCGGCAGGATGGTGAAAAGCTGCGCCAGTTCCTGCACGTCCTCGGCCAGTTTCCAGCCGTCCTGACCGGCCGTCCAGACATGGGTTGCGCGTTTCAGCTCGCCCGAGGTGGCCATGCGGCCCATGTCGGCCCTGGAGAACGGCCCCCTGGTCTCGCCATTCTCGGCGATGTGCCAGACATGTTCCACCGGCGGCGGCGGCGGCACCGGGGCGGCGGCCTGCTGCTGCGGTTGCGGTGCCGCGCCCCAGGGTCCGGGCCGCGCCATGTTCTGCGCCATCGCCATACCCATGCCGGCGCCAAGCCCGGCGGCCATGCCGCCACCGGCGGGGTTGGAGGCGGCGGCGGTCATCGCCTCGGCCGCCGAATACTGGGTGAACTTGCCCAGATCGCCCGCCAGCCCCATCGAGGTGCGCTTGTCCAGCGCCGCCTCGACCGCCGGCGGCAGCGAGATGTTCTCGATGTAAAACTCGGGCATCTCCAGCCCGTATTGTTCCAGCACCGGGGAAACCTCGGCCACGATCAGCTTGCCCAGGTCGGCGGTGTTGGCGGCCATGTCCAGCACCGGGATGCCGGAGCCTGCAATCGCGCGGGAAAACTCCTGCACGATGATGTTGCGGATCTGGAAGCTGATCTCGTCCATGGTGAATTCGCCGTCGGTGCCGACGATCTCGGTCATGAAGCGGGCCGGTTCCCTGACCCGGATGGTATAGGTGCCGAAGGCGCGGATGCGGGTCGGCCCGAACTCCGGATCGCGCAGCATGATCGGGTTCTTGGTGCCCCACTTGAGGTTGTTGAACCGGGTGGTGTTGACGAAGTAGATCTCGGACTTGAACGGCGATTTGAAGCCGTGGTCCCAGTGCTGCAGCGTCGTCAGGATCGGCATGTTGTTGGTCTCGAGCATGTAGAGACCGGGGGTGAAGACATCGGCCAACTGCCCCTCGTGGACGAATACCGCCGCCTGGCCTTCACGCACGGTCAGCTTGGCGCCGTACTTGATTTCGTGGCCTTCGCGTTCGAAACGCCAGACCATGGTGTCGCGGGTGTCATCGGTCCAGTGGATGACGTCGATGAACTCGCCGGTGAGAAAGTCGAAGATTCCCATAATACCGATCCTTTTCCTGTCAGTTCGGGCAGGCGGTCACAGCGCCTGTCCCATCAGTTCGCGGGCGATGATCCGGGTGATCGGGCGCGCCTCGTCGGCGGTCATGCCCGGGGTCAGGCGCGGATCATAGAGCATTTTCAACAGCAATTCGTCATGATTGGTCAGCAGCGCGAATTCGTCGTCATCGTTGAAGATCGACGGGCGCGCCTCGGGGCTGTCGTTGGGCAGGCCGAGCCCCTGCGCGAGTTCCTCGTGGATGCACGACAGCCGCACCAGATCCGGGTGTTCGGCCCGGATCAGCGCCACCGCGCGGGTATAGGTGTTGGGATTGCGGCTGCCCGAGACCGCCACGACGAGGCAGTAGAACGAGCGCGGCAGGTTGCGAAACAGCGCCAGTTCCCGGGCGCTGATCGAAGGGATCAGCTGTTGCAGCCGGGTCTGGAAATAGTCGCGGTCATCCTCGCCCGCGACAAAGACGTGGAAGTTCGCGCTATTGCCCCGCGCGATCGAGATCGGGTGCCCGGTGATCCGGGCCAGCCGCGCGGCATAGCCGGTGATGTTGTTGGCATCGCGGGTGCGCTGGGCGGGTTGCACGCTGGCGCCGAATTCCACCCCGATCTGCACCGGCGCGGTCCAGCGGTTGAGCTCGCCGCCGGCACCGCGGGTGCGCCGGGCGGGGACCGACCCGCGGGCGTATTCGTCGAAAAAGGCGATGGTCTCGAAATTCTCGGCCAGTTGGTCGGCGGTGAACGGTGTATCCGGGCCGCCGCCGTCGGTGCGCAGCAGGCCCCGGGTAAGCAGATCGTTCTGCACCGCGCGATAGTAGCGGGCCAGCGCGCGGCTTTGCTCCGAGCGCGGTCGCGGCACCTGCGGCTGGAGCGCGGCGGGGCGTGCCTGCGGCGCGGGCGAACTGACCGGCCCGGCCTCCTCGCAGCCTGACAGCAGCAGCGACCCGAGCAGGGCCACGAGGCCGGAAACCCCGGCCCGCCTTATGCGGTGCATACCGCGCATGTGCGCCTCAGCCCGGAACCGCGGTTCCGGCGGTGTCGCCCAACCCGGTCTTTTTCGCCTTGGCGGCGGCCAGCGTGTCGCGCAGCTCGGCCTCCATCTTTTTCAGCTCGGCCTCGGCGGCGGCGCGTTTGGCCTTGCCCTCGTCTGCGATTTGCAGACTTTCCTCGATGGTGCCGATCAGGTCGGCGTTGGCCTGTTTCACCGCCTCGATGTCGAACACGCCGCGCTCCATTTCCTCGCGGATCATCTTGTTGCTCTCGCGCAGGTTCTTGGCATTCGCTGTCAGCAGCTCGTTGGTGAGGTCGTTGGCGTCGCGCACCGCCGCCGCCGCCTCGGCGCTGCGCTGGATGGTGACCGCCTGGGCCAGCTGGGTTTCCCACAGCGGCACGGTGTTGACCATGGTCGAGTTGATCTTGGTCACCAGGCTCTTGTCGTTCTCCTGCACCAGCCGGATCGAGGGCAGCGATTGCATCGTCACCTGGCGGGTCAGCTTGAGGTCATGCACCCGGCGTTCCAGATCGTCGCGGGCGGCGCGCAGGTCGCGCAGCTCCTGCGCCTTCATCACCTGGTCGTTTTCCGCCGCCGCCTGCACCTCTGCCTCTTTCGCCGGGATGTCGTTGCGGTCGAGCTCGGCCAGCTTTTCCTCGCCCGCGGCGATGTAAAGCGCCAGCTCGTCGTAGAAATCCAGCGTCTTGGCATAGAGCATGTCGAGCGACTTGATGTCCTTGAGCAGCGTGTGCTCATGCTTCAGCAGGTCGTCGGTGATGCGGTCGATCTGGCCCTGCACCTCTTCGTAGCGGGCGGTGAACTTGGCAAAGGGGGCGGCGCGGCCCAGCAGTTTTTCCCAGAAGCTCCGTTCGCGTCGCACGTCCAGTTCGGAGACGGAAAACCCGCGGATCGCGGTGACGATGGTGCGCAGGCTGTCGCCGGCGGGGCCGACATCCTTGTTGCGCACCCCGGCCAGCATCGCCTGGCTGATCTCCTGCAACTCGGCCTGGGCGCCCGAGCCGAAGGCGACGATCGAGTTGGTGTCGGACATGTCGATCTCGCCCATGCGCTTGCGGATGTCGGCGCCGACCTCTTCGCCGGCCTCCTCCATCACCACGATGTCGCCGGACGGATCGGAGAGCACGACAGCGGTGACCTCTTCGATCTCGCTCAGGGTTTCCTCGGCTTTCTTGCGAATGGTTTCAGACATGGGGGAATATCCTCGTTGAAAGGGGAATGGGGTCAGTCAAGGCGGACGCCCTCGCGTTGCAGCCGGTCGCGCAGCACCTCGATCTCGACGGTCAGATCGCTGTGGTTGTCGGTCAGCATCTTGCGGGTGCGGGCGGCGAAATTCTGTTCCAGGTCGTCCAGCAGCGCGGTGTAGTCGGCGCGGGCCTGTCGGTCGGGGGTGCGGGCATAGAGATCGGCGAACTTGATCGTCGCGTCGCGCGCACCCATCAGGTAGACGGTCATGTACTTGCGGGCGCCGGTCAGGTCGCGCGGATCCTCCTCGACGGTGCGGAAAAGCTCGCGCGCGGTTTTCTGGAATCGCTCGACGCGGGCCTCGATCTTGCGGTCGCCGGCGCGGCGCACCGCGTCGCTCATCGCCGAGAGATACCCCTCGGCCTCGGCCACGGTGCGGGCGACGCGATCCTGCTGGAAGCTGTCGATCCCCTCCATCCCCTTGTCGCGCAGGGGGTCGATGCCAAATGCCAGTCCATGCAGAACCGTCGCCGCCCCGCCGTAGAGCAAAGGCGCCACCAGACCCGGCTCGGTCCGGTAGGCGGCGAGCGCGGCGCCGATGCCGGTCAGCAGGCTGGCCAGCATCTTGCGCGGCAGGACCGGGCGGCGGGCGACCCGGCGGGCGGCATAGGCGGCCTCGGCGCGCAGCCCCTCGCGCCGCAGCCAGGCCGCAAGCGCCAGCGCGCCGGCGGCAGCAAGACCCTGCGCCATCGAGACGGCGCCACCACCGAAGGACAGGAACACCAGAAGGGCGGCCGGCAGGAACAGCGCGTTGGCCCGCGCGCCCACCGGATCGACCTGCGCGCCGTGATAGGCACTGCGCGGCGGCGTCTCCGATTCGGCCTCGGGGTCGGGGCTGAATTTGCCGCCGAAACGTTGCGCCATCGCCTAGAGCCCCCCGAGCCAGCCGGTCGCCACCCCGATGAGCAGCACGAGCAGCGCCGCATAGGCGATTTTCTGCAATCCGCTCCGTGACATCGGGCACCCCAGCCTATCGTTACGGGGGAAAGGTAAGCCATGCGGGGCAGGCTTGCTAGGGGGAACCGGCGTGCAGGCGCGTCAGGTCGTTGCGCTGCCTAACGGCCGCGCGGTTTCGGCCCGCGGTTGCCTGTGGGGCGGAGTTTGCCGCTGGCACCGGGTTTACCACTGGCACCGGGTTTGCCGCCGGGGCGGGGTTTGCCGCCGGGGCCGGGTTTGCCGGGCCGCCCATCCGGCTTTGCCGCCGCATCGCGGCGCAGCCGGGGCTTGGGCCGCTCGGCGGTTGCCGTGCCTTCCGGCGGGGCCTCCAGCCCGAGCTGGTCGCGCAGTACGCGGCGGCGGACCTCCTCGACCTCTCCGGGTTTCAGGCTGCCGAGTTGGAATGGCCCGTAGGAAACCCGGATCAGCCGGTTCACGGAAAACCCCATCTCCTCCATGGCGCGGCGGATCTCGCGGTTCTTGCCCTCGCGCAGCCCGAGGGTGAGCCAGGCGTTCGCCCCTTGCTGCCGGTCCAGCGACACGATCATCGGCTGAAAGCGTTCGCCGTCGATGCTGATCCCCTTGCGCAGCGGTGCGAAATCCTCGTCCTTCGGTCGCCCCTTGATCCGCACGCGGTACTTGCGCAGCCAGCCGGTGCTGGGCAGTTCCAGCCGCCGCTTGATCGCGCCGTCATTGGTCAGCAGCAACAGCCCCTCGGAGTTGAGGTCGAGCCGTCCGACGCTCATCACCCGGGGCAGCTCCTCGGGCAGGTCGTCGAAGATGGTCGGGCGGCCCAACTCGTCGCGCGCCGTGGTCACCCGCCCGGCGGGCTTGTGATAGAGCCAGAGCCGCGCCGGTTCGGGCGCGGTCAGCGGCTTGCCGTCCACCGCGATGCGATCGGTGTCGGTGACGTTCAGCGCCGGGCTGTCGATCTGCTTGCCGTTCACGCTGACGCGGCCGGCCTCGATCATGCGCTCGGCCTCGCGGCGCGAGGCAACGCCGGCGCGGGCCAGGACCTTGGCGATGCGGTCGCCTTTTGGCGTCTCGGGGGGCGTGCCGGGGGGCGGTTGGGTGCTCATGGCATCGGCCTTAGCCGATCGGGCAGGCTTGCGAAAGCATCGATTGCGGGGCAGGGAAGGGGCATGGTGTTCCGATCCCACATGGACAAGGCGCTGGATCAGGCGCGGGCAGCAGCGGCGCGCGGCGAGGTGCCGGTGGGCGCGGTGATCGTCGATCCCTTCGGTACGGTGGTCGCGGCGGCGGGCAACCGCACCCGCGAGTTGAACGATCCCACCGCCCATGCCGAGATCCTCGCGATCCGCGCTGCCTGTGCCGCCGCCGGGTCGGAGCGGCTGGTGGGCCATGACCTTTATGTCACGCTGGAGCCTTGCGCCATGTGCGCCGCCGCCATCGCCGCCGCCCGCATCGCGCGGGTGTACTACGGTGCTTCCGATCCCAAATCGGGCGGCGTGGCGCATGGCGCGCGGGTGTTCTCGCATTCCCAGGCGCATCACGTGCCGGAGGTCTACGACGGCATCGGCGCGGTTGAGGCGGAAGACCTGTTGAAGCGGTTCTTCGCGGAAAAGCGCGGCAAGGGTTGACCGTCGCGGCGCTGTCTCCGCCTCAAACCTCGATCGCCTGCATCACCTGCGGCTCGATAACATCGACGCCGGGAAGCGCGGCGGTGAGTTTCTCGGCCGATTGCTCCAGGATCGGGAAGGTGCGGTAATGCCCCGGGATCACCGTCTTGAAGTTGAAATAGCGTTTGGCGGCATAGGCAACCTTGTCCATGTCCATGGTGAAATAGCCGCCCGCCGACAGGATGCCGATGTCGGGTTTGTAGTAATCGCCCATCCACTCCATGTCCGCCATGATGTCGGTATCGCCGCTGCAATAAAGGGTCTTGCCCTCGGCATGGATCATGAAGCCGGCCTCGGTGCCGCCGCTGCGCGGCCCCTTGGGCGAGGAGAAGGTCGAGGAATGCACCGCGTTGACCATCGACACCTTGACTCCACCGCCCAGGTCGATGGTGCCGCCCTTGTTGAAGCCGACGGTTTCGATCCCCTCGCTCTCGCCCCAGAAGGTCATCACGTCATATTGTCCGTGGACCGCTACACCGAGTTTCTTCGACAGCGCCACTGCATCGGCGGAGTGATCGAAATGCGCGTGAGTCATCAGGATATGCGTGGCGCCCGCGACGGCGGCGTCGTGGCTGTCCTCGGGCAGCACCGGGTTGCCGGTGAGCCAGGGGTCGAGCAGCAGAACGTGATTGCCGGTCTCGATGCGGAACGAGCCATGGCCGAGCCAGATGATTTTCATGAGAAGCCTCCTTTCGGTTTGGTCCGACCCTAACATCCGTTATCTGAAAATCCATGGACTGGATGCAGCAAATCGACGCCTATTGCGAGCGGGTCGGGCCCGGCTATTGGGTCGAACCGGCGAATGCGCTCAGCAATCTGGCCTTCCTCGCGGCGGCTGCGGTGATGGCGTGGCGGCTGCGCGGGCAGACGGCGCCGCTGGCCCGCGCGATGGTGGTGATCCTCGCCGCGATCGGGGTGGGCAGCTATCTGTGGCATACCCATGCGCGGGCCTGGGCCGGAGTGGCGGACGTGGCGCCAATACTGGTCTTTATCCTGCTCTACATCTACGCGGTTCATGCTGAGGTCTGGGGCATGAAACGTCTCTGGTCGCTGGTGCTGACGGCGCTGTTCTTTCCCTATGCGGCGGTTCTGGTGCCAGTGTTTTCCCGGCTGCCGGGATTTTCCGAATCGGCGGGCTACTGGCCGGTGCCGCTGCTGATCGCGGGTCACGCGGCTTTCTTGCACCGGCGCGCTCCGGGCACGGCGCGGGGGCTGGCGCTGGGCGCGGGGCTTTTGGTGGTGTCGCTTGTCTTCCGCTCGCTCGACGCGGGGCTTTGCGCCGCCTGGCCGCTGGGCACGCATCCGATGTGGCACCTGCTGAACGCGGCGATGCTGGGCTGGATGATCGAGGTCTACCGGCGACACCGCATGGACCGCCCGGCGGAGTTCCGTTAACAGTTGAAGCGATCAGAGGGAGGAGACCCAATGCAATCGCGCTATCTGGTTGTGGCGGGCGCCTGCCTGACGCAGTTCACCGTCATCGGGCTGCTGTTTTCCTTTGGCCTGTTCTTCAAGGTGTTCGAGGCCGAGTATGGCTGGTCGCGCACGCTGATGTCGGCGGCCTCGGCGCTGTCCTTCCTGGCGATGGGGGTGCTGGGCATGATTGGCGGGCGGCTGAACGACCGGTTCGGCCCGACCCGGGTGCTGGCGGTGACCGGCGTGCTCTACGGAGTGGGTTTTGCATTGCTGTCGCAGGTGAGTCAGCCCTGGCAGCTTTTCGTCATTTGCGGCAGTTTCATCGGGCTGGGGCTAAGCACCCATGACGTGGTCACGCTGTCGACCGTGGCGCGCTGGTTCGAGGGGCGGCGCGGCATCATGACGGCGGTGGTCAAGGTGGGCACGGCGGTCGGCCAGGTGACGGTGCCGCCGGTGGCGGCGCTGATGATCTCGGGGATGGGATGGCGGCCGGCGGTGATGGTGATGGGCGGTGGCGCGGTCGTGTTGCTGGTGTTTGCCGCGCTGATCATGAAAAGCCCGCCGGTGCGGACCGGGTTCTCGGGGCAGGCGGGTGGGCCGGCAGAGGGGGCCAGCTTTGCCCAGGCGCGGCGCAGCCGGGTGCTCTGGACGCTTTGCGCGGTGCAGTTCTGTTTCTTTTCCGCGCTGATGACGGTGCCGCTGCACCTGCCGATCCACGGCATGGACCTCGGCATGAGCCCGGCGGGGGCGGCGGCGCTGCTGTCGGTGGTGGGCGGCGCCAGCGTGGCGGGGCGGCTGGCGGTCGGGCGGCTGGCCGACGTGATCGGCGGGCGTCGGGCCTTTGCCCTGTGTTTTGTGGTGCTGATCGCGGGGCTGGGCGGGTTGACCGGCCTGACCGTGCCTTGGGCGTTGTTCATGACCGTGGCGGTCTACGGATTTTCCCACGGCGCGCTCTTCGTCGTGGTCTCGCCCACGGTGGCGGAATACTTCGGCATGCGCGCCCATGGGGCGATCTTCGGAACCGTGCTGTTCTCCGGCACTCTGGGCGGCTCGGTCGGGCCGATCCTGACCGGCATGGTCTTCGACCGCAGCGGCAGCTACGTGCCCGCCTTTCTCACGCTGACGGGTATGTCGGTGCTGGCGCTGCTGCTGGTGTTGTCGCTGCCGCGCTCCGCCTCGGCGCTGCCTGCCGCCGCTGGCGGGTCTGCCGCCTGATCCCAGGCATCGGGCGGGTCCCCGGGGGCGACGAAGCGGTCGAGGCTGTCTGCGATGTCGTTCAGCTTGCAGGGCTTTTCGATGCAGCCGTTCATCCCGGCCGCCAGATAGCTGGCCTTCTGATCGGCCATCACGTTGGCCGAGAGCGCCACGATCGGCGTGTCCCTGTTCAAACCGCCTGCGCGGATCTCTCGGGTGGCCTCGAGACCCGATTTGCGCGGCATCTGGATGTCCATGAAGATCAGGTCGAACTTTTCCCGCGTGGCGGCCTCCACCGCCTCGACGCCGTCGGCGGCGACCTCGGGCTCGACCCCCAGCTTGGCCAGGAACTTGCGGGCGATGAACTGGTTGGTCTTGTTGTCCTCGACCACCATGACCCGGGCATGACCGACGCGCGCGCGCCCCGGTCGGGACGCGACCCTGATCCGTTCGGCGGGGCGGCTGCCCACGACCAGCGGGAAGGTGAACCAGAAGGTGCTGCCCTTGCCCGGCGCGCTGCGCACTCCGGTTTCACCGCCGTGCAGCTCGGCGAGATTGCGGGCGATCGAGAGGCCAAGCCCGGTGCCGCCGTAGATCCGCGCGGTCGAGTTTTCCGCCTGCTCGAATTTCTCGAAGACCCGCGCTGCGGCCTCCTCGGTCAGCCCGATGCCCTCGTCCCGCACCTCGACGCGGACCATCTCGCGCGCCGTGTCCTTGTCGCTCTTGCCGCCGGGTTCCGTCTGGCGCGACACCCGCACCTCCACTGTGCCGTGGTCAGAGAATTTCACCGCGTTGCCGACATAGTTCATCACGATCTGCGACAGCCGCGCCGGGTCTCCGACAAGGTAACGCGGTACGTCCTCGTCGAAATGGCAGCGCAGGTCGATTCCCTTCTGCTCGGCCGGGGCGGCCAGCGCGGACAGGACGTTGGTCACAAGGTCCTCGCGCCGGAAGATGGTCTGTTCCAGCGTCACCCCGTGTTCGATGATCCGTGAGAAATCGAGGATGTCGTTGACAATGCGCAGCAGGGTCCGGCCAGAGGCGTCGGCGGTCTGCAGCAGGTCCTTTTGCTCCTGCGTCACCGCCTGGTCCGCCAGCAGTTGTACCGCCCCGATCACGCCGTTCAGGGGGGTGCGGATCTCATGGCTGACGTTGGCCAGGAAAAACGACTTTGCCTGGTTCGCCGACTGTGCCTCCCGGCGCAGGTTGTCCAGGTGCTCTGTCGTCTTTTCGGCCTCGGAGATGAAAATGAGCATGCCGATGGACATCGCGGCAGTGATGTTGAACAGGATCGCGCCGATCGACCAGGGTAGGGTTGAATGGGTCAGCGTGATCACTGTGGCGACCGTGATCACGCTGACGACCGCGCCGGCGCGTGGTTCAAGCAGCAATATGGCCATCGGGGGTGCCACGAAGAAATAGAGCGACATCGACCAGCCGTCGCCGACCGGAAACACGGCTTGGTAGGTCACAGTCAGGATGAAGTAGCTGATCAACAGCGAGGCAGCGAGGCGCAAATGACCGGAGCGCCACAACAGGATGGGCGGAAGCAAATAGCCGAGCCCGTTCGACAGTGTCCAATACGCTCGGGCAGGCGACAGGGCGTGGAAGTCCCCGAAGCTCAATAGCCCCTCGATCAAGCTGCCCGTCAGGGCGATCAGGGAAAACGAACTTACGATCCGCCGCCGTGCGCTCAACAATCGGTCATCGGGGTCGATGGCCGGCCATGCGATTTCCCTGAGGGACGCCGCGATCGCGTTGAGGGAGATACCAGACAGGGCGCATGCTCCGCAGAATGACCTTTCGCCGGTCACCATGGCGCAAGTGTATTGACAGATCGTTAGTCCCGGTCTGCGTGTGCCCGTGGGAGAGGGGTGCGGGCCCTTTCGGGGCAATCCCGCGCCACGTGACCAACCGCAGTCTTGAAGGCCGCGCGCCGGAGGGGTAAACGCCGCAGGGATATAACGAGAGGTCTTCCATGTCGATTGACGAAAGCACCGCCGCCCGCGTGGCCAAGCTTGCCCGTATCCGGGTCGAGGAGGAGGCGCTGCCCGCCCTGGCGGCAGAGTTCAACACCATCCTCGGTTTCATCGAGCAACTGGGCGAGGTCGATGTCGAGGGAGTCGAGCCGATGACCGGGGTCACGCCGATGCGGCTGAAGCGCCGCGCCGACGTGGTGACCGACGGCAACCAGCAGGACAAGATCCTGTCAAATGCCCCCGACGCGCGCGAGGGGTTCTTCGCGGTGCCCAAGGTGGTGGAGTAAGACATGAGCGATCTGAACAAACTGGGCCTGGCGGGCGCGCGCGACGCGCTGCGCAAGGGCGATGTCACCTCGGTTGAACTGACCGAGGCCTGCCTGTCGGAAATCGAGGGCGCCGATGCGCTCAACGCCTTCGTCCACAAGACCCCGGAAATCGCGCTGGAGCGCGCCCGCGCGGCCGACGCGCGGATCAAGGCGGGCGATGCCCCGGCGATGTGCGGCCTGCCGATCGGGATCAAGGACCTGTTCTGCACCAGGGGCGTGCCCAGCCAGGCCGGCAGCCGCATCCTGGAAGGGTTCCTGCCAGAGTACGAATCCACGGTCAGCCAGAATCTGCAGGACGCCGGCGCGGTGATGCTGGGCAAGCTCAACATGGACGAATTCGCCATGGGCTCGTCCAACGAAACCAGCGTCTACGGCAACGCGGTCAGCCCCTGGCGGCGCGGCGGCGATGACGCGGCCCTTACCCCGGGCGGCTCCTCGGGCGGTTCCGCCGCCGCCGTGGCCGCCGACCTGTGCCTGGCCGCGACCGGCACCGATACCGGCGGCTCGATCCGGCAACCGGCGGCCTTTACCGGTACGGTCGGGCTCAAACCCACCTACGGGCGTTGCTCGCGCTGGGGCGTGGTGGCCTTTGCCTCATCGCTCGACCAGGCCGGGCCGATGACCAAATCGGTGCGCGACGCCGCGATCATGCTGGGCGCGATGGCCGGGCACGATGCCAAGGATTCCACCTCTGTCGACCTGGCGGTGCCGGATTTCGAGGCGCTGCTGACCGGCGATATCAAGGGCAAGAGGATCGGTATCCCCAAGGAATACCGCATGGACGGCATGCCCGACGAGATCGAAACGCTCTGGCACGAGGGCGCCGAGATGCTGAAATCGGCCGGCGCCGAGATCGTCGACATCAGCCTGCCGCACACCAAGTACGCGCTGCCCGCCTATTACGTGATCGCCCCGGCCGAGGCCTCGTCGAACCTGGCCCGCTATGACGGGGTGCGCTATGGCCACCGCGCCACGCTGGAGGCGGGCGACGGCATCACCGAGATGTACGAGAAAACCCGTGCCGAGGGCTTCGGCGCCGAGGTGCAGCGCCGGGTGATGGTGGGCACCTACGTGCTGTCGGCGGGCTTCTACGATGCCTATTACAACCGCGCCCGCAAGGTCCGGACCCTGATCAAGAAGGACTTCGAGGATGTCTTTGCCAAGGGCATCGACGCGATCCTGACACCGGCCACCCCCTCGGCCGCCTTCAGGCTGGGCGAGATGGGCCAGGCCGACCCGGTGCAGATGTATCTCAACGACGTCTTCACCGTGACCGTGAACCTTGCCGGCCTGCCGGGCATCGCGGTTCCGACGGGGCTGGATCGTCAGGGGCTGCCGCTGGGATTGCAGCTGATCGGGCGTCCCTGGGAAGAGGGCGATCTGCTGAATACGGCCTATGCGCTGGAGCAGGCGGCCGGATTTGTGGCCAAACCGGAGAAATGGTGGTAAAACACCGGCCAACAAAAACAAGAACGGCAGGACAGCAGCCATGCGTTTTCTCCATGCGGCCCTGATATTGGGCGGACTGAGTGCTTGTGCTCCGGCGATCCCGGACAGCGGCGCCGGGGTCGGGTTTGACAATTCGGTGGAGGCCCAGCGCGCCCGCGAGGCGCAGCTCAGCGGGCTGGCGCCGACCGTGTCGGGGGTGGCACCACCCCAGGCGGTGTCGTCCGAACCGCTCTCCGCGGTCGGGACGGTTTCAGCTCAGGTGCCGCAGCAGGGCACGCAACCCTCTCAGCCGATGGTTCCTCAATCCGTGCCGGTGCAAACCGCATCGGTCGCGCCTGCGGCGTCATCGAACGACAGCGCGGCGGATATCGCCGCCGAAACCGCCGCCGCGCTGCAGGCCGCGCGCGCCAATTCCGGGCAGATGCCGTTGCAGGCCAGCCCGTCGAATCCGGCACCCTCGGCCATCAGCAACCCCGGAATCTCGGACGAGAACGATTTTCAGGCGGTCTCCACCCGCGAGTCGATCAAAAGCGACGCGCAGCGCATCGCCCGCAACCGCGGCCTCTACCAGCAGATCGAACCCACGGCCGTGCCGCGCCGGCCCGGCGATCAGCAGCCCAACATCGTGCAATACGCGCTGCAAACCAACAATCCGCGCGGCGCACAGCTTTACGCCCGCGGCGGGCTGACTGCCAACCCGAGGGCGAAAATGCAGCGCAACTGCGCCAAATACGGCTCCTCCGACCTGGCGCAGATGGCGTTCCTGTCCAAGGGCGGGCCGCAACGCGACCGGCTCGGCCTCGACCCGGACGGCGACGGCTATGCCTGCAACTGGGATCCGGCGCCGTTCCGCCAGGCGGTCAAGAACTGATCGTGTGACGCCGCTCTGGCACCCGTCCCCCAGTTTCGGCGCGCGGCGGGGCGGGCTGCGTCCCACCTTGGTCGTTCTGCATTACACCGCGATGGAAGGGGCCCGCGCCGCGCTGGAGCGGCTCTGCGGTCCGGCGGCCGAGGTCTCGGCGCATTACCTGATCGGGGCCGATGGCACGGTCTGGCAGATGGTGCGCGAGGCGGACCGCGCCTGGCATGCCGGGGCAGGGTCGTGGCGTGGCTGCGACGACATCAATTCGCGCTCCATCGGGATCGAGCTGGACAATCGCGGCGACCACCCGTTTTCCGAGCCGCAGATGGCGGCGCTGGAGGTGCTGCTTCCCGGCATCCTGGTCCGCTGGAACATCGGACCCGAGGGCGTCATCGGCCATTCCGACATGGCACCGGGGCGCAAGGGCGATCCCGGCCCGCGGTTTGACTGGGCGCGGCTGGCCCGGCAGGGGCTGGCGCTGGCGCATGTACCGTGTCCGGGCGGCGCGGTGGGGGCGGGCCACTTCCGCGCGCTGGCGCAGCAGGCGGGCTACCCGGCCGAGGCGGCGGAGCAGGATGTTCTGACCGCGGTGCGAAACCGGCTCAGACCCTGGGGCCGGGGGCCGCTCTCGCAGGCGGACATGGACGCGCTGGCGGGGTTCGTCGCGGCGCAGACCGGCGGGCGCAGCGCCTGACGCCCCGGCGCCGATCCGGGGTTTGCCCATTGACGCCCCGCGCCGGCCTCCCTATTTCCCGCAACAGCGCGGAGGGCCGGATGGCCGCGGCGGCCCTGTGCCGTCGAGGAAAGTCCGGACTCCCTGAAGCAACGGTGCCGGGTAACGCCCGGGCGGGGCAACCCGACGGAAAGCGCCACAGAAAAGAAACCGCCCCGGAGATCTCCGGGGTAAGGATGAAACGGTGGGGTAAGAGCCCACCGCGCCCCTGGCAACAGGGGCGGCACGGCAAGCCCCACCGGGAGCAATGCCAAATAGGACCCCCGCGCGGGCCGGTCCCCGCAAGGGGAAACCGCCGCTAGGCCCGCTTCAGCCGAAAGGGGTCGGGTTGGCAGCACGAGGCGCGGCGCGAGCCGCGTCCCAGATGAATGGTCATCGACGGGGGCAACCCCTGAACAAAATCCGGCTTACAGGCCCTCCGCGCTAATCCTCCTGCCGCAGCAGGGCTGCCCGCGCGGTCTGTTGCATGGCCTCGACATAGCGGGCCTGCGACCAGCCGCAGTCGCGCGTCAGCCGCGCCCAGGTCTCGACCGAAAGCAGCGCCCAGAGCAGATCGGTCGCCTCCGCCTCGGACAGATGCTCGGCCAGCTGCCCCCCGGCCACCAGCGCCGCCACCGCCGCGGCGCAGCCGTGGCGCACCGCCGCCATTCGGTCGTCATAGGCCGCGCGCGCCTCATCGTCGGTGTCCATCATCGCCACCAACGCCCGCATCACCCCGTGGATCTCGGGGATGTAGCCGCCCCATGCGGCGACAAAGGCATCGAGCCGCGCCGGACCCGTCGCGGCCCGGCTCTCGGCCAGCCGCGCATCGACGTCCTTGGCCGCGTCCACATGGCGGGTGGTGGCGACCAGCAGCTCGGCCCGGCTGGGAAAATGCAGGTAGAGCGCCTGCCGGCTGATCCCGGCGGCCTTGGCGATGTCGGACATGCGGACCCCGCGCGCCCCGCCGGATTCCAGCAAGGTCCAGGCGGCGTCGAGGATTCGGGTTCGGGTGCTCTGGTTTTTTCTTGACATAGCGTCAAGGTACTCCTATTTGACGTCATGTCAACTTGACGCAGTGTAAAGTTTCATCCGCCAGACACGTCACCCCCGGAAAGGAGTTTCCCAATGAAGATCGCAATATTCGGTGCCACCGGAACCATCGGGCGCCTCGCCGTCACCCGCATGATCGAGGATGGCCACCAGGTCACCGCCTTTGCCCGCCACCCCGAGAAGCTGGCCTTGCGCGACGAAAACCTCACGCTGTTCGCCGGGGACGCCACCGACCGCGACGCCGTTCTCGCGGCGGTCGAGGGGCAGGACGCGGCGGTGATCACCATCGGTGCGGGGATGTCGCGCAAGGGCACGGTGCGGTCCGACGCCACCCTCAACGTGATCCAGGCGATGCAGGCCCAGGGCGTGCGGCGGCTGATCTGCCAGTCCACGCTGGGCGCCCATGAAAGCTGGAGCAACCTGAACTTCTTCTGGAAGCGGATCATGTTCGGTGCGCTGCTGGCGCCGGTGTTCCGCGATCACGAGTTGCAGGAAATGCTGGTGCGCGCCAGCGGCCTCGACTGGACCATCGTGCGCCCCAGCGCCTTTACCGACGCCCCCGTGCAAGGTCCCTTCAAGGAGGGCGTGCGCCCCGGCGACCGGGCGCTTCGGCTCAAGATCCCGCGCGCCGAGGTGGCCGAGTTCCTGCGCCGCCAGCTTTCCGACGCGCGATACCTGCGTCGGGCGGTGGGCATTTCGTACTGAAGCGCCGGCCCGGACTGCCCACGGGGGGCGGGGCCTTTGCCGCCGGGCCGCGAAAACCCGGTTGACTCGGGCCCCGCCATCGTTAAAAGGCAGGCTTCATGAGAATTTCACGGGCGCGGCTGTGCCCGGCGCAGGAGAGATGAAATGGCGAAGCCGACAACCATCAAGATCCGCCTGAACTCGACCGCAGGCACCGGCCACTTCTACGTGGCCAAGAAAAACGCCCGCACCATGACCGAGAAGATGGTGGTCCGCAAATACGACCCCGTTGTGCGCAAGCACGTGGAGTACAAGGAAGGCAAGATCAAGTAGGTCTTGCAATCCGACCGGCCTTGGCCGGATGCGGGGGCCGCGCGATTGCGCGGCCTTTTTGCGTTTTCCCTCCGGCGCTTGTCATTCGGTGGCGCTTGGCGCTAGCGTGGCGGGACCAGCCCCAACCGATGGCCCTGACATGACACGCCTGTTCGCCTCCGCCTGCCTGATCTGTACCGTGCTGTCCGCCTGCAACGGACCGAACTACCAGCGCGGCATCGGCTTCACCGGCATCGACGGCGAACCGCGCGCGCGGGCCGCATCGGCCGGTGGCACCGTCAGCCGCGCCTCCGGGCCGATCCAGGCGCTGGCGGCACGCCCGCCGCAGCGGCTCCGGGTCGCCACCGGCGATCCCGCCGAAATGGCGGCCACCGCCACTGCCTACGGCGGGCAGGGCGCCGCGGATTCGATCCCCGCCACCCTTGGCAACGCGCCGCTGCGGGTCAGCATGGTCGAGGTGAACGGCCTGTTGTTCGCGGTGATGCGCCTGCCCGAAGGGCAGCGCGGCAAGCTCGCGGCGGGGGCCGGCCCGGCCTTTTCCGCAGCGGTGCCGCGCCTGACCGGATGCGTCGCCGTAGGCCCGGCCTACGTGAATACGCGCCCGGCGAAATCGGCCGGTGTGGCGGTGCCGGTCGACTGCCGCTAGGATCAGCCCCCTGATCGCCTGTCGCGTGCCTGGCCGGCTTGCACCCGACGCGCGAACAGGTTAGCAGCGACCCCCTTTCCGGGACGCCAGAACCATGCCGACAGACACCCTTGCGATCGACTTCGGAACCTCCAATTCCGCGGCGGCCATCGCCACCGCGCAGGGACTCCATCGCATTCCGATCGAGCGCGGGGCCGAGACCCTGCCGACGGCCGTGTTCTTTCCCGCGGACAAGGGCGCCATGCGCCTTGGCACCGCTGCGGCCGAGGCGCTGATCGCGGGGGAGGAGGGGCGCTACATGCGGGCGCTGAAAAGCGTGTTGGGCCTGTCGTTGCTACACGAAAAACGCCTGATCTGCGGCCGCCGCCGCACGCTGTCCGGGATCATCGCCGATTTCCTGTCGGAACTGCGCCAGCGCGCCGAGGCTTCGACCGGGCTACGTTTTCACCGGGCGCTTTCGGGGCGACCGGTGCATTTCCACACCGCCGATCCCGACAAGGACGCCCGGGCCGAGGCCGATCTGCGCGCCTGCTACCTTGCCGCCGGGTTCGACGCGGTCGATTTCCTGCCCGAGCCGGAGGCCGCCGCCATCGCCTGTCAGGGCATGGGTGCGGCCGGGCAGACCGGGCTGATCGTGGACATCGGCGGTGGCACCTCGGATTTCTCGGTGTTCCGCACCGGCGCGGCGCGGCCCGAGATCCTGGCCAGCCACGGCATCCGCCTTGGCGGTACCGATTTCGATCACGCGGTCTCGATGACCCACGCGATGCCGCATCTTGGCCTTGGCGGGCAATTGCGTCGGCAGATGGGCGCGGGTCTGCTGCCGGTGCCACGCGCGCCTTATGTCGATCTGGCGACCTGGGCCAGGATCCCGTTTCTCTACACGCCAGAGACCCGGAGGATGGTGGCCGACATGGCGCGCCTTGCCGTCGAGCCGTCAAGGATGGGCCGATTCGCCACGGTGCTGGAAATGGAACTGGGCCACGAGCTTGCCTTCGCGGTGGAGCGGGGCAAGATCGCCGCCAACGGCGCCACCGCCGGGGGACGCATAGACATGGGGTTCATCGACCCCGGCCTGTCCGAGGTGGTGACGCCGGACAGTCTGGATGCGGCGCTGGCCGAGACGCGCGCCATGCTGCGCGGGGCGGCGGCCGAAACGCTGGTGCTGGCCGGGGTCGCGCCGGAGAGCATCGGGCGCATCATCCTCGTCGGCGGCTCCAGCCTGATGCGCCTTGTCGGGGAGGAGGCCCGCGCGCTCTGCCCGGGGGCCGAGATCCTGAGGTCCGAGGCGTTCACTGCGGTGGTCGATGGGTTGGCGCTGGCGGCGCGGCAACAGGTCGCCGCGAAATGAAAAGGGCCGGTCGTACAGACCGGCCCCCGAAACGTACAGGTTCGTCGCGGTTACTCGCGATTGCCCATCAACTGCAGCAGGAACATAAACATGTTGATGAAGTCGAGGTAGAGGCTCAGCGCACCCATGATGGCGGCCTTGCCCAGCCACTCGCTGTCGCCGGTGTGGGCATGCTGGAGATAGGTGGTCTTGATCTTCTGGGTGTCATAGGCGGTCAGGCCGGCGAAGATCAGCACGCCCAGGATCGAGATCGCAAACATGATCGCGGGCGAGCCCAGGAAGATGTTGATGACCGAGGCAACGATCAGGCCGATCACGCCCATGATCAGGAAGGTGCCCATTCCCGAGAGGTCTTTCTTGGTGGTGTAGCCCACCAGGGACAGCCCGGCGAAGGCGATCGAGGTCACCAGGAACACCTGCGCGATGGAAAAGCCGGTGAAGGCGACGAAAATCCAGCTCAGGCTCAGGCCCATCACCGCGGCGAACACGTAGAAGAACAGTTGCGCGCCGGCTGCCGAAAGCCGGTTCAGCGCCGCGCCGAAGGCAAACACCATCCCCAGCGGGGCGAACATGACAATCCAGCCCAGGATATTGGGTTGCAGCGTGATCGGGTCGCGGAACACGCCCAGCAGTTGCGGGTTGCTGCCCACCGCCCAGGCCACAGCGAAAGTAAGAAGCATGCCTACGGACATGGTGCCGTAGACCTTGTTCATATGGGCGCGCAGGCCCGCGTCAATCTGGGCGGCGCGCGCGCCGGCAGCCGTCCGGATCGTGTCGAATTCAGCCATTCATGGTCTCCATCAAAGCCGGTTTCCCGTTCGCAGGCGCGAACGGCATTCATGCTCAAATATTGGAGAAGACCGTTGCTTTTTCAAGGCAATCCGGAGCGATTTGCGCCCGGATGCGCGTGAAAACGGCCGCGCGCCTGCAATGGCGTGCGGCCGGTCTGCCGGATTCATCCATGAGGAGAGGGCCGAATCAGCGGCGCCAGGTTTCCGGGGCGTCCCAGATCGGGCGGCGTGCCTCGGCGCGGGCGGCGTCACGGCTCACGCCGATGTCCCTGAGGGCCCGGTCGTCGAGGCTGCGCAGCGCCTGGCGCTGGCGCCAGACCCCCACAAGGTGACCGAGGGCAGCGAGGAGGGAGGGGCGGCGGGTGGTGCAGCGGTGCGAGGCAGTGGTAAAGGTCATGACTCTTGTCCTTTCCGGGGTTTGTGATGCGAAGCGCAGGTTCAATCAATTTCCTTGATTTATATGGAGGAGTGTGATCCATTTTAAAAACGAATGTTTTTGATCCGATGCATCAAGGTTTGTGATCATGAGAAATCTCGACATCACCACGCTCCGCTCCTTTGTCGCGGTTGCCGATACCGGCGGCGTGACGCGGGCGGCGGGGTTCCTGCACCTGACCCAATCGGCGGTGTCGATGCAGCTCAAGCGGCTGGAGGAGTTGCTGGGGCTGCAACTGCTGGATCGCTCCGGGCGCAGCATCGCCCTGACCGCGGCGGGCGAGCAGCTTCTGGGCTATGCCCGGCGCATGGTGGCGCTGAATGACGAGGTGATCGGCCGGCTGACCGACCAGGCCTTCGAGGGCGAGGTCAATCTGGGGGTGCCGCACGACATCGTGCATCCGGCCATCCCCCGCGTTCTGCAGCGATTCAATGCCAGCTTCCCTCGGGTCAAGGTGAACCTGACCGATTCCGCCACCCGCCATCTGCGAGAGGGGTTCTCGCGCGGTGTCTATGACCTGATCCTGACCACCGAAAGCAACGCGGGCGAGGGCGGCGAGACCATCCACCACATGCCGCTGCGCTGGGTCGGGGCGCGCAGCGGGTCTTCCTGGCGGCAACGGCCGCTGCGGGTGGCCTTCTGCCGCAACTGCATCTTCCGCTCGCTGGCGACCGGGGCACTGGATGATGCCGGGATCGTCTGGGAAATGGCGGTTGACAGCGAATCGGACCGCACCATCGAGGCCACGGTCAGCGCCGATCTGGCGGTGACGGTGCTGCTCGAAGGCACCGAACCCTCGCATCAGGAGCTGATCGACCACGGCGGCGCCCTGCCGCGCCTGCCGGTGCAGCAGATCAACCTCTATGGCGCCGGGACCACGAACAACCCGCTGGTGGTCGAATTGGCGGCGCTGATCCGGCAGACCTTCAGCAGCCTGGGCGGCACCCAGCTGCGCGCGGCGAGCTGACCGGCGGCGGGCGGCGTTACAGGGTGATCACGACCTTGCCGGTGGCGCGGCGCTCGCGCAGCAGTTCCATGCCTTCCCCGACCCGTTCCAGCGGCAGCAGGTTGCTCACATGCGGCCTCAGCCGACCCTCCCGATACCAGCCGAGCAGGGTGGTCAGGCTGTCGGTCACCGCCTCGGGGCGGAATTTAAGGTAGCCGCCGATGTAGAACCCGATGACAGTGAGGTTCTTGACCAGCAGGTGATTGGCCGGGATCTGCGGCACCTCGCCGCCGGCAAAGCCGATCGGCAGCAGCCGCGCCTCGGGGTTGCAGGCGCGAAAGGCAGCCTTGAAGGTATCGCCGCCGACCGCGTCATAGACCACGTCGGCGCCGCCCAGTTCCAATACCCGCGCGCGCAGATCCTCGCTGGCGTCGATCAGGTGGTCGGCACCCGCAGCGCGCGCGACCTCCAGCTTGTCGGCGCCGCGCGCCTGGGCGATCACCCTGGCGCCCATCAGCTTGCCGATCTCGACCGCAGTCAGCCCGACGCCGCCGGCCGCGCCAGTCACGACAAGGGTTTCGCCCGGCTGCAACCGCGCCCGGTAATCCAGCGCCATATGGCTGGTGCCATAGGCGATCTGGAACGCGGCGCCATGCTCAAAGCTCATTTCATCAGGGAGTTTCACCGCCCGCGCCGCCTCGAAGACCCCGTAATCGGCCAGCCCGCCCTGCCCGGAGTAGACCGCCACCCGGTCGCCGATCTTCGGCGCATCCACCCCGGCCCCGATGGCATCGACGACGCCCGCCACCTCCATCCCCAGGGTAAAGGGGGCCGGGGGCGTATCCTGATAGGTGCCTTTCTGCATCAGCAGATCGGCGAAATTCAGCCCGCAGGCCCGGATCGCGAGACGGATCTGCCCCGGGCCGGGCTCCGGAACCGGCAGATCTGTCATTCCGGCCGGTTCGCCCGGGCGTTCGATACGGTAGGCACGCATGATATTCCCCTGTCTTTTCACGCTATAAGCAGGCATGTTCGCTATCCTGTCAAACCGATGGCAAACCGGCACCATTCACAACCGCAAGGGCAGTCATCGGGGGTGAAAATCAACTGACTTGCCTGCAAGGCGTGAATCGTCATACCCTTAGGAATAAATTCACAGCGGCTGCGCTTGTGTGATCCAGGACACTCCTCGCGTGTGGAGAATGCGTTACCGAGCACTAGGTAGTGAAAAACGCAGTATTAAATCTAGGGGAGAAATCCATGCCACATCGAGTTGACGTTCATGTCGGCAAGAGGGTTCGTCATCGCCGGTGGCTGGTCGGGATGACCCAGCAGCAACTGGCCGAACAGGTCGGCATCAAGTTCCAGCAGATCCAGAAGTATGAAACCGGCGCCAACCGGATCAGCGCATCGCGGCTGTGGGACATCGCCGCGGCGCTTGAGGTTCCTGTCAGCTTCTTCTTCGAAGGGCTGGAGGAAACAGCGCGCGAGGATGGCGACAGGCCCGGCGTGCCTGCCGATCTTCTGGGCGACAAAGAGGCGCTGGACCTGGTGCGCTCCTATTACGCGATTCCGGAGAACCAGCGCCGCCGCCTGTTCGACCTGGCCCGAGTGCTGAGCGACGTGGCCTGCTGAGCGCCGCGCGGCGCTTGCATCCTCTGACGCCGCGTGGCACCTGAGCGGCCATGACACTGGCCGCGCCCTCGGATCTCGATATCGCCAACATGCTGGCAGACGTCGCGCGCGCGGCGATCCTGCCGTATTTCCGGCATCCCGACCTTGTCACCGACAACAAGGAGGCGGACGGATTTGATCCGGTGACCGAGGCCGATCGCGCCGCCGAGGCCGCGATGCGCGATCTGCTGTCCCGGCACCGGCCCGCCGACGCCATCCTGGGCGAGGAATTCGGCGCCCGGCCCGGCAGCAGCGGCCGCACCTGGGTGCTGGACCCGATTGACGGCACCCGTGGGTTCCTCAGCGGCACGCCGACCTGGGGGGTGCTGATCGCGCTGTCCGAGGCGAATGGCCCGGTTCTGGGCATCATCGACCAACCCTATACGCAAGAGCGGTTCATCGGCGCGCCCGGAGTGGCGGTGCTCGACGGCCCGCGCGGGCGTGTGGCGCTGTCCACCCGATCCACCGAAACGCTGGACCGCGCGATTCTGTTCACCACCTTCCCCGAGGTCGGCACGCCAGAGGACCGCGCCGGGTTCCAGGCGGTATCCGAACAGGTGCGCCTGACCCGCTACGGCATGGATTGCTACGCCTATGCCTTGCTCGCGGCGGGCCAGATCGACCTGGTGATCGAGGCCGGGCTCAATGCCTATGACATCCAGGCGCCGATCGCGGTGATCGAGGCCGCCGGCGGCGTCGTGACCGATTGGCAGGGCGGCCCGGTGCATGACGGCGGTCGGGCGCTCGCCGCCGCCAACCCCACGCTGCACGCCGCCGCGCTGGAGATCCTGCGCCGGGTCTGAGCGGGCTTGCCCCCATGTGCCGCCGCCGTTAACTTACTCTCCGCGCCGAGTCCTTTGCCCGCGTTCTGTCGGCGCCTTGTCACACTTCGCAACCGAAACGGGCAAAACCCGGAGTGTGCATCAATGACCGAAATCCTGATCCGAAATGCCGACTGCATCCTGACCATGGATGGTGACCGCCGCGAATTGGCGGGCGCCGATATCCAGATCCGTGACGGCGCCATCGCGGCCCTCGGCCCCGACCTTACGACGACAGGCGCGGTGATATCGGCCAGGGGCTGTGTCGTCACCCCGGGCCTCGTCAACACCCATCACCACCTCTACCAGAGCCTGACCCGCGCGGTGCCCGGCGGGCAGGACGCGCTGCTGTTCGGCTGGCTGAAAACGCTCTACCCGATCTGGGCGCGCTTCGGCCCGGAGGAGGTGCATGTCTCGGCTCTTACCGGGCTGGCCGAACTGGCGCTCTCCGGGTGTTCGCTCACCTCCGACCACCTCTATCTCTACCCGAACGGCGCGCGGCTCGACGATACCATCGCCGCGGCGGGCGAGATCGGGCTGCGGTTTCATCCCACCCGGGGCGCCATGAGCATCGGCGAGAGCGACGGCGGCCTGCCGCCCGACACGCTGGTGGAGCGCGAGGCGGAAATCCTGGCCGACGCGATCCGGGTGATCGATGCTTTTCACGACCCGGAGGAGGGCGCGATGGTGCGCGTCGGCATCGCCCCCTGTTCGCCCTTTTCGGTCAGCCGGGACCTGATGCGCGATGCTGCCCTGCTGGCGCGCGACAAGGGCGTGATGCTGCACACCCACCTGGCCGAGAACGACGAGGATATCGCCTATAGCCTGGCCCATTTCGGCTGCCGCCCGGGACAGTATGCCGAGGATCTGGGCTGGACCGGGGCTGACGTCTGGCACGCCCATTGCGTCAAGCTCGACGGGCAGGAGATCGACCTTTTCGCGCGCAGCCGCACCGGCGTCGCCCATTGCCCCTGTTCCAACTGTCGGCTGGGCTCCGGCATCGCCCCGGTACGCGCGATGCGCGATGCCGGTGTGCCGGTGGGGCTGGGCGTGGATGGATCGGCCAGCAACGACGCGGGAAATCTGATCCTGGAGGCACGCCAGTCCATGCTGCTGCAGCGGGTGGCCAATGGCGCCGACGCGATGAGCGCCCGCGAGGCGCTGGAGATCGCCACCCGTGGCGGCGCCGACGTACTGGGCCGCCCCGACTGCGGAAGGCTCGAGGTGGGCAAGCGCGCCGATATCGCGCTCTGGGACGTGACCGGCATCGACAGCGCCGGAAGCTGGGATCCCGCCGCACTGCTGCTGGCGGGGCCCACAAAGGTCAAACACCTCTTTGTCGAGGGCCGACAGGTGGTGCGCGACGGGCAGATCGCCACCCTCGACCTGCCGCGGGTGATCGAACGGCAAAACACGCTGGCCCGCGCCCTGATGGGCTGAACCGCCCCCCGCATCGATGCCCCCGCATCTCGCCTACCGTCCCCGCGCTCTTTTTCTGGCTGAAAATACTCCCGCCGGAGGCACGGGCCCGTCAGGGCCCGTTCAATCCCCCTTCACGCGCCTTCCGCCGATCCAGACTTCGGCCACGGCACGATCATCCCCCATCATGATGGTCGGGAACAGCGCCTCCCACAGGTCCCCGGCCTCGGCCTCGCGCTGGGCGATGGCGGGGGTCGAGGCAAGGTCGAGCACCACCAGATCGGCCTCCATGCCCGGCGCGATATTGCCGATCCGGTCGTCCATCCGCAGCGCCTGCGCGGAACCCACGGTCGCCAGCCAGATCAGCTGCGCCGGGTGCAGCGGCGTGCCGCGCAACTGGCCGATCTCATAGGCCGCCGCCATGGTCCGCAGCATCGAGAAGGACGATCCGCCCCCCGTATCCGTGGCCAGGCCGATCCGCTGCCCCTCGGCCATCAGCCCGGCCATGTCAAAGAGGCCCGATCCGATGAAGGTGTTGGAGGTCGGGCAATGCACCAGCGCCCCGCCCACCTCGCGCAGCCGATCCCGCTCGCGCGGCTCGAGATGGATCGCGTGACCGTAAAGGCCGTTGGTGCCCAGCAGGCCGAACTGCTCATAGGTGTCGAGGTAATCGCGCGCTTGCGGGAACAGTCCTCTGACCCAGGCGATCTCGTCGGTCTGCTCGCTCAGGTGGGTCTGCATCAGGCAATCGGGGTGCTCGGCCCAGAGCGCGCCCAGCGCCTCCAGCTGCTGTGGCGTCGAGGTCGGCGAGAACCGCGGCGTGATCGCATAGGCGATGCGGTCCACCCCGTGCCAGCGCTGCAACAGCGCCTTGCTGTCGTCATACCCCGATTGCGCGGTATCGCGCAGCCCCTCGGGTGCGTTGCGGTCCATGCAGGTCTTGCCCGCCACCACCCGTTGACCGCGCCTTTGCGCCTCGGTGAACAGGGCATCGACGCTTTCGGTATGGATGGTGCAGAAGGAACACATCGTCGTGGTCCCCTCCGCCGTCGTCAGGTCGAGATAGCGCGCGGCGATGCGGTCGGCATAGGCAGGATCGGCGAATTTCATCTCCTCGGGAAAGGTATAGGTATTGAGCCAGTCGATCAGCCGCTTGCCCCAACTCGCGATCATCGCGGTTTGCGGATAATGCACATGCGGGTCGATGAACCCGGCGCAGATCACCTTGTCGCCGTGGTCATGGCGATCTGCTTGCGGGTAGGCCGCGCGCAATTCCTCCACCGCGCCGCGCGCCACGATGTGCCCGCCTTCAAGCGCCACCGCCGCGTCGAGCCGGGCCGCCTCACCCGGTGCGCCGTCGAAGGGCGTGGCGGCAAAGGACAGAACCCGCCCGGTCAGAATTGTCACTGCGCTCATCGAAAATCCGCTTTTCGGTCCATTATGTCGCCGTCAGACTAGAGTGCACGCAAGAACTGGTAAATTCCGCCATTGTCATTGTTTTCGGGTAGAACCTTCTTCTAATTTGCGCGCATTTCGGGGTATTGGGCAGGTCATGAACACAGGCGACGATCAGCTCCACGAGGACGCGCAGCACGACGAGGGCGGGCATGACAACGCCTATGAACTCGACCGCCGGGCGGTTGCCGCGATTCTCTATGCCGTCGACATCGGCGACCGCGACAAGCTGATCGAGCTGATGGAGCCGCTGCACGCGGCCGACATCGCCGACCTTCTGGAACAGATCAACGCCTATGACCGCGGCCGGCTGATCCGGCTCTACGGGCGCGAGTTCGACGGCGACATCCTGTCGGAGCTCGACGAGGGCATCCGCGAGGATGTCATCGGCATGCTGCACCCGACTGTCCTGGCCGATGCGGTGCGCGAGCTGGACAGCGACGACGTGGTCGATCTGGTCGAGGACCTGGAGGAACCGCAGCAGGCCGCGATCCTCGGCGCGCTCGAGGCCGCCGACCGGGTGGCGGTGCAGCAGGCGCTGGCCTATCCCGAAAGCTCCGCCGGCCGCCTGATGCAGCGCGAGGTGGTGTTCGCGCCGGAGCATTGGAACGTCGGCCAGACGATCGATTTCCTGCGCGATTCCGAGGATCTGCCGGAACAGTTCTATCACGTGGTCCTGGTCGATCCGCGCATGCATCCCACCGCCAACGTGACCCTGGGCAAGCTGATGCGCTCGCGGCGGGACGTGCCACTCGAAGACATCACCGAGGAGGTGTTCCAGGTCATCCCCGTCGACCAGGACGAGGAGGATGTCGCCTATGCCTTCAACCAGTATCACCTGATCTCCGCCCCGGTGGTCGATCCCGAGGGGCGGCTGGTGGGGATGATCACCATCGACGACGCCATGATCGTTCTGGACGAGGAACACGAGGAGGATATCCTGCGCCTGGCCGGTGTGGGCGAGGAAAGCTCGCTCTCCGATACCGTGGCGGCCACCGCGCGGCAGCGCCTGCCCTGGCTGGCGGTGAACCTGCTGACCGCGATCCTCGCCTCGCTGGTGATCGCCCAGTTCGAGGCGACCATCGCGGTGCTGGTGGCGCTGGCGGTGCTGATGCCGATCGTCGCCTCGATGGGCGGCAATGCGGGCACCCAGTCGCTGACCGTGGCGGTGCGCGCGCTGGCCACCCGCGACCTGACCCGCGCCAACGTCTGGCGCGTGGTCCGGCGCGAATTGCTGGTCGGGCTGGTCAACGGTGTGGTCTTCGCCCTGGTTATGGGGGTCGTGAGCCTGGTTTGGTTCGGCACGCTCGACCTGGGATATGTGATCGCGGCGGCGATGGTGATCAACATGGTGGTGGCCGGGGTCGCCGGCACGGTGGTTCCGATCGCGCTGGAGAAATTCGGCATCGACCCGGCGCTGGCCTCGGGCACCTTCGTGACCACGGTGACCGATGTTGTGGGCTTTTTCGCCTTTCTCGGGCTCGCCTCTCTGGTGCTGTTGTGAGCGGTCAGGCCGCGGCCAAGGCAGAGGCCCGCAAGGCGGCCTTCGCCCGGCGCAAGGCCGCGCATGCGGCAGCGGGGCCCGGGGCCGCGGCGCAGCTCAGCGCGGTGTTGGCGGGCTACCGCGCGGTGCCGCTGGCGGGCTACATGCCGATCCGCACCGAGATCGATCCGCGCCCGGCGATGGAGGAGGCCGCAGCACATGGCGCGGTCGGCGTGCCGGTGATCGTGGCCGAGGGGCAGCCGCTGCGCTTCAGCCGCTGGACCCCCGATTGCGCCATGACCGATGGCCCCTTCGGCGCCCGCATTCCGGCTCGGGCCGAGTATTTCGAGCCCGAGATCCTGATCGTGCCGCTGGTCGCCTTCGACGTTTGTGGCAACCGGCTCGGCTATGGCGGCGGATATTACGACCGCACGCTGGAATACCTGCGCGCGCGCCACGCGGCGCTGGCCATCGGCTTTGCCTATGACGCGCAGGAGGCCGACAACCTGCCGCTGGAAGGGACCGACCAGAGGCTCGACATGATCGTCACCGAAAGCCGCGTGCTGACCATTCCACGCGGATGAGCTGGGTTTTCCTCACGCGGGGTCACATGATCGTGACGTGACTTTTCGCACCGCTGCGGCTTAGCGCGCGGTTTCGCAGGTCAAGGGCGCGACCGGGGTCTTTCTGGCAGATCCAACCCGAGGGCAGCGGCGTAGCAGGGGAGAATGTCACATCGGCATTCGTACATTTTCAATGGGAGACCGTACAATGCTTCGTCGCACCTTCATGTCCATCGCCACCGCCGCCGCCATGACCGCAGGCACCGCCGCCTTTGCCGGGGGCCACTCCAAGGACATCGTCGATACCGCCGTGAGTGCGGGCAGCTTCACCACGCTGGTCGCCGCCGTCCAGGCCGCCGGGTTGGTCGAAACCCTCAAGGGCGAGGGCCCCTTCACCGTTTTCGCGCCCACCGACGACGCCTTTGCCGCGCTGCCCGAGGGCACGGTGGAAAACCTGCTCAAGCCCGAGAACAAGGACCAGCTGACTGCGATCCTGACCTACCACGTGGTGCCGGGCAAGGTGATGAGCACGGACCTCAGCAACAACATGATGGCCGCGACCGTGCAGGGCGGTGACGTGACCATCATGACCGAGGGCGGCGTCACCGTGAACGGCGCCAACGTGACCACCGCCGACGTGATGGCCTCGAACGGGGTGATTCACGTGATCGACCAGGTGATCCTGCCCAAGTGATCCGCCTGCGCCCGCCCGACCCGGGCGGGCGCATTTCACTCCATCGTGCGGGCCGCGCCCCTTGCCCTTGGTCGTGCCACCCCCTACCAAGCCGCCATGAGAATTTTGCACCTTGGCGACGTGATGGGCCGCGCGGGCCGCACGGCGATTTCCGAGACCCTCCCGCGCCTGCGCAACGAATGGCGGCTCGATTTCGTCGTGGTCAACGGCGAGAATTGCACCAACGGCATGGGGCTGAGCGGCGATCACGCCAGGCTCCTGCTCGACGCCGGCGCCGACTGCCTCACGCTGGGTGATCATGCCTTCGATCAGAAGGACATGATGCAATTCATCGAGCGCGAGCCGCGCATCATCCGCCCGCTCAATTATGCCAAGACCGCGCCCGGCAGGGGCTTTCGCCTGTTCGCCGCCCCCGGCGGGCGCAAGGTGCTGGTGGCGCAGGTGTTGGGCCAGGTGTTCATGAAGCGCGCCTTTGACGATCCCTTTTCGGCGATCGAGCAGGTGCTGCGGGCGCATCCGCTGGGCGGGCAGGCGCAGGCGGTGATCGTCGACATGCATTGCGAGGCGACCTCGGAAAAGATGGCGATGGGCCATTTCTGCGACGGACGCGCCAGTCTGGTGGTGGGCACCCATACCCATGTTCCCACCGCCGATGCCCAGATCCTGCCCGGCGGCACCGGCTATCTGACCGACGCCGGCATGTGCGGCGACTACAACTCGGTCATCGGCATGGACAAGGCCGAGCCGATGCGCCGATTCGTCACCGGCATGGGCAAGGAGCGGTTTTCGCCCGCGACGGGGCCGGCCACCCTGTCCGGCATCTTCGTCGAGACCGATGATCGCACCGGAAAGGCAAAGGATCTGCGCATGGTGCGGGTCGGTGGCCGGCTGGAGCAGGCGGCGCCGTGAAACCGGGCAGGATCGGCGGGCGATGACCCGATGGCGGCCTGCGACCGCATGTACCGCTTGCCCCGCCCGATGCGATCGGCGAAAGTGGCCGCCGGCCCGGAGGGGTCGTTTTGGTAGAGGCGTTGAAAACACCCGAAATGCAACTCTTTGCCCTGTCCGAAACCGGAAGCGCGATCCTGGCCCTGTTCATCGTGGTCGGCATGTTCGTGATGTTCCTGCGCGAGATTTTTCCGACCGAGGTCGTTGCCATCGGCGGGGTCGCGGCGATGCTGGTCACCGGCGTTCTGCCCTATGACGCGGCGCTGCCGGTGCTCGCCAATCCGGCGCCGTGGACTATTGCCGCGATGTTCATCATCATGGGCGCGCTGGTGCGCACCGGGGCGCTTGACGCCTTTACCAGCGTGGCCCAGAGCCAGGCCGCCACGCGGCCGCGCTTTGCCATCGCATTGCTGATGGGCTTCGTGCTGATCGCCTCGGCGGTGGTGTCGAACACGCCGGTGGTGGTGGTGATGATCCCGGTGTTCATCCAGATCGCCCGCACGCTCGACGTCTCGGCCAGCAAGCTGTTGATCCCGCTCAGCTATGCGGCGATCCTGGGCGGCACGCTGACGCTGATCGGCACCTCGACCAACCTGTTGGTCGATGGCGTGGCGCGCAGCCACGGGCTGGCGGCCTTTTCGATCTTCGAGGTGACGCCGCTGGGGCTGGCGCTGGTGGCCTACGGGATGATCTACATCCGCTTCATCGCGCCGCGTCTGCTGCCCGATCGGGACAGCATGGCCAATCTGCTCAGCGACAAGTCGCGGATGAAGTTCTTTACCGAAGCGGTGATCCCCCCCGAGAGCAACCTGATCGACCGCGAGGTGCTGGGGGTGCAGCTGTTCAAGCGCGAGGGGGTGCGCCTGATCGACGTGGTGCGCGGCGACCAGTCGCTGCGGCGAAACTTACAAGGAGTCACGCTTCAGGTCGGGGACCGGGTGGTGCTGCGGACCCGGATGACCGAGCTTCTGAGCCTGCAGAACAACAAGGAACTCCGGCGCGTCGATCAGATCTCGGCGGTCGAGACCACCACCGTCGAGGCACTGATCTCGCCCGGCTGCAAGATGGTCGGGCGCAGCCTGGGCGCGATGCGGCTGCGGCGGCGCTATGGCGTCTACGTGCTGGCGGTGCACCGCCGCAACCAGAACATCGGCCGGCAGCTCGATGACCTGGTGGTGCGGGTGGGTGATACCCTGCTGCTCGAGGGCGCGCCGGAAGATATCCAGAGGCTTGCGGTGGATATGGAGTTGGTCGATGTCTCCCACCCCTCGGCACGGGCGTTCCGGCGCGGTCATGCGCCCATCGCCATCGCCGCGCTGATCGGCATCGTGGGGCTGGCCGCCTTCGGCGTGGCGCCGATCCTGCTGCTGTCGATTCTGGCAGTGGCCGCGGTGCTGCTGACCCGCTGCATCGACGCCGACGAGGCGTTTTCCTTTGTCGACGGGCGGCTGCTGGCGCTGATCTTCGCCATGCTGGCGATCGGCGCGGCGCTGGAAAGCTCGGGCGCGGTGCGGCTGATCGTCAACGTGGTGGCGCCCTACCTGGGCATGATGCCGCCGTTCCTGGTGGTCTGGGCGGTCTACCTCTTGACCTCGGTGCTGACCGAACTGGTGTCGAACAACGCGGTGGCGGTGGTGGTCACCCCCATCGCCATCGGATTGGCCCAGGCGATGGGGCTGGACCCGCGCCCGCTGGTCGTGGCAGTGATGATCGCCGCCTCGGCCAGTTTCGCCACCCCGATCGGCTATCAGACCAACATGCTGGTCTACGGCCCCGGCGGCTACAAGTTCACCGATTTCATGCGCGTCGGCATCCCGCTGAACCTGACCGTGGGTATGCTGGCCTCGCTGTTGATCCCGCTGATCTGGCCGCTCTGATCCGGTCGCGGGGTTTTTCCCCTATGGACCGGCGGCCGCTGCCTGCTAGCCTTTGCGGGCGAGCAGGGCGGGCGGAGAGTACGGATGACACGACATGACCTGAAGATCGCCGGGCTGATCGCCGTCGTGGTGGTGGCCCTCGGGCTGGCGCTGGGCTATGGCGCGGGGATGCTGGTGGCGGGCAAGCGCGATCTGCCCGGCGCCCCGGCGCAGGGACAGGCGGAGTTCGCCGCGCCGCAGGCCGGGACGCTGCCCAATCCTTCGGGCGGCAGCCTGCCGGGATACAACGACGTCTACGTCAACGACTACGCCGAATTGCTGGACACCGGGGCCGAGGCGCGCATCCGCGACAACCTGATCGAGCTTTACGATCATACCGGCATCGAGATGACGGTGCTGACCATTTCCGACCTGAGCGGTTATCGCCACGACGGGCCGATCGAGCCCTTTGCCACCGCGCTGTTCAACGCCTGGGGCATCGGCAACGCGGCGCGCAACGACGGGATCCTGGTGCTGGTCGCCCGCAACGACCGGCGCATGCGGATCGAGATCGGGGCGGGCTACGACCCGTCCTGGGATGCGCGGATGCAGCGCGTGATCGACGCCGGTTTCCTGCCCGATTTCCGCAACGACGCCTATCAGGCCGGGATCGAGACCGGGGTGCGCGAAACAATCTTCGAACTGACCGGCCACTATCCCGGCACCTTCGATGCCGGCACATTCGCCCGGGGATGGAGCTGGATCTTCTGGCGCCTGACCGCGCTGGGAGACTGGATCTGGGGGTTGATCGCGGTGCCGCTGGCCAGCTTCGGCCTCTGGCTGCGCCGCTACCTGCGCAACCGCCCGCGCCCCTGCCCGGACTGCGGAACGATGATGATCCGCCTCGGCGAAGAGGCCGACGACGCCCATCTCGACGGTGGCCAGACGCTGGAGGAATTCCTGAAATCGGTGGATTACGATGTCTGGGCCTGCCCGAGCTGCGAGCACATGGACATCCTGCGCTATCGCAACTGGTTCTCGGGCTACGGCGCCTGCCCGAAATGCGGCTACCGCGCGCTGACCACGACGACCAAGATCCTGCGGTCCGCCACCACCAGCAGAACCGGCCTCAAGCGGCTGACCTATGATTGCAAGAACTGCAGCTATCACGACACCGAACAGCGGGTGATCCCCAAGGTCTCGAAATCCTCCTCCGGCTCGGGGCGGTCGTCCTTCGGCGGCGGCTCCTCCTCCGGCGGCGGGGCGAGCGGGAGCTGGTAAGGCCCCTCACCCTCAGGCCACCTCCCGCGACCGCCCGGCATTGCGCCCCGAAAAGATGCAGCCGCCCAGGAAGGTGCCCTCCAGCGCGTTGTAGCCGTGATAGCCGCCGCCGCCGAAACCCGCCACCTCGCCGGCCGCGAACAGTCCCGGAACCACCGCCCCATCCGCGCCGATCATCTGGCTGTCCAGGTTGGTCTGCAGCCCGCCCAGCGTCTTGCGCGTCAGGATGTGCAGCTTGACCGCGATCAGCGGGCCGTTCTTCGGATCGAGGAACCGGTGCGGCCTGGCGGTGCGGATCAGCCGGTCGCCGCGATAATTGCGCGCCGAATGGATCGCCATCATCTGCGCGTCCTTGGAAAACGGGTTGTCCGCCTGCGCATCGCGCGCCGCGATCTGCGCCTGCAGCTTGCCTGTGTCGATCTGCACCTCGCCCAGCCGGTTCATCCCCGACACCAGCTCGGTCAGCCCGCCGGCGACGACGAAATCCGCCCCATGCGCCTTGAACGCCTCGACCGGGGCCGGTGCCTTGCCGCGCGACATCAGCCGCGCCTTGAGCACCTCGCTCCAGCGTTTCGAGGTCAGGTCCGGGTTCTGTTCCGAGCCGGAGAGCGCGAATTCCTTCTCGATCACCTTCTGGCTCAGCACGAACCAGCTGTAATCATAACCGGTCTTCAGGATCTCGCGCAGGGTGCTCAGCGTGTCGAACCCCGGCAGGCACGGCGGCGGCAGCCGGTTGCCCTCAGCATCGAACCAGAGCGAGGAGGGGCCGGGCAGGATACGGATGCCGTGATCGGGCCAGATCGGATCCCAGTTTTGCACCCCTTCGGTGTAATGCCACATCCGGTCGCCGTTGATCACATGGCCGCCGGCGGCCTCGGAGATGCCGATCATCCGCCCGTCGACGTGAAACGGCACCCCGGAAATCATGGTTTTCGGCGGCTCACCCAGCCGGTCGCGCGGCCAGGCGCGGCGCACCAGGTCGAAATTGCCGCCGATCCCGCCCGAGGTGACGATGACCGAGGGCGCGTAGACCTCGAACTCGCCGATCTCGTCGCGGTTGGTCTTTCTGCCCCGCGCCGCATCGTCCGGGGCCAGAACCTCGCCCGAAACCCCGCGCGCGGCGCCGTTCTGCATGATGATAAAGCTGACCTGATGGCGAAATTTCAGCACGATGCGCCCCGCCGCCACATGCTCCTGCACCCGGCGCACAAAGGGTTCGATGATGCCCGGCCCGGTGCCCCAGGTGACGTGGAACCGCGGCACCGAGTTGCCGTGGCCGGTGGCAAAGGCGCCGCCGCGCTCGGCCCATCCCACCACCGGGAACCAGCGCAGCCCCATCGCCCGCAGCCAGGGCCGCATCTCGCCGGCGGCAAACTCGACATAGGCCTCTGCCCATTTGCGTGGCCAGGCGTCCTCGTCCCGGTCGAACTGGGCGCTGCCCTGCCAGTCGAGCAGCGCCAGCTCGCGGCTGTCGCGCACGCCCATGCGGCGCTGTTCGGGGGTATCGACCATGAACAGCCCGCCCAGCGACCAGAACGCCTGCCCGCCGAGGAATTGCTCCGGCTCCTGCTCCAGCACGATCACGGTCTTGCCGCGGTCGCCCAGCTCGGCCGCGGCGGCCAGCCCGGCCAGGCCACCGCCCACCACGATTGCATCGGCGCTGTTCATGCTGTCCCCTCCCTGTTCCGGCCAGCTTAGGGCGCGGATGCGCTCCGGGGCAACGGGTCAACGGCACGGATGGTGTTTGCGCCGGTTCGCCGGGGTCGACCGGATGGCCGCGCGGGGGTTTGCAGGCAGGCCGCAGGTGTTTTATATCCGCCGTGGAAGGCAACGACCTCCCCCCGATCGGGGCGACAGGTCCGGGACGGCCCGGCGGTTCGAAAACGATGGGGGCATCATGCCTTGGATTTTACTCTTTCTCGCCGGACTGACCGAAGTCATCTGGTCCTACCTGATGAAGCAATCGCTCGGGTTCACGCGGTTCTGGCCGACCGTCGGCACCCTGACCTTCATGCTCGGCAGTTTCGCGCTCCTCTCGGTCTCGATGAAATCGCTTCCGCTTGGCACCGCCTATACGATCTGGACCGGCATCGGCGCGCTCGGGGCCTTTGTCGTCGGGGTCGTGGTCCTGGGCGAGCATCTGAGCGCGGGCCGGGTGATCGCGGCGCTGCTGATCCTTGGCGGGATCATCCTGATGAAACTGTCCTCCACGCCCTGAGGGCGCGCCGCGAGATCGTGGCCGATTTCCCGACCTGCCTCACATCGGCCAGAACAGCAGGATCGCCGGAATGCTGACCGCGATCACCAGCACCTCCAGCGGCAGGCCCATGCGCCAGTAATCGCCGAAGCGATAGCCGCCCGGCCCGAGGATCAGCGTGTTGTTCTTGTGTCCGATCGGGGTGAGAAACGCGCAGGAGGCCGCCACCGCCACCGCCATCAGGAACGGGTCGGGCGAGACCCCCAGCGCGCGCGCCATCTCGATCCCCACTGGGGCGGCGACGATGGTGGTGGCGGTATTGTTCAGCACGTCCGACAGCGACATCGTCACCACCATCAGCACGGTCAGGATCGCCCAGGCCGGCAACCCTCCGGTCAGCCCGACCAGGGAACCGGCCAGAAGCTCGGTGCCGCCGCTGGCCTCCAGCGCCTTGCCCAGCGGGATCATCGAGCCGAGCAACACCACCACCGGCCACTCGATCTGATCGTAAAGCTCGGTCAGCGGCACGATGCCGGTCAGCACGTAGCCGACCACCACCAGCCCCAGCCCCACCGGCAGGGAAATCCAGCCCAGGCTGGCCAGAAGTACGGCGGCGGCGAACAGCCCGATGGCCAGCCAGGTCTTGCTCTCCTGCGTGACCGAGAGCCCGCGCTCGGCCAGCGGCAGGCAGCCCAGCCAGCTGGCCACCTGTGGCCCGGTTTCCGCCGGGCTGAGCAAAAGCAGGATGTCGCCCGGCTCGATCACGGCGCGGCGCAGATGCTCGGTGATGCGGCGACCCTGTCGCGAGATGCCGACGATCACCGCCCTCTGGCGCCAGTGCAGCCCCACCGACTGCGCCGAGCGCCCGGCGATGCGCGCGTCGCGCGGCACCACCACCTCGGTCAGCGCCAGCCCCTGCGCCTCGCCCTCGATCACCTCGCGGCGGTCGGCGTCGGTATAGGAGAACCCGAGGCTGGAGCGGAAGGCGTCCAGCGCATCCGCCTGCGCCTCCAGGATCAGGATGTCGTCGGCCCTGAGCGCGGTGCCGCGCGCGCTGCCATAGCGGCGGCTGCCGCCACGGATCAACCCGATGATCGAAACGTCGGCCTCGTCCGCCGTGTCATAAAGATCGCCGACCTTGCGGTCGATCCAGTCGCTGCCCTCGGGCACCGCCAGCTCGGCGATGAAGGCCGAGGTGTCGCGCAACTGCTCGGTCGGGTCGCTCTCCCGCGCGCTCCTCGGGATCAGCCGCCAGCCGATCAGGGTGACAAAGGCCAGCCCGGCCAGCGCGGTGATCCCGCCGACCGGGGCGAAATCGAACATCCGGAACGAGGCGCCCAGTTGCTCCTGGCGGATCGCGGCGATGATGATGTTGGGCGGCGTGCCGATCAGCGTGACCATGCCGCCGAGGATGGTGGCGAACGAGAGCGGCATCAGCGTGCTGCCCGGCGGCCGCTTGGCCTTGCGCGCGGTCTGGATGTCGACCGGCATCAAGAGCGCCAGCGCCGCGACGTTGTTCATGAACCCCGACAGCACCGCGCCGACCGCGCCCATCAGCGCCACATGCTGGCTGACCGAGCGCGAACTGTCGATCACGGTGCGGGTGATCAGCTGCACCGCGCCCGAGCGTGTCAGCCCGGCCGAGACCACCAGCACCAGCGCCACGATGATGGTGGCATGGTGGCCAAAGCCCGAGAACGCCGCCTCGGCCGGCACCAGCCCCAGCACCACCGCGACCAGCAGCGCGCCGAAGGCGACAAGGTCATAGCGGAACCGCCCCCAGAGCAGCAGCGCGAAGACGGCGAAGAAGACGGCGAAGAGCAGGATCTGGTCTATTGTCATGGCGGCACTTTACCCTTTGGCGGGGCAGGAACAAGCGCCGCTTGAACAGGGGCGGGCCAAGCGGCTATACGGGCGCGAACCCGGAACGCAGTATGAGGAAGCACCATGGCCGGCCACTCTAAATGGGCAAATATCCAGCACCGCAAGGGACGTCAGGACGCGGTCCGCGCCAAGCTGTTTTCCAAGCTCAGCAAGGAGATCACCGTCGCCGCCAAGATGGGCGATCCCGACCCGGACAAGAACCCGCGCCTGCGGCTGGCGGTAAAAGAGGCGAAATCGCAGTCGGTCCCCAAGGACGTGATCGACCGCGCGATCAAGAAATCGCAGGTCGGCGAGGGCGACGATTACGAGGAAATCCGCTATGAGGGGTACGGCCCCAACGGCGTCGCGGTGATCGTCGAGGCGATGACCGACAACCGCAACCGCACCGCCTCCAACGTGCGCTCGACCTTCACCAAGAACGGCGGCAACCTGGGCGAGACCGGCAGCGTCGGCTTCATGTTCGAGCGCAAGGGCGAGGTCAGCTATCCCGCCGATGCCGGTGACGCCGACACCGTGATGATGGCCGCGATCGAGGCCGGCGCCGAGGACGTGGAAAGCTCCGAGGACGGCCATGTGATCTGGTGCGCCGACACCGACCTGAACGAGGTCGCCACCAACCTCGAGGCCGAGCTGGGCGAAAGCGAAAGCACCAAGCTGGTGTGGAAACCCACCACCACCACCGAGATGGACCTCGAGGGCATGCAAAAGCTGATGAAGCTGATCGAGGCGCTGGAGGACGACGACGACGTGCAGCGCGTCACCACCAACTTCGAGGCCTCCGACGAGGTGATGGAACAGCTTTGATCTGTTCGACCCCGGCGCATTGAAGACGCATGGGAAAGGCCGCCTCTCGGGGCGGCCTTTTTCATTCCGTATTTATGGCTACAGGGGAACCAATTTGGAGCAACATCGTGAGACCAACATACCGGGCGTTGTTCGCCCTCGGAGAGCGCCCCCCACGATCACTCCTTGTCGCTCGTGACCGTTGCCTGCGTGTTCAGGGCAAGAACTCCAATGCCGCATTCATTCGCGCCAGTTCGGCCTTTTTCTGCTGAAGCTCGCCCTGCAATTCGTCATTGTAGTCACCACGATAACGCTTCCATTGATCCAAATCTAGCTTGTCGGCCTCCAGTGCGAATTTCTTCAGCTTGTTTATTTCGGCGATCCAAGCCAAGAGCGCGCTTTTTTCCAACGCATAATTGTCGATATCGTGCTGCGAGGCGGTGGCTATGTCACCAACCCATTTCTTAAGTGCCTCGGCTTTCTCCTTCATTCCTTCGCTGGCGCCGTCAGAGTCGGCGCTTTGCAGATAAGAGTTAATCTCTTCTACGTTCCATCGCTTGTTGTCGGGCAGGGTGACGCGCTGGATCTGCTGGGCTAAGGCCTCCGTCGCCCCGTCGAAGGCCTTTTCTGCCGCCTGCGCCGCCGCTTCCAAGCTTTCGGCCGACATCCACCCCTTGTCGGGCAGATGATACTTGTAGGCTGGCGTCGCGACATATTCCTCAAGCTCGTCATAGGCCTTCTGTTTGCCGGACAACGTGCCCTCCAGACTGTTCAGGCTCCACCATGTACGATGACCAAAGCGACCACGATGGATACGGGCATCGCCCTTTGCATATTGATCCGCCATGTCGCTCATTTCCTGCTCCGTCTGCTCGATATTTCTGAGCAAATCGTTACGGGTGGTCTCGCCATATCCCGGAATATCAACCTCGTAGTCGCCGCGCGCGATTTCGTCGCTCAGCTCATTCAACCGTTCGTTGGCTTGTTCGATGCAGCGATCCAGCGAGTTGCGATCATGCCATCCCTGTGCACCAGTATGGACCTCGTATTCGCCACGTCCAACTTCATCCTGAAATTCTTTCTGACGCTCAAGCAAATCCTTGATCTGCCCATCCAGTTCCTGTCGGGTAATCCAGCCGATCGCCTGGGAATGGAACGAGTAGCTACCTTCGGATATCTCTTTCTGAACCTTTTCGTACTCTTCCTTGAGGTTGTCATAGGCCTCTTTCAGATCCTCCATGCTGGCCCCGAAATGCGGTACATCGCCATTTTCCCTCGTCGCCATGTTTGACGCGGCTGTATAGGCGTTTTGCGCCAAATTGATCCTGTGCTTCCAGTTCTTTTCCAGCATCGAGACCTTGACGTTTAGGAACTCGTACTGTCGCTGCAACAGCGCCAGATCTTCGTTCATCTCCTGAAGCCGACGGTCGGCCTGGGCCTGCAGCCCGGGCTTTGCTGCCTCGCAGGCGGCGATCTCGTCATAATACGGTTGCAGTATAAACGCGGTCAGCCCGTCAGCTTTGGCAGGGGATCCTGCGACCCCAAGAAAAGCTGTTAGCACTGCAGCAAATGTAGCAGAACCAAGAACCCTCATCGCAACTCCCCCATCTGGAAAACGCGGAAGAGCTATCAGGTCTTGCTATTCCCCGCTTTGACATGGCTCAAGCAGAGCGCCACAGCGACGGCGGTAGTCCAACCGCAACTCATCGCGGGCCTCGCCCGCCAATTGGGTCAAGTTCCAGTGTAGCCGCACCGCTGAGGCCTCACCGAGCGCGCCAACGCGTTCTTGGACCATCGTTACAGGCGGAAACGGTGGTTATTGACCGCCAACAAGAACTCAGCTTAAAGGAGAGTAATCGCCGTCGCCTCGAGTTCTCGGATCGCTTGACTTTAGTCCTTGAACACGGGAGTTCCATCCGGCTGGTAGCCGACAACACCCGGTTCCCACCACCAGATTGGGTTCGCCACAAAGCTGTCGCGCTCATCAAGGCGACTCAGCAACCTGGAAATTTTCTCATAGCGTTCGAGCCCGAGATCAATCCCCAGAGGTCTAGCCTCAACGAAACGCACGTGTGCCGCAAGAAAGATGTCCTGCATAGAAACAAACTCTGGCTGGAAACCGATTTCGCTGTGGACAAGCTGGCTTTCGAGCCATCCTAGAATGTGTGTCAGTTTCTCGGCCGATCTTTGAAGATGAGCGTTGTCGCCGACCGCAACACCCGTCCACGTCATCTGCGAAATGAAAGTTGCCGCATTTCCAAACGTCTGGATCGTCGAGAACGCAAGCTTGTCTTTCCATTCGGCGTCCGGACGGAAGGCGTGCGCTGTCAGAGGCGGCTCACCCACCTGGCTTTTCCGATAAGTCGACAGCAGGTATTCGACAATGGTGCCGCTTTCCCAAAGCGTAAGATCATTGTCCCAGAGGGTGGGCACTTGCAGCGTGGGAGTGGCAGCCGCCCGATCCTCCGCGCTCGGTGTCGTGATCTCTTCGCGCCGCTCGTAGTCAAGCCCTAGTTCATCAAGAACGATACGCACGGCCCGTGCAAAAGGTGATCCTGTTGTAAAAAGCAAAGCGCGCATAATGTCCCTCCACTACCTGTCTGAGTGAGCTTAGCACAAACGAAGGGCATGTCTCATTTGGCTCATGATCAACCCGTTCTCTCAGCAAAGGCTCAACTTGGAGCTGCTGTGCGTAGATCGAACCCGGCCGAAAACGGTCGATTCTGGCGGCCGTCCGCAGTTGCGGCCCGCCACAAGCTTAACACGGTCAGAATCCGTCGGCAGAACCCAGGAGGTTTCCGCAGGTTTGTGTCCTGTCGTGAAAGCCGCCGTTCGCGGCTAACTGATGAATTGGAAACAAGGGGTCCAAGCAGCCGTTGCGGCTAGGCGCAACAATGCCGGCATCATCAAGACCTATCACAATCCCTCGAACATTAGATTCGTCCTTCCGCTTTGGTCGGATGTTTTCTTCCACCAAATGAAGGCAGCTGATAAAGTGAGAGCCTTCACAATATGTAAAAAGAGCCATATACCTCCCCCTCCGTTTCACCCCGCCGCGCTGCCCCGGCCGCCCAGGCCATCCCGATGAAGATCGCAATCGTTTCGATGCGGCTGACGCTCATCGGATTCATCGTGCCATTCGTCTTTGTCTACAACCCGTCGCTGCTCCTGGTGATCGGGTTCGAACCGACCGATTTCGCCATCGGCTTGTTGCGCCTGATCGGCCCTGTCTGGGCGCTGGGCGTGGGCTTTGCGGGCTATGGTTTTGGTGGGCCGGCCACGACGGTCTGGCGCGGTCTGCACCTGACCGCGGCGTTGCTTCTACTGTTCGAGAACCCCGGTCTGGATCTTGCCGATCTTGTCCTTCTTGCCGCGCTGACGGTCCTGACCCTGCGGCGGCGAACGGCCACCCTGAGAGGAGAAACCCTGTGAACAAACCCATGACCCGACCGACGACCCAGGATCTTGCCGCGCTGGCGCAGGAGGCCTTTGTCTACGCGCTGCCGCTGGTGATCCTCGAGACTTTTCGGCGGCGGATGGCCTCGGGCTGGAGGCGCCGGAGCACGACAATGTCGAGGGAGAGAGAGTCCTGCGCGATGCGCCCTGGGACACGTTTCTTGGTGAGGCGAACCGGCTGATCAGCATCAACCGGCCGCCGCGCACCGACCTTGCGCTGCTGCGCCGGATCGCATCGCTGGGCAACGGGCCGGACCAGCTGTTCGATTCGTCGGCCTTTACCCCGGACGAGGCCGAGGCGATCGAGTCGGGCATCCAGATCGCGGCCGACCGCCTGGCGCGGATCCAGACCTCGATGGCCAAGGGGGCGGCGGCTGGGTCTGGCCATGACGCAACCTCGGCATCTACGGGCAGGACTATTTCCTGCGCGCAGCGGTGGCCGTGGGCGGGTTGGGGGCGCTGCCGCTTGACGAGGCGACCTATCTCCGCTCGGGCGGGGAGAAGGGCGTGCCCTTCGACGGACGGCGAAAGTGGCGGATGCATTTCCCGCCGGGCGGGGATCTGCCCTGCGATGCCTTCTGGTCGCTTTCGATGTACGAGCCGACCCCCTTGGGCGAGTTCTTTTTCGTCCGCAACGAGCTGGACCGCTTTGCCATCGGCGACCGGAGCCCAGGGCTTCGGCGCAATGCGGATGGCTCGCTGGACATCTGGATCGGGGCCGACAACCCCGGACCCGACCGCGGGGCGAACTGGCTGCCGGCGCCACCGGGGCCGTTCCACCTGTTCCCGTGCGCCTACCTGCCGCGCATCGACCAGCTGGAGGGGCGCATGCCCGTGCCGCATCCCGGAACCTACGACGACTGAAATCAAGAGACCAAACATCACAGGGAGATACCGGAGGGCGCCCGGGGCGCCCATCACGCGGAGCGTGCCATATCATCTCCTTGTCCAACCAGATCAACAGGGAGCCGCGCTTCCGCATCGCGGCGTTGCAAGCGGACCAGTTCGTCGTGCGGTAGCGGGCGGCTAAAGGTTTCCGCATGCAGCCCTTCTAAACCCATGGATTCGCGTTGTGAATCTTTCAGGAGCGAGTTGTGCATCAACGCCTATTCGTGGTTCCGCCGTTCTGCGCGCCAACTCTCTCGCAACACCTTGTTTTCACCCGTCTTCCACCCTCTTCACGGGTCTTCCGATATCCCTGAAAGAATAAGTGTCAACTTACAGCAAGAGCGCGGTCAGATCCCGCGCCCAGGCTTCCCAGGTCAGGCGCGTATGAGCATGGTCGAAACTGGCGCGGCACAGCGCTTCATGGCGCGTTGGATCGGCGATCAACGCGAGGACGGCATTTGCCCAGTCCTGCGGCCCGGCCTCCATCGGCATCATGCGTCCGTTGGTTCCCTCTTCGATCAGCGACCCGATACCGCCGGTCCCGGTGATCAGAACCGGGGTGGCGTGGGCATTGGCCTCGGCCACCACCATCGGCGTGCAATCGGCCCGGGTCGGCAGGATGAACAGATGCGCCCGGGCGAACAGCCACGCCAGCCGCGCCACGTCGCGCGGGCGGTTCTTGTCGAGGTGGCCGATCCGCTCCGCCCCCGGCGGCAGGGCGATACTGCCGGGCACGTCGCCCACCAGCGACAGGACCGCGCCCTGCCCCGTGGCGCGCAAGGCCGCAAGCGTATCGAGCGCGATCTGCCCGCCCTTGCGCTGCCAGTCGGTGCCGACCCAGAGCAGGCGCAGCGGATCGAGCGGCGGCTTGTCCGGCGCGGCGGCGGGGAGATCCTCCATGTTGATGCCGAACGGCACGCAGGTGACCCGCGCCGGATCGCCCCCCAGCTCCTCCAGCGCCCGGTCGGCCATGTAGCGCGACGAATAGACCGTGAGCGCCGCCCCGCCCAGCACCTCTGCCTCGCGGATCTCGACCGCCTGCGACACCGGATGCCCGTAGAACGCCCGGATGAAGGCGGGGGTCGCATCGGTGACATGCACGATGGGGACATCGGTGCGCGTCAGAAGCGGATGCACCAGGTCCGTCGCCGTCAGGGCGACGATGGCATCGAGCCCCGCAAGGTCGAGCCGGAGCGGATCGACCGCAGGCTCCGTCCGGCGCGCGATGCGCTCCAGGTGGCGCAGGCGCCAGGGCGCCCGGTAGGGGCCGAGAACCCGGGCCGACAGGTCCGCCCGGCGCGACAACGCCCGGAACGCGAAATACGCGGTGCCGCTGAAGGCCTGTCGATCAAAGGGATTGTGCGGCGAGAGAAACCCCACCCGGAGACGCGGGAGCACGCTGAACCCTCCATTTCTCCGGGGCCAGCCGCCCCGGCGCGGGAACCCGCGCACAGTGCCGCAGGCCGCGCGCCCGGGCAAGACCGCGGCGAGACCGCGGTCCGGGCGCCGTTACTTGCCCGCCTTCTCTTCCAGCGCGGCGATCCGGGCGGTCAGCGCGGCATTCTCTTCGCGCGCCTTCTGCGCCATCGTGCGCACCGCGTCGAATTCTTCGCGGGTCACGAAATCACGGTCGGCCAGCCAGCGGTCCATCAGCGATTTCATCGCCGTCTCCGCCTCGTCCTTGGCGCCCTGCGCAACGCCCATCGCGTTGGTCATCAGCTGCGAGATATCGTCGAGGATCTTGTTGCGGGTCTGCATCTGTGGTCTCCGTGTCGCGGTTGGCCCCTATATGGGCCCTGCGCGGCGCTGCGGCAAGGTTGACTTCGCCCCGCGCCTGCAGGCAAGGAGACGCATATGCAGGCTGCCCTTCGATTTCCCGATCTCTCGCCCGAACTGGTCTCCTTCACGCTCTTTGGCATGGAGTTCGCGCTGCGCTGGTATGCGCTGGCCTATATCGCCGGCATCCTGATCGCCTGGCAACTGGCCCTGCGGGCGGTGCGGCGCGCGGCGCTCTGGCCTGGTAACGCCGCGCCGATGACCCCGCAGCAGATCGAGGAGTTGCTGACCTGGATCATCCTCGGGGTGATCCTCGGCGGGCGGCTGGGATTCGTGCTTTTCTATCAGCCCGCCTACTACCTGCGGCACCCGGCCGAGATCGTCATGGTCTGGCAGGGCGGCATGGCCTTCCACGGAGGCCTGCTGGGGGTGATCGTGGCCTCTTGGCTGTTCACCGCGCGGCACGGCATATCCCGGCTCGGCGCGGCCGACCTGATCGCCCATGTCGTGCCGCCGGGGCTGCTGCTGGGGCGGCTGGCCAATTTTGTCAATGCCGAGCTCTGGGGCCGGCCCACCGACCTGCCCTGGGGCGTGGTGTTTCCCGGACCGGCGGCGCAGGACTGCCCCGGCGTGGCTGGCCCCTGCGCGCGCCACCCCTCGCAGCTTTACGAGGCGGGGATCGAGGGGCTGGTGCTGGGGGCGTTGCTGCTCTGGCTGGTCTACCGGCGCGGCGCGCTCAAGCGTCCCGGCCTGACCTTGGGCATCTTCCTTTCCGGCTACGGGCTGGCCCGGTTCCTCGTCGAGTTTGCCCGCCAGCCCGACGCGCAATTCGTCTCGCCCGGCAATCCGCTGGGGCTGGCGTTTCACCTGGGCGGCTACGGGCTGACGATGGGACAGATCCTGTCGCTGCCGATGATCGCGCTCGGGTTGTTCTTCGCGCTGCGGGTCCGACGGACCGCGACATGAGCCTGCGGAACGACCTGATCGCGCGGGTCCGGGAGACCGGCCCGCTGAGCATCGCCGATTACATGGCCGAGTGCCTTTTGCACCCGGTCCACGGCTATTACACCACCCGCGATCCATTGGGGACCAAGGGCGATTTCACCACGGCACCGGAAATCAGCCAGATGTTCGGTGAATTGATCGGGCTGGCGCTGGCACAAAGCTGGATCGACCAGGGACGGCCAAAGCGGTTCGTGCTGGCCGAACTGGGGCCCGGGCGCGGCACGCTGATGGCGGACGTGTTGCGCGCCGCCCGCGCGGTGCCGGGGTTTTGCGCGGCCGCCGAGATCTGCCTGATCGAGGCCTCCCCCGCCCTGCGCGCGGTGCAGGCGAAGACCCTAAAGGGACACGCGCCGCGATGGCTCGACCGGGTCGAGGACCTGCCCGGCGACCGGCCACTTTTTGCCGTGGCTAACGAATTTTTCGACGCCCTGCCGGTGCGCCAGTTCCTGCGCCAGGGCGCGGGCTGGTGCGAGCGGCGGGTCGGGCTGCGCGACGGCGCGCTGGCCTTCGGGCTTGGCGCCGAGGCACCGCAAGCGGCGCTGGCGCACCGGCTGGAGGACACAAGCGCTGGCGATCTGGTCGAGGTCTGCGAGGCGGCGGCGCCGATCATCTCGGCCCTTGCCACGCGAATCGCGGCGCGGGGCGGGGCGACTCTGATCGTGGATTATGGCGACTGGCGCAGCCTGGGCGACACGTTGCAGGCCCTGCGCGCGCATGAACCGGCCGATGTTCTGGCCGATCCGGGCCAGGCCGATCTGACCGCGCATGTGGATTTCGAACCGCTGGCCGAGGCCGCCCGCGCCGCAGGCTGCGCCCATAGCCGAGTGACCCCGCAGGGGGTTTTCCTCGAACGTCTGGGCATCACCGCGCGGGCGCAGGCACTGGCGCGGGGCCGCTCCGGCGCCGCGCTCGACGATCTGGTCGCGGCACATCGCCGGTTGACGCACCCCGACGAAATGGGAAACCTGTTCAAGGTGCTGGGTCTCTATCCGACCCAGGCCGCCCCACCGCCCGGACTGGCCCCATGACTCTGGAAATCCTCACTTCCGATCGCATTGCCCCGTTGCGGCACGGGTTCTTCACCCGACGCGGCGGCGCATCCTCGGGGGTGTTCTCCGGGTTGAACTGCGGCCCCGGCTCATCGGATCAGCGCGAAGCGGTGGCGATCAACCGCAGCCGCGCCGCCACCGCATTGGGGATCGAGGCCGATGCGCTGGTGGCGGTCCACCAGGTACATTCGGCCGATGTCGTTCCGGTGACAGGTCCGCTTGCGGATATGCCGCGCGCCGACGCGCTGGTCACCGCCACGCCGGGGATCGCGCTTTCGGTCCTGACCGCGGATTGCCAGCCGGTGCTGTTCGCCGACAAGACCGCCGGGGTGATCGGCGCCGCCCATGCCGGCTGGCGCGGCGCGCTCGACGGCGTGCTGGAGGCCACCCTGGAGGCGATGGAGGCCCTCGGCGCCCATCGCGCCGATACCGTGGCGGTGATCGGTCCGACGATTTCCCAGCGCGCCTACGAGGTGGGCCCCGAGTTCATCGACGATTTCCTTGCAGACGATCCCGGCAACGGCCGCTTCTTCATCAACGGCGAGGGCGACAGGTATCACTTCGACCTGCCTGGCTACGGGCGGCACCGGCTCCGTTCCGCCGGCATCGGCGAGGCGGAGTGGACGCGCCATTGCACCTATTCCGACCCGGACCGGTTTTATTCCTACCGCCGCACCACCCATGCCGGCGAGGCCGACTATGGCCGCCTGCTCTCGGCGATCCGGCTCTGACCGACGCCGTCACGCGGGATTGCGACCGAACCGCCGCAATTGCGCCCGTCCGGCCCCATTTGGGCGCGGAATCTCCCAGCCCCGGTCCCACGTCCGCCTGAATGCTCGCCGATAGTCTGATCAAAGAAATCGCCGCATCGAACGGACGGCATCAGGCAGGAGCAGAACCCATGAAACGGAAATCACGCTTTATCGCATCGGTCATCGCCACCGCGAAGTCCACCGAGGCCCCTCTGCCCTGGGCCCGCGGAACCCGTACGCCGCGCGCCGCCGCAGCACGCCATCAGGCCCAAAGCGCGTAACCGCGCCGACCGAGTCCGGGCGATGGTCCCGGGCAAATTGGCGGAACGCGAGAATCGGTTAATGGCCGAAATGTGGCCAATTTCTCGCATGTTTAGAAACAGTAATGGGTAGCCCCGGCGGATTGATCCCGTCCAACGGGCGTAAAAGGGCAATTTTTTGACAATTATAAGCGTTTTTTGGACAAATCGTAGCAGTACAGATGCCGATCACGTGTTTACCCGTGTCCATCTGTCGTTGTCGGTGGGGGCCGACGCAGATGCGACCCGACAAGAAAGGGCCGATGAATGACGATCCCCACCTCGCTCGCGCGGGCTGCGCGCAATGCCGTCCAGACCAGCCCCATTCTGCAAGATCCCGCCGCATTGCGGGCGCGCTCGCGGCCACAGCTGCGCCGGTATGAGGTCAGCGCGCTTGCCGCCAACGGGGATATCGTCGACAGCCGCCATATCGCCCCGGCACTGCCGCTGTTCGAGAACGCGTTTTCCGCCTTTACCCGCGGCTCGTTGATCGAAACCGAGGCCGGTCAGATCGCTGTCGAGGATCTTCTGCCCGGCGACCGGATTGTCACCCGCGACGGCGCCGCCGAAACCCTGATGTGGAAGGGCAGCACCCTGATCGTCCCCGGCCGCCCGGACGCCAAGGGCCGCTGTCACCCGCTGGTGCGCATCATGGCCGACAGTTTTGGCATGCAGGTGCCGATGTCAGATGTCCTGGCCGGCCCCGCCGCGCGCCTGCTGAAAACACCCGGGCACCTGCGCAAGCTGGCGGGCCAATCGCCATTGCTGACCCCGGTTGCGGAATTCATCGACGGCATGAACGCCATCGAGACCGCGCCGCCCACCGCCGTGCAGCTGTTCCATCTCTGCCTGAGGCAGCATTCGGTGATCCGCATCGGCGGGCTGGAGTTCGAAACCTATCACCCGGGAACCAACGCGCTGCATCTGATCAGCCCTGCCCTCCGCGAGGTCTATCTCGACCTGTTCCCGCATATCTCGTCGATCTATGACTTCGGCCCGATGGCCTACGCGCGTGCCGGCGATGGCGAGATCAACGCGCTGAGCGCCTGATCCGCGCTCAGGCCGACCGGCTCAGCCGTTCCTCGAGCACGTCGAAGGGCACCCCCGGTTCGTCCTTGGCGCCGCGGATCACCAGCGAGGTCTTGACGCTGGCCACGTTCGGCGTGGTCAGCAGATCCCCGGTCAGGAAACTCTGGAAACTGCTCAGATCGGGGGCCACGCACTTCAGGATGAAATCGACCTCGCCGTTCAGCATGTGGCACTCCCGCACCAGCGGCCATTGACGGCAGCGTTCCTCGAAGGCGCTCAGTTCCGACTCGGCCTGGCTGTCCAGCCCGACCATGGCAAAGACCTGCACCTCGAACCCCAGCTCGCGCGCGTTCACATCCGCGTGGTAGCCCCGGATCAGACCGGACTCCTCAAGCGTACGCACGCGCCGCAGGCAGGGGGGGGCGGATATTCCAACACGCTTGGCCAATTCGACATTGGTCATCCGTCCATCGGCCTGAAGTTCCGAAAGGATCTTGCGATCTATCGGATCTAGTCGTGTAGTCGCCATCGCGAGTTCCCCTTCGTGTTGCGTTTCTTATAGCAGCGCGCCGGGTACGCGCAATAATGTTTCGCTGCGGCGCAATCATCCCAAAGACCAAGGCGAAAAAACAGGCAGCACGCCCTGTGTCGAATGGCCCCGAGAGAGGGCTTTAAGCCATTGGCGGCCTGGCTTATATGCTCAACGGACTGCGGTGGCCCCCGGCCGCCGCGCTGCTGATCTGTGGGGACAACATGACTGACACGCGCCAAACCAGGGTTCTGATCATCGGCTCCGGCCCGGCCGGCTATACCGCCGGCATCTACGCCAGCCGCGCCATGCTGGAACCCATCCTCGTGCAGGGGATCGAACCCGGCGGGCAGCTTACCACCACCACCGAGGTCGAGAACTGGCCCGGCGACACCGAGGTGCAGGGCCCCGACCTGATGGTGCGGATGCAGGACCATGCCAAGGCGATGGGATGCGAGATCATCGGCGACATCATCACCGACCTGGACCTGTCGAAACGCCCCTTCACCGCCAAGGGGGACAGCGGCACCACCTATTCCGCCGACGCCGTCATCCTGGCCACCGGCGCGCGTGCCAAATGGCTCGGCCTGCCGTCGGAAGAGGCCTTCAAGGGCTTCGGCGTCTCGGCCTGCGCCACCTGTGACGGGTTCTTCTACCGCGGCCAGGAAATTGTGGTCATCGGCGGCGGCAACACCGCCGTGGAAGAGGCGCTGTTTTTGACCAATTTCGCCTCCAAGGTCACGCTGATCCACCGCCGGGACGAATTGCGCGCGGAACGGATCCTGATCGACCGGCTGATGAAGAACCCCAAGATCGAACCGCTCTGGCATCACGTGCTGGACGAGGTCGTCGGCACCGACAACCCCAAAGGCGTCGAGGCGGTGCGGGTCAAGCATGTGGACACCGGCGAGATCACCGAGATCACCTGCAAGGGCGTCTTCGTCGCCATCGGCCACGCCCCGGCCAGCGAACTGGTCAAGGATCAGCTCGAGTTGCACAACGGCGGCTACGTCAAGGTCGAGCCGGGCAGCACCGCGACCTCGGTTCCGGGTGTCTTCGCCGCCGGCGATCTGACCGACCACACCTACCGCCAGGCGGTGACCAGCGCCGGCATGGGCTGCATGGCCGCGCTCGACGCCGAGCATTGGCTGGCCGCGCAGAACGACTGATTGCATCCTGAGGCGGTCCGCGCCGCCCCTTGACCCCGCCGCCCGCGACGCCGCAGTGTTGCGGCGGGACAACTCGGGGCGGGGGCCGGTTTCTTGAGCGTTCTTTGGCGGGGGACCTGGGTCACGAAACTGCGCATCGGCAGCGGGCTGATTCTGTTCGTCTTCGCCTTCTTCCACTTTCTCAACGTCGGGTTCGGGCTGCTGTCACCGTCGCTGATGGACGGGTTTCAGGACGCGCGCCAGCTGTTCACCCGCAATCTTGTCGGGGGGGTGATCCTGCATGGGGCACTGCTGATCCACGCCGGGCTGGCGCTGCTCAGCCTGGCTGAACGGCGCACCCTCCGCATGCCGGCGTGGCAGGCGCTGCAATACGGCTTTGGCCTGACCATCCCGGTTCTGCTGATCGCGCATGTGGTGCATACACGCATCGCGCACGAGCTTTTCGCGCTGAACGACGAGATGAGCTATATCGCGGTGCTGATCTGGAACACCCCGGACGGCTGGATGCAATCGCTCTTGCTGCTGCTGGTCTGGGCGCACGGCTGCATCGGGCTGCATTTCTGGCTGCGGCTGAAACCGTGGTGGCGGCGGGCGCTGCCCTATCTCATCGCCGCCGCCGCGCTGGTGCCCGCCTTCGCGCTGGCCGGGTTCATGACCGAGGGGCGGCGGATGCGCGCGCTGTTCGCCGACCCACAGGCACGAGCCGAGGCGATGGCGGCGTTCAACTGGCCCGACGCTTCCACCTTCGACATCCTGATCGGCATCGCGCGGACGGGGTTCTGGATCTTCCTGGGGCTGCTGGCGCTGGCCGGAATCGTACATTTCGGACGCCGGATCGTACGCCGCCGCCGCTCGGTCCGGATCCGCTATGCGGACGGGCCCGAGGTCACGTCGCCGCGCGGGCTGACCCTGCTGGAGATGTCGCGGCTGCACGGGGTGCCGCATACCGCGCTCTGCGGCGGGCGCGGACGCTGCACCACCTGCCGCGTGGTAATCGAGGAAGGCGCCGACCTGCTGCACCCGCCGGACCCGGCCGAGCTCAACAGCCTGCGCGCGGTCAAGGCCGGCCCCAACACCCGGCTGGCCTGCCAGATCCGGCCGCAGCACCCCGCGACGGTGTTTCGGGTGTTCCTGCCGGACGGAAAACGCGGGCGCGCCCATGCCAGCCAGGGCCAGGAGCGGCGGCTGGTGATCCTGTTCCTGGACATGCGCGGCTTCACCGCCCGCACCGCCGGGCAGTTGCCCTATGACGTGGTGTTCCTGCTCAACCGGTTCTTCGACGCCATCGTGCCGCCGATCATCGCCGCCGGCGGCAGCATCGACAAATACCTGGGCGATGGTCTGCTGGCGGTGTTCGAGACCACCGACGAGGCCAGTTCGGCCCGCGCCGCCCTGCGCGCCGCAGCCGATCTCAGCGCCGCGCTGGCCGCGTTCAACCTGCGCCTTGAGGACGAGGGCGTCCCGCCGATCCGCATCGGCGCCGGGCTGCATCTGGGCGAGCTGGTTCTGGGCGAGATCGGCGCGGCGGGCAGTGCGCCGCGCACCATCATCGGCGATACCGTCAATACCGCCAGCCGCCTTGAGGGCATGACCAAGGAGCTCGGCGTCGAGGTGCTGGTATCGCGCACCGTGCTGACGAGCGCCGGCATCGGAACCGACACGCTGGATCTGGTCACGCTGGAGCTGCGCGGGGTTTCCGCGCCGCTTGCGGCCCTTGCGACACTCAGCGGACAGGATCTGGAGCACCTGCTGACCGAGGCCGCATCCCCGGCCTGATACTTCCTCAGCCCGGAAAATCCGGGCAAAACCGGCGGAAAGCTGCGTCCGTGGCACAAACGCCCCCTGCTTTGCCGAAAAAACCGGCGCGCAACTGGACATTCCACCTGTTGCGGGTCTATCCCGCGCGCGACCGGTCCGACGGACCCGTGCAAAGATCCGAAACCGAGAGATTTGAAATGACAATGCTTAGCAACCTGACTCCGATCCCGGAGCTGTACGTTTCCTATGAATCCGCCCAGAAGCTGAAAGTCGAGGCCGGCGACCTGAAAAGCCTGGACCTGACACCGCGTCAGATCTGCGATCTGGAACTGCTGATGAACGGCGGGTTCAACCCGCTCAAAGGGTTCCTGAGCGAAGCCGATTACAACGGCGTTGTCGAAAACATGCGCTTGGCAAACGGCCAGCTCTGGCCGATGCCGATCAACCTCGACGTTTCGGAAAGCTTTGCCGAAACGCTGGAGCTTGGCGAGGACATCGCCCTGCGCGACCAGGAAGGCGTGATCCTGGCCACCATGACCGTGACCGACCGTTGGGAGCCGAACAAGTCACTGGAGGCCGAGAAGGTGTTCGGCGCCGACGACAGCGCGCACCCGGCCGTGAACTACCTGCACAACAGCGCCGGCAAGATCTACCTCGGCGGTCCGATCACCGGCATCCAGCAACCGGTCCACTATGATTTCCGCGCCCGTCGCGACACCCCGAACGAGCTGCGCGCCTATTTCCGCAAGCTGGGCTGGCGCCGCATCGTCGCCTTCCAGACCCGCAACCCGCTGCACCGCGCGCACCAGGAGCTGACCTTCCGCGCCGCGAAAGAGGCCCAGGCCAACCTGCTGATCCACCCGGTGGTCGGCATGACCAAGCCGGGCGACGTAGATCACTTCACCCGCGTGCGCTGCTACGAGGCGGTGCTGGACAAGTACCCGGCGGCGACCACCACCATGAGCCTGCTGAACCTGGCCATGCGCATGGCCGGCCCGCGCGAGGCGGTCTGGCACGGGCTGATCCGCAAGAACCACGGCTGCACCCATCTGATCGTCGGTCGCGACCACGCCGGCCCCGGCAAGAACTCGGCCGGTGAGGATTTCTACGGCCCCTACGACGCGCAGGAGTTGTTCCGCAAGCACCAGGACGAGATCGGCATCGAGATGGTCGATTTCAAGCACATGGTCTATGTGCAGGAGCGCGCACAGTATGAGCCTAACGACGAGATCGCGGATCGCGACAACGTCACCATCCTGAACATCTCGGGCACCGAGCTGCGCCGCCGTCTGGCCGAGGGGCTGGAAATCCCCGAGTGGTTCTCCTTCCCCGAGGTGGTCAAGGAGCTGCGCCGCACCAAGCCGCCGCGCAGCCAGCAGGGTTTCACCGTGTTCTTCACCGGCTTCTCCGGCTCCGGCAAATCGACCATCGCCAACGCGCTCATGGTCAAGCTGATGGAGATGGGCGGTCGTCCGGTGACGCTTCTGGATGGCGACATCGTGCGCAAGAACCTCAGTTCCGAGTTGGGCTTCTCGAAAGAGCACCGCGACCTCAACATCCGCCGCATCGGTTATGTCGCCAGCGAGATCACCAAGAACGGCGGCATCGCCATCTGCGCCCCGATCGCGCCTTATGCCACCACCCGCCGCGCCGTGCGCGAGGATGTCGAGGCCTACGGCGCCTTTGTCGAGGTGCATGTGGCGACCACGATCGAGGAATGCGAGCGCCGTGACCGCAAGGGCCTCTACAAGCTGGCGCGCGAGGGCAAGATCAAGGAATTCACCGGCATCTCCGACCCCTATGACGTGCCCGAGAACCCCGAGATCCGCGTCGAAACCGAGAATGTCGATGTCGACAACTGCGCCCACCAGGTGCTGCTGAAGCTGGAGCAGATGGGGCTGATCGGCCTCACCTGATCCGCCACGGCAGAGCCGACAATCGAACGGCCCGGGCGCAATGTCCGGGCCGTTTTTGTTGGCGGCACCGGGTGAGTCTGCCCGGGCCGTACAAGCATCGGGTCACAGGCTGTTCAGCACCGCCTCGGCGGCGCGGCGCTCGATCTCGGCATAGGGCTCCAACGCGCCCTGAAGACGGCGCAGATCCGGCAGGCGGGCCTCGAAATCGGGGACCGAGGCGGCATCGACCGCGCGGCGGATATCCGCCTCGCTCGTGCACTGGATGATCCCCGCGGGGTCGATGAAGCGGTCGAGGTTGGGGCAGCCCCAGTAGATCGGCACGGTGCTGCACAGCACCGCATCCACCAGCTTTTCCGAAAAATAGTTGGTCTCGCGCACGTTCTCGATCACCACCGAATAGCGATAGGGCGCCAGACCGTCGGACTTGCGATCAAACGGAGTGTACCCGCGCCCCATCACCGCCATGTCCCGCCCGGTTTCCCGCGCCCAATCGGCGACGGCATGGCGCAGCTTGTGACCCTCGGTATCGCGCTTTTCCGAGGCGATCAGCGAACACATCGCGGTCTTTTCCAGCGCCAGCCCACGCCAGTCCGGCACCCAGGTCCCGCCCAGCGGGAACAGCAGGGCATTGGGCACGGCGTCCAGCAGCGCCTGGTTGAAGGAGAGGATGCGAAAGAATCGCCGCCAGGTCAGCCGCAACAGCTTGAGATGGCGGCCGTGGATCACCGCCGGCTCTCCCATGATCAACGAGATCCGCGCCCGTGTGCCCCTGCGGCGGCGGACATGCATGTCGGTGCGGGGATAGACCAGCAGATGGTCGGTCACCTCGAGATCGCCGACCGATTTGCCCTGCAGACGGTCCGGGCATCCCAGCGGCCAGGTCAGCGCGGCCAGCGGCCGGGAAGCCAAGGCCGGACCCAGGCGGTTGCCGTAGGGCAGGATGGCGATTGCGGGGTCGGTCATTTCGGCTCTTTCCTGTCGTCTCGCGCCCCGCCCCTGCCCTTAAGCGGCGGGAAGATCAAGCTCGCCGCGCATCAGCACATAGCCCCGGCCGCCGACGCGCACGCCGGTCGGCGCTTCGTGCGGTCCCAGCACCTCGACCTCGGCCCGGCCGGGGCGCCCCATCCAGTGGCCCTGTTCGGCGACGAATCGCGGTTCCCCGATCAGCCTGTGATGCCACAGATACCCGGCCATGCAGCCGGTGGCCGAGCCGGTGAACGGGTCTTCCGGCGGCATCGGCGGTGGCAACAGCAGGCGCGAGAAGGTATCGCCCGCGGAGGTCTCGCCCCCGAGCGTAACCAAGAAAGGCTCGACCATGTCGTCGCGCGCGCTGCCCTGCGGGTTCATCGCGTGAAACAGCGCGGCGTCAAGCCGCGCCCGCCGCAGCGCCGGTTTGTCCCTGACCAGCGTGATGCAGAACGGCGTGCCGGTCGAGACCACCTGCGGCGTGCCGAGGATATCCCCGGGCTCCAGCGATACCATCGCGGCGATCGCGGCGGGATCCACACGGCGGCCGAATCGCGGGGCGGGCTGGGTCATCACGACCATCGTCCGGCCGGCGCGATGATCGACCGCGATCGGCAAGACACCGGACCTGACCTCGAGCGTGAATTCCGCCCGCCCGTCGGTCAGCGGCACCAGCCCCCGGTCGATCAGCGACACCACCGTCGCCACCGTCGGGTGGCCCGCCATCAGGATTTCCTTGTCGGCCAGGTAATACCGCGCCCCGAAATCGGCCACCTCCGAGCCCACCACGAAAGCGCATTCGGAGAGCGAGGTTTCGCGGACCAGCGCCAGCCGGTCCGCGACGTTCAGATCATCAGCGCCATGTACCACCACGCAACCGTTGCCACCAAAGGGGCGGTCGGTGAAGGCATCGACCCAGTCGAAGGGATAGCGGCTCAATGCACCGCGACGGGCGCGAGATCGTTCTGCCGCGCCAGCGCGAAGGCGAGGCGGCGGTCGGCCACCAGCGCGATCTGCTGGCCTTCCGAATCATGCACCGCGTAAAGCTGCTCGCGCCCGCCTGCACCGGCGCGCACCTCGTCCGGGAGATCGGCGACATCGACCGCCTTGACGTAAACGATTCTGCGGCCGTCCTGGTTGAAATCAAAAGGCGTGTTCATATCCGTTACCCCTTTCTGATGTTGATCGTCTGCACGACGCTTTCGGGCGCGGCGCGGGTCAGGTCCACATGCAGCAGACCGTTCTCCATGATCGCCTCGCCCACTTCGACGCCATCGGCCAGCACGAACATGCGCTGGAATTGCCGCCCGGCGATCCCGCGATGCAGGAACACCCGCCCGGCGCCATCGTCGCCCTGACGGCCGCGGATCACCAACTGGCGATCCTCGACCGTGATCGAAAGATCCTCCTCGGCGAACCCGGCCACGGCCAGGGTGATGCGATAGGAGAAATCCGACGTTTGTTCGATGTTGTAGGGGGGGTAACCCTCGTTGCCCGATTTGGCCGAGCGTTCCAGCAGGCGTTCCAGCTGCTCGAATCCCAGCATGTGCGGGTAGGACCCCAGGGTAAGTTTCGACACGTCATTCGTCCTTTTCAATCAAAGCGACGGCTTGCACGGCCCCATCAGGCGACCGCACCAGCCAAATATGGGCAGAATGCCGTGAATTAACAAGGGCTAGGCGAACCGCCAGCTTCGTCGTATCCTGAACGCCAGCCATCAACCGGAGCCGCGAGTCGCCCCATGAACGCCCAGACCGACATCTCGATGAAAACCGACGAGGTGCTGCGCGTGGAACTGGAGGTGTTCCGCCGCCAGCACCGCGATCTGGACGAGGCGATCACCGCGTTGGTCGAGCGCGGAACTGGCGACGCGCTGACCATCAAGCGTCTGAAAAAGAAGAAACTTCGGCTCAAGGACATGATTTCCCTGATCGAAGACCGGCTGTTGCCGGACATCATCGCCTGACCGGGTCCGGGTCGGGCCCGGGTCGGGCCCGGGTCGGCGCTCCACCGCATTGCCTGACACCGCGATTTGGCTATAGTGCGCGCTCTTTCGCAGCAGCGGGTACAGCAAGGGGCGCGATACATGGCCAGACCTTCCGTGGGCATCATCATGGGCAGCCAGTCGGACTGGCCCACCATGAAAGAGGCCGCCGACATCCTCGACATCCTCCAGGTTGCCCATGAGGCGCGGATCGTGTCGGCGCACCGCACGCCCGACCGGCTGTGGGACTATGGCAAGACCGCCGTGGAGCGCGGGCTGCAGGTTATCATCGCCGGCGCCGGGGGCGCTGCACACCTGCCCGGCATGATGGCCTCCAAGACCCGCGTGCCGGTGATCGGCGTGCCGGTACAGACCCGGGCGCTGTCGGGGGTCGATTCGCTTTATTCCATCGTGCAGATGCCAAAGGGATTTCCGGTCGCGACCATGGCGATCGGCGCCGCAGGCGCCGCCAACGCCGGGCTGATGGCCGCCGGCATCCTTGCGTTGCAGGACCCCGCGCTGGCCCGGCGGCTGGACGATTGGCGCGCCGCCCTGTCCGCCTCGATCCCCGAGGTGCCACAGGATGACTGAACCGCTCGCCCCCGGCGCCGTGATCGGCATCCTCGGCGGCGGCCAGCTTGGCCGCATGCTCTCGGTCGCGGCCAGCAGGCTCGGCTTTGCCACCCATATCTACGAGCCGGGCGTCAACCCGCCTGCGGGCCAGGTCGCCGCGCGGGTAACCACCGCCGGTTACGACGACGAGGCGGCGCTGCGCGCCTTTGCCGAAACCGTCGATGTGATCACCTACGAGTTTGAAAACATCCCCACCTCCGCGCTCGACCTGCTGGAGCCGCTGCGCCCGATCCGCCCCGGCCGCAAGGCGCTGAAGATCAGCCAGGACCGGCTGGTGGAAAAGGCGTTCCTCTCGGACCTGGGGCTGAAAACCGCCCCCTTCGCCGCCGTCGACGATGCCGAGGATCTGGCCGAGGCACTGGAAGAGATCGGCACGCCCGCGATCCTCAAGACCCGCCGCTTCGGCTATGACGGCAAGGGGCAGGCGCGGATCATGGCCCCCGACGATGCCGCGCAGGCGCTGGCCGACATGGCCGGTGCCCCCGCGATCCTGGAGGGGTTCGTCGCATTCAGCCACGAGGTCTCGGTCATCGCCGCGCGCGGGGTCGACGGATCGGTCGCCTGTTTCGACCCCGGCGAGAACCTGCACGAGGGCGGCATCCTGCGGACCACCACCGTGCCCGCCCGGCTGAGCCCGATGCAGCGCAGCGACGCGGTGCTGCTGGCGGCCAATATCCTCAACGCGCTGGATTACACCGGCGTAATGGGGGTGGAGCTTTTCGTCACGCCCTCCGGTCTGCTGGTCAACGAGATCGCGCCGCGCGTCCATAACTCTGGCCATTGGACCCAGACCGGCTGCACCGTGGACCAGTTCGAACAGCACATCCGCGCCGTCGCGGGCTGGCCGCTGGGCGACGGGCAGCGCCACGCGGATGTGATGATGGAGAACCTGATCGGCGACGACATGGACCGGGTGCCGGATCTGGCCCGCGACAGCGACACCGCGATCCACCTTTATGGCAAGGCCGAGGTCAAGCCGGGCCGCAAGATGGGCCATGTCAACCGGGTGATTCGGCCGCCGCGCTGACGCCCCTGACCCCGCGCGGCGCCGGGTCAGGACAGGAACCGTTCCGCCATCTCGCCGGCCATTGAGGCCACCCGCCCGGCGGCAAAAACGGCGGCGACACGCCCCGTCATTTCTTCCAGCACCACGAAATCGGCCCGTTTCCCGACCTCCAGCGTGCCGCGATCGCCCATCCCCAGCACCCGCGCGGGACCGCAGGAGACCAGGTCCCAGGCCGCCTCGAAGGGCAGCACCCCGGTTTCGGCCAGCCGCAGCGCGGCGCGGCGCGGGCTGGGATAGTGATAGTCCGAGGCCAGCGCATCGCACATCCCCATCGCCACCACGTCCAGCGCGCTGACGTTGCCCTTGTGCGAGCCGCCGCGCATCAGGTTGGGCGCCCCCATGACGATGGCGTCACCGCCGACACGGGCACTTTCGGCGGCCTCCTGCGTCTCGGGGAACTCGGCGATCCGCACGCCGCGCCCGCGCCAATCGGCGCGCTCCCCGGCGTTGTGGTCGTCGTGGCTGCCCATGCGCACCCCCTGCGCTGCCAGCCGGGCGCAGAGCGCATCGAGGGCCGCCGGAACCTCGCCGCCGCGCGCGTGCAACTCCAGCAGGTATTCAAAATGCCGGTCCGGGTTGCGCCCTGCCTTCAGCGCCTGCCCGGTCAGCTGTTTCGGCCTGCGCCCCTCGGCCAGCCGGTCATGCGGCAGGTGATCGTTGAACACCAGGTAGGGCACCTGCCACGCGGTCAGCCAGTCGGGCAGGTCGTCATAGGCGTCGAGCAGATGGGTCTCGAACCGCAACTGCGGGATCAGGTCGGGCACCACGCGCGCCCGCGCGGCGGCGATGGCGGGCATCACCCGGGCGGCGAACTCCGGCCCGCGCAGCCCGCCCTCCCAGCTGTGGAACTGGGCCAGAACGGCGGTGGTGATGCCATGGCTGGCCAGTTCCGCCGCCGCCGCCGCGATCCCCTCCTCCAGGTCGGTCATCGCGCCGCGCCGGGGGGCGACGTGGCGCTCGAACCCGTCGCCGTGCAGATCGACGATGCCGGGCAGCACCAGGCAGCCGCTCAGATCGACCACGCGACCCGCGCGATCCGCAACGATCTTTCCGCCGGCGAAAGACAGCGCATCGCACACCAGCCCCGCGCCGGGCCGCAGCACCTTTGCCCCGGTCAGATCCAGCGCCAGCCCCGTCATCGGGTCGGCTCCGAGACCGGTTCGGGCGGGCAATCGCCGGTCAGGCAGATCTCGTCGATTTCCGCCAGCAGCGCCTCAAGCCAGGTGATCCCGGGATCGAACCGCCCGGTTTCGATGAAATGCACCGCCTGGGCGATCACGCGCGGGTTGTTCATCATGAAGGTATGGGTCACCGGCAGGACAAGATGCGCCGCCATGCCCGCCACAAGGGTTTCGCGGACCGCGACCTTGCCGTCGTCCGGCCCGTCGATCATCCCGCTGAAGATCGGATTGAGCGTTTCGGTGCCCGCGATCACGCCGAGCGGGAAATCCACCGGCGGCAGGGCGCGCGGCACGCTGCCCGGCCCGGTGCCAAGCTGCTTGCCCGCCGGACCGTTGAGCAGGCCGAACACCTCCCAGTCGTCCAGCGCGTCCACCAGTTGCGCACCCTGGTTCGGCGGCCCCAGCATCACCACGCGACCCAGATTCTCGGGCCGGTGATCCCTGAGCCAGTAGCGCAGCAGGATTCCGCCCATCGAATGGGTCACGAAATGCACCGTTTCCTTGCCGCACGCCTCGATCGTCGGCGGAAGGGTCTGATCCGCCAGCGTCGGGATCGGCAGGTCGGTCGAGGGGTAACCGGGCCGCACCACTTTGTAGCCGCGCCCGCTGAGCACCTCGTCCATCACCAAGAAGGAGGACTCGGTCCGCGCCAGCCCGTGCAGCAGAACGACGCAATCGGCCATCGCCGCGGCAGGCCAGAGCAGGAGAAGGAGAGCCAAGTATCGCATGCAGGCGGGATAGGCGGTTTGACGGCGGGTGAAAAGCGGCAAGCGGCTCAGCCGCGCGCCGGGCGCGGCAGCGCCAGCGCGATCCCGCCCAGCACCACCCCCGCGCCCAGGATCAGCCGCAGCCCCGGCGCCTCGGCCAAAAGCGCCGCACCGGCGGCCAGTGCGATCACCGGCACGCTGAGTTGCAGGGTCGCTGCCGTCGCCGCCCCGAGCCGGGGCACCAGGCTGTACCACAGGGCATAACCCAGGCCCGAGGTCACCGCCCCGGCCAGCGCCGCCAGCGCCAGCCCGGTCCCGGTGGCCTGCCCCTCGCCCACCGCCCAAAGCAGCGGCAGCGCGGTCAGCGGCAGCGCGAGGCAGAAATTCGCCGCCGTGGCGGGCAGCGCCGCCGGTTCCGCCCGGCCGCTCAGGGTGTAGACGCCCCAGCCGATCCCGGCCGCCGCCATCCACAGCCCGCCCGAGAGCGAAACCTGCGCCTCGCCCGTCGGCCAGAGGATCCAGGCCAGCCCGGCAAAGGCCACACCCGCGCCCACCACCTGCCGCCGCCCCACCTGCGCGCCGCCCATCGCCCCGAGCCCGAGCATGGTGATCTGCACCACCCCGAACAGGATCAGCGCCCCCAGCCCGGCGTCGAGCGTCAGATAGGCCAGCGAGAACCCGACCATGTAGACGGTGAGCGACAGCGACCCGGCCCAGCGCCGCCGATGCCACAGCGGCAGCGCCTGCCGCCGCGCCAGCACCAGCACCACCAGCAGCGCCGCCCCCGCCGCCACCCGCACCGCCGCAAAACCGGAGGGGCCGATCGCGCCGCTATCGACGGCGGCCCGGTTCAACAGCGAGTTGGCCGCAAAGGCCGCCATGGTCAGCACGACCAGCAGGGAAAGGCGCAGCATGTAAGGATCCGATCAGTAGCGCGGCGCGCCGAGCATGTGGTCTGGCAGCAGCCGGATCGCCAGCGCCCCCAGCCCGGTCAGCAGCATCAGCAGGACGAAGAGCCAGCCGAGGAAGGGCACCAGCCCGATCACGCCCGCGACCAGCGCGCCGACACCGGCCGCAAGCGCCCGGTCACCGATGCTGTCCGGCAGGGTGCGGCCCGCCGCCGAAAGCAGCGCCACGCCAAAGGCATAGGCCCCGACCACATAGCCAAAGAACCCGGCCAGCAAGGCCAGCAGGACAAACGCCGGGGTCAGCAGGATGCCGATCCCGGTCAGCGCCACGACGATTCCCGCACCGCTGAGCGTCGAGAGCGCCACGAACCCGACGCCAAAGGTGCGCCCGGGCCGGTCGAGGATACGCCGCCGCATCGCCGCCAGCATCTCGGGCGCCAGCGCCGCGATCAGGGCGGCCACACCGGCCACCAGCAGGACGCCGAACAGGAACCCGCCGAGCACCCCGCGCCAGGACACCATCTCGGGTCCGCCGCCCCACTCCAGCGGTCCCCGGTCCTTGATCTTGCGCCGCTCGATTCGATCCTCCGGCGCGACTGAGGCCGGAACCGTCAGCTGCCCTGGGGTGGTTTCATAGAGGGTCAGGGTGCCGCCGACGCGGGCGCCGGGGCCGAAATCCACGTCGCGCGCGGTCAGCGCCATGTCCCCCGCGACCACGCTGTTAAGCGTCACGCGTTCCCCCGCCAGCAGGGCATAGCCGCCGATTTCGCTGTCGATCCGCAGCTCGGAGCCCGAGGCGCGCAGGTTGCCCGCAACCGGCCCCTGCACGGTGACCTCCTGACCGAACAGGGTCGCGTTGCCCGCCACCGCGCCGTTCAGCGTCACGTCCTGGCCCGCCATGTAGGCGTTGCCACCGGCATCGCCGGAGAGCGTCACCCAGCGGCCCGCCATATGCGCGGTGCCGGCGATGTCAGCCGCCGCCGTCACCTTTTCCCCGGCCAGGAACAGATCGGTCCGCCCCATCTGGGAAACACTCACGCTGCGGCCGGCACGAAAGGCATCGCCGCCGATGGCAAGGCTGCGGCCGTCGTCCCCGGCCAGGGCGGCAGAGGTCAGCAGAACGGACAAGAAAACCGAAATCAGAAATCGCATCTCAATCCCCCGGGAAAGCAAAACATCGGCAGGCTACCCGCGCGATATGACAGTTGCCAGCGCCGGTTCAAGAACCCCGCGAAAGACCGCCACCGAAAAACCGCCGCAAAAATTCCGTCGCGCCAAAAAGAAAGGGGGCCCAAAGGCCCCCTTCCCCATCTGTCCGGATGACCGGGCAGCTTACATCATGCCGCCCATGCCGCCCATGTCGGGCATGCCGCCACCGGCGCCGGCGCCTTCCTTGGCGGGTTTGTCGGCAACCATCGCCTCGGTCGTGATCAGCAGACCGGCGATCGATGCAGCGTCTTCCAGCGCGGTGCGGACCACCTTGGCAGGGTCGATCACGCCGAAGGCGAACATGTCGCCATACTCTTCGGTCTGCGCGTTGAAGCCGAACTTCAGATCGTCCGATTCACGGATCTTGCCGGCAACGACGGCGCCGTCGACGCCTGCGTTCTCGGCGATCTGGCGCAGCGGGGATTCCAGCGCGCGGCGCACGATGGCGATACCGGCGTTCTGGTCGCTGTTCGCACCTTCCAGGCCGGCCAGCATCTTGGCGCCCTGCACCAGAGCGACACCGCCGCCCACGACGATACCTTCCTGAACCGCGGCGCGGGTTGCGTTCAGCGCGTCGTCGACGCGGTCCTTACGCTCTTTCACCTCGGTTTCGGTCATGCCGCCAACGCGGATGACAGCCACACCGCCGGCCAGCTTGGCCACGCGTTCCTGCAGCTTTTCACGGTCGTAGTCGCTGGTGGTCTCTTCGATCTGGTTGCGGATCTGGGCCACGCGGGCCTCGATCTCGGCCTTTTCACCGGCACCGTCGACGATGGTGGTCTCGTCCTTGGTGATCTGGATCTTCTTGGCGGTGCCAAGCATGTCCATGGTGACGCTTTCCAGCTTCATGCCCAGGTCTTCGGAGATGACCTGACCGCCGGTCAGGATGGCGATGTCCTGCAGCATGGCCTTGCGGCGATCGCCGAAGCCCGGTGCCTTGACGGCCGCGATCTTCAGACCGCCACGCAGCTTGTTCACCACAAGGGTGGCCAGTGCTTCGCCTTCCACGTCCTCGGCGATGATCAGCAGCGGCTTCTGCGACTGGATCACCGATTCGAGCAGCGGCACCATCGGCTGCAGCGACGAGAGTTTCTTCTCGTGCAGTAGGATCATGCAGTCTTCCAGCTCGGTGGTCATCTTGTCGGGGTTGGTCACGAAGTAGGGCGACAGATAGCCGCGGTCGAACTGCATGCCCTCGACCACGTCGGTCTCGGTTTCCAGGCCCTTGTTCTCTTCGACGGTGATGACACCCTCGTTGCCGACCTTCTGCATCGCGTCGGCGATCTGCCGGCCGATCTCGACTTCGCCGTTGGCCGAAATGGTGCCGACCTGGGCAACCTCTGCCGAATCGCTGACCGGGCGTGCGGCGGCCTTGATGGCCTCGACGACCTTGTCGGTGGCCAGGTCGATGCCGCGCTTGAGGTCCATCGGGTTCATGCCGGCGGCAACCGCCTTCATGCCCTCTTTCACGATGGCCTGGGCCAGCACGGTGGCGGTGGTGGTACCGTCGCCGGCCTCGTCATTGGTGCGGGAAGCGACTTCCTTCACCATCTGGGCGCCCATGTTCTCGAACTTGTCTTCCAGTTCGATTTCCTTGGCGACCGACACACCGTCCTTGGTGATGCGGGGCGAGCCGAAGCTCTTGTCCAGAACCACGTTGCGGCCTTTCGGGCCCAGCGTGACCTTGACGGCATCGGCCAGGATGTTGACGCCCTTGAGCATCTTGTCGCGGGCATTGGTACTAAATTTGACGTCCTTGGCAGCCATTGCTGTTTTCCTCGTCTAACTTGGTTTCAGGGAAGGGCGCAATCTCAGGCGATGATGCCGAGAATGTCGCTTTCCTTCATGATCAGCATCTCTTCACCTTCGACGGTGACTTCGGTGCCCGACCACTTGCCGAACAGGATCTTGTCACCTTCCGACACGCCCATCGCGATCAGTTCGCCGCTGTCCTTGCGGGCGCCTTCGCCACAGGACACAACGATACCTTCGGCCGGCTTTTCTTTTGCGCTGTCGGGAATGATCAGTCCGCCTGCGGTCTTTTCATCGCCTTCGAGGCGACGGACCAGCACCCGATCGTGAAGTGGTTTGAATGCCATCTTTGCAGCTCCTTGAGGCTCAAAGTTCGTTTGATTGAAGTTCCCCGCTCTCCCCGGGGAACCGTTATCACTCACCCGAGGCGAGTGATAACGGCGCATAGCTAGGCACAGCACCGGCCTGTGTCAACAGGTCTTTTCGCACAGACCGCTCAACGGGCCGCCTCAATCCGTGTCCCAGCTATAGGCCCAATGGACCAGCCCCTCGGACCCGGCCGCAGTCAGGCGGTAGATGCCCTTTTCCACCCGTTCGAACCAACCGTAGTGGTTATCCGCCATCAGCCGCGTGGCATGGGCCACCCCGGTTGCGCGCGCTACCAGCGCCCCTTTTTGCGACCCGTGCTCGGCCAGATGGGCGGCGCAGCGCAGCGCATCCTGCCGATAGGCGGTGACGATACCGTGCCGCGTGGCGCCGCCCGAATTCGGATCGCCCTCCAGCCGGTCGAACTCGCGCAGCAGCTTTGCAGTGCGCTTTTTCGACTTGCGCGGCGCGTAGGGGCCCGGATCGCATTGTACCTCGGCCCGGCCGTCGCCGCGCACCGTGATCAGCCCCAGCCCGAGCCTTCGGCAGAGCGCGAGGTTGTCCTTCAGCGCCCGGCGCGCGGTCTTGCCGGTGGGACGCGGCACCGCGATATAGACCAGGTCGGTCACCGACAGCCGCGCCACCGCCTGGTGAAACAGCCCCAGCGAGAACCGCAGCTTCAGCTCGACGATCACCGGCGGATCATCGCCGCGCCGCGCCATCACGTCGGCGGCGCCGACCTCGCCCTTGACGCAATAGCCCTGTCGCTCCAAAAGCGCCTTTACCGGCGGATAAAGATCCTGTTCGCGGGTCATCGCGGCCAACCTAGGCGATCCACCCCGGCGCGTCCAACCGGCGCCGGATCGCAGGCGAAAACCCCGCGTGACAAGGCCCGCCGCCCTGCCTATAAGGCGCGCAAAATCCAACCTTTGTTGAACAGGACGTTATCATGACCATCCAAGTCTTCGGCCACAAATCCCCCGACACCGATTCGACCGGCTCGCCGATCATCTGGGCATGGTACCTGAACGAGGTAAAGGGCACCCCGGCCGAGGCCAAGCTGCTGGGCGAGCCGAACACCGAGGCGGCCTTCATGCTGACCCGCTGGGACCTGCCCAAGCCCGAAATCATCGCCGATGTCGCCGATGACGCCGCGGTGGTGATCGTCGACACCAACAACCCCGCCGAACTGCCCGCCAATATCAACGGCGCCGACGTGCAGGCGATCATCGACCACCACAAGCTGGTCGGCGGCCTGGAGACCAAGGGCCCGATCGACATCACCGTCCGCCCGCTGGCCTGCACCGCGACCATCCTGATCGACCTGATGGGCGAGGACGCCGCCAGGATGCCCGACTGGGCCAAGGGCGCGGCGCTGACCTGCATCCTGTCCGACACGCTGGAATTCCGCAGCCCCACCACCACCGATCACGACAGGGCCGTGGCCGAGAAACTGGCCACCGACCTTGGCATCGCCATCCCCGCCTATGCCGCCGAGATGTTCGCGGCGAAATCCGATGTCTCGGCCTTCTCCGATGCCGAACTGCTGCGCATGGACAGCAAGGAATACGAAATCGCGGGCAGGAAATTCCGTATCTCGGTGCTGGAAACGACCAGCCCGGCCATCGTGCTGGACCGCAAGAACAGCCTTGTCGAAAGCATGCAGTCGGTGGCCGCAGAAGACGGCGTCGACCAGGTTCTGCTCTTTGTCATCGACATCCTGAAGGAAGAGGCGACGCTGCTGGTGCCCAACGACCTGGTCAAGACCGTCGCCGAGAAAAGCTTCGGCGCCACCGTCGCGGGCGACACCGTGGTCCTGCCCGGCATCATGAGCCGGAAAAAGCAGATCATCCCGAACCTCAAGGTCTGAGCGCCTTGCCGGAGGAGGTGCCCCGGCGGGCACCTCCGCTCATCTTGCCGGAGCCGCACCCCGGATGCTTCTTGGTCTCCTCCTCGTCATCAATCTCTGGGCCTTTGCGCTTTTTGGCTGGGACAAGGCGCAGGCCAAAAACCTCGGGTGGCGGGTGTCGGAAAGAAGCTTTTTACTGCTTGCCGTTTGCGGCGGTTGGCCCGCCCTCAAGCTCGGGCAACGGGTGTTCCGCCACAAGACCCGCAAGCAACCTTTCAGAACCGAACTGACCATGGCGATCGGCCTCAATCTGGTGGCCGTCGCGGTACTCGGTTACCTTGCCGGACCAGAGCTGCGCGCCCGGGCCTTTGACTGGCCTGAGGTTCCTTTGAGCGTCCTTCTGAGCCAGCCCACTGTGCCGCAAGACCCCACGATCAATCGCGGAGCAAGCACCCCGTCTCAAGGCACGCACCGGTTCTTCCAGTCGACGCGGCCCTGACCGCCTCGCCTTTCTGCATGCCCAGCGACCGGGCACATCGGGCGGAAAGTGTCAGGACAGAATATCCGGGCTCCCCCGGCAGGCGTGCGCGCCAAACCTCTTGGGGGTTTCCCCATCCCTGCAAAACCGCCATATCTGCGCCAGATCCAATTGCGCGAAAGCCCCCCCATGACCCAGATCATCGCCGCCCTGTCCGACGTCTCCGACCGCTACGAGGTGCTCTTCGTCGATCTCTGGGGCTGCGTACACGACGGGGTGCGCGCCTTTCCGGCGGCGGTGGCGGCGTTGCAGCGATACCGTGCGAACGGCGGCACCGTGGTGCTGGTCACCAATTCGCCGAAACCCCGGCTGGGCGTTGCCACCCAGATGCGCGGCTTCGGCGTGCCGGACGATGCCTATGACACCATCGCCACCAGCGGCGACAGCGCTCGCGCGGCGATGTTCGAGGGGGTGGTCGGCGAAAAGGTCTGGTTCATGGGCGAATGGGAGCGCGACCACGAGTTCTTCGAACCGATCCACGTGATCCACGACCCCGTCGCCATCACCCGCGTCCCGCTGGACGAGGCCAAGGGCATCGTCTGCTGCGGCCCGTTCGACCCGATGGCGGATCCGGCAGTGAACCGGCCAGAGTTCCTGCTGGCGAAACAAAAGGGGTTGAAACTGCTCTGCGCCAACCCCGACATCGTCGTCGACCGGGGCGAGACCCGCGAATGGTGCGCCGGGGCGCTGGCGCGGCTCTATTCCGAGATGGGGGGGGAAAGCCTCTATTTCGGCAAGCCGCACCCGCCGATCTACGATCTGGCCCGCCGTCGGCTGGCCGAGATGGGCAGGGATGCGGGCAATGCCGCGATCCTGGCGATCGGCGACGGCATCCACACCGACATCGCCGGCGCCATGGGCGAGGATATCGATTCGCTGTTCATTACCGGCGGGTTGTCAGCGCGCGAAACCGCCACTTCGGAGCAGCCCGAACCGGCGGCGCTGACCCGGTTTCTCGCGACCGAACAGTCCAACCCGACCTATGCCATCGGACAGTTGCGCTGACCGAAAAACCGCTTGCTTTTCTGCGCCTGCAAAGTAATAAAGTTGCCAAATATACGGCCACGGTCGATCATTTATTACCGCGCCGATGAGAAAAGAGGACGACATGTTGGACAACCTGCCCCGCGGAACCATCTGTATCGAAGACATCGAGATGGGCATGACGCGCCACCTGCGCAAACAGGTGACCGACGAGGATATCGAGATGTTCGCGCAGGTCTCCACCGACCACAACCCGGTGCATCTGGACGACGACTACGCCCGCGATACCATCTTCGAGGGGCGCATCGCCCACGGCATGCTGACCGCCGGGCTGATCTCGGCGGTGATCGGCGAGCAACTGCCCGGGCACGGCACGATCTACATGGGCCAGACGCTGAAGTTCCTCGCCCCGGTGCGCCCCGGCGACATGGTCTATGCCGAGGTCAAGGTGGTCGACATCGACATCGCCAAGCGCCGCGTCAAGCTGGATTGCCACTGTGCGGTCGATGGCAAGAAGGTCCTCGCGGGCGAGGCCACCGTCCTCGCCCCCAGCCGCAAGTTCGACTGACACCGCCTTGCCGAACCGCGCTTGCGCCCGGTCGCGCAGGGCGCTAGGCATCGGCCATGCGGATCATACGGGATTACCAGTTCGTCGAAGCCCAGGACCGCGGCGCCAGCGCCGCGATCGGCAATTTCGACGGCGTGCACATCGGCCACCGGTCGGTTATCGAACTGGCGCGCAAGGCGGTGCCGGATGCCCCCCTCGGGATCATCACCTTCGAGCCGCACCCGCGCGAATATTTCGCCCCGAAAAGCCCACCCTTCCGCCTGATGCGCCGCGGCGCGCGCGGCCACCGGCTGGAAAAGCTGGGGGTGGAAAAGCTTTACGAGCTGAACTTCAACGCCGCCCTTGCCGGGCTGACCCCCAAGGAGTTTGCCCGCAACGTGCTGGCCGAAGGGCTGGGCGTGGCGCATGTGGTGGTGGGCGCCGATTTCTGTTTCGGCAAGGGTCGCGCCGGCAATGCCGAGGATCTGGTGCGCTTCGGGCGCGAGATGGGCTTTGGCGTCACCGTCGCGCCGCTGCTGGAAAAGTCGGAAAACACCGTCTCCTCGACCGCGATCCGCACCGCGCTGAGCGAGGGCCGCCCGCGCGACGCCACCGCCATGCTGGGCCACTGGCACCGGATCGAGGGCGCGGTCATCGGCGGTGAACAGCGCGGCCGCGACCTGGGCTTTCCCACCGCCAACATGTCGATCGAGGGGCTGCACCCGCCCGCCTTCGGCGTCTACGCGGTTCTGGTCGACGTGCTCGACGGGCCGCACAGGGGCAGCTATCGCGGCGCCGCCTCGCTCGGCGTACGTCCGATGTTCGGCGGCGAGGTGCCCAATATCGAAACCTACCTGTTCGATTTCTCCGGCGATCTCTACGGCGCGACGCTCTCGGTCGGGCTGGTGGACTACCTGCGCCCCGAGATGGAATTCGAAAGCCTCGACGCGCTGATCGCGCAGATGGACGGCGATTGCGCCCGCGCTCGCGACATCCTGGGGGCGCTATGAGCGATCCGATCGACCGCTCCGGCCTCGCCTCCCGGTTCTGGGAGCGCAAACCGCTGCGCCAGTTGAACCCGCGCGAGTGGGAGGCGCTTTGCGACGGCTGCGGCAAATGCTGCCTCAACAAGCTCGAGGACGAGGACACCGGCGAGGTCGACCTGACCTGCGTCGCCTGCCGGCTGCTCGACAACGAGACCTGCCGCTGCGCGCAATATGAGATCCGCCACCAGTTCGTGCCCGAATGCATCGTGTTGCGCCCCGAGAACATCGACGAACACGCCTACTGGATGCCGCAGACCTGCGCCTATCGCCTGTTGTGGGAGGGCAAGCCGCTCTACGACTGGCACCCGCTGATCTCCGGCACCGCCGAAAGCGTACATTCCGCCGGGGTTTCCGTACGCAATCGCACCGTCCCGGAATTCGAGATCCCGGAAGACGACTGGGAAGACTACATCATCGAGGAGCCCGTCTGATGTTCTTTGCCTCCGACAATTCCGGCCCGGTCCACCCCAATGTTCTAGAGGCGCTGACCAGGGCCAACGAAGGCTATGCCATGGGCTACGGCGCCGATGCGCTGATGGACCGCGTCCGCGACCGCATCCGCAATCTGTTCGAGGCGCCCGAGGCGGCGGTCTATCTGGTCGCCACCGGCACCGCCGCCAATTCGCTGGCGCTGGCGACGCTGGCCAATCCCTGGGACACGATCTTTTGCACCCCCGTCGCCCATATCCAGGAGGACGAGTGCAACGCGCCGGAGTTTTATTCCGGCGGTGCCAAGCTGACGCTGGTGGGCACCGGCGACAAGATGACCCCCGCAACCCTGCGCGCCGCCATCGAGGGCGAGCAGACCCGCGGCGTGCACGGGCCGCAGCGCGGTCCGGTGTCGATCACCCAGGTGACCGAGCGCGGATCGGTTCATACGCTGGACGAACTCGCCGCCCTCACCTCGGTCGCCAGGGAATATAGCCTCCCGGTGCATCTGGACGGCGCGCGCTTTGCCAATGCGCTCGTCGCGCTGGGGTGCAGCCCGGCCGAGATGACCTGGAAGGCCGGTGTCGACGCGGTCTCCTTCGGCGGCACCAAGAACGGGCTGATGGGGGCCGAGGCGGTGGTGTTCTTCGATCCCGCCCACGCCTGGGAGTTCGAGCTGCGCCGCAAGCGCGGCGCGCATCTGTTTTCCAAGCACCGCTATCTCTCGGCGCAGATGGACGCCTATCTTGAGGATGGCCTGTGGCTGGAGATGGCCGAGCAGGCGAATGACAATTGCACCCGCCTCGCCGCCGGGTTGCACGACGCGGGGGCCGAGTTCCTGAACCTGCCGCAGGCCAACATGATCTTTGCCGCCCTGCCCCGCCGGGTGCACCAGCGGCTCAAGGCCGAGGGCGCGATGTATTACCTGCAGGGCGGTCCGCTGGAGACCGGTGACGGCGGGGAAATGCTCGCCTGTCGGCTGGTCTGCGACTGGTCGATCGGTGCGGATCAGATCGACCGTTTCGTGGAACTGGCCCGGGTCTGACGCCCCCCAACCTTGTCCCCCGTCCGCGCGAACAGCGCACGCAGATGCGCCGCCACCTCTGCCGGGTGGGTGATCGGCAGCATATGGCCCGCCCCTTCGATCACGACGTTGGCGGCATCCGGCAGGCGTCGGGCGATGGCATCGTTGATCGCCTTCGTCACCGGGTGGCTTTCGGTGCCCCGCAGCAACAGCGCCGGCATCGCCGCCCGGTCAAGCCGCCCCGGCGACAGGATACCGGCAGGATCGTCATAGAGCGGAGGGCTGCAGGCACGCACGAAATGCATGCTGCGGATCATGCCGGCGCGGGCATCCTCGGGCATCTGCTCCCAACCGGGGCCAGCCCCGCCCCACATCTCGTTGAAACGCCGCGTGCCGGTCTCGTAGTCGCCGCGCTCCAGCTGCGCGGTGAAGGCTGTCGCGTCCTCGTCATGGATGGCCAGCGCCTCCGGGTCGTCCTGCGCCGCGAAACAGAAATAGACCGGCTCGACCAGCGTGAGCGAGCGCACCCGCTCCGGATGCGCTACCGCCAGCCGCAGCGCCACCGTGGCGCCAAAGGAATGGCCGATCACGTCCATCCGCCCGGTCAGGAAGGTTTCCGCGATCTCGGTGATCCGGTCCTGCGGGTCGCCGCGCCCGTCCCAGTCCGGGCTGCGCCCGTGGCCGAGCATGTCGAAGCCGGTGAAGGTAGCTTCCGTCTCGAACTGCGCCGCCAGCCCGCGCCAGGCGCCGGAATGGCCCAGCGTGCAATGCAGCGCGAGAACCTGCCGGGGGCCTTGTCCGAACTGCCGCGAAAAGACCGGCTGCGGCAGCCCCTGCCCGTCCATCACAGGCGCCCTGCGAGGGTGGCCTCCAGATCCTCCAGCCGGTCCTGCCCCCAGAACCTCTGATCCTCTCCGACGATGTAGAAGGGCGAGCCGAAGACGCCGCGCGCGGCCCCCTCTTCGAGGTTGGCGGCATAGGTCTCGGCGCCGGTGAGCAGCCCGCTGTCGGTCAGCGCGGGGTCGAAACCCGCCTCGGTCAGGCAGGCCTTCAGTACCCCGTCCTCGGCGATGTCCTTTTCCTCGGCCCAGACCGCGCGGGTGATGGCGTGAATCAGCGCGCCCATGTCGCCGCCGCCGGCGTTCTGCGCCGCGATGATCGCGTAGGAGGAGGGCGCCGGATTGGTCGGCCAATGCGCCGGCTGGAGGTGGAACGGCAGGCCCAGTTTCCGCGATTGCCGCATCAGTTCCTGCGCCCGGTACTCCATCCGCGCCGGGTGCCGTTCGGCCGGAGAAACCCCGCCGGTGCGCGGAAACAGCCCGATGATGTCAAGCGGCTTGTAGGTGATCGTGGCGCCCTGCCGCGCAGCGATCTGCTCCAGCCGCGTGCCCGCGAGATAGACATAAGGCGACAGGGTGGAAAAGAAGTAGTCGATATGATGTGTCATCTTTGCATTTCTCCTGCCGCAATCTATGCGCGACCGTACGGCCATGTTAAGCGGTGTCAACATCACGAATCTGTCACACGACACCTTGCTGCCCGGGGATATCAGCACATGGCGACACTGAACGAACCCAAGCTTATCGCCGGGAACGCCAACCTTCCGCTTGCCGAAGCCATCGCCCGCCGCATGAGCATGCATCGCGGCGTCAACCTGGGGCTGGTGGATGCCCGGGTCGAGCGGTTCAACGACGGCGAGATCTTTGTCGAGGTGTTCGAAAACGTGCGCGGCGAGGACATGTTCGTCATCCAGCCGACCTCGAACCCGGCCAATGACAACCTGATGGAACTGCTGATCATGTCCGATGCGCTGCGGAGGTCCAGCGCGTCGCGGATCACCGCCGTGATCCCCTATTTCGGCTATGCCCGGCAGGACCGCCGCACCAAGGCCCGCACACCGATCAGCGCCAAGCTGGTGGCAAACCTGCTGACCCAGTCGGGGATCGAACGGGTGCTGACCATGGACCTGCACGCGGCGCAGATCCAGGGGTTCTTCGACATCCCCGTGGACAACCTCTATGCCTCGCCGATCTTTGCGCTCGACATTCGCACCCATTTCAAGGACCGGATGGACGATCTCATGGTGGTCTCGCCCGATGTCGGCGGCGTGGCCCGCGCGCGGGAACTCGCCAAGCGCATCAACTCGCCGCTCGCAATCGTCGACAAGCGCCGGGAAAAGCCCGGCGAGGTGGCGGAAATGACGGTGATCGGCAATGTCACCGACAAGATCTGCATCATCGTCGATGACATGTGCGACACCGCCGGCACCCTGTGCAAGGCCGCCGAGGTGCTGCTGGAGAACGGCGCGAAAGAGGTGCACGCCTATATCACCCACGGCGTGATGAGCGGCCCGGCGGTGGAGCGGGTGTCAGCCTCGGTGATGAAATCCCTGGTCCTGACCGACACGATCCAGCCCAGCCCGGCGGTGCAGTCCACCCACAACATCCGCGTGGTGCCGACCGCGCCGATCTTTGCCCAGGCGATCCTGAACATCTGGTACGGCACCAGCGTGTCGTCCCTGTTCGAGGACAAGACGCTGTCGCCGATCTATGAGTCGCTCTACACCACGGACTGAGGCGCGGTCTCTGCGGTCAGTCGATCACCCAGTTGTCGTCATGCTCGAGCGCGCCGATCGCCAGCCAGGCCGCGCGCATGCGCGCGATGCGGGTATCGAGCCAGGTTCGGAACACGATCTCGAACCCCTCCGCGGTGACGTTTTCAGCCGTCAGTTCGGCGCGGACCGCCGCCTGGGTGTCTGCATCCAGCAGCGAAATCGAGAGTTGGACCGCCGGCGCGGCGCGGAAGGGCTGGCCGAAACGGACCGCCTTGCGCCTCTCGCGTGGACCCGCGCCCGTCCACATCTCGCCTCCCTCCTCGAAATCCGAGAACAGGACGACATCGCCCTGGTCGATTCCGATGAGATGGTTCTCAAGTTTCTTCATAGCCTGCCCGATTTTCTCAAGTATCTGACAAAAAACCATTTTGAGAAACCCTTTGTCAAAACAAAACCGGCCCCGAAAAGGGGCCGGCTTGCAAGGGTTTCAACCGGAAGGAGGGCCGGCGATCACAGGCTCATGTGATCGCCGAGGGCCTCCATGTCCGCCAGCAGCTTGGCGGCGTCGTCCACCAGGCTCGGCTCCGCGTCGCTGGCGGTCTTGGCGGCCTCGTGCTTGGCACGGGCCTCGGCGATCAGCTCGTCAAGATGGCCACGGGTCATCTCGCCCACCGGCATCGCCTTTTCCGCCAGCACCGACATCGACTCGGCGCCGATTTCGGCAAACCCGCCGGTCACGAAATACTCGGAATTGCCTTCCGGGCTCTCGATCCTCAGCAGGCCCGGGCGCAGCGTGGTGATCAGCGGGGCATGGTCGGGCATCGCCGTCATGTCGCCGTCTGCGCCGGGAATCTGGACCGCGCTGGCCTGGACCGACGCGAGGCGGCGCTCCGGGCTGACGAGGTCGAATTGAATCGTATCTGCCATGAGGGCGCTCCTTAGGCGGCGTCAGCCGCCATCTTTTCGGCCTTGGCGATCACGTCTTCGATGCCGCCGACCATGTAGAACGCGCCTTCCGGCAGATGGTCGTATTCACCGGCGACAACCGCCTTGAACGATTTGATGGTATCTTCCAGCGGCACCTGCACACCGTCCGAGCCGGTGAACACCTTGGCCACGTCGAAGGGCTGCGACAGGAATCGCTGGATCTTCCGGGCACGGGCAACGGTCAGCTTGTCCTCTTCGCTCAACTCGTCCATGCCGAGAATGGCGATGATGTCCTGAAGCGATTTGTAGCGCTGCAGGATCCCCTGCACGTCGCGCGCCACCTGGTAGTGCTCGTCGCCCAGGATCGACGGGTCCATCAGGCGCGAGGTCGAATCGAGCGGGTCCACGGCCGGATAGATGCCAAGCTCGGAGATCGCGCGCGACAGAACGGTGGTCGCGTCGAGGTGGGCAAAGGTGGTCGCCGGGGCCGGGTCGGTCAGGTCGTCCGCGGGAACGTAGACGGCCTGGATCGAAGTGATCGAGCCGGCCTTGGTCGAGGTGATGCGTTCCTGCATCTGGCCCATGTCGGTGGCCAGCGTCGGCTGGTAGCCCACCGCCGAAGGGATCCGGCCGAGAAGCGCCGAAACCTCGGACCCCGCCTGGGTAAAGCGGAAGATGTTGTCCACGAAGAACAGAACGTCGGTCCCGGACTGGTCACGGAACTGCTCGGCCAGGGTCAGGCCGGTCAGCGCGACACGGGCACGGGCTCCCGGCGGCTCGTTCATCTGGCCGTAGACCAGGGCAACCTGGGATTCCGACAGGTTGTCGGGCTTGATCACGTTGGATTCGATCATCTCGTGATACAGGTCGTTCCCCTCGCGGGTCCGTTCGCCGACACCGGCGAACACCGAAAAGCCCGAGTGCACCTTGGCGATGTTGTTGATCAGTTCCATGATCAGAACCGTCTTGCCCACGCCGGCGCCGCCGAACAGGCCGATCTTGCCGCCCTTGGCGTAGGGGGCCAGCAGGTCGACGACCTTGATGCCGGTGACCAGAACTTCCGATTCGGTCGACTGCTCGGAGAATTCCGGGGCCGGCTGGTGGATGGAACGGGTTTCGGTCGCCTCGACCGGACCCTTTTCATCGACCGGTTCGCCGACCACGTTCAGGATGCGGCCCAGGGTCGCGTTGCCCACCGGCACCGAGATCGGCGCGCCGGCATCGGTCACCACCTGGCCGCGAACCAGACCTTCGGTCGCGTCCATGGCGATGGTGCGCACGGTGTTCTCGCCCAGGTGCTGGGCCACTTCCAGAACCAGCCGCTTGCCGTTGTTGTCGGTTTCCAGTGCGTTCAGAATCTCGGGCAGGTGGCCGTCGAACTGAACGTCCACAACGGCGCCAATCACCTGAGTGACCTTGCCTTGTTTGTTTGCCATTGTTTCGTCTCCGGTTCTTTTACAGGGCTTCCGCGCCCGAAATGATTTCAATCAGCTCGTTGGTGATCACGGCCTGGCGCGAGCGGTTGTATTCGATGGTCAGCTTGTCGATCATCTCGCCCGCGTTGCGGGTCGCGTTGTCCATCGCGCTCATCCGCGCGCCCTGTTCCGAGGCCCCGTTCTCCAGCAGCGCGCTGAAGATGGCGGTCGCAACGCCCTTGGGCAGAAGGTCGGCCAGGATGGCCTCTTCGTCAGGCTCGTAATCATAAAGCGTGCTGTCGTCCGCCTCTGCGTCCTGTTCGAACTTGGCCGGGATGACCTGCTGCGCGGTCGGAACCTGGGTGACCACGTTGACGAACTCGGCGAAGAAGATCGTCGCGACATCGAACTCGCCGGCGTCGAAGCGATCGAGAATGCCCTTGGCGATGCCCTGCGCGTCGGCATAGCCGACCCGCTTGACCTCGGTCATGTCGACATGGCCGACGTTGAACTTGCCGAGATCGCGCTTGAGCGCATCGCGGCCCTTCTTGCCGACAGTCAGGGTCTTGACCGTCTTGCCTTCGGCCTGCAGCCGTTCGGCATGGGTCCGGGCCAGCTTGGCGATGGAGCTGTTGAAGCCGCCGCACAGGCCCCGTTCGGCCGTGAGCACGACCAGGAGATGAACCTGGTCGCTGCCGGTGCCGCGCAGAAGCTTCGGCGCGCTGTCGCTGCCCCCGACCGAGGCGGCCAGCCCCGCCATGACGGCATTGAACCGTTCGGCATAGGGGCGGGCCTCTTCGGCCGATTCCTGGGCGCGGCGCAGTTTCGCCGCGGCCACCATCTGCATGGCCTTGGTGATCTTGCGGGTCGATTTGACCGACGCGATCCGGTTTTTAAGGTCCTTAAGGTTCGGCATTGCCTCATCCTCCCCTTAAGCGAAGTCAGCGGCGAATTCGTCGATGGCTGCCCGCACCTTGTCTTCGGCCTCACCCTTGATCTTGGGATCGTCGTTGGTGATCCAGTCCAGCAGGTCCTGATGCTTGCCGCGAACATGCGCCAGCAGGCCCGCTTCGAACCGGCCGATATTCCCGACGGCGACCTTGTCGAGGAAGCCCAGCGTCCCGGCGCAGATCACGATCACGATCTCGGCGTTGGTCAGCGGCGAGTACTGCGGCTGCTTCATCAGTTCGGTCAGGCGCGCGCCACGGTTCAGCAACTGCTGGGTGGCGGCGTCGAGGTCGGAGCCGAACTGGGCAAAGGCCGCCATCTCGCGGTACTGGGCCAGCGACAGCTTGATCGGGCCGGCGACCGACTTCATCGCGTTGGTCTGGGCCGAGGAGCCCACGCGCGACACCGAAAGACCGGTATTCACGGCCGGGCGGATGCCCTGGTAGAACAGCTCGGTTTCCAGGAAGATCTGGCCGTCGGTGATCGAGATCACGTTGGTCGGGATAAAGGCCGACACGTCGCCGCCCTGGGTTTCGATGATCGGCAGCGCGGTCAGCGAGCCGGCGCCGAAATCCTCGTTCAGCTTGGCGGAACGCTCCAGCAGGCGGGAGTGGAGATAGAACACGTCGCCCGGATAGGCTTCGCGCCCCGGCGGACGGCGCAGCAGCAGCGACATCTGGCGATAGGACACGGCCTGTTTGGACAGGTCATCGTAGATGATCAGCGCGTGCTTGCCGTTGTCGCGGAAATACTCGGCCATCGCGGTGGCGGTATAGGGTGCAAGGTACTGCATCGGCGCGGGCTCGGACGCGGTCGCGGCGACGACGATCGAATAGTCGATGGCGCCGGTCTCTTCCAGCTTCTTCACCAGCTGGGCCACGGTCGAGCGCTTCTGACCGATGGCGACGTAGACGCAATAAAGCTTCTTGCCCTCGTCGTCGCCGGCGGCGTCGTTATAGACCTTCTGGTTCAGGATCGCGTCGAGCGCCACCGCGGTCTTGCCGGTCTGACGGTCACCAATGATCAGCTCGCGCTGGCCACGGCCGATCGGGATCATCGCGTCGACCGACTTCAGACCGGTCGCCATCGGCTCGTGCACAGATTTACGCGGGATGATGCCCGGTGCCTTGACGTCGGCGATGCCACGCTTGGTCGAGGCGATCGGACCCTTGCCGTCGATCGGGTTGCCCAGACCGTCGACCACGCGGCCCAGCAGCTCGTCACCGATCGGCACGTCCACGATCGAGTTGGTGCGCTTGACGGTGTCGCCTTCCTTGATGGCGCGATCGGAGCCGAAGATCACGACGCCGACGTTATCGGCCTCGAGGTTCAGCGCCATGCCCATGATGCCGCCGGGAAATTCGACCATCTCGCCGGCCTGGACATTGTCGAGGCCGTAGACGCGGGCGATACCGTCACCGACGCTGAGCACGCGACCGATTTCCGCAACCTCGGCTTCTTGACCGAAATTCTTGATCTGGTCCTTCAGGATCGCAGAAATCTCTGCTGCTTGGATACCCATTTATCCGACCTCTTTCATTGCATTCTGGAGGGAGGCGAGCTTGGAGCGGATCGAGGTGTCGATCATCTTCGAGCCCACTTTAACGACAAGACCGCCAATGAGGCTTTCATCGACGGTCGCATTCAAATTCACGGTCTTGCCCACGCGGGCGGTCAGGGTCTTGGCCAGCTTCTCGGTCTGGGCCTTGGTCAGTGCCTTGGCCGATACCACATCCGCGGTCACCTCGCCACGCTCCTCGGCGATCAGCCCGCGCAGCGCGGCGATCAGCTGGGGCACGACGAAAAGGCGGCGTTTCTGCGCCATCAGCGCGAGGGACTTGCGCAGCACCTCGGCGATCCCCATCTTCTCGGCCACGGCGGTGATCGCGGCCTCCTGATCGGCGCGGGAGTAGATCGGCGACGACATCATGTTGCGCAGGTCGGCGCTGTCATCCAATCCGGCGGCCAGATCGTTGAGGCCGGTCTCGAGGCCGGCAAGGTCGTTGTTCTCTTTCGCGATCTCAAAGATCGCGGTGGCATAGCGCTCGGCGATGCCCGCGGAAATCGAAGCTGGTTCGGACACGTCCACCCTTCCGACATTGGGCCCCGGTCGGCCGAAAGACCGGCGTCCGGGGCGTGAAAAACGACCCGCCTTTCAGCAGGTCATCAAAATCAGCGTGGAGATAGCAGAGCGCACCCGACCCCGCAACAACCTATAGCGATAACACCCGATCCCATTATCCCCCTGATTTCAGGCAGTTAGCCGAACTGCGGCGGTTTGCACGAAAACCAGGTAGAAAAAAACGTCGCTTTTGGGCGAATTCGGGCGATTCCTGACGCCTTCGGGCGGACAAACGGGGCGCCGCGCCCCGGATCACGCCGGCTTGGCCAGACCGTCCAGCGCCTTGATCGGGCGCCGTGCCAGATCCTTCACCACCGACCCGCGCGGCGGCTGCACCCTCTTGGAGGCCTCCACGATCAGCACGCCGCCCACCAGCACCGTCGGCAATTGCATCCCCATCCGCTCCAGCAGCGCGCCGGAACGCAACCAGAATCGCCGGGTCGATGGCGGACGATAGAGGGCGGCCCGATGATCCTCGGGCAGGAAATGGTGGTTCTTCAACTCGGTTTCCAGCTGTCCCAGCGTGTAGGGCCGCCCGTAGCCGAACGGGGTGCGGTCGCTGCGCGACCACAGCCCGGCCCGGTTGGGCACGATGAACAGGGCCTTGCCGCCCGGCCCCAGCACCCGCCAGCATTCGTCCAGCAGGCGCGACGGCCGCTCCGATGTCTCCAGCCCGTGCATCACCACCAGCTTGTCCACATGGCCGGTCTCGATCGGCCAGAGCGTTTCCTCGCACAGGACCGAGACATTGGGCATGCCGGCCGGCCAGGGCATCACGCCTTGCGGACCGGGCATCAGCGCCGTGACCCGGCGCGCCTCGGCCAGGTAGGGGCGCAGCAGCGGCACCGCGAAACCGAATCCGGCAACCGATTGCCCCTTGGCCTCGGGCCAAAGCTCCAGCATGGTGCTACGGATCGACGCCTGCGCCGCCCGGCCCAGCGTGCTGCGGTAGTAGAAGTTGCGGAGATCCTGCACGTCGAGATGCATTGCGGGCGTCCCTGTGATCGTCCAAGCTGGGCGCAGTTTATCAACGACATCCTGCATTGAAAGGACGAAAGACCATGCCGCTGGAGATCCTGACAATCCCCTGTCTTTCGGACAACTATGCCTTTCTGGCGCATGACGCCGAAAGCGGCGAAACCGCGCTGATCGACGCCCCCGAGGCCGCCCCGATCCTGGCGGCGCTGGCGAGCAAGGGATGGCGGCTGACTCAGGTCCTGCTGACCCACCATCACTGGGATCACGTCGAAGGGCTGTCCGAGATCCTCGCGACCCACCCCGCAAAGGTGACCGGCGCCGAAGCCGACGCGCATCGCCTGCCGCCGCTGGACGCGACCGTGCGCGAGGGCGATTGCGTACAGATCGGGGCCGAAACCGGACAGGTCGTCGACGTTTCCGGCCACACGGTCGGCCATGTCGCCTATCATTTCCCCGGCAGCCGCGCGCTGTTCACCGCCGACAGCCTGATGGCGCTGGGCTGCGGCAGGGTGTTCGAGGGCGCGATGCCCCAGATGTGGGAGTCCCTGTCGAAACTGGCCGTTCTGCCGCCGGAAACGATGGTCTATTCCGGCCACGAATACACCCAGGCCAATGGCCGGTTCGCCGAGACCATCGACCCGGACAACCCCGCCCTGCAACAGCGCATCCGCGAAATCGCCGCGGCGCGCGAGGCCGAAATGCCGACCGTTCCCTCGACGCTGGAGCTGGAGCTGGCGACCAACCCCTTCCTGCGCGCGCGCGACCCCGCGATTCAGGCGCATCTCGGCATGCAGGGCGCCGACCCGGCCGAGGTTTTCGCCGAGATCCGCCTCCGCAAGGACAGATTCTGAGCCCGCCGGCGCCCCGTTGCGGACCCGCGATCGGAGGATCTGGTGCCGCAAGAGGGATCGCTGACGCCGCACCGCGTGTAAAAGTGACGGTTATTTTGCAGAAAAACCTTGAAGCCCGGCGCCGATCAACCAAACTCTAACAGTATAAAGACACGGTTGGCACGGGGACTGGGCCAACGCCCCCTTCCCTCACCGACCCAGATCAGAGGAGCACCAACGTGCCTTCATTCTCGAGCACCCTTGAACAGGCCATCCACGCAGCCCTGGCATTGGCCAATGACAGGCGCCACGAGTTCGCGACGCTGGAGCATCTGCTGCTGGCATTGCTCGACGAACCGGACGCCACCCGCGTGATGAAGGCCTGCAGCGTCGATCTGGGCGAATTGCGCAGCACGCTTGTCGATTTCATCGACGAGGATCTGTCCAACCTTGTAACCGACATCGACGGCTCCGAGGCGGTGCCGACCGCCGCGTTCCAGCGCGTGATCCAGCGCGCCGCGATCCATGTGCAAAGCTCGGGCCGCACCGAGGTGACCGGTGCCAACGTGCTGGTCGCGATCTTTGCCGAGCGCGAATCCAACGCCGCCTATTTCCTGCAGGAACAGGACATGACCCGCTATGACGCGGTGAACTTCATCGCCCACGGCGTGGCCAAGGACCCCGCCTTTGGCGAGCCGCGCCCGGTCCAGGGATCGACCGATGCCGAAGACGAGACGCATGCCTCGGCCCCCGAGCCGGAGCAGAAGGAAAGCGCGCTTGGCAAATACTGCGTCGATCTGAACGCGAAATCGCGCGAGGGGGCGATCGACCCGCTGATCGGCCGCGACCAGGAGGTGGAACGCTGTATCCAGGTGCTGTGCCGCCGGCGCAAGAACAACCCGCTGCTGGTCGGTGATCCCGGTGTCGGCAAGACCGCCATCGCCGAGGGGCTGGCCCGCAAGATCGTCAAGGGCGAGGTGCCTGAGGTGCTGTCCAAGGCCACGATCTATTCGCTCGACATGGGCGCGTTGCTGGCCGGCACCCGCTATCGCGGCGATTTCGAGGAGCGGTTGAAGGCCGTGGTCAACGAGCTGGAGGATCACCCCGACGCGGTGCTCTTCATCGACGAGATCCACACCGTGATCGGCGCCGGGGCGACCTCGGGCGGGGCGATGGATGCCTCGAACCTGCTGAAACCCGCCCTGCAGGGCGGCAAGCTGCGCACCATGGGATCGACCACCTACAAGGAGTTTCGCCAGCACTTCGAAAAGGACCGCGCGCTGTCGCGCCGGTTCCAGAAGATCGACGTGACCGAACCCAGCGTCGAGGACACGGTGAAGATCCTGAAAGGGCTGAAACCCTATTTCGAGGAGCATCACCGGGTGAAATACACCGGCGATGCGATCAAGACGGCGGTAGAGCTTTCGGCGCGCTACATCAACGACCGCAAGCTGCCCGACAAGGCCATTGACGTGATCGACGAGGCCGGCGCGGCGCAGCATCTGCTGGCCGAGAGCAAGCGGCGCAAGACCATCGGCACCAAGGAGATCGAGGCGGTGGTCGCCAAGATCGCCCGCATCCCGCCCAAGAACGTCTCCAAGGACGATGCCGAGGTGCTCAAGGACCTGGAGAAATCGCTCAAGCGCGTGGTGTTCGGCCAGGACCAGGCGATTACCGCCCTGTCCAGCGCAATCAAGCTGGCGCGCGCCGGGCTGCGCGAGCCGGAAAAACCCATCGGCAACTACCTTTTTGCCGGGCCGACCGGCGTGGGCAAGACCGAGGTCGCCAAGCAGCTGGCCGATACGCTGGGGGTGGAACTGCTGCGCTTCGACATGTCGGAATACATGGAAAAACACGCGGTCTCCCGCCTGATCGGCGCGCCTCCGGGCTATGTCGGTTTCGACCAGGGCGGCATGCTGACCGACGGAGTCGACCAGCACCCGCATTGCGTGCTGCTGCTGGACGAGATGGAAAAGGCACACCCGGATGTCTACAACATCCTGCTGCAGGTGATGGACCACGGCAAGCTGACCGACCACAACGGCCGGACGGTGGATTTCCGCAACGTGATCCTGATCATGACCTCGAACGCCGGCGCCATGGAACAGGCCCAGAGCGCCATCGGTTTCGGCCGCGACCGCCGCGAGGGCGAGGATACCGCCGCCATCGAACGCACCTTCACGCCAGAATTCCGCAACCGGCTGGATGCGGTGATCTCCTTCGCGCCGCTGCCGAAAGAGGTGATCCTGCAGGTGGTCGAGAAGTTCGTTCTGCAACTCGAGGCGCAGCTGATGGATCGCGGCGTCTCGATCGAGTTGACCCGGCCGGCGGCCGAATGGCTTGCCGACAAGGGCTATGACGACAAGATGGGCGCGCGCCCGCTGGGCCGCGTGATCCAGGAGTACATCAAGAAGCCGCTGGCCGAGGAACTGCTGTTCGGCAAGCTCGCCAAGGGCGGTGTCGTCAAGGTCGGCCTCAAGGATGGCGCGCTGAACCTGCGCATCGAGGGGCCGGACAAGCCGCAGCTTTCGGGCGACAAGCCGCCACTGCTGACAGCGGACTGATGCGCGCGGCCTGCGCCGCCCTCTGTCTCACGCTCGCCGCGCCGGTCGCGGCGGGCGCTTTGGATCTGACCCTGCCCATTGCCTGCGACCTGGGCGAAACCTGCCATATCCAGCAATACGTCGATGCCGATCCCGGCCCCGGGGCGCAGGATTACCGATGTGGTCCGCTCAGCTATGACGGCCACAAGGGCACCGATTTCGCCCTGCCCTCCCTCGCCGCGATGGAGGCGGGCGTCGCGGTGCTGGCCTCGGCACCGGGGGTCGTGAAGGCGCTGCGCGACGGCATGGCGGACGGCGCCCTTGTCGCCGGCGATACCGCGTCGGCCGAGAATCGCGAATGCGGCAACGGCGTGGTGATCGACCACGGCGACGGCTGGGAAACCCAGTATTGCCACCTGCGGCGTGGAACTGTGCAGGTGTCCAACGGCGACCGGGTGGCGCGTGGCGATCCGCTGGGCGCCGTGGGCATGAGCGGCAAGGCCGAGTTTCCCCATGTCCACCTCTCGCTGCGCCAAAACGGGACGGTCATCGATCCCTTTGCCCCCGAGGCGGCGCGTTGCGGCCAACCGCCAGAAGCCGACCTGTGGCAGGACACCCCGAGTTATCAGCCCGGCGGGCTGATCGCCGCCGGGTTTTCCCCGGGGATGCCCAGCTATGACGCAATCAAATCCGGGGAGGCAGCGACGCGCGAGATGGACGGCAGCGCGCCGGCGCTGGTGCTCTACGGTTATGCGTTCGGCGGACAGAAGGGGGACGTGATCGAGATCGAGATCGACGGCCCCGGTGGCCGGGTCATCGCCCACAGCGTCGAGCTGGAAAAGACCCAGGCGCAGCTGTTCCGCGCGGCGGGCAAACGGCGGCCCGATGGCGGCTGGCCAAAGGGGCAGTATGACGGAATGGTCCGGATGCTGCGCGACCGCCAAGAGATCGACCGCGCGCAGGTCACTGTCATGATCCGATAAACCGCGCCGACCCGCCTTACTTCTCGGTCAGCTTCAACTCGATGCGCCGGTTCTGCGCCCGCGCCTCGGGCGTGTCGTCGGTGTTCACCGGCTGGTATTCGCCAAAGCCGTTGGCCGACAGCCGGTTCGGCGGAATGCCCTGGGCCCCGACCATGTATCGCACCACCGAAAGCGCCCGCGCCTGGCTGAGTTCCCAGTTGTCAGCGAACTCGGCACCGGGGCGGATCGGCACGTCGTCGGTATGACCATCGACCCGGATCACCCAATCGATCCCCTCCGGGATCTCCGAGGAAATGCCGCGCAGGATGCGGGCGATCTTGTCAATCTCGGTCTTGCCGGCGGGGGCCAGATCCGCCTTGCCCGGGGCGAACAGCACTTCGGAGGAGAACACGAAACGGTCGCCCTGGATGCGCACCCCCTCCTGGTCGCCCAGAACCTCGCGCAACCGGCCGAAGAACTCCGAGCGGTAGCGTTCCAGATCCTTGGCCTGTTCCTTGAGCTTCTCGGCCTCCTCGGCGCGGGCCAAGGCCAGGGCCTCCAGCCGCTTGCGCTCGGCCTCCTCCAGAATCCGCCGCTTACGCTCTTCCGATGCCGCGCGCGCCAGGGCGGTGTTCAGGTCCTGGCCGAGGTTCTGCAACTGCACCTGCTGGGCGGTATCCCGATCCTTGTAGTCGTCGAGCAGGGCCCGGAGGCCGCCCAACTGCTTGCGCAACTCGGCCACCTGCTGATTGAGCAGGGCGGTCTGCCGCTGCGCCTCGGTCGAGGCATCTTGCTGGCCGGCCAGTGTCTCGCGTGCCTTGGCCAGAAGCACCGCGCGCTGTTCGGCCAGGGTCATCTGGTCCTCGGCGCGTTTCTCGGCGGCCTCGCGGGCGGCCAGCGCGGCGATCAGCCGGCGGCGCAAATCCTCCTGATCGGTGGCGGCGGCCTGGGCGCGTTCCAGCGAATCCAGCGCCTGCAACAGCCGCGCCTCGACCGAGGCGCGGTCCTCTGCGGTGCTCTCGGCGGCATTGCGGGCCGCAGAGAGATCGGCGCGCGCCCGCGACAATTCGGCCTCCAGTGCGGCGATCCGGCGGGCGGCATCGGTGCGCGCGGCGGCAAGCTCCGCGTTCAACGCGGCCAGCGCCGCGTCGCTCTCCACATTGGCGCGGGCTAGCCGCGCCTCCAGCTCAGCCTGGGTCTCGGCGGCGACGGTGCGGGCGGCCTGCAAGGCGGCGGTCAGTTCCGCCTGCGCCGCCCCGGCCTCGGTGGTCAGGGCGGCGATCCGGGCCTCATAGTCCTGCCGCAGCGCCGCGTTCTCCTGTTGAAGCCGGGCCAGTTCGGCCTGGAATTCCGTTTGCGTCTCGACGCTCTGCGCGCGCTGGCGCGCCAGTTCGGTTTCCAGCTCCTCCCGCGTGGCAGCGGCGCCCGCCTGCGCCTTGTCCAGTTGCGCCTGCAGCGCCGCGCGCGCGGCGGCCGCCTCTTCGCGCACCCGGGTCAGCTGCGCCTCCAGCGCGGTGCGGTTCTCGATCTCCTTGGCCTGGGCCGCGTCCAGTTCGGCGCTCAGGGTCTCGCGGGTGCGCGCCGCCTCGCCCCGGACCCTTGAAAGCTCGGCCTGGAGCGCGCTGACCATCTCATCGTCCTCGGCCTTTGCCACCTCCATCTGCGCCAACACGCGGGTCAGCCGCTCGGCCAGTTCGTCGCGCTTGGCGGCCTCGGTACTGGCCGCCTCGAGATTGGCCAGCGCGGCGACCAGCTTCTCATCCAGCGTATCGCGCTCGGCCTCGGCGGCGGCGAGCAGGATCAGGGTTTCCTCGGCCTCGCGGCGCTGCTGTTCCAGCGCGAGGGTCATCGCCGTCAACTCGCTATCGGCCTGTTCCAGCTTGTCGCGCAGCGCCTTGGCGGCGGCGGCCTCGACCAGCCGGGCCGCCTCCTCGTCGCTGAGGCGCGACTCCAGCTCTGCGACCTGCCCTGACAGCCGCGCCGCCTCGGCCGCGTTTTCGCTGTCGCGGCGACGCAGGTCCGCGATCAGCGCATCGAGCGCCTCGCGCCGGGCCGCAGCCAGCCGCGCCGCCTCGGTCTGCGCGTCGATCTCGTCGCGGCTTTGCGCCAGCGCCAGGTTCAGCGCCTCCTGCTCCGACAGCAGCTCGGCCTTTTCCTGTTCCAGCGCCGCGATACTGCCAAGCGCCGCGTCCCGGTCGGCCAGCAGCCCGGCCACCTGTTCCTCGAATGTGGCGATGCGGCCGCGGGCATCCTCCAGCGCCGCGGCCTGACGGTCGCGGTCGGCGGTGAGCGTGGCGATCAGCGCGGCGCGCTGATCCAGCTCGTCCTGCGCCTGTTCCAGATCGTCGCGGGTGTCGCTCAGGGTCGAACTCAGCGCCCCCATCCGGGCCGAAAGCTGGGCGTTGCGCCGTTCTTCCAGCCCCAGCGCCGAGGCAAGGGCACTGACCTCGGCGGAGAGCGCGTCAAGCTCGGTCTCCTGCCCGGAGATGGTCTCGCGCAGCACGAACTGGACCACCATGAAAATGGTCAGCAAGAACATCATAACCAGCAAAAGTCCGGTCATCGCATCGACGAATCCGGGCCAGATCGACCCCTGGAAACGTTGACCGGTGCGCCGCGACAGGGCCATGCCCTAGTCCTCCGTCTTGCCGGTTCTGGGCGGACGCCCCGGACGGCCGGGCCGCGGCGGCGCAAGCGCCTTGATCAGCAGGTCGATGTCCTTGCGCAGCTCGGCCATGCTCTCCTGCCGGCCGGCCGAAATCTCCTCCAGGATGCGCAGCATCTGCACGTCGATCGACCGCAGGCGCATCCGGCTTTCGGCATCAATCCCCTCGCCCGGGCCCTGTGCGCGCATCATCTCGATCAGGGTTTCCTGCCCCACCGCGACCCGCTCCAGCGCGGCGGCGGTGGTTTCGGTCTGATCGAGCCGGTCGTTCATCTGGCCAATACTGTCGACCAGATCGCTCAGCTTGTCGTCCACCGCGGCGCGGCTTTCGTCCGAGCGCGAGAACATCAGCTGCAGGGCTTCCATCTGTTCCGCCATGTGGTCGATCACGCCTTCGAGCACGCTGGGGGCGCTGTCGCCCTCCTCGCCCGAGGCAAACCCCAGACGGGTGATCGACGAGAGCCATTCCTCCAGCTCGCGATAGAACCGGTTCTGCCCATGCCCGGCAAACAGCTCCAGCAGCCCGACCAGCAGCGAGCCGGCAAGGCCCAGCAGCGAGGACGAGAACGCCACCCCCATGCCGCCAAGCTGCGCCTCCAGCCCGGTCATCAGCCGGGTGAAGACCGCGATGCCCTCCTCGCCCTCCTGCGGGGCGAGGCTGCGGATGGTGTCGACCACTGCCGGCACGGTCGTGGCGAGCCCATAGAAGGTGCCCAGAAGGCCGAGGAAAATCAAAAGGTTGACGATATAGCGGGTGATCTCGCGCTCTTCATCGATGCGCTCGGCGACGGAATCGAGGATCGAGCGCGTCGAGGTTGAGCTGAGCTGCATCCGCGCGCCGCGCGCACTCAGAAGCGAGGCCAGCGGCGCCAGAAGCTGCGGCGGCTGCGCCTCGGCCCCGGCGTCGCCGGCGGCAAACCGTTCGATCCAGCGGACCGAGCCGACCAGTTGGAAGACCTGCCAGAAACAGGCCAGCACACCGATCAGGAATACCGCACCGATGAACCCGTTGAGGTAGAGATTGGCCTGGAAAACCGGCAACACCCGCGGCAGCGCCACGAAGGCCCCGAACCCGGCGAGCCCGAAGGCGGTCAGCATCAAGATGATCTGGCGCACCGGCTGTGAAAACTGCGGCCGGGCTTCGCGGTCTCGCTGCACCATCTGGCGTGCGTCCTGACTTTCTCTGCTCTGCGGCGAGCCTACAAAATAATCGCGGGCAACGCCAAGGCTTTATACCGCGAGCGCGCGGACACGTCGCGCCAGCCAGTCGAGATCGGGGTCGCTGAGCCCGATCTCGGCAAGGTGGCTGGCGGTGTTGAAAAGATATTCGGTGTTCGGCCCGCGCCCGCCGACGGCCCGGGCGATGATCTGCGCCTGCTCCTCGAGCGCCAGCCCGCCGCAATACTGGACGTGATCGGGGTCGATCACGTAAGTCACGGCCTCGGCGGTGCCGCCATCCTGAAACCGAACCGGCAGCATCTTTTCCAGGTAGGCCGAGGAAATCAGTTCGCGTTCGCGCAGGTAATCCAGGGTTCGGTCCTCCTGCCCCTCGGCCACGGCGAGCGCCAGCCCGGCACAGCGCGCCCCCGGCGCCGCGTCGAGAGCGAGGACAAGGCCCGGCTCCGCCTCGGTGCCACGGTGATGGATCGAGCGCATGCAGAACGACCGGTGATAATCGGCCAGCACCGCGACTTCGCGCCGCGCCACGTCAAAGCCCGGGTTCCACAGCAGCGACCCATATCCGAACACCCACATGGTCATCAGCGTCTCCCTAATCTGATGCCGGCGCTCTATCCGAAATCCGCGGCGGGAAAAAGACCGGTTCAGTGGCAATAGGGGCCGCTGCGATAGCGCGCGGTATCGACGTGGAAATGATCGCGGTGATAGCGGTCGGCCTGCGGGCCCAGCACGGTGCCGAACGGGCCGCAGGCGGCCTTCCAGACATCGCGCAGCGGCCGCAGCGTGGTGCCCTGCCCCCAGCCTTCACGCACGGTGATCACCTCGCCGTCCTTCATGACAAAGGCCGAGATGTCGATCGCCCGTCCCTTTCCATGCTCGGATATCTTCGCGCCGCGCTTGTTGTTGCGGGTGCGGCAGGCGTAATGGGCGGCCACCCGCAGTTCCACCACCGGGCCGCGGCGGCGAAAGGCCGGCTTCACCCCGCGCTCAACCCAGGTGTTCAGCGCGCGGGCGGTGTCGCAGGTCATGATGGCCTGCTGGCTCAGCCGCACCCCGGCCACTTCGCGCACGCGCACCGCGTCCTCGATACCGCAGCCGCGCAGCTTGCCCGGCACCCGCCCAACAGGCTCGCCCTGGATGTCGATGTCGCCGCAGACCGAGCCCTTGCGCCGCTTGAGTTTCTTCAGAAAGACCTTTTCCTCCAGCCCCTCGGGGCGCGCCAGCGGCATAGGAGAGGTTTCGGGGCCAAGAAACGGAAGGCCGGCCGGGCGCACCGCCGCGCTGGCGACCTGTGGCGAGGGCGGGCGCGGTCTTGGCGGCTGGTGCGCCTCCGGCGGACCGCCTGCCGCCGCCGTTACCGCGGCGCGCGGCTTGGGACGCAATCTCGGCGTGATCGCCGCAGTCGATAGGTCGGTGGAGCTGCCGCGCGCCAGCGGGCGCGGGGAATGATGCGGCGCGCGGGCGATGGCGGGCAACGCCAGAAGCGACAGGCCCAGCACCAGGGCCAGCCGCCCGCCGATCATTTCGTGGCCCTTTTGGCGCGGCCGAAATCGGGCGCGTCGGTATCCTGCCCCGCCTCGATGATACCGCGCCGGATGGCGCGGGTCCGGGTGAAATAGTCGAACAGATGCTGCCCGTCGCCGGTGCGGATGGCGCGCTGCAACGCGAACAGTTCCTCGGTGAAACGGCCGAGGATCTCCAGCGTCGCGTCCTTGTTGGTCAGGAAGACGTCGCGCCACATGGTGGGGTCGCTGGCCGCGATGCGGGTGAAATCGCGAAAACCCGCGGCGGAATACTTGATCACCTCGCTGTCGGTAACCCGGCGCAGATCGTCGGCCACGCCCACCATCGTATAGGCGATCAGGTGCGGCGCGTGGCTGGTCACCGCCAGCACCAGGTCGTGATGCTCGGCGTCCATCTCGTCGACATGGGCGCCCATCCCCTCCCACAGGGCGCGCAATTGCGCCACCTGTTCGGACGAGCCGCTGTCGACCGGCACCAGCAGGCACCAGCGGTTGTCGAACAATTCGGCAAAGCCGCTTTCGGGGCCGGAATGCTCGGTCCCTGCCAGCGGGTGGCCGGGGATGAAATGCACCCCCTCGGGCAGTTCGGGCGTGACCGTGTCGATCACGTGTTTCTTGACCGAGCCAACATCGGTGACCGTGCAGCCGGGCTTCAGCGCGGCGGAAATCTCCTGTGCGACCCCGCCCATCGCGCCCACCGGCACCGCCAGAACCACAAGGTCGGCGCCCTCAACCGCCTCGGTCGCGCTGTCGCAGACCCGATCGCACAACCCGATCCGGCGGGCGGTCTCCCGGGTGGCCTGGCTGCGGGCATAGCCGGTCACCTCGCCCGCCAGCCCGGTGCGTTTCATCGCCCAGAACATCGACGAGGCGATCAGCCCCAGCCCGATCAGGGCGACGCGGTCATAGATCGGTGCGTCGCTCATGCCTGTTCCCGCCACTTGGTCAGGGTCGCGATCACGCGCCCGGTCTGGTCCTCGTCGCCCACGGTGATGCGGAGCGCCTCGGGAAAACCATAGCCCGTGACCCTACGAACGATGATCCCGTCGTCCTGAAACGCCCGGTCGACCGCCGCCGCCTCCTCGGCACCGGCGAAACGGGCCAGCACAAAATTGGTGTGGCTGTCGTCGCAGGCCACGCCCAGCTGCCGGATCGCGCCGACCAGCCGTGCCCGCTGTCCCGCGTTGAGCGCGGCACAGCTCTCGACCCAGTCGCGGTCGCGCACCGCCGCCTCGGCCGTCGCCAGTTGCACGCCTGACAGGTTGAAGGGCTGGCGGATCCGGGTCATCACCTCGATCAGCTCCCCGGGCCCGTACCCCCAGCCGATCCGCAGCCCGCCCAGCCCGTAAACCTTGGAAAAGGTGCGCGTCATGATCACGTTGGGCCGCGCCCCGGCCAGCGCCGCGCCGCCGTCGTATCCTTCGGCGTATTCGGTATAGGCGCCGTCGATCACCAGCAGCACATGCGCGGGCAGGCCGTCGGCCAGCCGGTCAAGCTCCCCCTCGGGAAGGATCGTTCCGGTCGGGTTGCCCGGGTTGGTCAGCAGCACGATCCGCGTCCTGTCGCTCACCGCCGCAAGGATCGCGTCGACATCGACCACCCGCGCGGCCTCGGGCACGCAGACCGGCGTCGCCCCGGCCATGTGGATCAGAACCGGGTACATGGAGAACCCGTGTTCGGTGTGGATGATCTCGTCGCCCGGGCCTGAGAACGCCAGGCAGACGAATTGCAGCACCTCGTCCGAGCCGACCCCGCAGATGATACGCGCCGGGTCGAGCCCGTGAACCTCGCCGATCGCCTGCCGCAGCTCGGCATGATCGGTCGAGGGATAGCGGTGCAGGGTCTTTGCGGCCTCGGCCAGGGCCGCCTGCGCCGAGGGCGGCGCGCCCAGCGGATTCTCGTTCGAGGACAGCTTGAGCACGTCATGCCGCCCGGCAATGGTGGCCTTGCCGCCTACGTAAAGAGCGATGTCCATGATGCCGGGTTGCGGTGTGATCTTGCTCATTCCAGGGCTCCTTGCTGGGCCCCGTTCTATCGTTCACACCGGTGAGAGAAAAGCGGCAATGCTCACGCCGCGGTGGCGCCGCGCAGGCGGAACTGCGCCCTTCCCCGGTCCACGTCATAAAGCGCGGCATGGCGCGGCGCCCGCATTGCCAGATCGGCCACGCTGTCGACGATATAGCGCACGGTCTCCTCCGACATCATGTAGGAGAGGTTGAGGCGCACCCAGCCGGGTTTCGAAAGCTCCCGTCCCACGCGCATATCGGCCTCCATCGCCTCGGACTCCGGCCGGCCGATCCCCAGCAGCCGATGCCCGTAGGGCCCGGCGCAGGCGCAACCGCCGCGCGCCTGAATGCCGTAGATATCGCTGAGCATCCGGGTGAACAGCTGGTGATGCACCGGCACGCCATCCGGCCCCATCACCCGAAAGGAATAGATCGGCAGGCGCGGCGCCTGCTGAGAACCAAGCAGGTCGAGATGCGGGTTGCCGCCCCACCCGGCCCGGGCGATGTCGGAATAGCGGACCTCGCGCGCCGCGATCTCCTCTTCCCCGACCGCCGCCTTGACCAGAAAGGCCAGCGCAGCGCGAATGTCGCCGATCACGTTGGGCGTTCCCGCCTCTTCGCGCGCGACAAGGTCATCGGCATAGCTGTGCCCCCAGGGCGAGACAAAGCTGACGGTTCCGCCGCCCGGCGCGCTTGGTGCGCGCCGCCGTACCGTGGCCCGGTTCACCACCAACATGCCCGAGGCGCCGGGCCCGCCGGGAAACTTGTGCGGCGAGACCACGATCGCGCCCTTGGGCGCGGCCCCGTTACCCCCCATGTCGATCGGCAGATACGGCCCGCCACCGGCGTAATCCCACACCGACAAGGCCCCGTTGGCCCGCAGCAGGCGGGTCACCGGATCAGGATCAGTGACAATCCCCGTGACGTTGGAGGCCGCGGAAAAGGCACCGATCTTCAGATCGCTGCCGACATGCTCCGCCAGCTGCGCGCGCAGATCATCCAGGTCGACGCCGCCACCCGGCGCCTCGGCGATCTCGATGACCTCGGCGCGGCTTTCGCGCCAGGGCAGGATGTTGGAATGATGTTCATAGGGTCCGATAAAAACCACCGGCCGGTCAGCCTCGTTCACTCCCCAAAGACTGACCAGCCGGTTCAACCCCGCCGTGGCGCCCGATCCGGCGAAAATCACCGCATCGTCTTCCGTGGCGCCGACCAGCCGGGCGATCTCGGCGCGGGCCTCTGCCCGGAGCCGAGTGATGTAGGATCCGCAGTAAGAGGCCTCGGTATGACTGTTGGCATAGAACGGCAGGACCCGCTCGGCGACGAAATCCTCGACCTGCCGCATGGCGCGGCCCGATGCGGTGTAATCGGCGTAAACCAGCGGCACCTCGCCGCCCAGGCCGGGGATTCGCATGCCCTCGCCGATCACCCCGTCGCGCAGGGTGTCATCGGCGGCCTGCGCGACCAGCGCGGATTTCAGCGGATCGAAGAACATCGGTCACCTCACGATTGATGCACCGATCCTCACCCGCCAAAATGGAAAAATGTTCACCATATATTGCATTATTCGAAAAATATTTGTGTCATATGATCTGAAATGCCGGGAAATACCGATCATATCGACCGCGCCTTGCTTCGGGCGCTTCAGGCCGACGCGGGCCTGTCGCAACGCGACCTTGCCGACCGGGTGGGCATTTCGCAGAACGCCTGCTGGCGGCGGCTGAAGCAGCTGACCGCGCGCGGCATCCTTCAGGGCAGCACCGCGCGGGTGAACCGGCAGGGGCTGGGGCTGGATCTCGTGGTCTTCGTCATGCTGCGCACACGTCACCATTCGGCCGACTGGCTGCAGACCTTTCGCCGGCACGTGCTGACGATACCGGAGGTGGTGGATTTCCACCGCATCGGGGGCGATTACGACTATCAGCTCAAGGTGGTGACGCAGGACATGGCCAGCTATGACCGGGTATACCGGCGGCTGATCGAGGGCGTCGAACTGGACAGCGTGACCTCCTATTTCGCGATGGAGGCAATCGCCGAGGGCCGGCCGCTGCCGCTGTGAGGCACAACGACAAAAGCCGCCCCGTCGGGGCGGCTTCGCATGGTTTGGCAGAAAGATGCGGAAGGCCCGGAAAACCGGACCGCCCGGATTAGTTCTGCGCGTAGAATTCGATGACCAGATGCGGTTCCATCATCACCGGATAAGGCACATCGCCAAGGTTGGGCATGCGCACGAAGGTCGCGGTCAATTTGGAGTGGTCGACGTCGATATAATCGGGCACGTCGCGCTCGGGCAGCTGGGTGGCTTCGAGGATCGCCGCCATCTGCTTGGACTTCTCGCGGACCTCGACGACATCGCCCTCTTTCACGCGGTAAGAGGGGATGTTCACGCGCTTGCCGTTGACCAGCACATGGCCATGGTTCACGAACTGGCGCGCGGCAAAGACGGTGGGCACGAACTTGGCGCGGTAGACCACCGCGTCGAGGCGACGCTCCAGCAGGCCGACCAGGTTTTCACCGGTGTCGCCCTTGACCCGCTCGGCCTCGGCGAAGATGCGGCGGAACTGCTTTTCGGTCAGGTCGCCATAGTAGCCCTTGAGCTTCTGCTTGGCGCGCAGCTGGATGCCGAAATCCGAAAGCTTGCCCTTGCGGCGCTGGCCGTGCTGGCCGGGGCCGTATTCGCGGCGGTTGACCGGCGACTTGGGGCGGCCCCAGATGTTTTCGCCCATGCGGCGGTCGATCTTGTACTTGGCAGACGTGCGTTTGGTCACGGCTGATCTCCTTCTGACGATGTGAAGGGCGTTGTCCTCTGGCCGGAGCCCGACAGGCGTCCCCTTGCGGGGGCCACCAACACCAATGAAGCCGCGCTTATATAGGCGGCGCGGGAGGAGTCAACAGCGGTCCGTCGGCTTTTCGTGATGCCGATGCACCCGTCTTCAGTTGCGGCCGCCTCCGCGCCGGACGCATGGCTGCTCAAAGGATCTCGGCGAACCGCCCCAGAGCGTGCCGGAGATGCGGTGGTCATCACCAACAGGATTGATAACCTTCGCCTGACATGGCAGGGGTTGAGGGTCGAGACGGCGGGGCACGGCGGGCGCCAGCGATGCAGGGCGGGTAGAAGTTTATGGAACAAAGTACTTTTTCTGATCGAGCGTACAGGCTCAAGTTCCTGATTTGGGGCGCGCGGATGTTCGGACGTGTTACCGGCCGCGTGCCGGAGCGCACCACCTGGCCGCTGGTCTGGGGCGGTAGCCGACGCTATGCGCCCGACCGCTGGAAACAGCGGGACCGGGACTTTGAGCGCCGGGACTTCAGCTACGAGGACGCGGTGCAGTTCCTGCAAGCGTCCCTGCGCAAAGGCCCGGGCGTTATCCGGGGCAGTGCCAAGGACGTCGTACAGGGCAGCATGCCCAAGGAAGAACTGGACTTCGTCGCGAAGTATCTGACCGGGCTGCGCAAGGAGGGGCGTCCGCTACGCGGCCTGCATATCGGCGATTTCGTCGGGCTGTCGCTGGCCCACCTGACCGATGCCGCGCGCAACGTTCACGCCGGGTCCGTCGTGATGAGCATCGACCCCAACGCGCCCCATCGCGGGATGGACAACCCCAAGGATCTCGTCACCGGCCTGATGGCGCGATACGACCTTCTGGACAACTGGCTACCGCTGACAGGGTTCACGCTGGAGCGCACCGGCATTGCCGACATCAGCAACAGAAACGCCGGAACCACGAAATTCGCCAGCTATTACGGTTTCGGCGCGGCGCATGTGCTGGCCAATCTCGCGAAGGTCGGCACCCGGTTCGATTTCGCGCTGATCGACGGCAACCACAACAGCGGATACCTGCGCCGGGAAATCGACAGGTTGTCCCGGCTGATCCGTCCCGGCGGCTTGCTTTTCCTCGACGATCTCGATGAACACTGGTCGGGTGTGACAGAGGTGTTCGACGGGCTCGACCACCGCCGATTCCAGCGACTGGCGCGGGGTGGCCGGGCCGGCGTCGTGCGGGTGCTGCGCGAGAAGGGACCGGGGCAGACCCCCTGATTTCCTGACAGTGCGATCCGGCGCCGGGGTGGCCGCCGATGGCCTGCCGGCGCGCCGGCATGTGGCATTCCGCGCACGGCACCCCCCGGCAAGGCGGGCCGGGGGCCTCTACGCCGCCTCGTGCATCAGGATCGCGGCCTCCGACCGGCTGAGGTTGCGCCGCGCGAAGGGGCCGTACAGATGCGGATCGGCCTCCAGTTCCGGCAGATGCCCCGACAGGCGCGCGCGGTCGGCCGCGCCCAGCGTGCCCAGGTCGGCGTTGGCGGGGTGAAAGCTCTCGGTTTCCACGCCGTTCGCGGTCAGGATCTCGTGGTTGGGTAGCAGCAGGTGCACGTAAGTCACCTCGCGCACCGCGTGATCCTCGATCACCGTGGTGCCGTTGACGAGATCGCGCGCGGCCACCAGCACCTCGTCGGTATTGAACAGCGCCTGCGCCGCCCTTCCCCGCACCAGCATCCGGTGTTCGGGCGAGACCAGCAGCGACTGATCCGGGCGTTCGATCCCCAGCGCGCCGGCGCACAGGCGCACCGGGCGAAGCTGCGGCGTCACCTCCAGCCGCGCCCCGGTGATCCGCCGGCTGCCGATCCAGAGCACCGGCTGCGCGCCGCTGTCGCGGGTCTGCACCAGGTCGCCCTCGCGCAATTGCTCGACCGGGCGCACCCCCCGGGGCGTTTCCAGCCGGGTTCCGGGGGTGAAACAGATGACCCCGCCACGGGTCTCGTCCACCTGGCGCGGCGCCTGGTCGGACAGGCTATGGCGCACCACCCAAAGGTCGCTATGGCGCGGCGGCATCTCGTTCAGGAACATCAACAGCGGCCTGCGCCCCGGCCCGGCCTCGATCACCGTCACGCTATAGCTGCGCGCGCCGTCGGTGACGACGAAGAACCGCTCCATCAGCGGATCATCGACATCGACGACCGACAAGTCAGTGGTATTGCGCACCGCTGCACCTACGAGGCGCCGCACCGTGCGGGCCGCGCGTTTGCGTATCTCGGTCTCTCCGTCCGCCCCGCCCAGCCGCAACAGCCCGTTCGGCCCATCCACGCGCACGATATCGCCGCGCCAGGACCATGCCGCGCCCGTGTTGAGCGCCCTCACCGGCGGGTCATCGAGCCCGTCGATCTCTGTCTGCGACCAGGAAATGACGAACGTGCCACGAAAGCCCGTTTCCATTTGCCTGTTTGCCTGCCTTGCTCTTGTTTTTTTGAAGATTAACAAAACCGGCCCGACAAAGGAAGACCTTTTGATTTCCAGTGGTTAGATTGTATTCTTTATGTACCGGACGGACCGCGCGTCGAAATTATCCACAGCGTGCCGCCGGCTGAGCGAAAACCCGCTGCCCCGGAAAATCCAATGAAATCAAGGCCCCGGGAATCCAAGGCCGGTCAGCGCGCCGCGCCAGCAAAACCCGGGAAGGGCCATCGCCCCCCGGTCCCGAAACGCAGGCGGCTGTCACCCTGCCGGGTCGCGGTTACTGCGTCACCGTCAACCCCAGCATCCGCCAGACCTGCATGCCGCCACGGTAATAGTGGATCTTGTCGGCCGGGTAGCCCGCCTCGATCATCCGCCGCGCGGCGGCAGGCGACTGGCCGCACCACGGCCCGTTGCAGAACAGCGCCACCGGCCTGGCATTCTCGCAATCGAAGCCGTCGAAATCGATCTCGCAGCCCAGCTCGCCCAGCCGGTCGGCAGCCTCGGTATAGGGAATGTTGATCGCCCCGGGGATCGAGCCGCCCTCGAAATTGCTTCGCACCCGGCCATCGACAACCACCGCCTCCGGGTCCTGCAGCATCGCGATCAGCTCCAGCTCGCCGATGGTGGTCACCCCCTCGGCGGGCGCATGCGGCTGAATGCAGAACGGCGGACAGGCGCGCGAGGTCAGCGCCCAGTCGCCCGTCACCTTGTTATCGTTGTCCTGAATGCGCGAGATCGTGGCGCTGCCGCCCTCGGGCAACGGCACCGCCACCTCCATCACCTCCTTGGTGATCCCGACCGGATCGGCCATCGCAGGCGTCGCCAGCACCAACGCCGTCAGCATGGACAAAGCGGTTTTCATGACAATCTCCCTTTCTTGCCAGATCCGAGACCCGGCTCAGCGCACAACGTGCACCGCGCATTGCGCGTGCCGCACCACCTGCGCCGCGGTCGAGCCCAGCAGCAGATCCTGCATCCCCGGCCGGTGCGAGGCGATGATGATCAGGTCCGGCTTGTTGATCTCGGCCCATTCCAGGATCGACCGGCCCGAATGCCCCTCGATCACCACGGCCCTGGCGTTCGGCAGCTTGGCCGCCATATCCTCCAGCTCCTGCTGGATCGCCTGGCGCGCCTCGGCCATGTAGTCCTCGGGCATGTAGGAAATCGCGTACCCCGGAATATGCTCGACCACGTGCAGCAGCGTCACCTGCGCCTCCGGCGTGCTCAGCATCTCGGCCAGCTTCATCGGCGCACTCACGTCGCGGTCGGCATCGAAGGACACCGGAATCAGGATGTTGTGGTACATGTTGTCTCTCCTCTGTACGTCCCGGGTACTCTGGACGCGCGGTCGGGGACCGGCCTTGATCCACATCATTCCGGCACCCCGGCGACACCGCGCGCGCTGACCCGTCCCGACCCAGAGTATTGAAAACAGGCGGGATTGAAATCAAATTCATTCTCCGGCCCATCGGCACCGGCGCGCCTCAGCCAAAGGCCGCCGCCACCTCGTACATCACCGGCTCAAAGCTCTTGCACAGCTCGTTGATGGCGCGGTTGCGCTTGCGCATCTCAGGGGTGCGCAGCATGGCCTGGAAATCCTCCCGCCGCGCCCACTGGGAATAATTGGCGATCCGCGTCTGGGCATCGTTCACATGCAACCCGGCGGCGATAAACCCGGGCTGATTCGAGATAAACTCGGCATAGGCAGCGGTCAGCGCATCCAGCAGGTCCTGACAGGTGCCCGGCGTCATCTCGAAGGTGGTGATGACAGTCTGAACACTGGCATCCTTGGAAATTCTCGGCATGGTCTCCTCCTTCTCCGAAATCCAGCCTATCACAGCCGATCAAGCGCCGTCTGCACCTCCTGCACCAGGCGCGTCACCTCGTCATGGGCCGGCCCTTTCGGCGCCTCCAGCGCCGCGCGCCCCTGCCCCAGCGTCTCGGCATAGACGACGCGGTTGGCCATCGCCGTTTCGGCAACCTCGGCCTCAAGCTCTCCGGCCTTCTCGGCCACGTCCGCGGACAGCCGCGTGCCCGGGCGCGCGCGGGTCATCACGATCATCGCCGGCACCTCCTCGCGGGTGGCGAGATAAAGCACCATCTCGACCGCCCAGAGATCCAGGTGCGACGAGGCCACCGGCACCAGCGCCAGATCGCTGGCCCGCAACGCCGGGCGCAGATCGCTGTCGGCCTTGGGCGGGGTATCGATGATCACGATGTCATGCGCCTGCGACAGCTTGCGCAGCTCGTAACTCACCCCCCAGGCCGAGGCGGTGGAAAAACTGATCTCCGGCGTCGCGGCCAGGGCGCCGCCCGCGCCCGCCTCCAGCGCCTCCAGCCGGGTCATGAACCAGCGCCCGGCGCTGCCCTGCGGATCGGTATCCATCAGCGCCACCGACTTGCCGGCGCGGGCGAATCCGACCGCGAGGTTGACCGCCAGCGTGGTCTTGCCCGAACCGCCCTTTTGCTGCGCCACCGTGATCACATGTGCCATCCGGGCCTCCGCTTCATGCCGCATCGCAGCATAAAGCAGCCGCCCGCCAACGCAACGAGAATCCGGAATCAGCGTGAATAACGGTTCGTTAACCTTGCTCCCCGACCCTGCCAGGAAAGGAGCCCGCGATGCGCCGCCTCGTCCCGCTGCTGTTCGCCCTGCTCTGCACCGCCCCGCCCGCCGGGGCCGGGGCCTGGATGCGCGAAACCGGGAGCGGGTTTCTTTCGGTCTCCGGCACCCTGCGGCAGGGCGATCCCGACGCGCGCCGGGAATTGTCGGTCTACGCGGATTTCGGACTGTCGCCGCGCCTCAGCCTCGGGATCGACGTCAACGAACGGCCGGGCGTCGCCGGGCATGCGCTGCTCTTCGCCCGCCTGCCGCTCAGCCGCCCCGCTGCGCACACCCGGGTGGCGATCGAGGCCGCGCTCGGCGGTCATCACTGGCGCGGGGCCTGGGATCCGATGTACCGGCTGACGCTGTCGCTCGGTCGCGGGTTCCTCACCCGCCGCGGTGCCGGCTGGTACGCCATCGACGCCGGGTATGAGCGCCGGCTCGGCAACAGCACCCCGATCTACAAGCTCGACGCCACGCTCGGCCTCTCCGCCCCCGGTCGCATCCGCCCGATCCTGCAACTGGAGACCGCGCATATCCCCGGCCAGCCGCTGTTCTGGGCGGTCGCGCCGGGGGTGTTGATCGACACCGGTCACGATACCACCTGGCTGGTCGGGCTGGAGCGCAAATCGGCGGGCCGCGATACCGTCGGGATCAAGTTCGCGCTCTGGCACCGGTTCTGACCGGCTTGCCCGTGCGCCCCCGCGGCCCTAGACAGGCCCGATGACCGACCCGATCCGCCCCACCGACGACGCGGCCCGCCAGTTGGCCCGCGACCTGCTGGATAGCGCCCGCTTTGCCGCGCTGGCCGTGGTGCTGGCGGATGGCGCGCCGATGGTGACCCGCGTCGCCTTTGGCCGCGCGCCCGAGGGCACGCCGCTGACACTGATCTCCGATCTTGCCGCCCATACCGGCGCGCTGCGCGCCAACCCGGCCTGTTCGCTTCTGGTGGGCGAGCCTGGCCCCAAGGGCGATCCGCTGACCCACCCGCGCCTCACGCTCCAGGCCCACGCCCGTTTCACCGGCAAGGGCGACGCAGGCCACGATGCGCTGGCCGCGCATTACCTGCGCGACCACCCCAAGGCCCGGCTCTATATCGGCTTCGCCGATTTCGCCTTCGCCCTGTTCACGGTCCGGGCGGGCCACCTCAACGGCGGTTTCGGCAAGGCCTTCCGCCTGACCGCCGCCGACATGGGCCTGCCCGGCTGATCCGGCTCAGGTGTCGATGCGCAGGCTCAGCGCCACCTCACCCTTGACCGCCTCGGACCACACCAGCTTGACCTTGTCGCCCTTCGATCCCTGTTCAAGCTGGACATAGGGCAGATCGTGCACCACCGTGCCGCCACCGGTCTTGATTGCCGCCAGCGGCACGATCCCGTCGACCCCGCGCGCGCGCCCCTCGAACGGCAATTCACCGCCCGCCTCCACCGTCCAGGTCGCCGCGGCACTGCCCTCGCTGTGGCGCAGCCGCAGCGGGTTCATCACCTGGTAGGTGACCGCGTGAAAGGTATTGCCGGCGAATGTCACGTTCTTGAACCGGGTGTAATCGAGATCCGAAAAGGTGGTATCGACCCGCTCGGCCCGGTCGATGGTGCCGTTGATGCTGCGGAACATGTTGCCGGTCACGTTGACGCCGTTCAGGAAATGCCCGCTGCCATGCGGCTTGACGACGATATAGCTGAACCAGGGCGCCACGTCGCCGGACAGAAAGATGTTGTCGGCAATGCTCATCGCGGCAAAGGAAAAGCCGCTGACGAAATCCGGGCTCGGGTCGTGTTCGTTGGTCCACTCGATGAAACAATTGTCGACATAGTTGCTGGTCACGGTCGAGCTGCAATAGCTCGCGCTCAGCACCAGCCCGGCCGTGCGCACCCCGCCCGAGACCCCGTCGCCCTGAAAGAAATGGTTCGCCATCACCACGTTGTTGCTGCCCGCCAGCACCGCGAAATGGCGGAACTTCTCGGCCCGGTTGTTGCGCAGCTTGACGTCGTTGGCATTGGCATTGATCGCGATGCTGGTCCGCTCGTCCACGTCCAGGTCGTTCTCGTCCGACAGGAACTGGCAGCGGTCGATCAGCATCCCCTGGCAGCCCGACCCGATCGAGGTCACGCCGCGATCCTTCGGCCGGCTGATGAAACAGTCGCGCAGGTGAAACGCCACCCCGGTCACCGCCAGCCGGATGCCGCTGCACACCCCCTCGCACTGCACCTCCAGATCCGAGAGTGAGAACTTGCTCAGGTTGGTGAACCCGCTGAAATCCAGCAGGTACTTGAAATCGCGAAAGGTGAAATTCTGCGTGCCCACCGCGTCGTAAAGCGGCCCGCTCAGGGTGATCTCCTGCGCGCCGGTCTTCTTGTCGGTCACGTAAACCTCGCGCCCCACGCCCACGCCCTCGACCAGCGCCCCAACCGGCACATTGGCCACGTTGTTCACCCCGGTCAGCTTCTTGGGGTCCGACAGGCTGTAACTCGCCTGAGAGGTGACAACATCGGTGTCCCAGGCCGCGCCCGGGCTGGCCTCCAGCTGGCCGTTGCGGACCACCCGCCGGGTGGAATAGCTGCCCTTGTTGGGCACCGCCGCCTGCAGGTCGATCGGGCCGGTCACCGTCACCTTGCGCCCGCCCATGTCGAGGCTCTCGTGATCGGCGTTGTTCAGCAGTGCCTGGAACGCCTTGCGAAAGGCCAGCTCCTCGTCGCCGAAGGCATCGATGTAGTGCGGCAGATCGAAACTCTTGGTCAAGAGCAGCATCTTGTCGTCGGGCATCGTCACCGTGCCCTCGAAGGCCACCTCGGAGTCCAGCGTCACGGACGAACCCAGGTGATAGACCCCCGCCGGCACGAACACCCGGCGCCCGTCGGCATCGGCATCGGCGGCGTCAAAGGCGGCGCTGTCATCGCTCACCCCGTCGCCCAGCGCACCGTAATCGCGCACGTCCACCTGGCTCAGCATGTCGCGCAGGAACACGCCGGTGATGTCGTTGATCTCGACATCGTCGATGCGCACCACCCCGCCGTTGGCCCCGGTCAGGTCCAGTCCGAAATGCCCGTATTCGGCTGCCACGCCCCAGACCATATCGACCCCGCCGCGATCGCCGGTGCCGACGATGGCGCGCAGCTCCACCACCTCGCCATAGCTGGTCAGGGTGGTGGCCGCCGCGGTCTCGGTCACGCCGCCCACGTGATTGTCCGCGGAATCGCCGGCCCAGCCGGCAATGCGCACCGTCGGCAGCGCACCGCTCATCGCCTTGATCCGCACGATGATCTGCAGGTAGCAACCCGGCAACAGCGGCGTCTTGCCCATGGAACGCAGCTTTTGCGTGGTGTCGGTCTTCTGCAACTCCAGACAGCCGGCGAAATCCTGGTCCGCCGCCACCAGCGCCGCGTTCACCGCCCCGTCGTATGTGTCCGAGCCCGGCGTGCCGTTGCCGCTCGACCACTGGTCCAGCCCCTCCGCAAAACTCGGAGGCATCAGCACCACGCCCTCGGTAATCGCCTTGTTCATGAGACACCCCTTTTCTTCGCCCCGCGCCGGGCCGTTCCGGTCGGCGCAAACGGGTATCCCGGCGGAGTTAACACCGGCTGAGACCACCGCGCGCAGGCGCGCCGCGCGGCAACACGGCAGAACAGGGGGCGGGCGGGGGCACCTGGCTTCAGGCGCTACCTTCGGGCATCCTCAGAATCTCCACCGCGTCGATCGCTCAGGTCCGCACCGCCACAAGGACTGAACCCACACTTTCCCCGTAGGGCGGGCTTCAGCCCGCCACCGCCAACCGACACTCAGGAAAACCGCGGGCTGAAGCCCGCCCTACGCCCCTCACGCCAATTCGCCCGCCAGCGCCTTGTCGATCAGCGGCATGGTCTCCGCGCCGCCGTAAAGCGCGATGAACCCGCAATCGCCCCCGTAGGGCGGGCTTCAGCCCGCCACCGCCAGCCGACGCTCCGGAAAACCGCGGGCTGAAGCCCTCCGCGCTCAGGTCAGCTCGCCTACCAGCGCCTTGTCGATCAGCGCCACGGTCTCCGCGACGCCGTAAAGCGCGATGAACCCGCCAAAGCGCGGCCCCTGGGACGCCCCCAGAAGCACCTCGTAAAGCGCGGTGAACCAGGCACGCAGCGGGTCGAACTTCTCTCGGCCCACTGCGTAGACCACCGATTGCAGCGCCTCGTCCTCGACCGGCCCGTCGTAGCCGGCCAGCGCGTCGCGCAACTCCAGCAGCGCCGCGCGCTCCAACTCGCTCGGCGCCCGGTACACCCGGTGCGGCCGCACGAAATCCTCGTAATACTTCACCGCGAATCCCGCGGCGGCGTCCAGATCGGGATGCGACTCGGGCGTCGCCTCGGGCACATAGCGGCGGATGAACCCCCAAAGGGTCTCCTTGTCATGCGCCGAGGCGACCGAGGCCAGGTTCAGCAGCATTGCAAAGGGCACCACCAGTGTCGAGACCGGCACCGCGCCGCCGTGGATATGCCAGATCGGGTTGTTCAGCCGCGCCTTCAGGTCCTGCCCGGCATAGGCGCGCAACTGCTGGTGATACTCGTCCACCGCCTTGGGGATCACGTCGAAATACAGCCGCTTGGCCGTCTTCGGCTTGAGATACATGAAATAGCTCAGGCTCTCGGTGCTGGCATAGCTCAGCCATTCGTCGATGCTGATCCCGTTGCCCGAGGATTTCGATATCTTCTGCCCGGTCTCGTCCAGGAACAGCTCATAGGTGAAATGCTCGGGCTTGCGCTGGCCCAGGATCTCGCAGATCCGGTCATAGATCGGCGTATTGGTCGAATGGTCCTTGCCGTACATCTCGAAATCCACGCCCAGCGCCGCCCAGCGGGCGCCGAAATCCGGCTTCCATTGCAGTTTCACGTTGCCGCCGGTGACCGGCAGGGTCCATTCCTTGCCGTCCTCGTCGTCAAAGGTGATGGTGTAATCCTTCGCGTTCACCTCCTTCATCGGCACGTAAAGCACACGGCCCGTCTCCGGGTGGATCGGCAGGAAGATCGAATAGGTCGCCGCCCGCTCCTCCCGGAGCGATTTCAGCATGACCTTCATCACCTCGTCGTATTTCTCGACCGCGCGCTTCAGCACCTCGTCGAACTGCCCCGACTTGTAGAATTCGGTCGCCGAGTAGAAATCATACTCGAACCCGAAAGTATCGAGGAACCGCCGCAGCATGGCGTTGTTGTGCGCGCCAAAACTCTCGTGGGTGCCGAACGGGTCCGGTACGCTGGTCAGCGGCTTTTGCAGATGCTCTTTCAGCATCTCCTGGTCCGGCACGTTGCCCGGCACCTTGCGCATCCCGTCCAGATCGTCGGAAAAACAGATCATCCGGGTGGGAATGTCGCTGATCGCCTCGAAGGCGCGGCGGATCATCGTGGTGCGCAGCACCTCGCCAAAGGTGCCGATATGCGGCAAGCCGCTGGGGCCATAGCCGGTCTCGAACAGCACATATCCCTTTTCCGGCGGAGTCTTCTGATAGCGCTTGAGCACGCGGCGCGCTTCTTCAAAAGGCCAGGCTTTCGATTGCAGGGCGGCTTCGCGCAATTCCGACATGTCATTCTCCGAAGGGTCAACGCCGCGCATCGGGCGCGCGACCATGCGCCGCTACCTATTGTGCTGCCGCAGGCGCGTCAATATTCTGCACCGCAACATGCGCAAGCCAAAGGAGCGTTCCCCGTGACCAGCCCAGACCAACATGTGCTCAGCGCGCAAGACTGCCTCGTCGCCCTGATGATCGCCGTTTCCGCCTCCGACGAGAACATCCGCACCGCCGAACTGGTCAAGATCCAGTCGGCGGTCAATCACCTGCCGGTCTTCGCCGGCTATGACATCGACCGCATGAACGTGGTGTCGCAGATGGTGTTCGACCTGTTCGAGCAGGAGGACGGGCTGGATGCCCTGTTCGGCCTCATTCGCGACGACCTGCCCGAACGATTGCATGAAACCGCCTATGCGCTGGCCTGCGACGTGGCCGCCGCCGACGGCAAGCTGGCCGCGGCGGAACTGCGCCTGCTCGAGGAAATCCGGTATGAGCTGAACCTCGACCGGCTGCACGCCGCCGCCATCGAACGCGGCGCCCGCGCCCGCCACCTGACCTGAGTGCTCCGGGCCATTGGCCCGGTCACCCCCGATGGGCCGCGCCCCAACGCTCGATCAGTTTCTGCTGCAGCTGCTTCGACTTGCGGTTCCACGGGCGCGCGCCCTGCGGCACCTCCTCCTCGGCGCGCTTGCTGCGCGCCCGGCTCTGCAGGTCGGCGGTAAAGATCGCAAAGGCCAGCTCGGTGCCGTCCGGCGCGGTCAGGAACCCGCCCAGCCCGGATACGAAATACAGCGTCCCGGTCTTGGCATCGACCCGGATCGGGTGGTTCTTGATCAGATTGCCGCGCGCATCGCGCATCGGGAACGGCTTCAGCAAAGGCCGCAGGACCCCCTGCCGCCGTACCGCCACCAGCGCCGTCACCAGATCGTCCGGCGTCATCCGCGAGGCATCGCTCAGCCCCGAGTGGTCCACCAGCCGGGTCGCGCCCATGCCCAGCTCCCGCCCGGCCCAGCGGCTCATCTCCTCGGCCGAGGCGCGCAGCGAGCGCGGCGCAGCACCCCCCGCGGCAGTGGCGCTCATTCCGACCATCTCGGCGGTCAGGTTGTTGGAATACTTCAGCATCAGCCGCAGGACCTCGCGCAGCGGCGCACTGGTCTGGCGCGCCACTTCGGTGCCGCCGGACAGCCGGTCCGTCACCTCCGCCGGGCGCAGCACGATCCCATGCGCCCGCGCCATGGTGCGGAACACGTCGCCGGCGTAAAGCGCCGGCTTGCGCACCGGCAGCCAGCGCGACCCGCCCTTGCCCAGCGCCGTGCTCGCCACGGTCCAGTCGTCGATACCGTTCTGGTCGCGGTAGGTATAGACCGGCAACCGCCGGTTGGCGACGCGCATCCGCGCCATCTCGACCGCCGGACGATACCGCTCGCTGCGTGCATCCATCGCCACAGCATAGCCCTTGGCGCCCTGCGTCCACTGGAAATGCACCCGGTTGTAATTCAGCGCGATCCCCGACACCGCCGGGCTGTAGCCCAGGTGATCGGGCTGGGTGCCGTCGATGCTGCGCGCATAGGGCAACGCCCCGTCGTAGACCAGCAACCGCCCGCGCACCTCGCGGATTCCGGCCCGTTTCATCTGCGCCGCAAGATCGGCCAGCCCGTCGGTATCCAGCGTCGGATCGCCGCCCCCGGCCAGCACCAGATCACCCTGCACCACGCCGTTGCTCACCGGCCCCGCCGCAATCACGCGGGTGACAAAGCGATGCCCCGCCCCTAGCCGGTCCAGCGCGTAGAGCGAAGTCACGATCTTGGCAACACTCGCCGGCGGCATCCCCGCAGCACCCCGGATCGAATCCAGTCGCTTGCCGGTCTTGACGTCGGCCACCGTACAGGCCACCTCGCCGGGCAGGCCGAACCGCGCGATCAGCGCCTCGGCGCCGCCGGTGACACGCACGGTGAAATCGGCACCGCGCATCCTTGGCCGCAGCGAGGCCGCCGGCGGCCCGCCGGAAACGGCGCCCGGAACCGCCGCCGCGCCCAGACCCGCCAAAATCCAACGTCGTGAAACCCTGATGCTCATGGCCGCATAAGATCGCAGCTCATTCGGGCAAACAAGCGGGAGAAATTGGAAATTTCAGCGACCATGCGGCGCAGCCTCGTCACAATTGGCGCTCATCCCCCCGCCAGCCGCCACTGGCGCGGATCGCGGTTGAACTGACATCCAGCATCGGAACATTGACGAAACACCAGGCCGGCGCCTCGGCCCGGCCCAGCAACTGGCTCGCCTGCCCCGGCAGCCGGGCCCGGCGATAGATCCGCGCCGCCGGCGACATCCGCGCCGAGATCCGGTCGCCCGGCCGCGCCAGCACCCCCAGCGGCACCGTCTGCATGATCGTCTCCCAGTTCTGCCAGCGGTGCAGCTGCGCCAGGTTGTCCGCCCCCATCAGCCAGACGAAGCGCACCCCGGGATAGACCGCCCGCAGGGCGCTCAGCGTGTCGGCGGTGGCCCGTGTGCCCAGCCGCGCCTCGATATCCGTGACCGTCACCCGGGGGTGCCGCATCAGCGCCCGCGCCCGCGCCAGCCGGTCGTCGATCGGGGCCGGCCCATGCGCCTTCAACGGGTTGCCGGGGCTGACCAGCCACCACAGCCGGTCCAGCCCGAACCGCCGCAACGCCTCGTGGGTGATGTGCACATGCCCCGCGTGGGCCGGATCGAACGACCCGCCCAATAGCCCGACAGACTGGCCCCGCGCGGCGGGCGGAAATCCGGTTCGCATCCCTGTCTCCTCTGGCGCGCGACCCTATGTGCCGCGCGACAAAGGGTCCATAGCAAACCGGTCAGGCACTCTCCCGGCGTTTTTCCTGCTGGTGCTGGTCCTCGACCAGCCCGATCTTCCAGTAGCCCGAGACATAGGCGTCGCCGCGCGCCAGCCCGCGCTCCTGATGAAGATACCCGCGCAGCGCCTTGATCACCCCGCTCTCTCCCGCGACACAGGTCTGCACCCGGCCCTCCGGCCAGTCCAGCGCGCGGATCATCCCCTCCTGCGCGGGCGAGGGGCGGTGCGGGTGCGGATGCACCAGCCAATGCTGTTCGATCCCCTCCGGCGCGTCGATCTGCTGCCGGTCTTCGGCACAGGTCACCTCGAACACCGCCACGCCGCGCGCATCGCGCGGCATTGCCTCCAGCGCCGCCGCCGCCACCGGCAGCGCGGACATGTCGGCAGCGACCAGGTACCAGTCGGCGTAAAACTCCGAAAGCTTGACTGGCCCGGGCCCGGCAAAGCCGCAGAAATCCCCCGGCCGCGCCCTGTTGGCAAAGGCGCTCGCCGGGCCTTCCAGCCCGTGATCGACGAAATCCACGTCCAGCTCCTGCACGTCCGGCCGCCAGTGCCGCACCGTGTAGGTCCGCACGACGGGGCGCGGCCCGTCCTTGAGCTGGCGGGCGAAATCGTCGCGCCCCTGCCCCGCCCCGGGCAGGAAAATCTTGCAGTTGGCCCCCTCGCACTTCGGGCGCACGTCGGCCAGTTCCGGCCCGGTCAGGGTCAGCCGGATCATGTTGGGCGTGATCCGGCGGCTCGCCACCACCGTGACCAGACGCGGCCCGGGTTTGCCCCGGGCGGGACGTTTGAGATCGGGCAGGACGGGACCGGGGGCGGCGGGCATGGGGCATATCTCCTGTGGCGCGAACCTGCGCCTCGCCCTTATTTCCGATTAAATCTGTCAGACTTCAACCCCCGCGCGCGGATCGCCGCGCAGAACCGCCCGCACAGCCCCTGCGCTCAGCGCTTGCCCGCGCCGCCCCGGACCACTATCTAGGGCCAAACCGCGCACCGCGCGCTCTTCCCATTCCAATACCGGAGTACCCCCATGGCCGCCTATCAATACGTCTATCACATGAGCGGGGTGTCCAAGACCTACCCCGGGGGCAAGAAGTGTTTCGAGAACATCCATCTCAACTTCCTGCCCGGGGTGAAGATCGGCGTCGTCGGCGTCAACGGGTCGGGTAAATCCACCCTGATGCGCATCATGGCCGGGATCGACACCGATTTCTCCGGCGAGGCCTGGGCCGCCGAGGGCGCCAAGGTCGGCTACCTGCCGCAGGAACCGCAGCTTGATGAAAGCCTCTCGGTGCGCGACAACGTGATGCTGGGCGTGGCCGGGAAAAAGGCCATCCTCGACCGCTACAACGACCTGGCGATGAACTACTCCGACGAGACCGCCGACGAGATGGCCCAGCTGCAGGACGAGATCGACAGCCAGAACCTGTGGGATCTCGACAGCCAGATCGACGTCTCGATGGAGGCGCTGCGCTGCCCGCCGGACGACGCCGATGTCGCCACCCTCTCGGGCGGCGAACGCCGCCGGGTGGCGCTGTGCAAGCTGCTGCTCGAGGCGCCCGACATGCTGCTGCTCGATGAGCCGACCAACCACCTCGACGCCGAAACCATCGCCTGGCTGCAACAGCACCTGGTCGAGTACAAGGGCACCATCCTGATCGTCACCCACGACCGCTACTTCCTCGACGACATCACCTCCTGGATCCTCGAGCTCGACCGCGGCCGCGGCATCCCCTACGAGGGCAACTACTCTGCCTGGCTGGAACAGAAGGCCAAGCGCCTGCAGCACGAGGCGCGCGAGGACAAGGCCCGGCAAAAGACGCTGGAGCGCGAGCTGGACTGGATGCGCCAGGGCGCCAAGGCGCGGCAGGCGAAATCCAAGGCCCGGATCCAAGCCTATAACGAGATGGCCGGTCAGTCCGAGCGCGAAAAGATCGCCCGCGCCCAGATCGTCATCCCCAACGGCCAGCGACTCGGCTCCAAGGTGATCGACGTCGAGCACCTGTCGAAACACATGGGCGACAAGCAGCTGATCGAGGATCTGAGCTTCTCGCTGCCGCCCGGCGGCATCGTCGGCGTGATCGGCCCCAACGGTGCGGGTAAATCGACCCTGTTCCGCATGCTCACCGGCCAGCTGGAGCCCGACGCCGGCACCGTCACCTACGGCGACACGGTGCAGCTGTCCTACGTCGACCAGTCGCGCGACGACCTCAAGGCAGAGGACACCGTGTGGGAGGCGATCACCGGCGGCGCCGAGGTGATCGAACTGGGCGACGCCCAGATGAATTCCCGCGCCTATTGCTCGGCCTTCAACTTCAAGGGCGGCGACCAGCAGAAAAAGGTCGGCCTGCTGTCGGGCGGCGAACGCAACCGGGTCCACATGGCGCGGCTGCTGAAAGAGGGCGGCAACGTCCTGCTGCTCGACGAACCGACCAACGACCTCGACGTGGAAACCCTGCGCGCGCTCGAAGACGCGCTGGTCGATTTCGCCGGCTGCGCCGTGGTGATCTCGCACGATCGTTTCTTCCTCGACCGGATCTGCACCCATATGCTCGCCTTCGAGGGCGACGCCCATGTGGAATGGTTCGAAGGCGGCTTCACCGACTACGAGGAGGACAAGAAACGCCGACTGGGGGCCGATGCGCTGGAACCCAAGCGGCTGAAATACAAGAAGTTTTCACGCTGAGCACGCCAATACCAACGAACCAACACCATCTTCCTCGCTTTTTAATGCGAGGCTTTTCGAATGAGAACAAGAAAGGGGAACGCTATGCGTTCTCCTACCAAAAAGATCGTGTTTTTGGAGCAAATATTAAGGGCATTGGCGGTGAAAAGCACTTTTATACGAAACCCGATGAGAACTCAGTGGAAATCGAGATCTCGAAGTTAGAGCATGAGTTCGCACCATTCCACAATCGCCTGACCCAAGGCAACTATGACGAAAAAAACGATCACGAGATCGCCGCATATCTTTTGGCTCATTGTAGTGTTAGATCCAAACTTCTAAGAATGGAAATCGCAATGGCGATGGATCTATTTTGGGAAGAGATGAAGAGTATAGTTAACTCAAAACACTCAATTTTCACCCTTCTGGAAGCACTAATTAGAGATAACCCAAACTTCCTCTATGACGACATTAGAAAACACACCCCTCCCGGCGAAGATTTTTCTTGGGTTGCCGATATGCTACACGAGAATCCAAAGAAGTTTTTTGAGTATTTCAATATCGGAGAGATTCCAGCGCTTTCTGCAATGATAGATATGGTTCAGCATCGTCCCGAGGATTTTTCCCGGAACGCCCACCTCAAAGCCCTACGAAAAACGTCTGCACCTGACGCATTAGCTGAAAAATTTGGAAAGAACAATTTTAAACTGGTTAGGTTATCAAATCGTAAATCCGTTTTAGGTGACTGCATGGTGTACTATTTGGATAATCGCCTACGTGCGATTGGCGGCGTTTCTTGGTCTCCAGCGAAAGTCGCAACAATCCTCCCAATCTCGCCGGAGCTCTTACTCGTCAACTCCCCTTTCCCAATAGACATCCGAAAACTTGATCCATTGGCCGGGCCTATTTCTTGCTCATATGAGTTCTTTGTATACCCTTCCGAAGAAAAGTTCCTAAGAAGACGTACGAAATTTATCGGCAGAAACGTCGGCAACATTATCACTTCGACAATCAAGGATTCTGTCAGCGGATTTCTTTCCGCGTAGCACCTACCGCATGACCAGTTCTGCGGAACTGGAAAGCCAATTGACTTCTTTCGCTTGGGGCGCGCCGGAAACATGGCCCAAGCGGGGCCGCCGAAGACCCGGCCTCCCCCCACACATCCCCTCACCCCTGCGTGAGCCCGGTTTCGCCCGTCATCCGCACCGCCTATCTCCACTGAACCACAGACGGAGCCGACCCATGCGACATCTCCCCGCCCTGATCCCCGCCGCCCTGCTGATGGCGCTCGCCGCCCAGACCGGCCTGACCGAAAGCCTTGGCGCCCACCCGTGGTGGGCCGCGCAGGTGATCCTGCTCGGCGCCCCTGCCGGGCTATTGCTGGCCGCGCTCGCAGCACTGTCCGGCCTCGCTGCCGGGCCGCGCATCATCCTCTTCGCGCTGATCGCCGCCGCGGCCTTTGCCGCCGCCACCTGGGGCAAGGCCGAGTTTGCGGCCTCCTACGCCGAAAACGTGATGGCCGGTCGGCTCTGGTTCCTGGGCTGGATCGGCACCGCCGCCGGGGCCGCCGCGCTGCTGGCGGCGCTGACCTCGCTGGCCTATCCCGGCCGCGCGCGGGGTTGACCGCCCCCTTTCACCGGCCCCCGATCTGCGGCACAGTTGTCCGACACCCGCCGGAGATCGCCATGCCCCGCCTTGCGTTCCTGCTCTGCCTGCTGTTCGCCGCCTGCGGGCAGGTCGATTACGGCGCCACCCCGGCGGGCCGCTTCAAGGGCTCGCTCTTCGTCATGTGGGTGGGTGAGGGCGGATCATCGGGCGACGGGCGATTCGTCTATGTCCCCAATCCGCGCGATCCGCTGCGGCTGGTCCGCGCCACCGGCACGCCGCGCGTGATCCAGCCCGAGATGATCTATACCGACGGCGGCTCGATCCCGCGCGCCGGGCAGCTCTTTCGCGGCTTCGCGCCCTGGGGCTACGCGCCCGCCTACATGATCCACGACTGGCTCTTCGTCGCCCGCCACTGCCTGACCGACGGCACCCCGACGCAGGAAGAGCGCCGGATCGCGGAGATGGAATTCATTGAAAGCGCCCAAATCATCGCCGAGGCGATCAAGGCGCTGATCGCCAGCGGCAAAGTTCGGGAAAACGATGTCGCCCCGCGGGTGATAGCCGGCGCGGTGGCCGGGCCGATCTCTTACCAGCGTTGGACGGTGCAGGGGGAATGCAAAACCGACCGGGTCTCCGAGGCCGACCGCGCCGCCGCCGAGGCCGGGATTCCCGGATCGGGCAAATCGCTGCGCGGACTCCTGCGGCGGGGAGCGGACGGCCGGATGGTGCCGGTCGCGCCCGCCGCACTGGTCGCGGCGGTCTCGTTCTGAGGGGCGGATTTACCGTATTTAAACGCTTTCCCGCGTTGCGCGACCGGGACGCGGGTCCGATCGTACAAAACCGCCCGCAAACTCCCCAATCCGGCCGGGGACGCGGGTCGCGCAGGGGGCCGAATTGTACAGAACGGGCGTCAAACTCCCCCGTTCGAGGACGATCAGGCGCCGATCCAATTTACGATCTGGTCCTCGCGCATCGCCCCCGACTGCCGCTTCACCTCGCGCCCGCCGGTGAATTCCACCATCGTCGGAATGCCGCGAATGCCGTATGTCATGCCGGCGGCCTGGTGCTCTTCGGTGTTCAGCTTCACCAGCCGCACCTTTCCCGCCAAGCTGTTGGCAGCCTTGGAAAATTCAGGTGCCATCATGCGGCAGGGGCCGCACCAGGGGGCCCAGAAATCCACCACCAGAGGCAGCTCGTCGTTCCTTGCCGCCTTGGCCAGCGTCGCCGCATCGACCTCCACCGCCTTGCTTGAGATCAGCGCCGCACCGCAGGTGCCGCATTTCGGCCCCGCCGCCAGCTTCTCCTCCGGCACCCGGTTCACCTGACCACATTCCAGACAGGTCAGTTTCTTGCCCGCCATCCTTGCCTCCTTGACGAAATTCACATTCAAGAACCGATATGGGTTTTCGCGCCTCCGGTGACAAGAGCGCGGCTTTGGGTTGCCTCTCGGCACCTCCTGCGGCACAGTCATCCCATGGGATACCTGATCGCCAAAGCCCTGATTTCAGGGTTAATTATCATGATCGTCTCCGAGGTGGCCAAGCGCGCGCCGGGGCTTGGAGCGCTGATCGCCTCGCTGCCGCTGATCTCGGTTCTGGGCATGATCTGGCTCTGGCGCGACAAGCCCGACCCGCAGCACATGGCCGCGCACGCCCAGGCCACCTTCTGGTACGTCCTGCCCTCGTTGCCGATGTTCCTGCTGATCCCGGCGCTGCTCAACCGCGGCTGGGGGTTCTGGTGGGCGCTGGCGGCGGGTTGCCTGCTGACCGTCGTGCTCTACCTGATCACCACGATGGCCGCTGCACGGCTGGGCATCCGGCTCTGACCGCGCTTACATCCGCGTGAGACCCGCGCAAAGCGATTGACCTGTCCGCCCACTGCGGAAGAATGGTGGGAAACCCTTTTTTGTTTGAGTGATTGAAACATGCTGACACGCCGCACCTTTCTGACCACCGCGACCACCGCCGCCACGCTTCCGATGCTCTGGCCCGAAGCTGCCCCGGCGCAGGCAAACGGGTTCGATCCCACACCGCAATATGTCCGCATCAAGCGCGACTTCGCTCCAGGGCAAATGCTGATCCTGCCGCGTTCCTACTACCTTTACTGGGTGACCGAGGAGCGCAAGGCGATCCGCTATGGCGTCGGCGTCGGCAAGGCCGGGCTGGAATTCCGGGGCACCGCCACCATCGACGTCAAGAAGGAGTGGCCGACCTGGCGCCCCACCGACGAGATGATCGAACGCTCGCCGCGCACCTTCGCGCGCTTTGCCAACAACGACTATGTCCAGCCCGGCGGGCCGGGAAACCCGCTTGGGGCGCGGGCGCTCTACCTGTTCCAGAACGGGGTCGATACCTATTTCCGCATCCACGGCACCAACCAGCCCGAGAGCATCGGCCAATCCTGGTCCAACGGCTGCATCCGAATGCTGAACTCGCATGTTGCGGACCTCTACCTCCGGGTGCCGGTGGGTACCGTGGTGACGGTGCTGTGACCGCCCGGACTCCGCGGTGATCCTGACCGCCGCCCTGGTTGTGCTCGCCATCGTGCTGGAGCCGCTGCCGCCCTATTCCCCGCCGTCTTCGGCGGAGATCGAGATGCTGAAACAGCGGCTGGCCCCGATCCAGCATCTGTCCTTTGCGGCGGGCTACGAGTATTGCGGCTATCTCGGGCGGCGGGGGAATGGCGCGCCGGGTTTCACCAAGATCCTGCGCGGCCACCACAACGGCTGCACCCCCAAGGTGCCCGGCGAGGGGTTCGGCCTGATCGCCTCGCTGCATACCCACGGCGCCTACGACCCCTCGATTCCGGCGGAGTTTCCCACCGCGCTCGACATGCGCAGCGACCGGCGCGAGGGGGTCGTTGGCTATGTCGCAACGCCCGGCGGGCGGCTTTGGTACATCGACAGCAAGGCGATGCTGGCGGTTGAGATCTGCGGTCCGGGCTGTCTGCCGCAGGACCCGGATTTTCACGCCGGCGACGACGGGGAGATCGCAGAACGGCTGTCCTACGCGCAACTTCTGGCGCTGGATGCATGGGAATAACTGATTTTTCTTGAACCGAATCTCAACAAGCATAATGGTGTTTGCGCAACGTTACGCTATCGACACTACTGCTCCTCTTCCAAGGCTCAGTCTTCGATCTTGCTACGACCGAGCCGACCTGCCGCATCCCGCGGGCAGACAAAAACAGGAGAAAAGACGATGGCAAACGGCACCGTCAAATGGTTCAACACCACCAAAGGCTACGGCTTTATCGCACCGGAATCCGGTGGCAAGGATGTGTTCGTGCACATCTCGGCCGTTGAGCGTTCGGGCCTGACCGGCCTGGCCGACAACCAGAAAGTGACCTACGACATCGAAGCTGGCCGTGACGGCCGCGAATCGGCGATCAACCTGGCCCTGGCCTGAGCCTGACGGTCGGCCCCCGGGGCCGGCGACAGGAATTCAGCCCCCTTCCGGCGCAGGCCGGGAGGGGGTTTTCGTTTGCGCCGCGCGGTTCCCGCCGTCACTTCTCCGCGGCGCGCGCCACCAGCTCCAGCACCCTCGGCCCCAGCGCCGCGACGATCCTTTCCACGCCCTCGGCGCTGGGGTGGATGCCGTCGGGCTGCATGTAGCGGGTCAGTGCGCCGGGATCGTCGCGCAGCCCCTCCAGCCCGGCAAAGAAGCTTTCGGCGTAAAGCGCGCCATAGGTCTCGGCCAGGTCCGGATAGACCGCGTCGAAGGCGGCCTTGTAGTCCGGGCCGTAGTTGCCCGGCGCCTGCATGCCGATCAGCAGCACCGCCACATCCGCCTGCTGCGCCTCTTGCAGGATGACCTCGAGGTTCGCGCGCACAACCTCGGGGGCGATGCCGCGCAACAGGTCGTTTCCGCCCAGCGCCACGATCATCGCGTCAACCTCGGGCGTCAGCGTCCAGCCGACCCGCGCGGCGCCCCCCGCCGTCGTGTCGCCGGAAACGCCCGCATTGATCAGCCGGACATCGGCACCGTGGTCCGCCAGCCAGCCCCGCAATTGCGGCACAAAGCCTTCCCACTCCGGCAGCCCGTACCCCTGCGTCAGACTGTCGCCCAGCGCGGCGATGGTCACCGGCGCCGCCATGGCCCAGGGGGCTGAAAGACAAAAGATCAATCCGACGAAGAACTTGCGCATGACGCCCCACGCTCCATATCCCTAATGACACCCAGGACAGGATGGCCCATGACCGACCCCGTGCTTTCGCTCAAAGATGCCTCTTTGTCGCTGAATGGCAATGCCGGGCGGGTCGATATCCTGCATGGCATCACCCTTGACGTGCATCCGGGCGAGACGCTGGGGCTGATCGGCCCCTCCGGCTCGGGCAAATCCTCGCTGCTGATGCTGATGGGCGGGCTGGAGCAGGCCACCGGCGGAACAGTCACCGCGCTGGGCCGGGACCTGACCGCGATGGACGAGGACGCGCTGGCGCGGTTTCGCCGCGACAACATGGGGGTGGTGTTCCAGTCGTTTCACCTGATCCCGACCATGACCGCGCTTGAGAACGTGGCGACGCCGCTGGAACTGGCCGGGCATCGCGACGCCTTTGACCGGGCGCAGGCGGAACTGGCGGCGGTGGGGCTGGCCCAACGCGCCGGGCATTACCCGTCGGAGTTGTCGGGCGGTGAGCAACAGCGCGTGGCGCTGGCCCGCGCCGCAGCACCACGGCCAAAGATCCTTCTCGCCGACGAGCCCACCGGCAATCTCGACGAGGCCAACGGCCGCGCGATCATGGACATGCTGTTCGATCTGCGCGACCGTCACGGCGCGACGCTGGTACTGGTCACCCATGCGCCGGACCTGGCCGCCCGCTGCGACCGGGTGGTACGGTTGCGCGACGGGCGGATCGACGGGGATGCCGCGCGGGACGCCGCGGAATGAGCCTGTCGCTGGCGGCCCGCTTTGCCCGGCGAGAACTGCGCGGGGGGCTACGGGGCTTTCGCATTTTCCTCGCCTGTCTCGCGCTGGGGGTGGCTGCCATCGCCGCCGTCGGCTCGGTCCGCGCCGCGATCGAGGCGGGGCTGGCGCGCGAGGGCGCGGCACTTCTGGGCGGCGACGCCGAGATGGAGTTCACCTATCGGTTCGCCAGCGACGCGGAACGGGCCTGGATAGCCGGGACCGCCGCCCGCACCTCCGAGATCGTGGATTTCCGCTCCATGGCGGTGGTGGAGCAAGACGGACAGGCGGACCGGGCGCTGACCCAAGTCAAGGCAGTGGACGGGGCCTATCCGCTGATCGGGTCGGTGACGCTCACGCCCGAGATGCCGCTGGACGCCGCACTGGCCGGGCGCGACGGCGTGCCGGGCGCGGTGATGGAGCGGGTGCTGATCGACCGGCTGGGGATGGCGCCCGGCGACCGTTTCAAGCTCGGCCTGCAGGAGTTCGTTCTGATGGCGGCGCTGGAGCGCGAGCCTGACGGCGCGGCGGCGGGATTCTCGCTCGGCCCGCGCACGATCGTCGCCACCCCGGCGCTCGACGCCTCGGGCCTGCTGGCGCCGGGCACGCTCTTTTCGACCAAGTACCGGCTCGACCTGCCCGGGGGCGCGGACCTGCCGGCGCTGGAGACGGCGGCGAAGGCGCGGTTCGAGGCCTCGGGCCTGCGCTGGCGCGATGCCCGCAACGGCGCGCCGGGCGTCGCCGAGTTCGTCCGGCGACTGGGCGCCTTCCTGGTGCTGGTGGGGCTCTCGGGCCTTGCCGTCGGGGGCGTCGGCGTCTCGGCGGCGGTGCGCGCCTACCTCGCGGACAAGACGCAGGTGATCGCCACGCTGCGCACGCTGGGGGCGGACCGGGCCACCATCTTTCAGACCTATTTCATCCAGATCGGCGCGCTGTCGGTGCTGGGCATCGCGCTGGGGCTGGTGTTGGGCGGCGGAGTGCCAGTGCTGCTCGGCCCGCTGATCGGGGCGCAACTGCCGGTGCCGGCGGTCTTCACCCTCTACCCCCGCCCGCTGGGCGAGGCCGCGCTTTACGGGTTTCTCACCGCGCTGATCTTCACCCTCTGGCCGCTGGCCCGCACCGAGGAGGTGCGCGCCGCCACGCTGTTCCGCGAGGCGCTCTCCTCGGCGCGGCTGCTGCCCGCGCCGCGATACCTGCTGGTGATCGGCACCGCGCTGGCGCTGCTGATCGGGTTGGCCGCCTGGTTCAACGGCGCGCCGAGGCTGACGTTCTGGACCGCCGGCGGCATCGCCGGGGCGCTGGCGCTTCTCACCCTCGCGGCGCGTCTGATGCGGCACCTGGCCCGCAGGGGCGCGCACGTCGCGCACGGCCACCCGGCGCTGCGCTGGGCGCTGGCCGCCATCGCCTCGCGGCAGGAGGGCGCCGGATCGGTGGTGCTGTCGCTGGGGCTGGGGCTGTCGGTACTCTCGGCGGTCGGGCAGATCGACGGCAACCTGCGCAACGCGATCTCGGGCAACCTCCCCGAGGTCGCCCCCTCCTATTTCTTCGTCGACATCCAGAAGGACCAGATGCCCGGTTTCCGCGAGCGGCTGGAAAACGATGCGGCCGTCTCGCGTCTTGAGACCGCGCCGATGCTGCGCGGGGTCATCACCCGGATCAACGACCGGCCCGCGCGCGAGGTGGCCGGCGATCACTGGGTTGTGCGCGGCGACCGGGGCGTGACCTATGCCGACCGGCCCGGCCAGACCACGCGGATCACCGACGGGGCATGGTGGCCCGAGGGGTACACCGGCCCGCCGCAGATCAGCTTTGCCGCCGAGGAGGCCGCCGAGATCGGCCTTTCGCTGGGCGATACGATGACCGTCAACGTGCTGGGCCGCGACATCACCGCGACCGTCACCAGCTTTCGCGAGGTCGATTTCTCGACCGCCGGAATGGGCTTCATCCTCACCATGAACCCCGCCGCGCTGGCCGGCGCGCCGCACAGCTTCATCGCCACGGTCTACGCCGAACCGCAGGCCGAGGCCGCGATCCTGCGCGATCTGGCCGGGCGGTTTCCGAACATCACCGCGATTCGCGTCCGCGACGCCATCGACCGGGTGTCGGGCGTGCTGGCGGGCATTGCCGCCGCGACCTCATGGGGGGCCGGGATTTCGCTGGTCACAGGGTTCCTGGTGCTGATCGGCGCGGCGGCGGCCGGCGTCGGCGCGCGCACCTACGAGGCGGCGGTGCTGAAGACGCTGGGCGCGTCACGCCGCCGCATCCTGCTGAGCTTCGCCCTGCGCAGCGCGCTCCTGGGGGCCGCCGCCGGTCTGGTGGCGCTGGGGGCGGGCATCGCCGGATCCTGGGCAGTGACCCGACAGGTTCTGGAAACCGATTTCACGGTGATCTGGCCAGCCGCGTTGGCCATCGTGCTGGGCGGGGTTCTGACCACGCTGGCCGCCGGGCTGCTGTTCGCCTGGCGCCCCCTGGCCGCGCGCCCGGCGCGCGTGCTCCGCGCGCAGGAGTGAGCGGTTACCGCCCGCAGGTGACCGGCTGCAACAGCTTCATCAGGTCGATGTTGTCGCAGATCAGCGCATCCAGCGTGACCTCGTCCAGCGAGGCATAGAAGGCCTGCGCCGCGTCGATCAGGGCCAGCCGCAACCGGCAGGCCGACACCAGCGGACAGGTGTTGTCGGCATCGGCGAAACACTCGGCCAGCGGCAGACCGCCCTCAAGCAGGCGGAACACCTCGCCGATGCGGATCTGTTCGGCCGGGCGCGCCAAGCTCATGCCGCCGTTACGGCCGCGCTGGGTCCGCAAGTAGTTGAGTTGGCTGAGTTGGTTGATCACCTGCGCCAGATGATTTTCCGACACGTTGCAGCTCCCGGCGATTTCGGCCTTGGTCACCAGACGCTCCTGATGGGTGGCACAATACATCAAGAGCCGAATGGCGATGTTGGTCCGTTTGGTGATGCGCACAATCGTGGCCCCCTCTGCAGAAATGTTCCGGTGTTATTGCACCTTTTCGAAAAAACCGGTTTGACATACATCAATTGGAATACTCGGCAAACTGGACGACCGCACATGGCAGACCCCTACTTCTTCGGCTACGGAAGCCTTGTAAACGCCGCCACCCATGATTTTTCCGATCCGCGCCCGGCACGGCTGAAGGGCTGGCGGCGGGCCTGGCGGCATACCGACCTGCGCGAGGTGGCCTTTCTGACCGCGATTCCCGATCCGCGGACCGAGATCGAGGGGATGATCGCCCATGTGCCGGGCGGCGACTGGGGCAAGCTGGACGAACGCGAATGGGCCTATGACCGGGTGCCCGCGACTGAAAGCGTGACCCATTTCGTCAAGCACGAGATCGAGATCGCGGTCTATGCCGTGCCCGCGCATCGCCACCAGCCGCCCAGCCGGGCCTATCCGATCCTGCTGAGCTATCTCGACGTGGTGGTTCAGGGCTATCTGCGCGAGTTCGGAGAAGCGGGCGCCGTGCGGTTCTTTTCCACCACCGACGGCTGGGATGCGCCGATCCTGAACGACCGGGCCGCACCGCGCTATCCGCGTCACCAGCAATTGCGCGCCGAGGAAACCGGTTTTGTCGACGACCGGCTGGGCAAGATCGGCGCGCGCATCGTCGAGGGGGCCTGACCGGCCCCCTTCGGCAGATCACCCGCGCCCGCGAACCTTTTGCAGCAGCGGCATCAGCGTGGCCATTTCCGGGCCGCGTTCCCGGCCGGTCAGCGCCTTGCGCAGGGGCATGAACAGCCCCTTGCCCTTGCGCCCGGTGGCCTGTTTCACCGCCCCGGTCCATTCCGACCATGTGGTTTCGGTGAACGGCAGTTCGGGCAGCATCTCCATCGCCTCGGCGATGAAATCCTTGTCGGCCTCGTCGATCAGCGGCTCGGCGCCGTCGCGGCACAGGGTCCACCACTCTTCCAGGTCGTTCAGGGTGGTGATGTTCTCCCGCGCCATATGCCAGAACGGCTCGGCCAGATCCTCGGGCACACCCGCCGCCGCGACACTGTCCTTCACCGCCGAGAGCGGCAGCGATTGCAGATACCGCGCGGTCAGCGGGAACAGGTCGTTCTCGTCGAACTTGGTCGGCGCCGCGCCGAAGCGGGCGATGTCGAACCCCTCGATCAGCTCGTCCATGTCGCTGCGCAATTCCACCGGGTCGGAGGAGCCCAGCCGCGCCATCAGCGACAGCAGCGCCATCGGCTGGACCCCCTGGTCGCGCAGATCGCGCAACGACAGCACGCCCAGTCGTTTCGACAGCGCTTCGCCCTGCGGGCCGGTCAGCAGGCTGTGATGGGCAAAATGGGGCACGGCGCCACCCAGCGCCTCGATGATCTGGATCTGGGTGGCGGTGTTGGTGACGTGGTCCGATCCGCGCACCACGTTGGTCACCCCCATCTCGGTATCGTCCACCACCGAGGCGATGGTGTACAACACCTGCCCGTCGCCCCGGATCAGCACCGGGTCGCTGACGCTGGCGGCGTCGATGGAGATATCGCCGAGGATGCCGTCGGTCCATTCGATCCGCTGGTGATCCAGCTTGAAACGCCAGACCCCGTTGCCGCGTTCGGCGCGCAGCGCCTCCTTCTCGGCATCGGACAGCGACAGCGCGGCGCGGTCATAGACCGGCGGCTTGCCCATGTTGAGCTGCTTCTTGCGCTTGAGGTCCAGCTCGGTCGGGGTTTCGAACGCCTCGTAAAAGCGACCCATCTCGCGCAAGCGATCGGCGGCCTCGGCATAGCGGTCAAGGCGCCTGGACTGGTATTCGATCCGGTCCCAGGTGATCCCCAGCCATTCCAGATCCTGCTGGATTCCGTCGATGTATTCCTGCTTGGAGCGTTCCTGGTCGGTGTCGTCGATGCGCAGGATGAAGGTGCCGCCGGCCTTGCGGGCGATCAGGAAGTTCATCAGCGCGGTGCGCAGGTTTCCGACATGGATATAGCCGGTGGGCGACGGGGCGAAACGGGTGGTTGTCATGGGGGCGTCTCCTGTTGCCGCGCGTTTGTCACAGGGGCGCGGAATTGTCCAGTTGCCAGCGCCCGGCTGGGATAGGGCGCCCATACCTGCCCTTATGCAATTTCACACAATTTCGCGTGCGGATTTGCACAGGTCTTGCCCGGCTTTCGCGCTATTTTGTTCGGGAGATTTCAACAAGGAGACGTTTCATGACCATCAGACTGACCCGCCGCGCCGCCCTGACCGGGGCCGCCGCCCTTCCGCTGGCCGCCGCCGCGACCCTCCCCGCCGCAGCCGGATCCCATGCCGGCAAATCCGCGATGCCGCACGCCCGGGCGTTCCGCCTGGGCGAAATGTCGGTGACCACGCTTCTGGACGGCAGCCTGCCGCGCGAGGGCGCCCAGGCGATCTTTGGCGGTGGTGCCAGCGATGAGGAGTTTGCCAAGGTATCGGCCGAGAATTTCATTCCCGCCAACATGGCGCAGTTTTATTTTACCCCAACCCTGGTCGAGGTCGGCGGCCAGAAGATCCTGTTCGACACCGGGCTGGGACAGGGCGGCATCGCCCGGGCGTTGGCCGAGGCCGGGGTCACCCCCGACCAGATCGACGTTGTGGTGCTGACCCACATGCACCCCGACCACATCGGCGGGATGATGACCGATGGCGCGCCGACCTTTGCCAACGCGCGCTATGTCACCGGCCGGGTGGAATACGATTTCTGGGCCAGGATGGAGGCCGGCAACCGGGTCGGCGACCTGGTGGCCAGCAACGTCACACCGCTGGCCGAGAAGATGACCTTTGTCGAGGACGGGGCCGAGGTGGTGCCGGGGATCACCGCGCTGGCCAGCTTCGGCCACACGCCGGGGCATATGTCGTTCCACCTGGATAGCGCGGGGGAGCGGCTGGTGCTGGCCGCGGACCTCGCCAACCACTACGTCTGGTCCTTCGCCCACCCCGAGTGGGAGGTGCAATTCGACATGGACAAAGCCGCCGCCACCGCCGCGCGCCGCAAGGTACTGGGTATGCTGGCCGCCGACCGGGTGCCGATGATCGGCTATCACATGCCCTTCCCCGCCGCCGGCTACGTCGAGACCCGCGGCGAGGGGTTCCGCTTCGTGCCGGTGAGCTACCAGATGATGTAGGCGGTCTTTCCACGCCGGGGGCGCCGCGCAGGCGCCCCTCAATACCCGGGGTCGGGGCGCACCCGGCTGCCATCGGTGAACCGCGACAGGCGAAACGCGGAGGGGTCCACGACCGGGACGGCGCCGGTGACGAGATCGGCCATCAGCCGCCCGGCCCCCGGCCCGATGCCGAAGCCGTGACCGGAAAATCCGGTGGCGATGTGCAGCCCCGGCAGAGCATCGACGCCCGAGATCACCGGGATAGCATCCGGGGTGACGTCGATCAGCCCGGCCCAGCTTTGCGCCACCTCCGCCCGCTCCAGCACAGGAAAGGCCCGCCGCGCCGCCGCCCAGCTGGCACGCAGCGCGCGCGGCGACGGGTCCGGGTCAAGGATGCGACAGGCCTCGAATGGCGTGATCTCGTCGGGGCGCCAGTGCCGCGCCTGCCCCGCCTCTTCGCCCCAACGCCCGGACAGGCGGAACCGCAGGCTGGACCATTCATGGCGCAGCGCCGGCAGGAAGGCCCGGGCGAGGCGAAAGCTGTCGGGCACCAGATCGACGGTGTTCTCGGTGCCCGAGGCCACGGTAAAGCCGCCATCGGCACGCTTGCGCATCGCGAACCCGTCGGTCCAGAGCGCGGTTTCCGGCCCACCCTCGACCGGCGTCGTCCGCATCACCGTGTTCAGCACCTTGAGTTGCGGCAGATGCACCCCCGCATTACCGGCAAGAAGCCGAGACCATGCCCCGCCCGCCAGCACCACCGCGTCACAGGCCACCCGCCCGCGCTCGGTGATCACGCCCGCAACCCGTCCCGCCACCATGTCGAGGCTGCGCACCGCGCACCCGGTCATAACCACGGCCCCCGCGTCCCGCGCTGCCCCCGCGATCGCGGGCGCGGCCCATTGCGGCTCGGCCCGGCCATCGCCGGGGGTGTAAAGCGCGCCTTTCAGCGCCATCCGGTGACCGGGCAGCAGCGCGTCCAGTTCCGCCCCCGACAGCATCCGCGCCTCGGCCCGGTATGGGGCGAGGTTCTCGGCCCAGCGGGCGCGCTGGCCAACGGATCTGGCGCTGCTCGAGGTGTAGAGGATACCGCTTTTTCGGTAGCCGGTGCGCCGCCCGGTGCGCGCCTCCAGCCCCTCCCAGAGGCGGATCGCCTCGAGCATCAGCGGGATCTCGCGCGGGTCGCGCATCGACAGCCGCACCCAGCCCCAGTTGCGGCTCGATTGCTCACCGCCGATCTGGCCCTTTTCACACAAGAGCACCGACAGCCCGCGTTCGGCCAGTTCCAGCGCGGTCGAGGCCCCGATGATGCCGCCGCCGATCACCACCGCGTCGGTGCGGTCAGGCAGACGCATATCGGATTGAACGGGATCGAGGGTCGGTCCGGGCATGGCCGGACTATAGCGCCAACGGTGATGGCCGCATCAGGTTTCTTGCCGGCGCGGTTGCACCAGCGCCAGCCCCGACACCATCACCGCGAGCGCCGCCCAGACCCAGGCTGAATGCGTCTCGCCGTAGATCATGACACCCAGCAGCACCCCGGTGCCGGTCACCACGTAGCCCACCTGCGCGGCGAACACCGGCCCGGCGTGGCCGATCAGCCAGATAAAGCCGGAATAGGCCACCAGGTGGAGCAACGAGATGCCGAAGGTGGCCAGCTCCGGCGGGCCGAAGGCAGTAATGTCGAACCAGCCACCGGAGACCACCATCGTCGGCACCAGCAGCAACAGCGCGCCCCAACTGAGCCCGCACATGGTGGTGAAGGGGCCGAGGTGGCGCATGTCGGACCTGGCGATGAAGACATTCTCGCCGGCATAGGACAAGGCCACGACAATCGGGGCGATCAGCCAGACTGTTTGCGACGGATCGGGCAGGCTGCTGCCCGGCAGCACGATCATGCCCACCGCCAATGCGCCCAGCGCCAGCCCCAGCAGGCGGCGCGGCGTCGGACGCTCGATCCCGAACGGCCAGGCGACCAGCAGCGTCATCATCGGCACCAGCGAGATCAGCATCACCATGATGCCGACCGGAAGATGGCTGTAGGCGCCGTAGGACAGGCTGTTGGGCAGCGCGGTGCCCAGCAGCCCGCAACCGAGGTAGAACACCAGATGGCGCCGGTCCAGCGGCAGCTTGCGGCGGCGCAGGATCAGCAGGACGGTCAGCAGCGTGGCGCCGATGGCGGTGTTCCAGAAGGTGATCCCGACCGGGCTGTGCCCGGTGGAGACCGCCAGCTTTGACAGCGGTCCGGTGGACCCCCAGCACAGCCCGATCAACACCACCGCCAACCACAGCAGCGCCGCCGACGGTGCGGGTGCCGGGCGCGGGGCGGGTTGGATTATTTCGGGGATCTGGGTCACGGGAAAAGGACTCCTGCAGAGGTTCAGGGCCCTTTCAACCAGTGCCAGTGGTGCCAAAAGTGATAGGCAACCCAACGCGCGAGTCAAGCGCGACGCACCCGCCTCATGACGGGTCGCGCCAGCGGTTCACGATGGGATAGCGCCGGTCAAGCCAGAACGCCCGGTTGGTCAGCCGCGCGCCAGGGGCGGACTGGAAGCGTTTGTATTCGCTGATGTAGAGCAGATGCTCGACCTTTTTCGCGGTGGCCCTGTCAAAGCCGGCAGAGACGCAATCGGCGATCGAGCCGTCGCGGTCGACCAGGATATCGAGGATCGCGTCCAGCTCGTCATACTCGGGCAGGCTGTTGCTGTCCTTCTGGTCCGGGCGCAGCTCGGCACTTGGCGGTTTGGTGATGATCCGCTGCGGGATCACCTCGCCGGCCGGGGCCTTCATCCAGTCGCGGTGGGTCTCGTTGCGCCAGCGGCAGGTCTCGAACACGCGGGTCTTGTACAGATCCTTGATCGGATTGTACCCCCCGGCCATGTCGCCGTAGATGGTGGCATAGCCGACCGCGACCTCGGACTTGTTGCCGGTGGTCAGCAGCATCTCGCCGAACTTGTTGGACATCGCCATCAGAAGCAGCCCGCGCAGGCGCGACTGGATGTTTTCCTCGGTCAGGTCCGCGTCGCGCCCCTCGAACAGCGGCGCCAACGTGTTGGTGATCGCTGCGCGCCCTTCGGAAATCGGCACATAGTCGTAATGGCAGCCCAGCGCCATGGCGACCGCCTCGGCGTCCTCCAGGCTCTCGCGGCTGGTGTATTCCGAGGGCAGCATCACGCAGCGCACGTTCTCGGGGCCCAGCGCATCGGCGGCGATGGCGGCGACGATGGCCGAATCGATGCCCCCCGATAGGCCGAGCAGGACCTTGGAGAATCCGGTCTTGGCCATGTAATCGCGCAGCGCGATCACCATCACCTGGTAATCCTGTTCCCATTCCGAGGCATGGACATGCTCCTCGCCCGGCAGGATGCGCCAGCCCTCGGGCGTGCGGTGCAGGTCCACATGGGTCACCGCCTCGTCAAACTGCGGCATCTGGAAGGCCAACTCGCCACCCGGGTTGAGGCCGAAGCTGGCGCCGTCGAACACCTGGTCGTCCTGCCCGCCCACCATGTTGAGATAGATTACCGGCAGGCCGGTATCGACCACGCGGGCGACCATGTGATTGAGCCGCGTATCATGCTTGCCGCGATAGTAAGGCGAACCGTTCGGCACGATCAGGAACTCGGCCCCGGTCTCGACCAGGGTCTCGGAAACCTCCTCGTGCCAGGCATCCTCGCATATAGGGCTGCCGATCCGGGTGTTGCCGACCGAATAGGGCCCGCCGAGCGGACCGGAGTCAAAGATGCGCACCTCGTCGAACACCATCTCGTTCGGCAGGTTGTGCTTGAGAACGGTGCTGGCGATCTTGCCGCCCTTGAGGATGAAATAGGCGTTGAACAGCTGCGTCCCCTCGATCCAGGGGCCACCGACGGCCAGCGCCGGGCCGTCGGCGCAGTCCGCCGCCAACCTGCGCACCGCCTCGATCGCCGCCGATTGAAAGGCCGGCTTCAGCAGCAGGTCCTGCGGGTTGTAGCCGACGATGAACATCTCGGGCAGCGCAACCAGGTCGGCGCCGGCATCGCGCCCCTGCGCCCAGGCGTCGCGCGCCTTGGCCGCGTTGCCCTCCAGGTCGCCCATGACGGGATTCAGCTGCGCCAGCGTCACGCGGAAACGGTCGGTCATCCTGCCCTCGGTCCAAGTGCTGTTTGAAGCCGTTTACCAGATCGGGTGCCGAGGGAAAGCCATGAGGCGCAAAAGACGTTGCTTGAACCCGCACCCTCGCCTAGTTTCTAATGGCTTTGCGGGGCGCAGCGGCGCGTTGCGGCACGAGGGGGCGGCAGGACATCTTATGAAACATCTTGGCTCGATATTTGCGCTGGCATCCGGTCTGGCGCTGACGGCACCGATGCCGGCGTCGGCGCAGGACTCTCAGGTTCTGACCACCGAGGACGACATCGGCGGCGTCTACGAGGGCACCTTTCGCGGCGGGCTACAGCACGGCACCGGCACCTATCGGCTGCCGAACGGCTACGAATACTCCGGCGACTGGGTCGATGGCGAGATCCGCGGCCAGGGCGTGGCGCGGTTCCCCAACGGTTCGGTCTACGAGGGCGAGTTCGCCAAGGGCAAGCCGAACGGGCTGGGCAAGATCACCTTTTCCGACGGCGGCACCTATGAGGGCGACTGGGTCGACGGGGTGATCAATGGCCAGGGCGTGGCCACCTATGCCAATGGCGTGCGCTACGAGGGCGGGTTCCAGAACGCCCAGCACAACGGTTTCGGCGTGATGACCAGCCCCGGCGGCTACGAATACCGGGGCGACTGGGTCGATGGCGAGAAACAGGGAAAGGGCGTGATCACCTATCCCGACGGCGCCATCTATGACGGCGCGATCGTCGCCGGCCAGCGCCACGGCGAGGGCAAGCTGACCATGCCGGACGGGCTGACCTATGTCGGCACCTGGGCCGACGGGCAGATCAGTGGCACCGGCACGCTGACCCAGCCCAATGGCGACGTCTATACGGGCGATCTGGTCGCCGGGCGGCGCGAGGGCACGGGCAAGGTGACCTATGCCAACGGCGATGCCTACGAGGGCGCCTTCGCCGACGACCGCCGCCACGGACAAGGCACCTTCACCGGCGCCGACGGCTATCTCTATACCGGCTCCTGGGTTGCCGGGCAGATCGAGGGCGAGGGTCGCGTGACCTATCCCGACGGCTCGGTCTACGAGGGGCAGTTCCGCGCCGACCTGGCCGATGGAGAGGGCAAGATCACCTATCCCGACGGCTCGACCTACGAGGGCGCCTGGACCGCCGGGGTGATCGACGGCGAGGGCACCGCCACCTATGCCAACGGGATCGTCTACAAGGGGGCGTTCAAGAACGCCAAAAACCACGGCTTCGGCGTAATGACCTATGCCGACGGCTACCGCTACGAGGGCGAATGGCAGGACGGCCAGCGCCACGGCCAGGGCACCGCGACCTATGCCGACGGCTCGGTCTATACCGGCCAGTTCGTCGACGGTCAGCGCGATGGTACGGGCGAGATCGTGATGGCCGACGGGTTCCGCTACAAGGGCACATGGGCCGAGGGCGAGATCAGCGGCCAGGGTATGGCCACCTATGCCAACGGCGATATCTACGAGGGCACCTTCAAGAACGGCAAGCGGCAGGGCCAGGGCACCATGCGCTATGCCACCGGGCAGGAGGCCAGCGGTAAGTGGGAGAACGGGGCGCTGAAAACCGACGGGTGAGGTTTGGCGCGCGCCCGAGGCACAAGCAGGGACGCTGGGGGGCTCCAATGCAGCCTTATGAACAACGTCCGCAATGCGGACAAAGCGAGCTTTGCTACGCCACCCGCGACGCCGTGTAGAAAATTACACGGGCAGGCACCTTAATACTGTCCTCGGCGGCAAAGGCGCCATAACCGTCGATCATGCTTGCCTCGATGATCTCCAGTAGGGCGTTTTCGGCTTCCGGCTCGCCAAACTTGGAGATTGCCCCTCGAAATGGACCTATTGCGAGCATCATCGCGGTGATGTCTGCCGCGGCACCAATCGGCGTTAGGTGAGTGTCGACTTCCTCCGCTGACACATTTTGAAAGCCGGACTCAGACAATAGGTTCGTCACCATTTCGATATTGGCGAACGCCAACGGACCGGGCGCTGACGGGTCGGGCTTGGGCATCTCAGGCAGAGCCTTCGCTAAAGCGCGCCCAGGAACCGAGAACCAAGGATTGTGCTGTGGGCCTGCCCACGTGACAAACACCATCCGACCACCTGCCGAAAGTGCTTTGCAGATGTTTGCGAAGGCTGTTTTCGGATCCTCAAAAAACATGGTTCCAAAAAGAGATACGACAGCGTCGCAGTCGGCGCCGGAAAAATCATAGTGCTGCGCATCACCCTGAACCGGCTTTACGTGAACCCGGTCGCTAGCACGTTCCGTCAAGTGAGAAATAAAGGCCTCGGCAATATCGAATGCGATCACGCTTCCATCGGGACCAACTTGATCCGCGGCATCAAGTGAGAGAGCGCCGGAGCCGCAACCGATGTCAAGAACCCTCTCGCCAACCTTAAGTGCCGCACGGCCAAGCAAACCGTCCTTTATGGGACTATGCGCCGCTTCGATGGGGTCTTCGTGTTCGATCCACGGATGCGCAAGAGCGTTCCAGTCCATCTAGGCTGCTCCCCACATATGACGGATAATGCAGACTGCTGGGTAGCTTGCCGAAAAGCAATCTTTACATTCCAGTCCGCTCTGGGCTCAAAGCTGACCATGACTGAAAGGGAGCGGTTGCAAAGCGGAGCAGCTCCCGGCACGCGCGCAACGCGGCATGCCGGAATTCGCTTTTCCGCCACCTTGCACCGCCGCAAGCGGGCTCGGCCTCAGCCCTTGCCCTCCTTCAGCTTGGTGAGCTTCATGAACCGCATGATGAACTTCTCGTAGAACGGCTCGCTCACGCCGCGGCGCACCTTGCGCATGAAGTACCACTCGAAGGCCAGCTTGGCCCAGTGCACCCAGCGCCCCTTGGCGGCCCAGTTGACGTTGCGCGGCGGGTTCTGCGGCATCGCAAGGAAGGCCGCGCCGCCATCGCCGAAGTCGGCCAGGCAAAGCGCGTTCCAGGTCGCCACCTCGCGCGGCGCCTCGCCCTTCATGACCAACGGGATGTTGTGGGCCGTGGCGGTGACCATGGATTCGATCATGAAGCCGGTCTTGGGCACGCCGGTGGGCACCGGGGTGGGCTCCTTCGGCGCGATGGCGATGCAGACGCCGATACCGAAGATATTGGGATAGGCCGGGTTGCGCTGATACTCGTCGACGATGACGAATCCGCGCGGGTTGACCAGCCCCTCAATCCCCATCAGCGCCGGGATGCCGCGGAACGCGGGCAGCAGCATCGAATAGGCAAAGGGGATCTCATGCGTCTTCTTCGGGTTGCCGTCCTCGTCATGCTCCACGACATGGACCTTGTCGGCCTCGAACTTCTCGGTCTTGGCATTGGTGACCCAACGGATCGACCGCTCACGCATGATGCTTTCCAGCATGCCCTTGGTATCGCCCACCCCGCCCAGGCCGAGATGGCCGATATAGGGTTCCGGCGTGACGAAGGTCATCGGCACCTTGTCGCGGATCTTGCGGCGGCGCAGATCGGTGTCGATGGTCATGGCGTATTCATAGGCTGGCCCGAAACACGACGCCCCCTGCACCGCGCCCACCACGATTGGGCCGGGGTTGGCGCAGAACGCATCCCACTTGTCGCCAGAGGCCGCCGCATGTTCGATATGGCAGACAGAATGGGTGTGCTTATCGGGGCCAAAGCCCTCGATCTCGTCAAAGGCGAGGTCGGGTCCGGTGGCGATCACCAGGTAGTCGTAGCTGACCTCGCGGCCGCTTTCGAGGTGGATGACATTCGCCTTCGGATCCAGCTTGACCGCCGCATCGCAGATGAAGTCGATCTTCCGCCGCGCCATCACCGGGGCGAGGTCGATGGTGATCTCGTCCTGCTTGCGCCAGCCGACCCCGGCCCATGGATTGGACGGTGTGAACTGGAAGTAGGGCTTGTTCGAGATCACGGTGATCTTGTCATCCCGGCCCAGCGTTTCCTTGAGCTCATAGGCCTGGATCGTGCCGCCCAAACCGGCCCCCAGAACAACCACATGCGCCATATCTGTCTTTCCTCCTGAATGGTGGCCCCGGCTCCCCCTCCCGGGCCGTCATGCAGCGCCGCGCAGGGCAGCGCGCACCTTCCCGCGATGGCCGCGCAGGTCACAGTCGGCGCAACCAAGCCGGGAAAGATATCGGTCACATTAACATATTCAAAAATCGATAGATCTGACATGGATCAAATTGCACGCATTGGCACACAAGGCAGAATCGGCACTGTGCCCGCGTTGCCACCCTCCCCACGCCCCGAGCGAGAATTAGGGGTTCGCCCATCATTTTGGGTTTTCTTTCGCCAAGGTCCGGGTATAGATTGCGCCTCATGACCAGCCAGGCACATATCCCGACCGCCCCCGCGTTCCGCGGTGCGTCGCTGCGTGGCCTACTGATCCTAATCCGCCTCTGAGCGTGCCAATCGGCGCGCCCGCTCAGAGGAGGATGCCTGCGCGCCATAGGCTTTAGGACAGACAAGAAAGATACCGACATGACCAACGCACCGAAACAAGACCGTGTCTTGATTTTCGACACCACCTTGCGCGACGGGGAGCAGAGCCCCGGCGCCACCATGACCCATGACGAGAAGCTGGAGATCGCCGGCCTGCTCGATGAGATGGGGGTGGATATCATCGAGGCGGGTTTCCCGATCGCCTCGGAGGGAGATTTCAGGGCGGTGCGCGAGATCGCGGCAAACTCGAAAAACGCGGTGATCTGCGGGCTGGCCCGCGCCAGCGCGACCGACATCGACCGCTGCTGGGAGGCCGTGAAACACGCCGCACAGCCGCGCATCCACACCTTTATCGGCACCTCGCCACAGCACCGCGCCATCCCGAACCTGAGCATGGACGAGATGGCCGAGAAGATCCACGAGACCGTGAGCCACGCCCGCAACCTGTGCGACAACGTGCAATGGTCGCCGATGGATGCCACCCGGACCGAGTGGGATTACCTCTGCCGGGTGGTCGAGATCGCGATCAAGGCCGGCGCCACCACCATCAACATCCCCGACACGGTGGGTTTCACCGCCCCGGAGGAGAGCGCCAACCTGATCCGGCGCCTGATCAAAACTGTGCCCGGCGCCGACGACGTGGTCTTTGCCACCCATTGCCACAACGACCTTGGTATGGCGACAGCCAACGCGCTGGCGGCGGTGGCCGGCGGCGCGCGTCAAATCGAATGCACCGTGAACGGACTGGGTGAACGCGCCGGCAACACCGCGCTGGAAGAGGTGGTGATGGCGCTCAAGGTGCGCCACGACGTCCTGCCGTGGTCCACCGGGGTCGACAGCTCCAAGATCATGCACATCTCGCGCCGGGTCTCCACGGTGTCGGGGTTCCCGGTCCAGTTCAACAAGGCGATCGTCGGCAAGAACGCCTTTGCCCATGAATCGGGCATCCACCAGGACGGCATGCTCAAGAACGTCGAAACCTTCGAGATCATGCGCCCCGAGGACGTCGGCCTGTCCGGCTCCAGCCTGCCGCTGGGCAAGCATTCCGGCCGCGCCGCCTTGCGCGACAAGCTCAAGCAGCTCGGCCACGAGGTGGGTGACAACCAGCTCAAGGACATCTTCGTGCGGTTCAAGGAACTGGCCGACCGCAAGAAGGAGGTCTACGACGAGGACATCGTTGCCCTGGTCGGCACCACCGCGGACCAGGCCGGAGACCGGCTCCAGATCGTGTCGCTCAAGGTGCTCTGCGGCACCGGCGGCCCGGCCGAGGCGGTGCTGGAAATGGAGATCGACGGCAAGGAGGCGATCGCGACCGAGAACGGCGACGGGCCGGTCGACGCCACCTTCAAGGCGGTGCGCGCGCTCTATCCGAACGAGGCGCGACTGCAGCTCTACCAGGTGCACGCAGTGACCGAGGGCACCGACGCCCAGGCCACGGTGAGCGTACGGCTGGAAGAGGACGGGGTCATCGGCACCGGGCAATCGGCCGACACCGATACCGTGGTGGCCAGCGCCAAGGCCTATGTCAACGCCCTGAACCGGCTGCTGGTGCGGCGGGAAAAGGCCGGCCCGGGCGCCGATGCGCGCGAAGTCTCCTACAAGGACGTGGACTGATCCCGCCGGCCCTGGCGCAGGCAGCGCCCGTGCCGGGGCCGGCGGTCGCAGGCGGAAAGGCGCTGTAGCGTCCGAAATCCGCCCTTTCACCCATGCGTGCGGAGGCCTATAAGGCTGTGGTCCACCCCCCTCGGGGAGTCGTGGACCAATGCGCAGTACTCTACAGGATCGCACATAAATGTCGGTGTTCGGAAATTTCGGCGGCTTGTTCTCTTCGGACATGGCCATTGACCTCGGTACGGCGAAGACCCTGGTCTATGTCAAGGGCCGCGGCATCATCCTGTCAGAGCCATCAGTGGTCGCCTATCACATCAAGGACGGCGTCAAGAAGGTGCTGGCGGTCGGCGAGGATGCCAAGCTGATGCTGGGCCGCACGCCCGGCTCGATCCAGGCGATCCGGCCGATGCGCGAAGGCGTGATCGCCGATTTCGACACCGCCGAGGAGATGATCAAGCATTTCATCCGCAAGGTGCACAAACGCTCGACCTTCTCCAAGCCCAAGATCATCGTCTGCGTGCCGCATGGCGCCACCCCGGTGGAAAAACGCGCCATCCGCCAGTCGGTGCTGTCGGCGGGCGCCCGCCGCGCGGGACTGATCGCCGAGCCCATCGCCGCCGCCATCGGCGCCGGCATGCCGATCACCGATCCGACCGGCTCGATGGTGGTGGATATCGGCGGCGGCACCACCGAGGTCGCGGTGCTTTCGCTCGGCGACATCGTCTATGCCCGCTCGGTCCGGGTTGGCGGCGACCGTATGGACGAGGCGATCATCGCCTATCTGCGCCGGCAACAGAACCTGCTGGTCGGCGAAAGCACGGCGGAACGGATCAAGACCTCGATCGGCACCGCCCGGATGCCTGACGACGGGCGCGGCACCTCGATGCAGATCCGCGGCCGCGACCTGCTGAACGGGGTTCCCAAGGAAATCGAGGTCAGCCAGGCCCAGATCGCCGAGGCGCTGGCCGAACCGGTGCAGCAGATCTGCGAGGCGGTGATGACCGCACTGGAAACCACGCCGCCGGATCTGGCCGCCGACATCGTCGACCGCGGCGTGATGCTGACGGGGGGCGGTGCGCTGCTGGGCGATCTCGATCTGGCGCTGCGCGAGCAGACCGGGCTGGCGGTTTCGATCGCCGACGAAAGCCTGAACTGCGTGGCGCTTGGCACCGGCAAGGCGCTGGAGTACGAAAAGCAGCTGCGCCACGCGATTGACTACGACAGCTAGGGCGCGCACCCTTTTGCAGGCCGGCCGTCCGGTACGGCCGCGGCATGTGACGGAAGGATGCCATTGGCCAAGGACCGCTCACAGCGCGACGACTACACGACCCCCCTGCGCCGCCTGGTGCTCGGGATCATCGTGCTGTGCCTGCTGGGCATCTTCCTGGTCTGGCGCATCGACAGCCCGCGGGTCGAACGATTCCGCGCCCAGGTGGTCGACCGGGTAATCCCCTCGATGGACTGGGCCATGGCCCCGGTCACCGGCACGATCAACCTGTTCCGCGATTTCCAGAGCTACCGGCGACTGGCCGACCAGAACCGCGAGCTGCGCCGCGAACTGCGCCAGATGAAGGCCTGGAAAGAGGCGGCGCTGCAGCTCGAGCAGGAAAACGCGCGCCTTCTCGACCTCAACAACGTGCGGCTCGACCCGCGCCTGACCTATATCACCGGCGTGGTCCTGGCCGACAGCGGGTCGCCGTTCCGGCAATCCGTGCTGCTCAATGTCGGGGCCCGGGACGGCATCCGCGACGGCTGGGCGGCGATGGACGGAATCGGTCTGGTCGGGCGGATCTCGGGCACCGGCGGGAACACCGCGCGGGTCATCCTGCTGACCGACGCCTCCAGCTCGGTGCCCGCAATCATCCAGCCCTCGGGCCAGACCGCGCTGATCACCGGCAACAACTCCGCCGCGCCGGTCGTCGATTTCCTCGAGAACCCGGATCTGGTCCGCCCCGGCGACCGGGTCATCACCACCGGGGACGGCGGCGTGTTTCCGGCGGGCCTGCTGATCGGCCAGGTCGCCGCGGATCCGTCCGGGCGACTGCGGGTGCGGCTGGCCGCCGATTACGAGCGGCTGGAGTTCCTGCGCGTTCTGCGCCATCACGGCGCCGAAACCGTGACCGACCCTGGAAAACTGGTTCAGCCCGCTGCCGGGCCAGCGAAATCCGCCGGGACTGCGGGGGCCGCCGGAGATGGCTAACCTGTCGCCCTCCCGCCTCTGGATGATGCGCGCCGGTTTTCTCGGGCTGTCGCTCCTGATCATGTTCTTTCACCTGATCCCGCTCGACACCGTGCCCCGGCGCTGGGCCCCGCCGGACCTCTTGATCGCCTTCGCCTTCGCCTGGAGCCTGCGGCGCCCCGACTATGCCCCGGCGCCGAGCATCGCGGCGGTCATGCTGATGGCCGATCTGCTGTTCCAACGCCCGCCGGGGCTGATGGCGCTGCTGGTGGTGCTGGGCAGCGAATATCTCAAGACCCGTGCCAGCGGGTTGCGCGGGGCCAGTTTCGCCGGCGAATGGCTGGCGGTTTGCCTGTCGCTGCTGGCAATCGCCGTTCTCAACCGGCTGACGCTGGGCCTTCTCGCGGTCGAGCAGGCGCAGCTCAGCCTCAGCCTGATCCAGATGGCGATGACCATGATTGCCTATCCTTTCGTTGTGTTCGTCACCCAATCCCTGATGGGCGTGCGCAAGCCCGCGCCCAGCGACACCGACGCGATGGGAGGCTGGGCATGAGACGCAACCCGCGCGAGCTTTCCCTGTTGAACCGGGCGTCCAGCCGCCGCGCCGTGCTGCTGGGCGGGCTGCAACTCGCCTTCATGGGCGGATTGGCCCTGCGGATGCGCTATCTCCAGGTCGAGCAGGCCGATCAGTTCCGCCTGCTGGCCGAGGAAAACCGAGTCAACATCCGTCTGATCCCGCCGACCCGGGGCAAGATCTACGACCGCAACGGCAACGTGCTGGCCCAGAACGTTCAAAGCTATCGCATCGTGATCGTGCGCGAGGACGCCGGCGACGTGGAGGAGGTGCTGGGCCGCCTCTCGAAGCTGATCGATCTGGAAGATGAGGACCTCGACCGCGCCCGGACCGAGATGCGCCGCAGCCCGCCCTTCCTGCCGGTGACCCTGGCCGACCGGATCGCATGGGAGGATATCTCGAAGGTGGCGGTGAACGCCCCCGCCCTGCCCGGCATCACGCCCGAGGTCGGGCTGACCCGCGTCTATCCGGGCGGGCCGGACTTTGCCCATGTGGTGGGCTACGTCGGCCCGGTCTCGGATTACGACCTGAGCAGGATCGAGGACCCAGAACCGGTGCTGCGCATTCCGCGGTTCCAGATCGGCAAGGTCGGGCTCGAGGCCAAGCGCGAGGAGATGCTGCGCGGCAAGGCCGGCGCCAAGCGGGTCGAGGTCAACGCCACCGGCCGGGTGATGCGCGAGCTGGACCGCCGCGAGGGCCAGCCCGGCGCCGACCTGCAACTGAGCGTCGATGCCGAGCTGCAGGGCTACGTGCAGGCGCGGCTGGGCGATGAGAGCGCCAGCGCGGTGGTGATCGACTGCGAGACCGGCGATCTGCGCGCGATCTCCTCCGCGCCCAGCTTCGATCCCAACCTCTTCGTGCGCGGCATCTCGCTGGCCGATTACCGCGCGCTGACCGATGATATCCACCGGCCGCTGGCGTCGAAGTCGGTGCAGGGGGTGTACCCGCCCGGCTCCACCTTCAAGATGATCACCGCCATGGCAGCGCTGGAAGAGGGGCTGATGGGCCCCGACGACACCGTCTGGTGCCCCGGCTACCTGGAGGTTTCGGGCCGCCGGTTCCACTGCTGGCGCCGGGGCGGTCACGGGCATGTGGACCTCGAGAACTCGCTCAAGCAGAGCTGCGACGTCTACTACTACGACCTCGCGTTGAAGGTCGGGATCGACAAGATCTCGGCCATGGCGCAGCGTTTCGGCCTCGGGGTCCGCCACGACGTGCCGATGTCGGCGGTCGCCGCCGGGCTGACCCCGAACCGGGCCTGGAAGAAACGCGTGCACGACGCCGACTGGCTGATCGGCGATACCGCCAACGCCGCGATCGGGCAGGGTTACATGCTGGCCTCGCCGATGCAGCTCGCGGTAATGTCGGCGCGGATCGCCACCGGGCGCGCGGTCACGCCACGGCTGGTCAAATCGATCGACGGGATCGAACAGCCCGGCGGCGGCGGCGAACCTCTGGGGGTGAACGAGAACAACCTGCGTACCCTGCGCCGCGCGATGTTCGCGGTCTCGAACGACCGGCGCGGCACCGCCTATGGCAGCCGCATCATCGAGGATGCCTTCCGCATGGCCGGCAAGACCGGCACCAGCCAGGTGCGCAACATCACCGCCGCCGAACGCGCCGCCGGCGTGACCCGCAACGAGGATCTGCCGTGGAACCGGCGTGACCATGCGCTGTTCGTCTGCTTCGCGCCCTACGACAAACCCAAATACGCGGTCTCGGTGGTTATCGAACATGGCGGCGGCGGGTCCTCGGCGGCCGCGCCGGTGGCGCGTGACGTGATGCTGCAGGCGCTCTACGGCGATACCCCGCCGCTGGCCGCCTACCCGTCCAAGGACCGCAGCCGGATCAAGGCCCAGCAGGAACGGCTGCACCGCGAGCGGCTGCGCGCGGAACAGGACCAGAGCGGGCGCGCATGAGCTATCTGGAATACAAAGTCAAATCCACGCCCTCCGGCCTGCGCAAGGTGCTCTACCTGAACTGGCCGCTGACGCTGCTGCTGGTCTCGGTCGCGGGGGTCGGCGCGCTGATGCTCTACTCGGTCGCCGGCGGCTCCTTCTCGCCCTGGGCCGAGCCGCAGATGAAGCGCTTCGCACTCGGTCTTGTGGTGATGATGGCGGTGGCCATGGTGCCGATCTGGTTCTGGCGCAACATGGCGGCGCTGGCCTATGGGCTGTCGCTGCTGCTGCTGGTCGGGGTCGAGCTGTTCGGCTCCGTCGGCATGGGGGCGCAGCGCTGGATCGACCTCGGCTTCATGCGGCTGCAACCCTCGGAGCTGACCAAGATCACCCTGGTGATGATTCTGGCGGCCTATTACGACTGGCTGCCCGCGACACGCACCTCGCGGCCGCTCTGGGTGTTTCTGCCGGTGCTGCTCATCCTGATCCCCACGGCCATGGTCCTGCGCCAGCCCGACCTGGGCACCTCGATCCTGCTGCTGGCGGCAGGCGGCGCGGTGATGTTCCTGGCCGGGGTGCACTGGGCCTATTTCGCCGCGGTGATCGCCGCCGGCGTCGGCGTGGTCACCGCCGTGTTCCAGTCGCGCGGCACCCCGTGGCAACTGCTGAAGGACTACCAGTACCGGCGTATCGACACCTTCCTCGATCCGGGCAGCGACCCGCTCGGCGCGGGCTATCACATCACCCAGTCCAAGATCGCTCTGGGATCGGGCGGCTGGACCGGGCGCGGCTTCATGCAGGGCACGCAATCGCGGCTGAACTTCCTGCCCGAGAAACACACCGATTTCATCTTCACCACCCTGGCCGAGGAATTCGGTTTTATCGGCGGCATGTCGCTGCTGACGCTCTATGCGCTGATCGTCCTGTTCTGCATCGCCTCGGCACTGGCGGCCCGCGACCGGTTCTCGTCGCTGGTCACGCTTGGTATCGCCTTTACCTTCTTCCTGTTCTTCGCCGTCAACATGTCGATGGTGATGGGATTGGCCCCGGTTGTGGGGGTGCCGTTGCCGATGGTCAGCTATGGCGGCTCGGCCATGCTGGTGCTGATGGCCGCCTTCGGTATCGTGCAGAGCGCCCATATCCACCGCCCACGCTGAACCCGGAGAGCCCATGACCGCAACCATCCTCTTTGCCTCGAAATCCGAACGCTGGGACACCTACGAAGGACCGCTGCGCCGCGCGCTGGACGCCCTCGGCCTGACCTATCGGCTGGGCACCGACTTCCCGTCCGAAGAGGTGGATTACATCGTCTACGCCCCCAACAGCGGAATCGACGATTTCACCCCCTTCACCCGGCTCAAGGCGGTGCTCAACCTCTGGGCCGGGGTCGAGGCGGTGGTCGGCAACCCCACGCTGAAGGTGCCGCTGGCGCGGATGGTCGATTTCGGGCTGACCCAGGGCATGACCGAATGGGTGGTGGGCCACGCCATGCGCCATCATCTGGGGATGGACGCGCATATCTTCGGCCAGGACGGCATCTGGCGCACCGAGACGCCGCCGCTGGCCCGCGACCGGCGGATCGGCCTGCTGGGGCTGGGCGCGCTCGGCATCGCGGCGGGCACCGCGCTGGCGCGGCTGGGCTTTCCCGTCACCGGCTGGAGCCGCAGCGAGAAATCGGTCGAGGGGATCACCTGCCGGCACGGCGACGAGGGGCTGCGCGACACCCTCGCACAGGCCGACATCCTGATCCTGCTGTTGCCCGACACCCCGGCGACGCAGAACATCCTGAATGCCGACGCCATGGCGCGGATGCCGAAAGGCGCGGTGGTCATCAACCCCGGCCGCGGCCCGCTGATCGACGACGACGCGCTGATCGCCGCGCTCGACAGCGGCCACCTGGGCCACGCGACGCTGGACGTGTTCCGCACCGAACCGCTGCCGCCCGAGCATCCGTTCTGGGCCCACCCCAGGATCACCGTCACCCCGCATATCGCCTCGGAAACCCGGCCCGACACCGCAGCACAGGTGATCGCCGAGAACGTGCGCCGCGGCGAGGCGGGCGCGCCTCTGCTGCATCTGGTGGACCGCGATCTGGGCTACTGAGCGTGCCCGGCGACCCCGGTGCGGGGCGCTGTTACAGCCCCAGTTCGGCCCGTTTGTTTTTCGTCAGCCCCGCCACGATCATATCGTAGGAGGCCACGATATGGCGCTCCAGCTCGGCGCTCGGCAAGCCGGGTTCATCGTGTTGCTGCACCCATTTCAACCCGCGCGAGGCCAGATAGGGCGCGGGCCGCAGGCCGGGCATATCCGTCAGCACCTCGAACCCCAGTTCGGTCACCTTGAAGGTGAAGGCGGGGCACCCCGCCTCGCCCCAGCCGCAGATGGCAAACACCTTGCCGCCCACCTTCCACACGTCCGAGCCGCCCCATTGCACCACATGGGTACTGGCGGGTAGCCCGGCGCAGAAGGCATTGAACCCCTCGCGGGTCATCCCGCCGCCAGACCGCGCCCCTTGAGCAGCGCCTCGACCCCCGGCAACCGACCCCGGAACGCGGTGTAAAGCGCCTCGGGTTCCTGCGAACCGCCAGCCGACAGGATATGCCGTTCCAGCGCCTGCGCGCGGTCGGCGTCAAAGGCGCCGCCGGCCTCTTCGAAGGCGGCGAAGGCATCGGCGTCCATCACCTCGGACCACATGTAGCTGTAATAGCCCGAGCTGTAGCCGTCGCCGGAGAAGACATGGGCGAAATGCGGCGTCGCATGGCGCATCCCGATGGCGTGCGGCATGCCGATCCCGGCCAGAACCTCGGCCTGTTTCGCCATCGGATCGGCGGGTGCGGTGCCCTCGTGAAACGCCAGATCGACCAGCGCCGAGGCGACATATTCCACGGTCTGGAACCCCATGTCGAAATGCGCCGCCTTCAGCAGCTTGTCGCGCATCGCGTCCGGCATCGGCGCGCCGGTTTCCACATGGGTGGCAAACTCGCCCAGAACTTCGGGGACTTCGAGCCAGTGTTCGTACAATTGGCTCGGTAGTTCGACGAAATCGCGCGCCACGGAGGTGCCCGAGATGCTCTCGTAGGTGACATCCGACAACAGCTGGTGCAGCGCGTGGCCGAACTCATGGAAGAGCGTGCGCGCATCGTCGTAGGACAAGAGCGCCGGATCGCCCTTGGCGAAGTTGCACACGTTGATCACCACCGGCGCCTGTCGCTCGGGGAACCTGGCCTGGCCGCGCATGGCGCTGCACCAGGCGCCGGAGCGTTTCGAGCCGCGGGCGAAATAGTCTCCGATGAACACGCCGACGTGCGCGCCGTCGCGGGTCACCTCCCACGCCCGGCAATCGGGGTGATAGAGGGCCACGTCGAGCGGCGCGAACTCCAGCCCGAACAGGCGGTTTGCGCAGGAAAACGCCGCCTCGATCATGCGGTCGAGCTGCAGGTAGGGTTTCAGCGCGGTCTCATCCAGATCATGCTCCGCCTTGCGTCGCTTCTCCGCGTAATAACGCCAGTCCCAGGGTTCCAGGTCGCCGTTGACGCCGTCGTCCTGCATCATCGCGGTCAGTACCTGGGCGTCCGCCTCGGCCTGTGCCCTGGCCGGCGCCCAGACTGCCATCAGCAGGTCCCTGACCGCCCCCGGTGTCTTGGCCATCTCGGTTTCCAGCTTGTAGGCGGCGAAACTGTCGTAGCCGAGGAGCTTCGCGCGCTCCTCGCGCAGGGCCAGGATCTCGGCGGCGATGGCGCGGTTATCGGTCTCGCCGCCATTGGCGCCGCGCGCGGCCCAGGCGCGCCAGGCGGTTTCGCGCAGGTCACGACGGGGGGAGAATTGCAGGAACGGCACGATCAGCGACCGCGACAGGGTGACGATCGGGCCATCCGCGCCCTGGTCTTCGCCGGCGGTGCGGGCGGCGCGGATCACGAAATCGGGCAGCCCCTCGAGGTCGGCCTCGGACAGCGGCATCGTCCAGTCCCGCTCATCGGCCAGCAGGTTCTGGGTGAAGGCAGTGCCCAGCGTGGCCAGTCGTGCCTTGATTGCCTTGATCCGTTCGGCCGCTGCGCCCCTCAGAGCGGCGCCGGACCGGACAAAGCCGCGATGGGTGAGCATCAGCACACGGGCCTGTTCCGGGGTCAGCCCCAACGTGTTTCGCCGCGCCCAGAGATCCGAAACGCGGGCAAAGAGCGCCCTGTTGGCGAAAATCTCGGAGTAATGCGCGGCCAGCCTGGGCGAGAAGTCCCGCTGCAGTTCCTGTCGCTCGGGATTGCTGTCCGCGCCCGCCACGGTGAAGAACACCGAAAGCACCTTGTCCAGCGTCTTGCCCGCCGCCTCCAGCGCCTCGATGGTATTGGCGAATGTGGGCGCCTCGGGGTTTTCGGTGATCGCCGCGATCTCGTCGCGGTGGGCGGCCAGCGCGAGATCCAGCGCAGGGGCGAAATCCGCGTCGGAAATGGCATCGAAAGGGGCAATCTGGAACGGGGTGTCCCAGTCGGACAGGATCGGGTTGCTCATCAAGGTCTCCTTTGTCTTGGCAAGCTATGCTGTCGCGCGGCAATGTCCAGAGCGCCCGGCGGTCGCCCCCCTGCGGAACAAGTGCACCGGGAAACCCAAACGCCGTGCGACCGGGATCGGTGCATGACTTGGCGCGCAGGATCGGGCAGGATCACCGCACCGTCCTCGGTCACCGGAGCACCGCCATGCCTGACGCCTCTGCCATTGCCACGTTCACGCCCACCGATCCGCTTTATCCCCATCAACGCCATTTGGCCGCGCTGAACGGGCTGGAAACGGTCTGGGGGGAATACACCGGTTCGGGGGTCATCGTCGGCGTCTACGACGAATCCGTCGATTTCCACCACCAGGACCTGGCCGGAAAGCAGCTCACCGGGCTGTTCCCGCTGTTTCGGGGCGAGCGGTATGTAATCGACCCCGATCCGAACACGACGCATGGCACCGGTGTCGCCGGGCTGATCGCGGCCTCCGCCAACGGAGAGGGGGCGGTCGGTGTCGCCTTTGACGCCAGCCTGGTGTCGGTGGGGCTCCAGGGTTGGTGGGAAAACCGAAAGACCCCGCTCGCCAATGCCCTGTTCGAGACGTTGCAGCATGTGGACGTGTCGAACAACAGCTGGGGCGGGGTGCCGAATTACGCCCTGGGCGACCCGGTGACAAGCAGCCCCCTGGTCGCGGCCGCCTATCAGGAGGCCGCCGTATCCGGCCGTTACGGGCTGGGCACCATCCTGGTAAAGGCGGCCGGCAATGAATCCACGACGGCACAGGCCGAGTATTACAACACCCTGCGCGAGTTCATCCTGGTCGGGGCAACCTCGCATTCCGGGGTCGTGCTAAGCTATTCCAATCGCGGGGCGAACCTTCTGGTGACCGCGCCGGTCGGGGTGGGCGTCAAGACCGGGACCATCACGACGAACAACACCCATGACGTCGATTGGGGCGCCCCCTATGGGCTGACAAACCGGCAATTGCCGGGGGTGGGCGAGCTGGTGGAGGACCCGACCGATTACATGTTCTTCGACGGCACCTCGGCGGCGACGCCGATGGTCTCGGGCGTGGTGGCGCTGATGCTGGAGGCCAACCCCGACCTGGGCTGGCGCGACGTGCAGGAAATCCTGTCGCTGTCGGCCACCCGCACCGGCCACGACCTGGACAGCCCGCGCGAACGCTTTGCCTGGCAAACCAACGGCGATACCCATTGGAACGGCGGCGGGCGGCACATCAGCAACGACTATGGCTATGGCGAGGTCGATCCGCTGGCCGCCGTGCGCATGGCCGAGGTCTGGAGCCTGTTCGCCAACCCCGCCACCTCGGCCAACGAAAAGCAGGTCACCAGCGGCCCGGCCCCCGCCGTTGTTCATGACGTTCCCGGCGATGGCACCGCGCTGGACCTGACCGCGCAAATCGAGGCCGAGGGTGGTTTCGATATCGAAACCGTCGAGGTGAGCGTCCATATCCAGGCCGACCGGATCCATGATCTGCAACTCACGCTGGTGTCTCCCGACGGGACCGAGATCGCCCTGACCGACACCGAACGCTCCGTCTATACGCCCGGCAAGGTCGCCAAGGACGGGCTGAGCTGGACCTTCCTTGTGCAACACCTGCGGGGCGAGGACGCGACCGGCAGCTGGACCCTGCGGGCAGAGGATACCGTGGACAACGACAAATCTATCCAACTGTCCGGGTTTTCGGTCACCGCCCATGGCACGACGCCGGGCCGCAACGATGTCTATACTTTCACCGACGAGGGTTTTGACCTGCTGGACAGCGATCCGGCCCGGGGCGAGATCACCGATCTGCGCGGCGTGGACGACGTGCTCAACCTCGCGGCGCTCACCCGCGACATCGAGGTGAACCTGTCTCGCAGCGGTGGCATCGGCGACGGTGACAGCACGTTCTTCTCCTTCGGCCCCGACACAAGGATCGAGCATGCGGTTTCCGGCGATGGCGATGACTGGCTGCGCGGCAACGCCGCGGACAACGTGATGTTCGGGAATCGGGGTGACGACCGGCTCTCGGGGCGGATCGGCGACGACGATCTGGTCGGTGGTGCCGGAAACGACATCATCCGGGGCGGTCGAGGCCGCGACCTGATCGAAGGCGGTGACGGCGACGACACGCTGTGGGGCGGGCGCGGACGCGATGTGTTCCTCTTCGACCCCGGCGCGGGATCGGACGTGATCCGCGACTTCGATGTGGAAAAGGATTCCCTCGACATCGCCTTTCTGGGCGGTTCCCCGTTTCTCCTCGATGCACGGGACGATGGAGACGACCTTTTGATCGGATTCCTGGATTTCGAGATCCGCCTGACCGATCTGGCCGGCACCAGCGAATACGACCTGACCTGGCTGAGCTGAGGGGCGCGCCTGCCGCCGGGGTCAGGCCCCGGCGCCGCAGACCGGGCAATCGGCGCGCCGTTTCAGCGCGATCCGGCGCGTCTCGCCATAGAGCGCGTCATAGATCAACATCTGGCCGCGCAGCGCCTCGCCCGCACCGGCGATCACCTTGACCGCCTCGACCGCCATCATCGCCCCCACCACACCGGGCAGCGGCGCGATCACCCCGGCCTCGGCGCAAGAGGGGGCAAGACCCGGCGCCGGCGCCTCGGGGAAAATGCACTGGTAGCACGGCGCGCCATGGGCAGGATCGAACACACTCACCTGCCCCTCCCATTGTGCCAATGCGCCGGAGATCAGCGGCTTGCCCTGTGCCACCGCCACGCGGTTGGCAAGGTAGCGGGTATCGAAATTGTCGGTGCCGTCGAGGATAATGTCATAGTCGGCGAAGAGATCGGCGGCGATCTCCTCCTCCAGCCGGCGGTGATAGGGGCGGACGGCAACAAAGGGGTTGAGCGCCTTGAGCGCCGCCTCGGCCGAAAACACCTTGGGCATGCCGATCCGCGCCTCGGTGTGGATCACCTGCCGTTGCAGGTTGGAACCCTCGACCGTGTCATCGTCGATCACCCCGATGGTGCCCACCCCGGCGGCGGCGAGATAGAGCAGCGCGGGCGAGCCAAGGCCGCCGGCCCCGATCACCAGGACGCGGGCCTGTTTCAACCGCTTCTGCCCCGGCCCGCCCAATTCGCGCAGCACGATGTGGCGGGCATAGCGGTTGAGTTCGGTCTCGGAGAAGGTGCCGGCGGGCTTCGCCGGCTCGGCGGCGTCTTCCTTGGCGCCTGCACGGCGCTTCAACGCCCGCACGCTGCGGCCATAGACCAGCGCGATCAGGGCGGCTCCGCCCAGCAGCAGCCAGAGCGCGGCCTCCTTGCCGGTGGCAAGGCGCAGCGGATGCCCGTCCGGCAGGGTCAGGTGCAGCGCCAGCACGGCAAGGTACAACAGCCCGATCATCGCCCAGCGCAGCCGATGCGGCAGCCCGGCGGCCCAGCCAATGGCCCAGAGCCCGGCGGCAAGCGCAAGGACCAGCAGCATCAGCGCCGCCCCGTCGAGCCAAAGCCGCCGGCGCCGCGCGCGGTCTCGGTGAGGTCGTCGGCCAGATCGAACCGCGCCTGCACCACCGGGGCGACGACCATCTGGGCGATGCGGTCGCCATGAGCGATGACGAAGGGCTCATGCCCTGCGTTCATCACGATCACCCCCAGCGGGCCGCGATAATCGCTGTCGATGGTGCCGGGGCTGTTGGGCAGGGTGATCCCGTGCTTCAGCGCCAGCCCCGAGCGCGGCCGGATCTGCACCTCGTAGCCCACCGGGATCTCGATCCTCAACCCCGTCGGCACCAGCGCCCGCGCCCCCGGCGCCAGCTCGATCGCGCCCCGGTCGGGCAGGTTGGCGCGCAGGTCGGCCCCCGCCGCCCCCGGCGTCTCATAGCCGGGCAGCGGGATGTCCCGGTCCGCCCCGGCCTCGTGGATCACCCGGATTGCAACCATTGGCGATGGCCCCTTGTCCTGTTCTGGTTCCTGTCCGCGCCGCCCGGATCAATCGTCCAGCGCCGCCGCGATGCGCCGCGCCAGCCGGTCGGCGACCTCCGCCTTGCCCATGCGCGGCCATTCCTCGTGACCCTCGTCCGAGATCAGGATCACGGCGTTCTCGGTCCCGCCCATGATGCCGGTCGCCGGGCTCACGTCATTGGCGACGATCCAGTCGCAGCCCTTGCGCGCCCGCTTGGCGGTGGCGTTATCGATCACGTCGTCGGTCTCGGCGGCGAACCCCACCACAAGGCGCGGACGCCCTTCGGCCATCTGCGACACGGTCTTGAGGATGTCGGGGTTCTCGGCGAACTCCAGGCTGGGCATACCGTCGCGGCTTTTCTTCAGCTTGCGGTCCGAGGCAGAGGCGACGCGCCAGTCGGCCACCGCCGCCGCGAAGACACCGGCATCGGCGGGCAGCGCGCCCTCGACCGCCTCCAGCATCTGCTGCGCGGTCTGCACCGCGATCACCTCGACCCCCGGCGGCGGCGGCACATCCGCCGGGCCGGTGACAAAGACCACCTCGGCCCCAAGACCCGCCAGCGCGGCGGCAATCGCCGTACCCTGCGCGCCTGAGGAGCGATTGGCGATATAGCGCACCGGGTCGATCGGCTCATGGGTGGGGCCGGAGGTGACGACGATGCGCTTGCCCGCCAGGGGCCCGCCGGAAAGCCGCGCCTCCACCGCCGCGACGATCTCCGCTGGCTCGGCCATGCGGCCCGGGCCAAACTCGCCACAGGCCATGCCGCCCTCGTTGGGGCCGATGAAGCCGATCCCGTCCTGTTCCAGTTGTGTCCGGTTGCGTTGGGTCGCCGGATGCTCCCACATACGCACGTTCATCGCCGGGGCGGCCAGAACGGCCGTGTCGGTCGCCAAAAGCAGGGTCGAGGCCAGGTCGTCGGCCAGCCCTGCCGCCATCTTTGCCATCAGGTCGGCGGTGGCCGGGGCCACCACGATCAGATCGGCGCTGCGCGACAGCTCGATATGGCCCATCTCGGCCTCGTCGGTCAGGTCGAACAGGTCGGTATAGACCTTGTGCCCGGCCAGCGCCGAAACCGAAAGCGGCGTGACGAACTGGGCGCCGCCTGCGGTCAGCACCGGGGTCACCCGCGCACCGCGATCCTGCAACCGGCGGATCAGCTCCAGCGATTTATAGGCGGCGATCCCGCCACCGATGATCAGCAGAATCCGCTTTTCGGCCAGCATCCCCTGTCTCCCCTCTCGCGTCGGCCATGCTGGCCGCGACCCGACCCTAGGCAAGCGCGCCCCGATCCGCCAGAGGCGAATGACCGCTCAATCCGGTTTGGCAAAACCGGCACAGGGATCGGGGCGCTGGGTCACAGGGCCATCCATCACCGCATCGAACTGCCCCGAAACTTGCCCGTCCTCGGACTGGCCCAGGGCGAACACCGCCACATCTGGCGCCGCGCTTTGCAGGTAGACCGGAACGCCACGATCGGCCCGGGCATGGCCGTTGCCGGTGATCACCGCGACCGGCCCGCCGGTTTCTTCCAGCGCGCGCAGCACCGCGCGGGCCAAAACCGCGTCGCGCAGCCGCTGGATCTCGACCATCATCGGCAGCATCTGAGGCGGCATGGCATCGCAATGGGCGGCCAGTTGATCGGCCTCGCGCGCGGCCTGCTCATCCTCCGGCAGTGGATCGGCCAGACCGTAGCGCGCCGCATCCTCCCCGAAATGCGCCGCGGCCCCGGTCTCCATCACCGCCCGCGCCGTGCTGCGCGGCACCAGTGCACCGAACTGCGCCGCCCCCGACGCCGCCTGGAACACCGGTAAATAGAACTCCAGCGGCGGCCATCCGGATTTGTCCCAATCGGTCACCTCGGCCAGCGCGGCGGGATCGGCGATGATCTCCGCCGTCAGCTGCGCCGCGACCTGCGCCGTCAGCATCTCCCAGACCACCGCGCGGGGGGCCAGCGCGGCCACCGCCTCGGCCTGCACCCGGTGATGCGCGGGATTGTCATGCACCTCGCCCAACAACACCACCTGCGCGCCGCGCATCCGATCGACCAGTGCATCGGAAAGAGAAACCGCCCCGGCAGGGGCGGCACAGGCAACGAGCATCGCGCCAAGGGCGAAAAGAAACCTTGTCATACGAGGAAGTTTTGCACTTCCTTCGACTGGGCCTCAAGGCTCTTGCGCATCTTCTGGAACGCCGCCGCTTCAAGCTGTCGCACCCGCTCCTTCGACAGGCCAAGCTCCTGTCCCAGGCTTTCCAGCGTGCGCGGGTCGTCGCGCAGCTTTCGTTCCCGCACGATCAGCCGTTCGCGCGGCTTCAGCCCCTGCATCGCGGTCACCAGCCATTCACGCAGCTGCGCGGTATCGTGGGAGTGTTCGACCAGCTCCGCGCTCTGCGCGCTGTCGTCCTCCAGCGTGTCGATCCATTCGCGGCCCTCCTCGTCGGCGGATTGCACCGCGTTGAGCGAGAAGTCGCTGCCCGAAAGGCGGCCCTCCATCATTTCCACATCGCGCAACGGCACGCCGACCTCGGTCGCGATCATCTGGTGCAACTGGTGGCGATCCAGCGTCTCGCCCTGCTTCGACGCCTCGCGCTCCAGCTTGGCCTGCACCCGGCGCATGTTGAAAAACAGCGATTTCTGGCTGCTGGTAGAGCCGGTGCGCACCATCGACCAGTTGCGCATCACGTAATCCTGAATGCTGGCCTTGATCCACCAGACCGCATAGGTGGAAAACCGCACGCCGCGATCCGGGTCGAACTTGTCGGCGGCCTTCATCAAGCCCAGCCCCGCCTCCTGGATCAGGTCGTTCATCGGTGCGCCATAGCGGCGGAATTTCGACGCCATCGAGATTGCCAGCCGCATGTAGGCGGTGATCAGCCGGTGCAGCGCCGCCTCGTCGCGCTGGTCACGCCAGGCATAGGCCAGCTTCAACTCGGTCTCGGCATCCAGCAACTCGGCCTTCATTGCCCGGCGGGACATCGTCATGTCTTGGGTCGAATCAAGTGCCATCTTTTTCCCCCTTCAATCGGCGTGCGTTTCAGCGCGTCTTGCCTTGCTTTTCATACGTGCTACGCAGGCCGGGGTTTGGCGGATCAAAAAAGGTAAAATATGTCTTCTGGACTCATATTCATACTGGGTGGGGCGGCGTCAGGCAAATCGGAATATGCCGAAAGGCTGACCGATACCGCCGGAAAGACAAGACATTACCTGGCCACATCACAGCCTCTTGATGACGAGATGCGCGGCAAGGTGGCGAAACATCGGGCCCGCCGCGATGCAGGATGGACCACGCATGAGGCCCCGCTGGAGCTTGGCCCGGTGCTCTCCACGCTCGGCGTAGACTGCATCTGCCTGGTCGATTGCGCCACCTTCTGGCTCAGCAATCACATGATGGCTGACAGCGATCTCACATCGGCGCAGGACAGGTTGCTGTCGGATATCGCGACCTGCACCGCCGGGATCATCATCGTCTCCAACGAGGTGGGCCAGGGCATCGTGCCCGGTGATGCGCTGTCGCGCCGCTTCCGCGAGGCGCAGGGACGGCTGAACATCGCGCTCGCTGCCCGCGCCGAAACCGTGGTGCAGGTGGTGGCGGGCCTGCCCAACCTGCTGAAAGGCACCCTGCCATGACCCGCCTGCACCTGGTCCGGCACGGGCCGACCCATGCCAAATCCATGGTCGGATGGTCCGACCTGCCCGCCGATCTCTCCGACACCGTGGCCATCGCCCGGCTTTCGACGTTTCTGCCAGAGACGGCGACAGTGATCTCCTCCGATCTGATCCGCGCTACCGCCACCGCGGACGCGATCCAGGGCGCGCGGCCCCGCCTGCCGCACGATCCGCGCCTGCGCGAGTTGAACTTCGGCGACTGGGAGCTGCGCCGGTTCCAGCAGATCGAGGCCGAGGACCCCGAGGGCATCCGCGCCTTCTGGGAAACCCCCGGCAGCAACCGCGCGCCCGGCGGCGAAAGCTGGAACGATCTGCGTGCCCGCGCCGACGCCGCCATCGACGCGCTGATCTCCCGGCTGGCGGGGGGCGAGCTGATCGTCGTGGCCCATTTCGGCCTGATCCTGACCCAGGTCCAGCGCGCCCTGGGAATCGACGCCGAAACCGCCTTTGGTCATCGCATCGACAACCTGTCGGTGACCGAGATCCATTGCGAAGCGTCGCGCTGGCACGCGGAGCGGATCAATCACATCCCGTGACGCACCGCCGCACAAATCGTCGTTAGGCGAAACCGCTCCGCGCGGCCCATCCTGCGCCCATGACCTATGATCTCTATCTCGGCGATGCGATGTTCTCCAGCTGGTCGCTACGCGGCTGGCTGATGTTCGAAAAATTCACCCTGCCCGTGCGCAGCCATTTCGTCGGCCTCTACAGCGGCACCATGGCCGCCGACCTCGCGCCGCTGGCCCCGGCGCGGCTGGTCCCGGCGCTGCGGCTGCCGGACGGAACGGTGCTGGGCGAGACACTGGCGATCGCCGAAACCCTGGCCGAACGCCACCCCGATGCCGGGCTTTGGCCGGCGGACCCGGCCGAGCGCGCCACCGCCCGCTGGCTCTGCGCCGAGATGACCAGCGGCTTTTCCGCCCTGCGCGCCGACTGCCCGATGCAGTTGCACAGCCAATACCGGGGCTTTGCCCCCTCGCCCGCCGTTCAGTCCGATCTTGCACGGATCGAAACCCTCTGGGCCCACGCCCGCGGCCTCTCCGGCGCGGCCGAGGGCTGGCTGTTCGGTGCCTACAGTCTGGCCGATGTGTTCTACACCCCGGTCGCCGCCCGTATCCTCGGCTACGAGCTGCCGGTGAGCGCGCCCGCCCATGCCTATTGCACCGCCCTGCTCTCGGATCCGGCGGTGCGGAAATGGCGCGACATGGCGCGCGAGGTGACCTACGATCCGCTGCCCTACGCCCTCGACCTGCCCAGCGGGGACTGGCCGATCCCGGACTGATCCCGCCGCTTCTTCTCGTTTCAAATACTCATCTCCGACGGTCGCTCCGGCGCCAGCGTTAACCATTCCTAAACCACCCGCCCGCTAGCGATGGTCTGTCCATCACCGGCACAGGGGCGGCCCATGGTCTCACGCGCCTATACCGTCGCCTTCCAGGGGGTCGAGGCCCGCCTTGTCGAGGTGCAATGCGCCGTCACCCCCGGGCTGCCGGCCTTTGCCATCGTCGGCCTTCCCGACAAGGCGGTGTCCGAGGCCCGCGACCGGGTCCGCAGCGCGCTCAGTGCGCTGGCCATCGCGCTGCCGGCCAAACGCATCACCATCAACCTCTCGCCCGCCGACCTGCCCAAGGAGGGCAGCCATTTCGACCTGCCGATCGCCGTGGCGCTGCTGGCCGCGCTCGGCATCATCCCCGACGACGCCACCGAAACCGCCGTGGCCCTGGGCGAGCTGTCGCTCGACGGCACGCTGATCGCGGTGCCCGGCGCGCTGCCCGCCGCGATGACCGCCGCGCAGGAGGGGCGCAGCCTGCTCTGCCCCGCCGCCTGCGGCGCCGAGGCCGCCTGGGTCGGCGATTGCCAGGCGATCGGCGCCGAAAGCCTGGGCGCGGTGATCCGCCATGCCACCGGTCAGGCCCCGATCGCGCCGGCCGAGCCCGGCGAGGTCACCGCGCCCCCCGCCAACCGCGACCTGCGCGACGTCAAAGGCCAGGAACGCGCCAAGCGCGCGTTGGAAATCGCCGCCGCCGGGCGCCATCACCTGATGCTGGTCGGCCCGCCCGGCTCGGGCAAATCCATGCTCGCCGCCCGCCTGCCCGGCCTGCTGCCGCCGCTCACCCCGACCGAGGCGCTGGAAACCTCGATGATCCAGTCGCTCTGCGGCGTACTGGAGGAGGGCGGGATCAGCCGCACGCGCCCGTTCCGCGAACCGCATCACACCGCCTCGATGGCCGCCATCGTCGGCGGCGGTCGCGGCGCCCGCCCGGGCGAAATCAGCCTGGCCCACAACGGCGTGCTCTTCATGGACGAGTTTCCCGAGTTCTCGCGCACCGTGCTGGAAACCCTGCGCCAGCCGATCGAGACCGGCGAGGTGATGGTCGCGCGCGCCAACGCTCATGTGACCTATCCCTGCCGCTTCATGCTGGTGGCCGCCGCCAACCCCTGCAAATGCGGCTATCTCTCCGATCCGCAGCGCGCCTGCGCGCGGGTGCCGCAATGCGGGGCCGACTACCTCGGCCGCATCTCCGGCCCGCTGATGGACCGCTTCGATCTGCGGGTCGAGGTGCCCCCCGTCGGTTTCACCGATCTCGACCTGCCCGCCGACGGCGAACGGTCCGAGAGCGTCGCCGCCCGCGTCGCGGCGGCGCGCGAGGTGCAGGCGGCGCGCTTCGCCGACCATCCCACCGCCCGCCAGAACGCCGACGCCGAGGGCAACCTGCTGGACCGGATCGCCGCGCCCGATGCCGAGGGGCGCGCGTTGCTGACAAAGGCGGCCGAGCGCTTTGGCCTCTCGGCGCGCGGCTATCACCGCATCCTGAGGGTGGCGCGCACCATCGCCGATCTGGATGGCGCACAGGACGTCCGGCGGTCACATCTGGCCGAGGCGCTCAGCTTTCGCCTGACCGCCTCGATTGCCGCCTGATCCATCCCGCGAGGTCGCGCAGCGTCGCCTCGCCCTCGCGCAGGTAGCGCCAGAAGAACGGCCAGACATGCGGCAGATCGCGCGCCACGGTCATATCGACCGCAACCCCCTGCGCGCGCAGATGCGCCGCCATCCGGCGGCTGTCGTCCAGCATGATCTCGGTATCCCCCACGGTCAGCCAGACCGGCCCCGCCCCGGTGAAATCGGCAAAAAGCGGCGAGGCGAGGGGTTGCGCCGGGTCGGCGCCCTGCAGGTACATCTGCGCCATGTCCCTGTCCCGCCCGGCGGGCAGCATCACGTCGCGCGCCGCGTTGGCGCGAAAGCTTTCCCCGGAAAACCCGAGGTCGGTCAGCGGGGAAAAGGCGAAACTCGCCGCCGGCAAGGCCGCCCCCCGCGCGCAAAGATCCCCCAACAGCGCCAGTGCCAGCCCGCCACCGGCGCTGTCGCCGCCCAGCACGATCCGCCCCGCCGGAACACCCGAGGCGATCAGCGCCTCGAACGCCGCCCGCGCGTCCTCCACCGCCGCCGGAAACGGATGCTCGGGCGCCTTGCGATAATCGGGCAGGCAAACCGGCACGCCGGTCAACTGCGCCAGCCGCGCCGCCAGCGCCGCATGGGTGCGGGGGCTGCCGAAACGTAAGCTCCGCCATGGAAATACAGGATCGCCCCGCCGTTCGGCGCCCCCTCGCCGACCCAGAGCCCCTCCAGCGCGCCCGCGCCCGTACCCAGCCGCGTCGGCACGACGGGCACGTCGCGCGGCGGACGGAACAGCCAGCGCGCGCGGCGCTCGAAACTGGTGCGAATCACCTTCGGGTCGCGCACCCGGGCGAGATAGGGTTTCTCCGTCAGCCGCAGGATCAGGTTGAGGGCGACGCGCTGCCAGCTCATCCGGCGCGCGCTTCCACCGCCTCCCAGATCTGCGCGGCCACGTTGATGCCGTCGAAGCGTTCCAGTTCCTGGATGCCGGTGGGCGAGGTCACGTTGATCTCGGTCAGGTAATCGCCGATCACGTCGATCCCGACAAAAACCTGGCCCTTTTCCTTCAGCAGCGGCCCGATGGCGGCGCAGATCTCCAGGTCCCGCTCGCTCAACCCGATCTTTTCCGGCCTCCCGCCCACATGCATGTTCGAGCGCGTCTCGCCCTTTGCCGGAACCCGGTTGATCGCGCCCACCGGGGCGCCATCGACCAGGATCACCCGCTTGTCGCCGTTGCTGACGTCGGGCAGGAATTTCTGCACGATCAGCGGCTCGCGGCTGAACCCGGTGAACAGCTCGTGCAGCGAACTCAGGTTTCGGTCATTGACATCGAGCCGGAACACCCCGGCGCCGCCATTGCCGTAGAGCGGTTTCAGGATGATGTCGCCGTGCTTGTCCTTGAACTTGCGGATGGTGGCCAGGTCGCGCGCGATGGTGGTCGGCGGGGTCAGATCCGGGAAATCCAGCACCAGCAGCTTCTCGGGGTAATTGCGCACCCAGAACGGGTCGTTCACCACCAGCGCCTGGCCCTTCAGCCGGTCGAGCAGATGGGTCGAGGTGATGTAATGCATGTCAAAGGGCGGGTCCTGCCGCAGCCAGACCACATCCCACTCGGCCAGGTCCACCTCGCGCGCCGGCCCCAGCACCGCCGGATCGCCCGGCACCCGCTGCACCGTGAAATCATGGCCCCGCGCGGTGATCCGCCCCTCCTGGTAGGCCAGTTGGTCCGGCCCGTAGAAGAACAGCTCGTGCCCCCGCGCCTGCGCCTCCTCGGCCAGCCGAAAGCTGCTGTCTGCATTGATGTCCACGGCCCCGATCGGGTCCATCTGAAAGGCGATCTTCATGGCTCTGTTCCCTGTTCCGGCAGCACGGTCCAAGGATACATGGCCCAGCGGGCCGGGGGGTTCAATGGGGATCGGCCATGATCAGCGCGGATCAGGCGCCGAAGGCGTTCTCGACGATCTCGAATGCGCCGCGCCCATCGACCAGTGCCACGTCGAACCGCGCCTCGGTGAACTGGCCCGCCGGTTCGCCCTCGAGGAATTCGCTGGCCGCCGAGTACAGCCGCTGCATCTGCCGCGCGCCGAGGCGTTCCGCGGCGGTGGCAAAATCCCGCGCTGCCTTCACCTCGATGAAGATCACGCCCGCGTCCCGGCGCGCGATCAGATCGATCTCGCCGCCCTTGCCGCGCCAGCGCCGCCGGGCAATCGAAAAACCGCGCCGCTGGTAATCCCGCGCGATGCTGTCCTCGGCCGCCGTGCCGGATCGATAGGCCCGAAACCCCCGGTTCCGGCGGTCGGCCACAGGCCCCGCGCGGCCAGAGTATTCCGCAATATCTGCCCCGAAATCCAGCATCGCTTCACCCTTTCGACAGCCCCAGCGCCATCTGATAAACCTCGCGCCGCTTCTGCCCGTGCATCCGCGCCACCAGGTCGGCGGCATCGCGCACCGAATGCGTCTCGAGAGCCGTGCGCAGGTCCGACTCTATGTCGGATGCGCTAACGTTCGGTAAATGTCCGCGATCCACCAGGATCACGATCTCACCCCGTGGCGGGTCGTCCGCGGCGCCCTCGGCCAACGCGGCCAGGGTGCCCCGGCGCACCTGCTCGAACTTCTTGGTCAGCTCCCGACACAGCGCCGCCGGCCGCGCGCCGCCGAGAACATCGGCCATGTCGGCCAGGCTCGCCGCCGCGCGCTTGGGCGATTCGTAGAACACCAGCGTTCCGGGAATCTCGCGCAGCGCCTCCAGCCGCGCCCGCCGCGCCTGCGTCGCGTTCGGCAGGAAGCCGTCGAAAAAGAACGCATCGGTGGGCAATCCGGCCAGCGTCAGGGCCGTTGTCACCGCCGAAGGTCCCGGCGCCGAGGTCACCGTGTACCCCGCCTCCGAGGCGGCCCGGCTCAGATCATACCCCGGGTCCGCGATCAGCGGCATCCCGGCCTCCGAAGCATAGGCGACCGAGCGCCCCTCGCCCAGCGCGGCCAGCAGTTTCGCCCGCGCCGCCGGCCCACTGTGGTCGTGATAGGCCAGGATCCGCCGCCCCTCGAGCGGCACCCCGTGGATCTCCATCAGCCGGCGCAGGCTGCGGGTGTCCTCGGCGGCGATCACATCGGCCGAGGCCAGCACATCCAGCGCCCGCAGCGTGATGTCCCGCGCCGTCCCGATCGGGGTGGCGATGAAATACAGCCCCGGCAACAGGGAGACTTTTTGGTGATTCAACGCTGGACCCGACCTTTCAGTGCTTTATGATCCGGACCGGATTGGCACGCGGCGCCAGACCGCCGGATCAGGGAGTATATGTCGTCATGTTTGCCGTTTTCACCTCCGCCCGCAAGGCGGCGCTGACCGTTCTCGCGCTTCTGGCGGCCCTCGTCCTGTCGGCCTGCGACACCGCCATGGTGGGCGGCGGCGGACCGACGATCAATACCTCGAAGCCGGTGCCGGTGGCGCTGCTGGTGCCCCGGGGCTCGGGCCACTCCGGCGACGCGGTGCTGGCGCAAAGCCTTGAAAACGCGGCGCGCCTTGCGATCACCGATCTGCAGAACGTGCAGATCGACCTGCGCGTCTATGACACCAGGGGCGATGCGGCCACCGCCGCCGCGGTGGCCAGCCAGGCGGTGAACGAGGGCGCCCGCATCCTTCTCGGCCCGGTCTATGGCGAGGCCGCGAACGCGGCCGGGCTGGCCGTGGCGGGGCAAAACATCAACGTGCTGTCCTTCTCCAACAACACCACCATCGCCGGCGGCAACCTCTTCGTGCTCGGTCCGACCTTCGAGAACACCGCCCGGCGGCTGGCCAGTTATGCCAAGCGGCAGGGCAAGACCAGCGCGGTGATGGTGCACGGCTCCGACGTCTCCGGCCAGGTCGGGCGCAACGCGATCCGCGCCGCCCTGGCCGAGGCCGGGCTGCGCGAGGCCGGCGCGGTCTCGCATGAGCTGTCGCAGCAGGGCGTCATCAACGCGGTGCCCGCGGTGCGCGACGCGGTGCAGACCCAGGGCGCCGACACCCTGTTCCTGACCGCCACCACTGCCGGCGCGCTGCCGCTGTTCTCGCAGCTTCTGCCCGAGGCCGGCGTGTCGCCGCTGACCACCCAGTACATCGGCCTCACCCGCTGGGACATCCCGGCACAAACGCTGGCGCTGCCCGGAGTCCAGGGCGGCTGGTTCGCATTGCCCGACCCGGCCCTTTCTCAGCAGTTCCGCGACCGTTATGCCCATACCTACGGCGGCCCGCCGCACCCGATCGGCGGGCTGGCCTATGACGGTATCGCCGCCATCGGCGCGCTGGTGGGGGCGGGCAAGTCCGACGCGCTGACTGGCGCCGCCCTGACCCAGAGCGCCGGGTTCAAGGGCGTCGGCGGCATCTTCCGGCTGCGCCCGGACGGCACCAACGACCGGGGTCTCGCAGTGGCCACGATCCAGAACAAACAGGTGGTTGTGATTGACCCTGCCCCAGCAAGTTTCTCCGGCGCCGGGTTCTGATCCCGCCGCGCCTGCGGCCCGCATCCTGCCGGTTCCGCCCGGCCCGCTGATCGGCGACGAGGCCGCCATTTTCGATGCCGCATCCGTGCGCGCGCAGATCGACGCGGCGGCCTCGGCCACCACCGACCCGGCAGTGATGCGGGCCGAGGCGGTGCGCATCCTGCGCGCCGCGCAGGACACCGGCCGCGCCGCCATTGCCGAGGCCTTCGCCGAACAACCCTTTGCGGCGCGCCCGCTGACCCGCTCCTATACCTATCTCACCGACGGGCTGGTCACCGCCGCGCTGCACCTGGCCACCACCCATCTGCACCCGCTGCCCAACCCGACGCTGGCCGAACATATCGCGGTGATCGCCGTCGGCGGATACGGCCGGGGCGAGATGGCCCCGTTCTCGGACGTCGATCTGCTGTTCCTGACCCCCTACAAGATCACCGCCTGGGCCGAGAGCGTGATCGAATCGATGCTCTACACGCTCTGGGACATCAAGCTGAAGGTCGGCCATGCCAGCCGCACGATCCGCGACTGCCTCCGGCTCGGGCAGGAGGATTTCACCATCCGCACCGCGATGCTCGAACATCGCTTTCTCGCCGGTCACGTGCCGCTGGCCGAGGAATTCGACGCGCGGCTGAAATCCGACCTGTTCTCCGACAACGGCCGCGATTTCATCGAGGCCAAACTTGCCGAACGCGAGGCGCGCCACCGCAAGCAGGGCGAACGCTATGTGGTCGAGCCCAACGTCAAGGAGGGCAAGGGCGGGCTGCGCGACCTGCAATCGCTGTTCTGGATCGCCAAGTACATCCACGGGGTGCAGGACGCCGCCGAACTGGTGCCTCTGGGCGTGTTCCGCCCCGACGAGTTCGACCGCTTTGTCCAGGCCGAGGATTTCCTCTGGGCGGTGCGGTCCCACATGCACCTGATCACCGGGCGGCCCACCGAACAGCTCACCTTCGATCTGCAGGTCGAGGTGGCCGAGCGAATGGGCTACCGCGACCGGGCCGGGCGGCGCGGGGTTGAGATCTTCATGCAGCGCTACTTCCGCGAGGCCACGGCGGTGGGCGACCTGACGCGGATCTTCCTGACCAAGCTGGAGGCGACTCACCTCAAGAGCGAACCCCTGCTGGAACGCATCTTCCGCCGCCGCCCCAAGGTACGGGCGGGCTACCAGGTGATCAACAATCGCCTCGCCATCGCCGACCCCGAGGCGTTTCTGGCCGACAAGCTGAACCTGCTGCGGATCTTCGAGGAGGGGCTGCGCACCGGCATGCTGATCCACCCCGACGCGATGCGGCTGGTGACGGCAAACCTTGAGCTGATCGACGACGAGTTGCGCACCGACAAGGAGGCGCAGCGCCTCTTTCTCGACCTGCTGCTCAAGCACGGCAACCCCGAGCGCGCGCTGAGGCGGATGAACGAACTGGGGGTCCTGGCCGCCTTCATCCCCGAGTTCGAACCGGTCGTGGCGATGATGCAGTTCAACATGTACCACAGCTATACCGTGGACGAGCACATTATCCAGTGCATCGCCCAGCTCGCCAAAATCGAACGCAACGAGCTGACCGAATCGCTGCCGGTCGCCTCCAGCATCTTGGAACGCGGGGTCAACCGCCGGGTTCTTTATGTCGCGCTGATGCTGCACGACATCGCCAAGGGCCGACCCGAGGATCATTCGATCCTCGGCGCCAAGATTGCCCGGCAGATCGCCCCGCGCCTGGGCCTGAACAAGTCCGAGACCGAAACCGTCGCCTGGCTGGTGCGCTATCACCTGCTGATGTCGGACACCGCGCAGAAACGCGACATCGCCGACCCGCGCACGGTGCGCGACTTTGCCAAGGCGGTCAAAACCGTCAAGCGGCTCGACCTGCTGACCGTGCTCACCGTCTGCGACATCCGCGGCGTCGGACCGACCACCTGGAACAACTGGAAGGCGGCGCTGCTGCGCGCGCTCTATCGCCAGACCCGCAGGGCGCTGGAAACCGGGATGGAGGATCTCACCCGCGAGAACCGCGGCACCGAGGCCAAGAAGGCGCTGCGCGCCGCCCTGCCTGACTGGCCCAAACCGGTGCTCAAACTCGAAACCGGCCGCCATTACCCTCCCTACTGGCAGGGGCTGCACCTCACCGCGCATGTCGATTTCGCCGAGATGCTGCGCGAGCTGGAGGACAGGGGCGACCCGGCCGAGATCATCATCCGCCTCTATCCCGACGAGGACCGCGACGCCACCCGCGCCTGTTTCGTGATGGGCGACCATCCCGGCATCTTCGCCCGCATTGCCGGCGCGCTGGCGCTGGTCGGCGCCAATGTCGTGGATGCGCGCAGCTATACCACCAAGGACGGTTACGTCACCGATGCCTTCTGGATCCAGGATAGCGACGGCCACCCGTTCGAGGCCGCCCGCCTGCCGCGTCTGCGCCAGATGATCCACAAGACGCTCAAGGGCGAGGTGGTGACCCGCGACGCGCTGAAATCCCGCGACAAGATCCGCAAGCGGGAAAAGGCCTTCAACGTGCCGACCCACATCACCTTCGACAACGACGGATCCGAGATCTACACCATCATCGAGGTCGACACCCGCGACCGCCCCGGCCTGCTCTACGATCTGGCCCGCGCAATGGCCTCGGCCAATGTCTATATCGCCAACGCGGTGATCGCGACCTATGGCGAACAGGTGGTCGACAGCTTCTACGTCAAGGATATGTTCGGGCTGAAATACCACTCCAAATCCAAGCAGAAATCGCTCGAGACCAAGTTGCGGCAGGCGATCGACGAAGGCGCCGAGCGCGCCGAAACCTGACACCCGCACGCGGTGCGCGCCCCTTCCCCATCGCGCGCAAAGCGGCTAAGCCTGCCGCGAAACCGCATGAAAGGGCGCCTGACGTGCCGACCCCAGCCCGCGCGAGCGCAGGATGAAACCGATCCGCCTGATGGCCGGGTTCTTCACCGTCGGCGTCTGGACGCTGGCCAGCCGCGTGCTGGGCTTTCTGCGCGACGCGATGATCCTCGCGCTGCTCGGCACCGGCCCACTTTACGAGGCCTATGTGGTCGCCTTCCGGCTGCCCAACCTGTTCCGCCGCTTCTTCGCCGAGGGCGCCTTCAACATGGCCTTCGTGCCGATGTTCTCGAAAAAGTTCGAGACCGGGGAAAACCCGCAGCGCTTTGCCGAGGATGCACTCAGCGGGCTGGCCTCGGTGCTGATCGTGCTGACGCTGCTCGCGCAGGTGGCGATGCCCTGGCTGATCTTTGCCATGGCCAGCGGCTTTTCCGGGCAGGAACAATTCGCGCTGTCAGTGGACTTCGGGCGTATCGCCTTTCCCTATATCCTGTTCATCTCGCTGGCGGCGCTGTTCTCGGGCATCCTCAATGCCACCGGCCGGTTCGCCGCCGCCGCAGCAGCACCTGTGCTGCTGAACGTGCTGCTGGTCTCGGCCATGGCGGCGGCGCATTGGCTGGGCGGCAACGTCGCCCAGGCGCTGATCTGGGCGATCCCGGCGGCGGGCGTGGCGCAACTGGCGCTGGTCTGGCGCGCCGCGGCTCAGGCCGGGTTCCCGCTGCGGCCGCGCCGCCCGCGCTGGACACCGGAACTGGCCCGGCTGGTGCGGGTGGCGATCCCCGCCGCGCTGGCCGGCGGCGTGGTACAGATCAACCTGCTGGTCGGTCAGCAGGTCGCCAGCTATTTCGACCGCGCCGTGGGCTGGCTCTACGCCGCCGACCGGCTCTATCAACTGCCGCTCGGTGTGGTCGGCATCGCCATCGGCGTGGTGCTGCTGCCCGATCTCTCGCGTCGGCTGGCCGCGCGCGACAACGACGGCGCGCGCCATGCGCTCAGCCGCGCCGCCGAGGTCTCGCTGGCGCTGACCATCCCCTCCGCCGTGGCCCTGGTGGTGATCCCGCTGCCGCTGGTCTCGGTGCTGTTCGAACGCGGCCAGACCACCGGCGCCGACAGCGCCGCCATCGCGCAGGCGGTGGCGATCTACGGGCTCGGCCTGCCCGCCTTCGTGCTGCAGAAGATCCTGCAACCGCTGTTCTTCGCCCGCGAGGACACCCGCACGCCGTTCCGCTACGCGCTGGTGGCAATGGCGATCAACGCCGCCGCCGCGATCGGGCTGGCGCCGGTGCTGGGCTGGCTCGCCCCCGCCGTCGCCACCACCCTGGCGGGCTGGGCGATGGTGCTGCTGCTGGTGCGCGGCGGTCGCAGGTTCGGTGACGTGGCCCGCTTCGACGCCCGCTTTCGCACCCGGATCTGGCGCATCTGCCTGGCCGCAGGGCTCATGGGCGCCGTGCTCTGGGTGGCCGCCGCGGGGCTGGCGCAGGCGCTCGATACCGGCGGGCTGCGCTACCTGGCGCTGGCCGGGCTGGTGGGCCTGGGCATCGTGGCCTATTTCGCCATCGCCCATGTGATCGGCGCGGTGCGCCTGTCGGAATTTCGCCGCGCCCTGCGCCGCGGCTGACCTCCGCGACAACTTTTCCGAACGCCCTTCCGCCGCACTGACGTATCATCGCGCATGTTGACTGTGATTCCCTGAAAGGAAACGCCATGCTGCGCAACGAAGGCTCCATCGACCGCATCCTGCGCGTCGTCTTCGGCCTCGCCCTGCTGTCGCTGATCTTCGTCGGCCCCAAGACCATGTGGGGTCTGGTCGGTTTGATCCCGCTGCTGACCGGGCTTGCGGGCTACTGCCCGCTCTACCAGGTGCTGGGCTTCAGCAGCTGCCCGATGAAGAAATAGCGATACCCGAAAGACAGGCGGCTATGCCGGCGGGTCCATCGGCCGGCATAGCCGCGACATGCCTTACTCGTGCCGGATCTTGCCGCGCATCCGGGCCCAGCCCCCCGGCGAGACGAAGAACGACAGCGCGAAACCGGTGGCAAAGCCGCCCAGGTCGGCGACCCAGTCGGCGCTGCCGCCGAAGATCAGCCCGAACACCAGCTGTATCCCCATCAGCATCGCGATCAACGAAAACGCCCGTGTCTGGTTGGCCCCGACCATGCCCAGCCGCCGCCACAGGATGAAGGTGAACGCCCCGATCAGCCCGTAGACGGCGGGAAACCCGCCCACCAGCGGCATCGGGTCGTCAAGCAGCAGCGCATAGATCAGCGCGCCGCCCACCGCCGAGAGCAAGAAGATCGCCAGCATGGCAAGGCTGCCAAAGATCTCGCCCACCATCTTGCCCATCGCCAGCACGAAGACCCCGACGAAAAGCGCATGGGTGAACGAGGTATGCACGAAACTGTAGGAGACAAAGCGGATCAGATGCTCCGCCGGCCAGACCCCGCTGTCCCACATCCAGTCTACGATCTCGCCGGAAAAGGCATAGGACTGGATCGCCGACAACCGCCAGCCTACCGCCGCCGGCCCGCCGACAATTCCGCGCGCGCCAAGGAAAAACGCGATCTCGATCCCCATGATCACCAGGAACAGCGCCGCCACCACCGGCGGCAGCGGGTTGACCGCCCCGTTATGCGGCTCTTGGTCCATGCTCGGATCTCCTCATGCCTGCCTGCCGACCGGCGCCGGTTGACGCCACCCGGTGCCATGGGTAAGCGACACGAGTTCATTTATCCAGACGGGAGTTGTCGCAAGATGACCGAGACCACCTTCACCCAGCGGGTGTTTTCCGGGATCCAGCCCTCGGGGAACCTGCACCTGGGCAATTATCTCGGCGCGCTCAAGCGGTTCGCCGATGCGCAGAATAACGGCATCGAGTCGATCTATTGCATGGTCGACCTGCACGCGATCACCGTCTGGCAAAACCCCGAGGATCTGCGCCGTGCCACGCGCGAGCTTTGCGCCGGCTTCATCGCCTCGGGGATCGACCCGGAGAAATCCAGTCTCATCAACCAGAGCCAGGTGCCCGAACACGCCCAGCTCGCCTGGATCTTCAACTGCGTCGCGCGCATGGGCTGGATGCAGCGCATGACCCAGTGGAAGGACAAGGCCGGCAAGAACCAGCAGAACGCCTCGCTCGGGCTGCTCGCCTACCCCTCGCTGATGGCCGCCGACATCCTGATCTACCACGCCACCCACGTCCCGGTGGGCGAGGATCAGAAACAGCACCTGGAATTGACCCGCGACATCGCCGCCAAGTTCAACCACGACTACGGCGTCGACTTCTTCCCGCTCACCGAACCGGTGATCGAGGGCGCCGCAACCCGGGTGATGAGCCTGCGCGACGGCTCCAAGAAGATGTCGAAGTCCGATCCCTCGGATGCCAGCCGGATCAACATGACCGACGATGCCGACACCATCGCCAGGAAGATCCGCAAGGCCAAGACCGACCCCGAGCCGCTGCCGGACAACACCGACGCGCTGGAGGAGCGCCCCGAGGCGCGCAACCTGGTCAACATCTACGCCGCGCTGGCCGATACCTCGGTGGAACAGGTGATCGCCGATCACGCCGGCCAGAACTTTGCCACCTTCAAGCCCCTGCTCGCCGATCTGGCGGTGGCCAAGCTCGCCCCCATCGCCGGCGAGATGAGCCGCCTGATGGGCGAACAGGACGAGATCGACCGCATCCTGAGCCGTGGCGCCGAACGCGCCCGCGCGATCACCGCGCCGATCCTGCGCCGCACCTATGACATCGTCGGCATGGTCGGCCCGGTCGAGGGCTGAGATCCGCCGCGGCGGACCCGGAAAACAAGGCCCGGACGTTCCGTACGATCCGGGCCTTTTTCTGTACGCTTTCCGGGCCGTGCTCAGGCCGCGTCGTGGCGCAGCCGTTCGGCCACAATCTCCTCGGCCACGTCGTTCGGGCTCACCCCCCTCTGCGCCGCGCGGGTCAGGGTGCGGTCCATGGTCGCGTCCAACTCCCCCAGTTTCTCCGCCACCCAGGACGGGTGGTCCGCGATCCGCAGGATCTCGGTCGCCACGTTGATGATGCCCCCGCCATTGGCAATGAAATCAGGCGCATAGAGAATGCCGCGCGCGTGCAACCGCGCGCCGTCCCCGGCCGTGGCAAGCTGGTTGTTGGCGCCGCCCGCCACCGCCTGCACCCGCAGGTCGGGGATCGAGACCTCATTCAGCACCGCCCCGATGGCGCAGGGCGCTAGGATCTCCGCCTCCACCGTCAGGATCGCCTCCGGCGCCACCACCCGCGCGGCAAACCGCGCCTGCGCCTCGGTCACTGCACTGTCATTCAGGTCGGAGACGATCAGTTCGGCCCCGGCCCGGTGCAGCAGGTCGCACAGGTGCAGGCCGACATGGCCCAGCCCCTGCACCGCCACCCGCAGCCCCGCCAGGTCGGATGATCCGAACCGGTGCCGCGCGGTGGTGCGGATCGCGTTGAAGATGCCGCGCGCGGTCACCGGCGAGGGGTCGCCGCTGGCAAAGGGCCCATCGGCCAGCCCGGCGACGAACCGCGTCTCGGTGCCGACCCGCGCCATGTCGGCGGGCGTCATCCCCATGTCCTCGGCGGTCCAGTAGCGCCCGCCCAGCGCCTCAACCGCGCGGCCGAACGTGGCCAGCATTTCCGGGGTCTTGTCCCGCGCCGGATCGCCGATGATCACCGCCTTGCCGCCGCCCAGCGGCAGCCCGGCGGCGGCGTTCTTGAAGGTCATGCCGCGCGACAGCCGCAGCGCATCCTCCAGCGCCGCGGCCTCGTCCGCGTAGCTCCGCATCCGCAGCCCGCCCGCCGCCGGGCCAAGCTGGGTCGAGTGAATGGCAATGATGCCGCTCAGCCCGCTGTCGGCGTCCCGCACGCGCAGGACCTGTTCGTGGTCCTGCGTTTCGATCTGCGTGAGCTCCATCTTCATCTCTCCGTTTTCCTGGGGTTTCTTCCTGGGCTTTCACGTGATTTTGCCATTCTAAAGAGATCGATTTTCACCAATAATACGCGCAGAGATCGTAATTTTTGAAGGTTTTCACCACAATGACTCATTCAGACAGGGAAAATTCGCATGGACAGGATTGATCGCAAAATCATCCGCGCGCTGCAGCGCGACGGGCGCATGAAGATCGCCGACCTGGCCGAAGCCGCCGGCCTTTCCCCGACTCCCTGCGCGCGGCGGTTGGAGCGGTTGCAGTCCGACGGCGTGATCACCGGCTTCGGCGCCCGGGTCGATGCCGAAAAACTGGGGCTGCCGGTCTCGGTCTTCGTCTCGGTCGAACTTGGCCGGCAGGACCGCGCCGCGATCGACGCCTTCGAACGTGCCATCGGGGCCTGCGACGAGGTGATGGAATGCTACCTGATGACCGGCTCGCGCGATATCCTGCTGCGGGTGGTCTGCGCCGACCTCACCGCCTTTGACGCCTTTCTGGAAAACCGGCTGATGCAGATCCCCGGCATCCGCAACCTGCGCTCCAACTTCGCGCTGCGCACGATGGTTCGGCGGTCGGCGCTGCCGATGCGCGGCTGATCCCGGCCGGAGCCGGGCGCGACATCTTGCGGGGCTGGACCTTGCCCCGGCTTCTTTCTAACGTCCGCGCCGAAGCAAGGAGAGCACCATGGCAACCGGCACCAACATCCGCACCTATTACAACGGCACCTGGCACGATGGCGACACCCCGATCATCCGCGCCGCCGATCACGGCGCCTGGCTGGGCTCGGGGGTGTTCGACGGTGCCCGCTTCGTCGATGGGCTGATGCCCGACCTCGACGCCCATTGCGCCCGCGTCAATCGCTCGGCCGCGGCCCTGATGTTGACCCCCACGGTCGAGACCGCGCAGATGGTCGAGATCGTCAAGGAGGGGCTGGAAGCCTACGCCAAGGGTGCAGCAGTCTACATCCGGCCGATGTACTGGGGCATCAACGGCGACGCCACCGCGATCATCCCGCAGAAGGACGAGACCGGCTTTGCGGTCTGCCTGGAGGAAATCCCGATGGCCCCGCCCGAGGCCAGCGTGACGCTGACCCGCACCCGGTTCCGCCGCCCGGTGCTGGAGGATGCGGTGGTCAACGCCAAGGCCGGCTGCCTTTACCCCAACAACGCGCGCATGCTGGCCGAGGCCCGCGCCAAGGGGTTCAACAACGCGCTGGTCGGCGACGCCATGGGCAATGTCGCCGAAACCGCCACCGCCAACGTCTTCATGGTCAAGGACGGCGAGGTGTTCACGCCGATCGCCAACGGCACCTTCCTGGCCGGGATCACCCGCGCGCGGCACATGAAGCACATGCGCGCCGACGGCATGACGGTGCATGAAACCGTGCTGAGCTTTGCCGATTTCGAGGCCGCCGACGAGATCTTCCTGTCCGGCAACATGAGCAAGGTGACCCCGGTCAGCGCCTTTGAGGAAAACCAGTACCAGGTCGGCCCGGTCACCCGCCGGGTGCGCGACATGTACTGGGACTGGGCCAGATCGGAAAGCTGACCCGCCTGAACCCCGCGCTTGCCTGACCCCACGGGATCGGGCATCATCCGCGCGCAAGGAGACGCCCCGAATGCGCAAGTTTCTCGTCGTGCTCGACGACAGCCGCGAATGTCTGAACGCCATGCGGTTCGCCGCCATGCGCGCCGCCCATACCGGCGGCGGCGTGGCCATCCTCTCGGTGATCCCGCCGGAGGAGTTCAACCACTGGATCGGCGTCGGCGAGGTGATGCGCGAAGAGGCCCGCGAACGCATCCACGCCCATTTCGAGGTTTTTGCCAAGTGGATGCGCGACAAGCAGGGCGTCGACCCCGAACTGGTGATCCGCGAGGGCGAGCCGGTTGAGGAGATCATCGAACAGGTCCGCCAGGATTCCGAGATCGGGATTCTGGTGCTGGGTGCCGGCACCGGGCGCAAGGGGCCCGGGCCGCTTGTTACCCAGATGACCAAGAGTTCGGGCAGCCTGCCAATCCCGATCACCATCGTGCCGGGCGACCTGAGCAAGGAAAAACTCGAGGCGATCACCTGACCGCAGGGGCGGCGCGGGCTGACTTAGAACCGTTCCAAACCTTGACGCCTCGCGGCTTCGGCCGCATATAGGGGACAACCCAGCAAAGGTGCATGTCAGATGTTCATCCAGACCGAATCGACCCCGAACCCTGCAACCCTGAAATTCCTGCCCGGCCAGACCGTGCTGGAGGCCGGCACCGCCGATTTCGCCTCGGCCGAGGCGGCGGAGAAATCGCCGCTGGCCAGCCGCATCTTTGCCGTCAACGGCGTGACCGGCGTATTCTTCGGCAATGATTTCGTCACCGTCACCAAGACCGACGATGTCGACTGGGATCACATCAAGCCGGCGATCCTGGGCGCGGTGATGGAGCATTACCAGTCCGGCGCCCCGGTGATGGAGGGTGCGGGCGACCCCGCCTCGGGCCATGCCGAGTTCAGCGGCGAGGATTCCGGGATCGTCGCCCAGATCAAGGAACTGCTGGACAGCCGCGTGCGCCCGGCCGTGGCGCAGGACGGTGGCGATATCACCTTTCATGGCTTTGAGCGTGGCGTCGTCTATCTGCACATGCAGGGTGCCTGCGCCGGATGCCCGTCTTCGACGCTGACCCTGAAGATGGGTATCGAGAACCTGCTGCGCCACTATATTCCCGAAGTGGTCGAGGTGCGCCCCGTCGCGGTCTGACCGACCGCCAGGCCACCCCGATGGTGCAAGACCCCCTGATCCTGTCGTTCGACACCTCGGCCGCGCATTGCGCGGCCGCAGTGCTGTCCGGCGACCGCCTCCTTGCCGCGCGCGGCGAGGACATGGGCCGCGGCCAGGCCGAACGGCTGTTTCCCATGCTCGAAGAGCTGCTGGGTGAGGCCGGTATCACCTGGCGCGACCTGACCGCCATCGGCGTCGGCGTCGGCCCCGGCAATTTCACCGGCATCCGCATCGCGGTCTCTGCCGCGCGCGGCCTTGCACTGGGGCTCGGCATACCGGCGGTGGGGGTCTCCAGTTTCGACGCGCTGCGCGAGGGGGCGGCGGGACCGGCTCTCACTGCCGTATCGGCGCCGCGCGGGGCGGTCTATCTCGATCCGCCGGACACTTCCCCGTTGGGGCCAGTGCAGCCTGACGCGCTTTCTTCCGGCATCGCGGGGAGCGGGCTGGACGTGATCGGCGCCGAGGCCGACACGCTGGCGCGGCTGACCGGCGGGCGCGCCCTGCCCCCCGCCTATCCGCTGGCCGAGGCCATCGCGCGCGCAGCCGCGCGCCAGGTCGGGCCGGAGGCGCCCCGGCCCAGGCCGCTCTACATCCGCCCCGCCGACGCCGCCCCTTCGCGCGAGGTGCCGCCGGTGCTGCTGGACGGATGACCAACGCGCCGACGCCCGAGGCGATGGCCGCGACCCATGCCGCCGCCTTTGCCCCGTCCCGCCCCTGGCGGGCCGAGGAGTTCTCAGACCTGCTGGCCACGCCCGGCTGTTTCGCCACCGGCGACGCCGCCTGTTTCGCGCTGGTCCGGGCGATCGCGGGCGAGGCGGAACTGCTGACCATCGCCACCCACCCCGAGCACCGCCGCCAGGGGCGCGCCCGCGCCTGCATGGGGGCATGGTTGGCCGAGGCCATGTCGCGCGGCGCGTCGCGGGCCTTTCTCGAGGTCGCCGCCGACAACCCTGCGGCACGGGCGCTCTACCGCGCGATGGGGTTCGCCGAGACCGGCAGACGCCCCGGCTACTATCCGCGCCCGGGCCGGCCGGCGGTGGACGCGGTGATCATGTCCTGCGCGTTGCCCCAGGGTCAGCGCACCGAAACTTGAACCAATTGGTCAAATGCGGCTTGACCGGCCATGCCTGCTGCGGCCTAAATTGGCAGATCACGCCACTCGGTACGCGCGTTATCGTCCAACCGGACCTGCGGCGTTCCGCAACCAGAACAAATAAACCGGGAGTATAACGATGACCCTTATGAAATCCCTGATGGGGGCCGCCGCCGCGATCGCCCTGAGCACGGGCGCCGCACTTGCCGAACCGGCGCTGATCTTTGATCTGGGCGGCAAGTTCGACAAGAGCTTCAACGAGGCCGCCTTCAACGGGGCACAGCGTTGGGCCGACGAGACCGGCGGCAGCTTCCGCGAGATCGAACTGCAATCCGAGGCCCAGCGCGAACAGGCGCTGCGCCGTTTCGCCGAGGCCGGCGCCAACCCGATCATCACCATGGGCTTTGCCATGGCCGATCCGCTCAGCAGCGTCGCCCCCGACTATCCCGACACCAAGTTCGTGGTGGTCGACGTGACCTGGATCGAGGGCGACAACATCCGCCAGATCGGCTTTGCCGAGCATGAGGGCTCCTACCTGGTCGGCATGCTGGCCGCGATGGCTTCCAAGTCCGGCACCGTCGGCTTTGTCGGCGGCATGGACGTGCCGCTGATCCGCCACTTCGGTTGCGGCTATGCCCAGGGCGTCAAGGCGGTCAACCCGGACGCCAAGATCATCGCCAACATGACCGGCACCACCCCCGCCGCCTGGAACGACCCGGTCAAGGGGTCGGAGCTGACCAAGGCGCAGATCAGCCAGGGCGCCGACGTGGTCTATGCCGCCGCCGGCGGCACCGGCGTGGGCGTGCTGCAGACCGCCGCCGACGAGGGCATCCTGTCGATCGGCGTGGACAGCAACCAGAACCACCTGCACCCGGGCAAGGTGCTCACCTCGATGCTGAAACGCGTCGACGTGGCGGTCTATGACGCGATGAAAGCCGGCGGCGACGTGGAAACCGGCGTCTTCGTTCTGGGCCTGGCCGAGGACGGCGTCGGCTATGCACTGGATGACAACAACGCCGCCCTGATCAGCCCGGAGATGAAGGCCGCCGTGGACGCGGCGCGCGAACAGATCATCGCCGGCGATCTGAAGGTCACCAGCTACTACGAAAACGACAGCTGCCCGGTTCTGGACTTCTGATCCGGTCCCGGAGCAAGGTTGAACGGGCCGTGCGGATCGCACTGCACGGCCCGCGTTTTCAGGTGGGGGCCATATGACCGGCACATCTCCAGCCATCGAACTGCGCGGCATCTCCAAGGCGTTCGGCCCGGTGCAGGCCAACAAGGACATATCGATCAGGGTGATGCCGGGCACGATTCACGGCATCATCGGTGAAAACGGCGCTGGCAAGTCCACGCTGATGAGCATCCTCTACGGTTTCTACAAGGCCGACGCGGGCGAGGTCTTCATCCGCGGGCAAAAGACCGAGATCCCGGACAGCCAGGCCGCCATCGCCGCCGGGATCGGCATGGTGTTCCAGCATTTCAAGCTGGTGGAAAACTTCACCGTGCTGGAAAACGTCGTGCTGGGGGCCGAACAGGGGCGGCTTCTGCGCCCCTCGCTGGCGCGCGCGCGCAAGATTCTGTCCGACCTCGCCGCCGAATACGAACTGAACGTCGACCCGGACGCGCGCATCGACCGGATCGGCGTCGGCATGCAGCAGCGGGTCGAGATTCTCAAGGCGCTCTACCGGCAGGCCGACATCCTGATCCTCGACGAGCCCACCGGCGTGCTGACCCCGGCCGAGGCCGATCACCTGTTCCGCATCCTCGACAACCTGCGCGCCGAGGGCAAGACCATCATCCTGATCACCCACAAGCTGCGCGAGATCATGGAGATCACCGACACCGTCAGCGTGATGCGGCGCGGCGAGATGACCGCAACGGTCAAGACCGCGGACACCAACCCCGAGGAACTGGCCGAGCTTATGGTGGGCCGCAAGGTGCTTTTGCGGGTCGACAAGGTGCCGGCAAAGCCCGGCAAGACGGTGCTGGAGGTGCAGAACCTGCGCGTCCGCGACCACCAGGGGGTGGAGCGCGTCAAGGGTATCGACCTGACCGTGCGCGCGGGCGAGATCCTCGGTATCGCGGGGGTGGCCGGGAACGGCCAGTCGGAATTGCTGGAGGTTCTGGGCGGCATGCGTCCCGGCGCCGGCGACGTCACGCTGAACGGCGCGCCGCTGCCGCTGGAGGGCCGCGGCTCGGACGGCCAGTCGCGCCGCGCCGCAGGGATTTCCCATGTCCCGGAGGACCGCCAGCGCGAGGGGCTGATCATGGAGTTCCACGCCTGGGAAAACACCGCCTTTGGCTATCACCACGACCCGGTCTATCAGCGCGGGCGCCTGCTGATGAACAACGCGGCCCTGCAGCGCGACACCCAGGCAAAGATGGACAAGTTCGATGTCCGCCCTCCCGATCCCTGGCTGACGGCCAAGAATTTCTCCGGCGGCAACCAGCAGAAGATCGTCGAGGCCCGCGAGATCGAGCGCGGCCCCGACCTGCTGCTGGTGGGCCAGCCCACCCGCGGGGTGGACATCGGCGCCATCGAGTTCATCCACCGCCAGATCGTCACCCTGCGCGACCAGGGGGCGGCGATCCTGCTGGTCAGCGTCGAACTGGACGAGATCCTGTCGCTGTCGGACCGGATCGCAGTGATGTTCGATGGCCGGATGATGGGCGAGCGTCTGCCCGATCAGACCGACGAGACCGAGCTGGGCCTGCTGATGGCCGGCGTTTCCGGCAAGGCGGCGTGATGCGGCCCCGGTCCGGCGCGCCAATCGAAGAGGTCCGTTGATGGACAAGATGCCAAAGTGGGCCGACGTGGTCCTGATCCCGCTGATCAGTCTGATCCTTGCCGCCGCGCTTTCGGCGCTGGTCATCCTCGCCATCGGCGAGGATCCGGTTGCGGCGGTCAAGCTGATGGTCAACGGCGCGCTCGGCTCGACCTACGGCTGGGGCTACACGCTCTATTACGCCACCAACTTCATGTTCACCGGGCTGGCGGTGGCCGTCGCCTTTCACGCCCGGATGTTCAACATCGGCGGCGAGGGGCAGGCGATGCTGGGCGGGCTCGGCGTGGCGTTGATGTGCCTCTACATCCCCTGGCCGCACTGGTCGCTGGCGCTGATCGGGGCCACCGGGCTGGCCGCACTCTTCGGCGCGGCCTGGGCGGCGATCCCGGCCTGGCTGCAGGCCAAGCGCGGCAGCCATATCGTGATCACCACGATCATGTTCAACTTCATCGCCGCGGCGGTGCTGAACTATGTGCTGGTCAACCTGATGCGGCCAAAGGGCTCGATGGACCCGGCCACAGCGCGCTTTCCCGGGGCGGTGCACCTGCCCACCCTGCACGAGTTGCTGGCGCCGATCGGACTCAATTTCTCCAAGGCGGCCCCGGCCAATGTCAGCCTGCTGGTCGCCGTCGCCGCCTGCATCCTCGTCTGGCTGCTGATCTGGCGCACAAGGCTGGGGTACGAGATCCGCGCCTATGGCCATTCCGAGACCGGCGCGCTCTATGCCGGCATCTCGCCGGTGCGGATCACCATGATCGCGATGCTGATCTCGGGCGGGCTTGCGGGCATGATGGCGATCAACAACGTGATGGGCGAGGCCGAGCGCCTGGTGCTGAACGCGACCGAAGGGGCGGGCTTCATCGGTATCGCGGTGGCGCTGATGGGGCGCAGCCACCCGTTCGGCGTGTTCCTCGCCGCGATCCTGTTCGGGTTCCTCTACCAGGGCGGCGCCGAACTGGCGCTCTGGACAACGATCCCGCGCGAGCTGATCGTGGTGATCCAGGCGCTGGTGATCCTGTTCACAGGGGCGCTCGACAACATGGTGCGGATGCCGCTGGAAAAACTGTTCCTGGCCCTGCGCAAGGAGAAACAAGCATGAGCGACCATCTGGCCAGCCTGGCCCTGGCGCTGGGGATCTTCTCGCTGGGGTTCATCAGCATCGGGCCCAATATCCTCGCCATTATCGGCACCTCGATGGAGCGCGGACGGGCGCAAGGCAAACGGCTGGCGATGGGGGTAGCGGTCGGATCGGGGCTCTGGGCGACGCTGACGGTGGGGGGGCTGACCGCGCTGATCACCGCCTATGCCGAGGCGGTGACGGTGCTGAAGGTCTTCGGCGCCGGCTACCTGCTGTGGCTGGCGTATAAGGCATTCCGCTCGGCGGCGAGGCCCGAGGGCGATATCGCGGCGCGCGCAGCCCGGGGCGGGAACCTATTTCTGCGCGGACTGACCGTGCAGATGACAAACCCCAAGGCGGCGCTGCAGTGGATCGCCATCGTTGGCATCGGGCTGGGGCCGGAGGCGCCGCTCTGGACCGGGCTGGCGCTGATCGCGATTGCCACCTCGCTGTCGTTGGCGGGCCACCTTGCCTATGCGGTCACCTTTTCGACCCAGCCTGTCATCGTCTTCTACCGCCGCGCCCGGCGCTGGATCGACGCGGGCCTGGGCCTGTTTTTCACTTTCGCGGCGTTCAAGCTGGCCACGTTCGAGAGGTAGATGATGGAATTCCTGACCCTCATCCAGGTGTTCGACAGCACCATTCGCCTCTCGACGCCGCTGCTGCTGGCCTGCCTGGCCGGGCTGTTCTCGGAGCGCGCCGGGATCTTCGACATCGGGCTCGAGGGCAAGATGCTGATGGCGGCCTTCTTCTCGGCCGCCGTGGCCTCCCTCACCGGGTCGGTCTGGCTCGGGCTGCTTGCGGGCATCGCCGCGTCCATGGTGCTGGCCGGGCTGCACGGGTTGGCCTCGATCACCTTTCGCGGCAACCAGCTGATTTCCGGCGTCGCCATCAACTTCCTCGCCGCCGGGATGACGGTGCTGATCGCCCAGGACTGGTTCAAACAGGGCGGGCGCACGCCGTCGCTGTTCGGGCAGGGCCGGTTTCCGGGGCTGGAGTTTCCCGGCGCCATCGGCCCCGCAGATGCCGAGGCCACCGGCCGTCCGGTCTCGGACCTGATCGCCGAGACCAATGTCGTGCTCCAGGTCTATTCCGACCTGATCTCGGGGCATTCGATCCTGGTCTACCTGGCCTTTCTCGCGGTGCCCGCCACCTGGTGGGTGCTGTTCCGCACCCGCTTCGGCCTGCGCCTGCGCGCGGTGGGCGAGAACCCGGCGGCGGTGGATACCTCGGGCGTCTCGGTGGTCGGGCTGCGCTATGCGGCGGTGGCGATCTGCGGATTGCTCTGCGGCATCGCCGGGGCCTATCTGGCCACCGCGCTGCAGGCCGGGTTCGTCAAGGACATGACCGCCGGGCGCGGCTTCATCGCGCTGGCGGCGCTGATCTTTGCCAAGTGGCGGCCCTGGCACGCGATGTGGGCCTGCCTGCTGTTCGGCTTCCTGCAGGCGGTGGCGCTGCGCTATCAGAACATCGACATCGGCGGCGTGGTGATCCCGGTGCAGGTTATGGACGCCCTGCCCTATATCCTCACCGTCGTCATTCTCGCCGGTTTCGTCGGCAAGGCAATCCCGCCACGCGCGGGCGGGGAACCTTATGTGAAGGAACGATGATTCCTGCCGCGTGCGGCGGCTTGGCGGATTGACCTCGCGTCGCCCGGGGCCTAACTGAGGTCATGCACACCTACCTGCCGATCGCCGAAGTCTCCGTGAACGCATTCATGCTACTGGGATTGGGTGCGCTGGTGGGCATTCTTTCCGGCATGTTCGGGGTCGGCGGCGGGTTTCTGATCACGCCGTTGCTGTTCTTCGTCGGCGTGCCCCCTGCGGTGGCCGTGGCAACCGGCGCCAACCAGATCGTCGCCTCGTCCTTCTCGGCCGTTCTGGCACATTTCAGGCGCCGGACCGTTGATTTGTCGATGGGGTCGGTCCTGCTGGCCGGCGGGCTGGTCGGCTCGGGGCTGGGCGTTTTCGTGTTCAACTACCTCAAGAGCCTCGGCCAGGTCGATCTGCTGGTGCAGCTGTGCTACGTGATCTTCCTCGGCCTCGTCGGCGCGTTGATGTTCGCCGAAAGCCTGAACGCCCTGCGCAAGGCCCGCAATCCCGGCCCCGCCCCCAAACGCACGCGCCGCCCGCGCACCGCGTTTGACGCGCTGCCGTTCAAGATGCGCTTTCGCACCTCGGGCCTCTACATGTCGGTGATCCCGCCGCTGCTGGTCGGGCTGGCGGTCGGGGTGCTGTCGGCGGTGATGGGTGTCGGCGGCGGCTTCATCATGGTGCCGGCGATGATCTACCTGCTTGGCATGCCGACCAAGGTGGTGGTCGGAACCTCGCTGTTCCAGATCATCTTCGTCACCGCCTTCACCACCATGCTGCACGCCACCACCAACCAGACGGTGGATATCGTGCTGGCCGTCTACCTGATCCTGGGCGGGGTGTTGGGGGCGCAGATCGGCACCCAGATCGGGCTGCGGATGAAGGCCGAGCAGCTGCGTGTGCTGCTGGCCGGGCTGGTGCTGGCGGTCTGCAGCAAGATCGCACTGGACCTGCTGATCCAGCCGACCGAACTCTTCGCCCTGTCCGAACCGGGGCGGCATTGAGCCCCCCGCGCCACTCTCCTGACCCACCCGCCATGTCCCGGCGGTTTTCGGCTTTGATCGCGTCAGAAACCGGAGTTAGATAATCTCATGCAGATTTACCTTCCAGTCGCCGAAGCTTCGGTCAGCGCCTTCGTTCTTCTCGGACTTGGCGGATTGGTGGGCATACTCTCGGGCATGTTCGGGGTCGGCGGCGGGTTTCTGATGACGCCGCTGCTCTTTTTCATCGGCATCCCCCCCGCCGTGGCGGTGGCGACCGAGGCCAACCAGATCGTCGCCTCGTCCTTTTCCGGCGTTCTGGCGCATTTCCGACGGCGAACGGTCGACATAAAGATGGGCCTGGTGCTCCAGGTCGGCGGGCTGATCGGCGCGGCGCTCGGGGTATTGGTGTTCAACTACCTCAAGAGCCTGGGCCAGGTCGATCTGCTGGTACGGCTGTGCTACGTGGTGTTCCTCGGCGTCGTCGGCGGGCTGATGTTCATGGAAAGCCTGCAGGCCCTGCGCAAGGCCCGCAGGGCGGGCGGCGGCCCGGCGCCGAAGCGGCGCCAGCGCACCTGGATCCATTCGCTGCCGTTCAAGATGCGGTTTCGCACCTCGGGCCTCTATATCTCGGTGATTCCGCCGATCTGCGTCGGCATCCTGGTGGGCATCCTGGCCGCGATCATGGGCGTCGGCGGCGGCTTCATCATGGTGCCGGCGATGATCTACATCCTCGGCATGCCGACCAAGGTGGTGGTCGGAACCTCGCTGTTCCAGATCATCCTGGTCACCGCCTTCACCACCATGCTGCATGCCACCACCAACTACACCGTCGATATCGTGCTGGCGGTGCTGCTGTTGGTGGGCGGCGTCATCGGCGCCCAGATCGGCACCCAGATCGGGCTGCGGCTCAAGGCCGAGCAGCTGCGCATCCTGCTGGCGCTGATGGTGCTGGTTGTCTGCGGCAAGCTGGCCGCAGACCTGCTGCTGCAACCCTCCGAGCTCTATTCGCTCGGCCCCGCAGTGGGGCATTGAGCGATGCGCATCCTCGCCCTCCTCTTCGCCCTGCTGACGCCACTGGCCGCCCTTGCCACCGGCGAGGAGGTCGTGCTCGGCCTGTCCAGCGACCGGGTCTCGATCACCACCAGCTTCGACGGCTCGGAGATCCTGATCTTCGGCGCGGTCAAGCGCGAAACCCCGATCCCCGAGGATCCGCTGGAGATCATCATCACCGTCGCCGGCCCCTCGCACCCGGTGACGGTCCGACGCAAGGCCAACCGGTTCGGCATCTGGGTCAATGCCGAGGCGGTCGAAGTCGATGCCGCCCCGTCGTTCTACGCGGTGGCCACCACCAGCGCCTGGAAGGACGTTCTGACCGATACCGAGGACCTGCGCCACAAGATCAGCATCGGCCGGGCGATCCGGTCGGTCGGCGCCCCGATGGAGATCCGCGATGCCCCCCACTTCACCGAGGCGCTGATCCGCATCCGCCGCAATGCCGATCTCTACCAGATGCTCGAGGGCAAGGTGGCGCTGGACGAACAGACCCTGTTCCGCACCGCCATCGAGATGCCCGCCGACCTGACCGAGGGCGCATATGCGACGCGCATCTTTCTCACCCGACACGGCAAGATCATCAACCAGTACGAAACCACCATCGACGTGCGCAAGGTCGGACTGGAACGCTTGCTGTTCGTCATGTCGCGGCAGCAGCCGGTGCTTTACGGGCTAATGTCTCTGGCCATAGCCATCATCGCCGGCTGGGGCGCCTCGGCGATCTTCACCATGCTCAGGAACCGCTGAGCACGGGCGTCAGCCGCGCCCGATGTAGGGCATCTTGGTCGCCATCACCGTCATGAACTGCACGTTCGCCTCCAGCGGCAGGCCAGCCATGTGCAGCACCGATTTCGCCGCATCCTCCACCGCCATCGTGTCCATCGGCGGCGCGTCCGGGGCCTCGGCCTGCTGGCTCTCGGCCAGCCCGGCCACCATCGGCGTGCGCGCATTGCCGATGTCGATCTGGCCGCAGGCGATGTCGAACGGCCGCCCGTCGAGCGACAGGCTCCGCGTCAGCCCGGTGATCGCGTGTTTGGTCGCCGCGTAGGGCACCGAATGCGGTCGCGGCACATGCGCGGCGATCGAGCCGTTGTTGATGATCCGCCCGCCCTGCGGGTCCTGCGCGCGCATCGCCGCGAAAGCCGACCGCGCGGCCAGGAACATGCCGTTGAGGTTCACGTTCACCGCCCGGAACCAGTCGTCCAGCGCGATCTCGTCGATGGTGCCGGGCGGGGTGAAGATGCCGGCGTTGTTGAACAGCACGTCGAGCCTGCCCGCCGTTCGGGTGAAGGTGGCGAATGCCGCCTCGACCGCCGCCGGATCGGTGACGTCGGCGGGCAGCACCACCGCGCCCGCCTGCCCCGCCGCCACCTCCTCCAGCGCCCCGGCACGGCGCGCCAGCAGACCCACCCGCCAGCCCTCGCGCAGGAACAATTCGGCGGTGGCCCGGCCGATGCCGGAACTGGCGCCGGTGATCAGGATGCTCTTCATATTTCCTCCACCTGCAGTTCGAGCGGCGCCGGCGCGGCCGCACGCAGATCGTCCACCCGCAGCGGATAGGTGGGTTTCGACAGCCGGTTGCGCACCACCCAGATCAGCCGCTCCTGCGCCCGGGTGATCGCCACATAAGCCAGCCGTTTCCACAATGGCTGGCCGGCCTCGACCCGGCCCATGCGCGCGGCGGCGTAAAGATCGGGTGCAAAGACCTGCACCGTGTCCCACTGGCTGCCCTGCGCCTTGTGGATGGTCACCGCCGATCCGTGCAGAAAGGTGGCCCCCATGCGCGCCGCGAAGGGGATGAACGGCTCTTCCTCGTCGGGCTTCTCGATCTTGATGATCGAGGCGGCGCTGACCTGCGGATCCTCCGCCCCGATCACATGCAGGCGCGAAAACCCCGGCTTGCGTCCGGGCCCGAGATAGATCACCTGCGCCCCCTTGATCAGCCCGCGCGCCTCCAGATCCAGCCGCTTCTTGCGGTGCTTCAGCGGCAGTTCGATGCCGTCGCAGATCAGCGGCTCTCCGGCCAGCAGATCGTCCTCCGGCGCGCCATGCACCGACCGGAAGGCGGTGATCAGCCGGATCCGCGTGGCATTGCGCCAGACCAGAACCGGGCTGCGCGCCATCAGGTCCACCTCGACCCTCTGGCCCCAGACAACCCGGTCGTCGCTCCGGGCCTTGTCCTCGACCATGCGCTCGAAATCCTCGAACTCCAGTTGCGGATCGGCCAGCGCATGGGCCAGGTCCAGGATCGGGTTGTCGGCCTCTTGCCGGTGGATGCGGTGCAGCTCCAGCTTGCGCCCCTCGGGCAGCGCGTCGAAAACCATGGCGCCGGACTGGTTCACCGGCGCCAGCTGCGCCGGATCGCCGAACAGCAGCAGGTTGGGAAAGATCTCTTTCAGATCGTTGAACTGCCGGTCGTCCAGCATCGAGGCCTCATCGACGAACCCGATGTCCAGAGGGTCCTCGCGCCGCTTCCAGCCGGTGATGAAATCCGATCCGCGCAGGCCGGCGGCGGCCAGCGCGCCGGGGATCGACTTGTTGTTCTGATAGAACGCATGCGCCCGGTCCAGCGCCGCGTCGCTCAGCCCCTCGATCTCGGGCCGCTCGCCGTTTCCGGCCAGCCATTCGGCGATGCGCTCGTACTCCGGATCGTAGACCGGGGTATAGAGGATGCGGTGAATGGTGGTCGCCGGCACGCCGCGGAACCGCAGCACGCTCGCGGCCTTGTTGGTCGGCGCGAGGATCGCAAGCGTGCGCCGGTCGCGCCGTTTGCGCCCCTCGTAATCGCCCGACACCACGTCGACCCCGGCCTCGTCCAGCGCCTTGTAGAGCTCGGCCAGAAGCAGCGTCTTGCCCGATCCCGCCTTGCCTATCAGCGCCATCACCCCGGCACCCTTGTCCGTCGGCGGGGTCAGCGACCCGTCGTCAAGATCAACCCCGGCCCCGCGCAGCATTTCGGCCACGCTGTCATAGGCGCTGGCCTGGTCCTCGGAAAAGGTGATCGCTGTATCTGTCATTGCGCGACCCTATCGCGCCACCCCCGAAGGCACCAGATACAAGCCGCCAGGACGCGCCGCCTAATCCGGCCCCGGCTCGGCCCGGCGCGCGGTGGTTTCGTCTCCCTCGCGGCCGATGTCCTCCAGGTCGGCGCGGGCGACCTCGAAGGCCTGGCTCAGGTGGTCTTCCAGCCGGCACAGTTTGTTTTGAGATGCATAGGTTTTCAGGTCCTCCAGAACGGCCAGAATCCAATGCAACCGCGACATCGTTAATCTTTCTTAGCAAGAATTGTATTTCCGTATAACAACCCTTGGTAATCCGATTATAAAATTTCTGCAACGAATTGTACAAATGACGAACCCCGCGACGCGCCTGCGCCGCGGGGCTAAGACAGGATCTTTCGTGACCTACTTGCGGCCGGCTTCCAACACCTCTTCGAAGGTGCGCAGCCCGGTCCGCGGCGATTGCACCAGCACCGACATGTTGCCCGGCTTGTGCTCGTTACGCAGCATCTTCATATGCGCCTTGGGCAGGTCGTCCCAGGTGAACACCTCGGACATGCAGGGATCGAGCCGACGCTCCAGCATCAGCCGGTTGGCCGAGGCCGCCTGTTTCAGATGCGCAAAGTGCGAGCCCTGCAGCCGTTTCTGGTGCATCCACATGTAGCGGACGTCGAAGGTGCAGTTGAAGCCCGAGGTGCCGGCACAGATCACCACCATCCCACCCTTCTTGCAGACCAGCGATGACACCGGGAAGGTCGCCTCGCCCGGGTGCTCGAACACCATGTCGACGCTCACGCCCTTGCCGGTGATGTCCCAGATCGCCTTGCCGAACTTGCGTGCCTCTTTCAGCCAGTCGTTGTATTCCGGCGTGTTGACGGTGGGCAGACGGCCCCAGCAATTGAAATCCTTGCGGTTGATCACGCCCTTGGCGCCCAGGTCCATGACGAACTGGCGCTTGTCCTCGTCGCTGATCACGCCGATGGCATTGGCGCCCGCGGTGTTGATCAGCTGGATCGCATAGGAGCCCAGACCGCCCGAGGCGCCCCAGACCAGAACGTTCTGGCCGGGCTTGAGATCGTGCGGGTGGTGGCCGAACAGCATCCGATAGGCGGTGGCCAGCGTCAGCGTGTAACAGGCGCTCTCCTCCCAGGT
>NZ_JARGPK010000078.1 GCF_029212575.1 Antarcticimicrobium sp.
CGATGACGAGATCGGCGATCAGGTTTTTGTCAGGGTCACTTACACGGACGGGGCCGGGCGTGAACAAGTGGTCGAAAGCCCTCTATCCGCAACCGTTGTGAACACCAATGACGCCCCAACAGGGTCTGTGACGATTTCCGGCACAGCCGCCGAGGGAGCGAGACTGACCGCCGATGCAAGCGGCCTGAGCGACGAAGACGGGCTTCGCAAATTTTCTTACACGTGGCTTGCAGACGGCACCCCGATCAGTGGCGCAACCAGCTCAACACTGACGTTGACACAGGCTTTGGTTGGCGCGCGGATCAGCGTGAGCGTGGCCTACACCGACCGGTTCGGCACCGCTGAAAGCGTAACCAGCGGCGATACCTTCGCTGTGAGCAACGTGAATGATGCGCCTACGGGGGCCGTTCTAATCGAAGGAACCAAGGAGCAAGGTCAAACCTTGGCCGTGAACACATCCGGACTGGCCGATGCCGATGGATTGGGCAGCTTCAGCTACAATTGGCAGCGGGATGGTGAAGACATTTCTGGCGCGACGGCCTCGACGTACGAACTCGTCCAAGCCGACGTGGGATCAGTCATCTCAGTGAGTGTAAGCTACACGGACGGCTTTGGGACCGATGAGGAAGCCACTAGCAGCCCAACCAAGAAGATTATCGGCGAACTGATTCTGACCGGTAACGGTGGCAGCAATCGCCTCGTTGGCGGCAAGTTTGACGACACCCTTAATGGCCGAAATGGAAATGACGTTCTCAAAGGCCGAGCGGGAGATGACGACCTAGTCGGCGGTAAGGGCGCCGACAAGCTGTTGGGTGGATCAGGCGTAGACAAACTCAAGGGCGACGCAGGATCGGACATTCTCAACGGTGGCTCGGGCGCCGACAACCTTATTGGTGGAGGCAAAAATGACGACCTCTATGGCGGCGGCGGAAACGATGAACTCTCCGGCTCAGGTGGGCGAGATTTTCTGAAAGGGCAAAAGGGCGATGACACGCTGACAGGAGGCAAAGGAGCCGACACCTTCTTTTTCAAAAAGGGCGACGGTCAAGATGTCATCACCGACTTCACGGTTGGCGCCGACGTAATCGAGATTGGGAAAGGAGCGAATCGCATACGACAACTGGATTTCGAGCAAGTCGACGAAGATGTGTTGGTGTCATTCAGGAATGTCGAAATTCTTGTCGAGAACATCCTGATCGAAGACTTGAAGGATGCGGATAACTTCCTTTTTTAACCCTTTCTGAAATGGACCTGTCTCGTTGCTCGCCACTCCAAGTTCTTAGCAACTGTATTTTCAGGCGGTCAGACGTGGACCTGCCACAGCCGGTCGGCGCGCCTCTGGGATATCGCAGTTAAGATCAATGGTGGCGATGTTCCGCGCTGGGTGAATTGGCCATTTCGAGTTTGCGCGGGCGCAGCGAATGGCGGCTCTGACGGGCCGCACCGCCGCAACGGTGACCAAGCTCGTACGGCGGCAGAGGGCCGGTCACACCCGAGAAGGGCGGCCCCAGTTCGCAACTTTGCATCGGCAGCTTTCTGCGCGCTGCTGCCGTTCGCAACAAACTCAGCGAACGGCAGCTAACCGCCTCCCGCGTGTGCCGCGACGGCTGGCTTGGTCGCTTGGTCTTTGACCCGCAACGTCGCCTGTTCGACAAAGTCTACCATTGGTTCTTATCCTTGAGCAGTGACGCGCTCTGCCAGAGCATAGACGCCGAACCGACCACCGGTTCCGGCATTGGTGTAGAAATGAGTTTCAATGGGCGCCCCGGCCTTTCGCAACTTGTCTATGTAGGCGCTCATTTTCATCCGGCTGGATGCGTAGATGGGCGTCTTCATAAGCTGGTCCATCAGCTGGCGGTTGGTGCCTTTAAGAGCAAAGCAACCGCCCGAGGATCTGATGTACCAGCACTGGCCAGTGTGGGGCGGTAGGTCTGCCCGCTTATCGACATGGACGGCGTTGCGTAGGGCGAGTTCTTTGAAAGGGCTGCTCATTGGTCTAACTCCCTTCGTTCCCCTTATGCTGGTGCTGCTCAGCGGGTTTCGGTTCAGTTGCTGCCGATCATGGCTGCGGCGAATGTGCTGGCAATGGCGGCGTTGATACCGCCGTTCATCCAGCGCGACACTTCATTCATCGGGTATCCGGTCAGATCGGCGGCCTTCTGCACGCCGAGTTCGCGCGCCTTGTCTTGAAGCTGTTTCGTGGTCATCATTGGTCCGTTTCCTTCTGTCGTGCCTCTGCTAGTTCGGCACTGGCGCGTCCTTTCCGCCGGGATGCTTGAGCCGCTTGACCTCAAGGGCGCTGAGTTCCTTGGCGAGTTTGGGCATCGGTATTGCTCCTGTCTGTTGATGACAGAAGTCTATCCCCAAAAAACCCCCAAAGTAAGCGCACTTCTAGGCAATCCGATGCTGACCTCTGCAATGGCGATTGGCGCAAGATACTGATATAACGTAAGAGTTCTAGGGTAGTGTGGGGTTGCATCGGATCGCGCCAGGACGCGTTAAGGGCTGTGCCCGGCTCAGTCCTCGCGCGCGAGATAGGACTCGAAGGCCGCCAGCGTCACCTCAGAGACATGGTGCTCCATCCCCTCGGCGTCCATCTCGGCGGTGTCGGGTGGCACCCCGAGCGCCAACAGAACCGCCACCACCGTGCGATGACGGGCGCGGACCCGGTCGGCCAGCGCCAGCCCCTCCTCGGTCAGAAAGACGCCGCGATAGGGGCGCGACACCGCCAGCCCCTCGCGCTTGAGCCGCGCGACCGCCTTGGTCGCGGTGGGGTGGGTCACTCCCATCCGGCGGGCGATATCGGTGATCCGCGCTTCGCCCATCTCTTCAATCAGGTCGCCGATCATCTCGGCGTAGTCTTCGAGAATGGCGACGGATTGCGCCGCCCGCGCCTGGTTGAAACGGTCGGGCTGCGCCGCCGCTTCGGCCTCGGCCTCGGGGGTGGGCTCTGAGGGTGAGCGATGGGGCACGGGTCCGATGTCTCCGGTCTGTGGGGGCGGTCCCGCCAAGAGTGGCAAAAGGGTAAGTTCAGTTTACAGAAACCGCTTCACTTTTAAAAGCGACTTTAATTTGATTTGAAGTTTTGACTACATCACGTCCCCTATTGTAAAAAGTGTAGCCAAGGGTTTATTTGAGATCGAAAGAACCGACCGATCGGTCATCAGACAGGAAAATGACGAGATGAACTCGACATCGACGGGGCGCACCCGCCTCGGCATCGCGGAGGTGCTCGAAGGCCGGCGCCGTGGGCCGCGCTCGGCGCTATTGTTCGCCGGACCGGCGATCATTGCCTCGGTCGCCTATATGGACCCGGGCAACTACGCGACCAACATCCAGGCCGGGGCGGGCTATGGCTATACGTTGCTTTGGGTGGTGCTGGTCGCCAACCTGATCGCGATGCTGTTCCAATCGCTCTCGGCGCGGTTGGGGATCGTCACCGGCAGGAACCTGGCCGAGCTCAGCCGCGATCATTTCCCGCGCCCGGTGGTCTGGATCATGTGGGCGGTGAGCGAGGTGGCGGCGATGGCGACCGACCTGGCCGAGTTCCTTGGCGGCGCGATCGGGCTGGCCCTCTTGTTCGACATGCCGCTGATGGCGGGGATGGGGGTCACTGCGGTTGTGACCTATGGCATCCTGTTGTTCGAGGCGCGCGGATTTCGCCCGATGGAGCTGATCATCGGCACCTTCGTCGCCATCATCGGCCTGTGCTACCTGATCGAGATCTTCATCGCGCCGGTCGCCTGGGGCGCGGCCGGGGCCGGGCTGATTACCCCTTCGCTGCCGGATCTGACGGCCTTGACCATCGCCGTCGGGATCATCGGCGCCACGGTGATGCCGCATGCGATCTACCTTCATTCCGGCCTGACCCAGAACCGCGCGCAGGTGCGCCATGACGCCGACCGCCGCAAGATCCTGACGTTTTCCAACCGCGAGGTCGTGCTGGCGCTGGCCGCCGCCGGGATGGTGAACATCGCCATGGTGATGATGGCCGCCGGTGCCTTTCATTCCGGCCATGCCGAGGTGGCCGAGATCGAGACCGCCTATCACATGCTGACGCCGCTGCTGGGCGGTGCGGCGGCGGCGGTGTTCCTGGTGTCGCTGATCGCCTCGGGCGTCTCAAGTTCGGTTGTGGGGACGATGGCGGGGCAGCTGATCATGCAGGGCTTTATCCGCATCCGCCTGCCGATCTGGTTCCGCCGCGCAGTGACGATGATCCCCGCCTTCGCCGTGGTGGCGATGGGGGTGAACGCAACCCAGGCGCTGGTGGTCTCGCAGGTGATCCTGTCGATCGCGCTGCCGGTGCCGATGGTGGCGCTGATCATCTTCGTCTCGCGCGGCGACATCATGGGCGCCTTCCGCATCGGTCGGCTGACGCGGGTGCTGGCGGTGATCGGGGCGGGGATCGTGCTGAGCCTCAACGTGGTGCTGCTGTTGCAGACCTTCAGGATCAGTGTTCCGGGGCTGGGCTGATCGCCAGGGGAACCCCTGAAAAAAAGACAAACCCCCGGGCCAGGCCACGGGGGTCGTCTGAATAAGCGTCAGAATAGGCCGCTTGAGGGTGTGCTTAGAGCATCCCCTCGCGCTGAGCTTTCTTGCGCGCCAGCTTACGGGCACGACGGATCGCTTCAGCTTTCTCGCGCGCTTTTTTCTCGGACGGTTTCTCGAAATGTTGCTTGAGCTTCATTTCACGGAAAACGCCTTCGCGCTGCAGCTTTTTCTTCAGGGCACGAAGCGCCTGATCGACATTGTTGTCGCGAACACTAACCTGCATGTGGTTGTCACCACCTTTCTAGATTCGAGTTGCAAGGAATTGCAGGAAGTGGCCGTATAGCAAGCATAACCTATCTTGTCCAGTGGACCGACCACCCAAGCGGAGGATGTCATGACGATGCAACAGGACGATGCCAAGGACCGGCTGCTGGATGCCGCTTTGAACCACGTGGCCTTCGACGGCTGGTCCGAGGCCACCTTCAAGGTGGCCGTTTCCGAGGCCGGCATCGACCCGGTCC
>NZ_JARGPK010000054.1 GCF_029212575.1 Antarcticimicrobium sp.
CCTCCCCTTCTTCTCGTTTCAAATACTCCCGCCGGAGGCGGCCTGACGCCGCCCCCGCGCGCGCCGGTCAGTCGCCTTCGAACACCGGTTTTTCCTTGGCGACAAAGGCATGGTAGGCGCGGTGGAAATCCTGCCCCTGCATGCAGATCGCCTGCGCCTGGGCCTCGGCCTCGATCGCCTGTTCGATCGACATGCACCATTCCTGCGCCAGCATGGTCTTGGTCATCATGTTGGCGAAATTGGGCCCGGCGGCGATGCGCGCGGCGAGGTCGCGGGCGGTCGCGTCCAGCTCTTCCGCCGGCACCACCTTGTTGAAATAGCCCCAGGCCAGGCCCTCCTCGGCGCTCATCGCCCGGCCGAGGTACAGAAGTTCAGCCGCCCGGCCCTGGCCGATGATGCGCGGCAGGATCGCGCAGGCGCCCATGTCGCATCCCGCCAGTCCGACCCGGTTGAACAGAAAGGCCGTCTTCGCCCCCGGCGTGGCCACCCGCAGATCGGAGGCCATCGAGATGATCGCGCCCGCCCCGGCGCAGATACCATCAACGGCGGCGATGATCGGCTTGCCGCAATTGATCATCGCCTTGACCAGATCACCGGTCATCCGGGTGAAGGTCAAAAGCTCCTTCATCGTCATCTTGGTCAGCGGGCCGATGATGTCATGCACGTCGCCGCCCGAGCTGAAATTTCCGCCGTTGGAGGCAAAGACAACCGCCTTGACCGTGTCGTCGTAATGCAGGTCGCGGAACCAGTCGCGCAGTTCGGCATAGCTGTCAAAGGTCAGCGGGTTCTTGCGGTCGGGCCGGTCCAGCGCGACGGTGGCGATGCCGTCGGCGATCTCGCATTTGAAATGCTGCACGTCGCTATTCATGGTCATTCTTTCTCCTCCAGGGTGTTATTCAGGTAATCAAGCCGCCGGATCATCCCCGCGACGTCATCGGCGTTCAGCCCGTCGAGCATGTCGTCGATCCAGCTTTCATGGGCCGCGGCATGTTCGGCAAAGGCCGCCTGCCCCTTGGGCGTCAGCCGCACCAGCGAGGCGCGCCGGTCGCCCGGCACCGCCACGCGCAGCGCCAGCCCCTCGTCGGTCAGCCGGTCGACGATGCCGGTTACGTTGCCGTTGGAGACCCGCAGCATCTCCGAGATCTGCGACATCTTCAGCCCCTCGGGGCTGCGCGCCAGCGCCGACATCACGTCGAAACGCGGCAGGGTGGACTGGTACTGTTCGCGCAGGCGGCGACGGATCTGGTCCTCGATCAGGTTGCTGGCCTTGAGCAGTTTCAGCCAGAGCCGCAGGCGGGATTTCGACAGCGGCTCGTTGCGGGTCTCGACCGATTGCGGTGTCATATCTCTCCCCCCGAAAGGCTCAGCGCGTGGCCGTTGACCGAGCGCGCGGCCTGCGAACACAGCCAGAGCGCGGCGCCTGCAACCTCGTCGGTCTGGATGAAGCGCTTCTGCGGGTTGCCGGATTTCAGCGATTTTTCCGCCTGTTCCGCGCTCATGCCGGTGGTCGTGACGATATTCTCGATCGAGCGCTCCAGCAACTGGGTCTCGATGAACCCGGGGCAGATAGCGTTCACCGTGACGCCGGTGGCGGCCAGTTCCAGAGACAGCGCCCGGGTCAACCCGACCACCCCGTGTTTCGCCGCGCAATAGGCGGCAACGTAAGGATAGCCCTTGAGCCCTGCGGTGGAGGCCACGGCGATCATCCGGCCCCAGCCCGCCGCCTTCATGTCGGGCAGCGCCGCCTGCCAGCAGTTGGAGACCCCCACCAGGTTGACCGAGAGCATGGCGGTCAACTGCTCCGGCGTCATCTTTGCAAACGGCACGCTGTCGGCAGCGCCGGCGTTGGCGACCATGATCCCGACCGGCCCCTGTTCGGCGCGCGCGGCCTCGAAGGCGGCCCGAACCGCACCCGCGTCGGTCACGTCACACAGCTGATAGGGCAACCCCTGCGCCTTGAGCGGCGCCTCCGACCGGCCCATGATGGTGACCTTGGCGCCGGCCTCGGCCAGGGCGCGGGCCACCTCGGCCCCCACCCCGGTGCCGCCGCCGGTGACGACGGCATGTTTACCCGAAAGGCTCATACCTTGATCGCCGCTTCGGCTTCGCGCTCGGCCAGGCGCCAGTAGAGGTCTCGACCACCGCGATAGGGATCGGGCCAGACCGCATGGCGATCGCCCAGCTGGCTGCCCGCATGCAACGTCCAGTAGGGATCGGCCAGATGCGCCCGCGCCAGGCAAACCAGGTCGGCGCGCCCGGCCATCAGGATCGAGTTGACGTGGTCGGGCTCGTAGATATTGCCGACCGCCATGGTCTTGATCCCGGTCTCGTTGCGGATGCGGTCCGAGAACGGCACCTGGAACATCCGGCCATAGACCGGCTGTTCCTCCGACACGGTCTGACCCGAGGAAACGTCGATGATATCGACACCGGCGGCGTCGAAGGCCTTGGCAATCTCCACCGCGTCCTCGGGCTGGTTGCCATCCTCGCCGACCCAGTCATGGGCCGAGATCCGCACCGACATCGGCTTGGACGCGGGCCAGACGGCGCGCATCGCGTCGAACACCTCCAGCGGGAAGCGCAGGCGGTTTTCCAGGCTACCGCCGTAATCGTCGCCGCGCTGGTTGGTGGCCGGCGACAGGAAGCTGCCGATCAGATAGCCGTGGGCGGCGTGCAGCTCGATCATGTCGAAGCCGGCGCGCTCGGCCATCTGCGCGGCTGCAACGAACTGGTCGCGCACCATGTCCATGTCCGCGCGGGTCATCTCGCGCGGGGTCTGGCTGGCCGGTTTGTAAGGCAGCGACGAGGGGGCGAGGATTTCCCAGTTGCCGTCCGCCAGCGGCGCGTCCATGCCGCCCCCGTCCCAGGGCACGCAGGTCGAGCCCTTGCGCCCCGAATGGCCGATCTGGCAGCACATCCTGGCCTGCGTCTCGGCATGCACGAAATCGGTCAGACGTTTCCACGCCGCCTCGTGCTCGGGGGTGTAGAGGCCGGGGCAGCCGGGCGTGATCCGCCCCTCGGGGCTGACGCAGGTCATCTCGGTATAGACCAGCGCGGCGCCGCCCTTGGCGCGTTCCGAGTAATGGACGAAGTGCCAGTCGGTCGGGCAGCCGTCCACCGCCTTGTACTGCGCCATGGGCGAGACAACGACGCGGTCGATCAGCTCCATCTCGCGCAGCTTGAAGGGGGCGAACATGGGCGCGCGCACCGGCGCATCCGCCGGCACGCCGGCCTGCATCTGGAACCATTTCTCGGCCGATTCCAGCCACTTGGGGTCGCGCAGCCGCAGGTTTTCGTGGGAAATCCGCTGCGACCGGGTCAGCAGCGAATAGTTGAACTGCACCGGGTCCAGGTCGAGATAGCGTTCGACCTCCTCGAACCATTCGAGCGAGTTGCGCGCCGCCGATTGCAGCCGCAGCACGTCGAGGCGCCGCTCTTCCTGGTAGCGTTCAAAGGCCTTTTCCAGCGTCGGTTCGGAGTGCAGGTAATTGGCCAGCGCAATGGCACTGTCAAAGGCCAGCCGCGAGCCCGACCCGATCGAGAAATGCGCCGTGGCCGAGGCATCGCCCAGCAGAACCACGTTCTCGTGATACCATTTCTCGCACAAGACGCGGGGAAAGTTGATCCAGACCGCCGAACCGCGCAGGTGATCGGCGTTCGACATCAGCTCGTGCCCGCCAAGGTGAGCCTCGAACACCTTGCGGCAGGTCTCGACGATCTCTTCCTTGCTCATCCCCTCGAAGCCGAAATTCTCCCAGGTCTGTTGCGAGCATTCGACGATGAAAGTCGCGGTCTTGTCATCGAACTGATAGGCATGCGCCCAGATCCAGCCGTGCTCGGTCTTTTCGAAGATGAAGGTAAAGGCATCATCGAACCGCTGGTGGGTGCCGAGCCAGAGGAACTTGCACTTGCGGGTGTCGATATCGGGCTTGAAGTGGTCCGCATATTCGGTCCGCACGCGCGAATTCAGACCGTCGCAGGCGACCACCAGATCGTATTCCTGCCGGATCGCCTCGGCGGATTCGAATTCGGTCTCGAACCGCAGCTCGACGCCCAGCTCGCGCGCCCGCTCCTGCAGCAGGATCAACATCTGCTTGCGGCCGATCCCGGCGAAGCCGTGCCCGCCCGAGACAGTGCGCACGCCATCGTGCACCACCGCGATGTCATCCCAATAGGCAAAATGGTTGCGGATTGCCTCGGCGCTGACCGGATCGTTCTCGCGCAGGTTCTCCAGCGCATCATCGGACAGGACCACGCCCCAGCCAAAGGTATCGTTGGCGCGGTTCCGCTCGATCACGACGACCTCGTGGCCCGGGTCGCGCAGCTTCATCGAGATCGCGAAATAGAGCCCCGCCGGCCCGCCGCCCAGACACGCAATGCGCATGAGGATTCTCCCCCCTTTGAGTGTTTCCCAAGGGCCGGCAGCCCGGCCGTTGAGGAAACGCTAGAGCGAGTCGCATTTTACTTCAAGCTTAAACTTTATATACCAAAAATATTCATGTTCGAATTTCTGAAACCCGGTTTCGAAGCGCCAGGGATTTGCCGAGAGGGCCGCAAACAAGACACCGCCGCCGGCGATCCCTCACCGGCAGATCAGTTGCCATGGCGGAAGTGTGAACGCGGCTAGCCCAGCACCGCCGGAAGGCTGGCGTAGCCACGGAACCGGATGCGCCCGCCGGACACGCGGCCCCCGGTCACGCGGTAGCCGGGAAAGCGATCCAGCAGCCGACCGATGGCGATACGCCCCTCCAGCCGTGCCAGCGTCAGCCCGACGCAGACATGCGGCCCGCCGGCAAACGCCAGATGCTTGTTCGGCCTGCGGGTGATGTCGAACGCCTGCGGGTCAGGGAACACCTCCGGGTCACGGTTGGCGGCGCCGATGCACAGGTGCAGGTTGGTGCCCGGCGCAATGGTCATGCCGCCGATCTCGACCTCTTCGGTGGTTTCCCGGTTGCCGAACTGGTTGGGCGAGCGGAACCGCAGAACCTCCTCCACCGCGGGCTGGATCAGGCCCGGGTCGGCCAGCAGCCGCGCCTTTTGCTCGGGGTAGTCGTTGAGCAGCGCGAGCCCGTTGCCGATCAGGTTCGTCGTGGTTTCATGGCCCGCGTTGAGGATGAAGATGCAGTTCTGGATCAACTCGATCTCCGACAGGGTGCCGTCGGCCCCCTCGCCCCGGATCAGCCGGGTCAGCACGTCGGTCTCCACATCGCCGGGGGCGGCACGCCGCCGCGCGACAAGATCCTCGAGGTAGACCTTGAACTCCTCCACCGCGCGGTTGCCGCGGTCCAGCTCTTCCCGGCTCAGCGATGGTTCCAGCGCGCCCAGGATCGCCAGCGACCAGTCGCGCAACGGCCCGCGTTCCTCCATCGGCACGTCGAGCAGGTTGCCGATGATCTGGATCGGGATCGAGGATGCGAAATCCTCGATCAGATCGACCTGCGGTTTTTCCGCCATAACGTCCAGCAGATGATCCACCGTTTCGATCAGACCGGGCTCCATCCTGGCAATGGCGCGCGGCGTCAGGGCCGAGGTCATGATCCTGCGGACCCGCGTGTGCAATGGCGGATCGCTAAACACCAGTGAGGTGGTGTGATGTTCGTAAAGCGGCGCACCGGCGCCGAACTTCGGCTTGAAGGCCTCCGTTTTATCGGAGGAAAACAGCTTGGTGTCGCGGTAGATCCGGTCGAGGTCGCCGTAGCGGCACAGCAGGACCGATCCGTCCGGTTGGCGCAGTACCGGCGCATGGGCGAGCAGCGCGTCGTAGATGGGAAACGGGTCTTCGACAAACCCCTCCGGCGGATTGGCCAGATCGAATGTCAGCGCGATGTTGCGTAGCGCCGTGTCGCTTGGTTCCATGCTGTGTCCTCCTCCCGGTTCTGACTTCTAAGCCCCGTCTACCCGACCCTGCCGAACCCCGTCATCGCACGGGCGCTGTCCTCGTCCGACCGTTTCAGCCGCCGCGGCGAGGCTTTGATCCCCTCGCGCATCTCGCCGTCGCTGCGCAACACCGGCCGGTCCAGCGGCGCCCGCGCCGCCAGGATCGCCCGCGCCCCGGTCGATCCGTCGAAACGATATAGGTGCAGGCTGTCCCATTCCAGGTGACCGCCGTCATGCAGAGCCTGCAGATCGGCCACGAAATTGTGGCACTGGGGATTTTCCATCAACAGGACATAATCCTCGGCCATCCGCACCATGTTCGACAGCGCCACGAGATGGCTGACCGCGGTGTGGATATGCATCACCACCGCCTGGCTGTAGACCAGCGCGGCGCGCGGCCAGGCCGAGGAATGGGGCATTGTGATATCCTGCAACCCCAGCCGCCCGGCCAGTTGCGGATGCCGCTCCAGCGCCAGTTCCAGTTGCGTTGCCCCCCGGTCGCCGCCGGTCACCGCGACATCGGGGAAAAGCGTGGCCACGTTGGCGATGTGATCGCCGCCGCCACAGCCCACCTCGTGTACCGTCGCCGGCGCCAACTGCCCGACCGCCTCGAGGATCAGCTGCTGGTTGGGATGGATCGGCTGCCCCTTCGAGGTGACCTGCCCGGTTCCGGGCTCGAAGGTCAGATCGCCCGGACCCGAAATCGCGCGATATTGCGTTTCGATGTCCCGCTTGACCCGCCGCAGGTAGCTGTCCTTGGTGTAGTTTTCCCAGTCGAAATCGTCGTCGTAGAACTTTCGGGTCTTGTAAAACAGCTGCCGGAACATGCCTCGCCTCCCCCCTGCGTGCTTACCAACCGCCTACCCGGTTTGTACCCCGGGAACAATACACCATGGGCGCCGCAGCCGTGACTGGCCCTGCCTGCGCCCACAAGCTATGGGTGGGCCATGTCCGACCCGGTTTCGACGATCTGCAATCTTGGCCCCGCCTCGGAAGAGAGCTTTGCCCGCGCCGGCATCGGCACGGCCGAGGAGTTGCGTGTGCTCGGGGCAGATGCCGCCTATGCGCGGCTGCTGGCCGCCGGCACCCGGCCGCATTTCATCGGCTACTACGCCTTGGTGATGGGGTTGCAGGGACGCCCGTGGAACGATTGCCAGGGCGAGGAAAAGGCGGCGCTGCGCCGCCGTTTCGACGCGATCCGCGCAGAGGCGCGCGGCAAGGGCGACGCCGGGCTGAGCGCGCTGGAGGCCGCGCTCGACGCGATCGGGGTGGTGGAACGGCGCAGGTAAGCGCAGGCGAAGCCACGAAAAAACGCCCCGCAGGGCGTTTTCGTCGGTCGCGAAAGGGCAAGGGGGCCTTGGCCCCCTGCCCTGTGTCGTTCCGGCTTAGCCGACCAGCTCGGTGCCGGCAAAGAAATAGGCGATCTCGACCGCCGCGGTTTCCGGCGCGTCCGAGCCGTGGACCGAGTTTTCGCCGACCGATTCCGCGAACTCGGCGCGGACGGTGCCGGCGGCGGCGTCTGCCGGGTTGGTGGCGCCCATCACTTCGCGGTTCTTGGCGATGGCGTTCTCGCCTTCCAGCACCTGCACCACGACCGGGCCGGAGGACATGAATTCGCACAGTTCGTCATAGAACGGGCGTTCCTTGTGCACGCCGTAGAATTCACCGGCCTGTGCCTTGGTCATCAGGATGCGCTTTTGCGCGATGATGCGCAGACCGGCGTCCTCGAACTTGGCGTTGATCTTGCCGGTCAGGTTGCGGCGGGTTGCGTCGGGTTTGATGATCGAGAACGTGCGTTCCAGTGCCATTGAGAATGCTCCTTGATGACCCGTCCCAGCGGGGCTGCGGGACGATGCTGACATTGCGCGCCGCGTAGCACGGGCCGAGGCGATTGAAAAGCCTTCCACGCTGCGCCGTCAGTCGGTCACCGGCAGCGGCTCGCGTTGATCGACCCAGCGCACGTAAAGCGCCGCGATCAGCCCGAGGATGCTGGTCGTCAGCATGATGGACAGCACGATGTAAGGAGCGTGTTCCGGCGTCACCAAGGCCCCGGTGAGGCTGGTCATCACCGCCCCCAGTCCCACCGTCATCGCCCCCGATAGACCCGAGGCACTGCCCGCCAGCCGCGGCCGCACCGACATTACGCCGGCACTTGCATTGGCATTGGTCAGCCCGTTGCCGAAGCCCACCACGATGGCCGAGCCGAAAAACACCCAGAGCGTCCCCGCCCCGGACCAGAACAGCACCAACCCCACCGCCGGCCCGACGGTCGCAAAGATACGCCCGGCCAGAACCATGGTCACCAGCGCGCTGCGTGCCCCGATCCGGCCCGAAACGAAGTTGCCGGCCATGAAGCCCACGGTGATGATCCCGATCCCCACCCCCAGTGCCGCCGGACTCAGGTTGTACCACGCCGCCGCCACCAAAGGTGCCCCGGTGATGAAGGAAAAGAACCCCGCCACGGCAAAGGCGTAGCACAGGCTGTAGCCCCAGAACCGACGCGACCGGAAAAGCTCGGGGTAGTCGCGCATCTGGTCGCCAAGGCTCAGGCTTGCGCTGGTCGGGTTGGTCTCGCCCAGATCGCCCCAGAGGATCACCAGCATGAGGATGCCCAGCAGCGCGTAAAGGACGAAGGACGACCGCCAGCCAAAGACCATGTCCAGCCCGCCACCAAGCATCGGCCCCAGCATCGGGGCCAGCGCCATCGCCATGGCAACATGGCCCAGCATCCTTGCCGCCGCCTTTGGCTCGTGCAGGTCCCGGATCACCGCCCGCGACAACACCTGGCCCGACACGATCCCCGCCTGCAACATGCGAAATCCCAGAAACACCCAGATGTCCTGCGCCAGCGCGCATCCGACCGAAGCAGCGGCGAAAATCGCCGTGGAGACCAGCATCACCGGGCGCCGGCCGAAACTGTCCGACAGCGGCCCCATCACCAGTTGCAGGACCGCCGAGATCGCCAGATAACCCGCCACCGACAGATTCACGAGACCATAGTCGGCCTCCAGCGCCTCGGCCATCTTGGGCAGCGAGGGCAGGAACATGTTCAGCGTCAGGACAGAAAGCGCATTGGCCAGGATCAGGGTCAGCAGATGCGGCGGGGTCTGGGCTGGGCGCATGGTCAGGATCTGTCCGGAAGGAACTTAACAAGTTCGGCGCATACCATAGGGGGGCAGCCTTGACCATCCAGCGCCAGGACCGGGTGCGCCAAAACGCCCCCTCGCCTTACCTGACTTTTTTAGTATGCCTTTAAACGCACGCAAAACCAACATCGAAAGGCCGCACCGATGTCCCTGAAATATTCCCTCTCCGCCCTCGTCCCGGCACTGTTCGCCCTGCCCGCTTTGGCACAGGACCCGCAGCCCCTGACCTATGCCATGTTCGAGGCGGCCGTTCCTCATGTCGACCTCGAGACATGCCCGGGCAGTTTGCCGCAGCAAGACAGTTTCTGCCGGGCATCAGTGAAACACTCGGAAATCCACGTTTTCGCGTTTTCCGAGGATGGCGACAGCCCGATGATCGGTTTTGCCTCATTCCCGGCAGATCAGCTTGGATTGCTGTTGAAATAAGCCGCAGGAGTGATTGACATCGACCGGGCGCTGCGACAGTGGTCCGTCCATGCTACGGATCAAAGACATATCATATGCGGTCGCAGGCCGCCCACTCTTCGACGGCGCCAGCGCCACCATTCCCAATGGCCACAAGGTTGGCCTGATCGGACGCAACGGCGCGGGGAAAACCACTCTGTTCCGCCTGCTCCGGGGAGAGCTGGCGCTGGAGTCGGGGTCCATCTCGCTGCCGTCACGCGCCCGCATCGGCGGCGTCGCGCAAGAGGCCCCTGCCTCGGATGTCTCGCTGATCGACACCGTGCTCGCCGCCGATACCGAGCGCGCCGAGCTGATGGAAGAAGCGACCCATGCGACCGACCCCACGCGCATCGCCGAGGTGCAGACCCGGCTGGCTGATATCGACGCCTGGTCGGCCGAGGCGCGGGCCGCCGCGATCCTCAAGGGGCTGGGTTTTTCCGACGCTGATCAGCAGCGCCCCTGCGCCGATTATTCCGGCGGCTGGCGCATGCGCGTGGCGCTGGCCGGGGTGCTGTTTTCGCAGCCCGATCTGCTGCTTCTCGACGAACCGACCAACTATCTCGACCTTGAAGGCGCGCTCTGGCTGGAAAACTACCTGGCGCGCTATCCCCATACGGTGATCATCATCAGCCACGACCGTGGGCTGCTGAACCGCGCCGTGGGCGCGATCCTGCACCTCGAGGGCAAGCGTCTGACGCTCTACAACGGCCCCTATGACCAGTTCGCCCGCCAGCGCGCCGAACAGCGCGCGCTGCAGGCCGCCGCGGCCAAAAAACAGGATGCCCGCCGCGCTCACCTGCAAAGCTTCGTCGACCGCTTCAAGGCCAAGGCGAGCAAGGCCAAACAGGCGCAGTCGCGGGTCAAGATGCTGGAAAAGATGGAGAAGATCACCGCGCCCGAGGATGCCGCGCGCACCGTCTTCACCTTTCCCGAGCCCGAGGAACTGTCGCCGCCGATCATCTCGCTCGAGGGCGCCTCGACCGGCTATGGCGACAAGGTTGTCCTGCGCGGCATGACCCTGCGCATCGACCAGGACGACCGCATCGCGCTCCTGGGCCGCAACGGCGAGGGCAAATCGACCCTGTCCAAGATGCTGTCGGACCGGTTGGCACTGATCGACGGTAAGATCATCCGCTCGTCCAAGCTGCGGATCGGATTCTTCGCCCAGCACCAGGTCGACGAGCTCTACATCGACGAAACGCCGCTGCAACACCTGCAACGCGCCCGTCCCGGCGAACAGCAATCGAGGCTGCGCGCCCGGCTGGCCGGGTTCGGCCTGGGCGCCGACCAGGCCGAAACCGCCGTGGGCCAGCTTTCGGGCGGGCAAAAGGCGCGGCTGTCGCTGCTGCTGGCGACGCTGGATGCGCCGCACCTGCTGATCCTCGACGAACCGACCAACCACCTCGACATCGAAAGCCGCGAGGCCCTGGTCGAGGCGCTGACCGCCTATTCCGGCGCGGTTATCCTGGTCAGCCACGACATGCACCTTCTGTCGATGGTGGCCGACCGTCTCTGGCTGGTCTCCGACGGCACCGTCAAACCCTATGAGGGCGATCTCGAGGAATACCGCGCCTTCCTGCTCTCTGCCGATCAGCCGGCGCGCAAGAAATCCGAGGCCCCGAAACCGGAGGCCCGACCGAAACGCGCTCCGCGCGAAACCGTGCTGGCGCTGCGCGCCGAGCTGCGCAAATGCGAGGACCGGGTCGCCAAGATCGGCGACATGCAGGACAAGCTGTCGTCCAAGCTGGCCGATCCGGCGCTGTACGAGGGCACGCGAAACGGCGAGCTGGAGGTCTGGAACCGCAAATACGCCGAGGTGAGCGAGGCCATGGACAAGGCCGAGGCGCTGTGGATCGCGGCGCAGGAAAAGCTCGACGCGGCAAAGGGCTGAGCGGCGGCCGGGGCTTTTCTTTCCGGCCCTGCCGGTCCATCCTGCGCCCGACCGCAAACCGGGGGCCCGCATGGACACCGCCTTTCTGATCACCGCCTTCGTCACCCTCTTCGTGATCATCGATCCGATCGGGCTGACCCCGATGTTCGTGGCCCTGACCCAGGGCATGGGGCACGCCCGGCGCCGGTCCCTCGCGCTGCGCGCCTGCATCACGGCGGCGGTTCTGCTGACCCTCTTTGCCGGCTTTGGCGAGGCGGTTCTGGGCTTTGTCGGCATCTCGATGCCCGCCTTTCGTGTCGCCGGCGGCATCCTGTTGTTCCTCACCGCGCTCGACATGCTGTTCGAACGCCGCACCAAGCGGCGCGCGGGCCAGGCCGAGGAGGCCGAGGAAGAGGACGACAGCCACGACCCCTCGGTCTTTCCCCTCGCCATTCCGCTGATCGCCGGCCCCGGCGCCATCGCCACCATGATCCTGCTGGCAGGCCAGCGCCCGGGTCTGGTCGGGCTTGCCATGGTGGTCGGGGTGATGCTGGCGGTGCTGGTGCTGCTGTTCGTGCTGTTTCTCGCCGCCGGGCTGTTCGAACGCGCCATGGGCAAGACCGGGATCAACGTCATCACCCGCCTGCTGGGCATGCTGCTGGCCGCGCTTTCGGTGCAATTCGTACTCGACGGGCTGCGCGCCTTTGGCCTCGCCAACTGGTAACCGGGGCGGCAATGCCTACATCTGTCTGGTGACGTCACGGAGGCCAGGGGAATGGACACATGGGATATCGGCAGCCTGGCCTATCTGGGCCTGCTGGGGGTGGCCCTCGTCTTCTGGCTGGTCGTCCATAACCGGCAATCGCTCGGCCGCACCCTGCAACAGGCGGCAGGATGGGTGCTGATCTTTCTCGCGGTGATCGCCGCCGTGGGCCTGTGGGACGACATCCGCCGCAGCGCCCTGCCCGGCCGTGCCACCGTGGCGACCGAGGGCCGGATCGAGGTGCCGCGTTCGCCCGACGGGCATTTCTACCTCACGCTGCTGGTCAACGGCGCGCCGGTGCAGTTCATGGTCGATACCGGCGCCAGCGCGGTGGTGTTGCGCGCCCGGGATGCGGCCCACGCCGGCATCGACACCGCCGATCTGGCCTTTACCGGGCGCGCCAATACCGCCAACGGCGCGGTGCGCACCGCGCCGGGACGGCTCGACAGCATCGCGCTCGGCCCGATCGAGGATCGCAACCTGCGCGCCTGGGTGAACGAGGGCGAGATGGACCAGTCGCTGCTCGGCATGTCCTACCTGGAACGCTGGGGAAGGATCGAGATCACCGGCCGCAACCTGGTGCTGGAACGATAACCGCACCGCCCCGGCGCGTTGACCAGGATCAAGGTTCGGCGGCCCCGGATCGCCTTGACTAGCAGAACACTCCGATTGGCGCATTTGCAAGGGGCCACCGCGTGACAGACCCGAAACAGCCCGATATCCCCGATCCCCCGGCGGTCCGCCGGCTGTCCGCGTAATCTTGATCGGCGGGCTGATCCGGACCACGCTGGTGGGCCTGGCCGCGCGCCGGGCGCTCGCGGCACGGGGCGTTGCGGTGGTCGACCTGTCGCGGGGCGCGGTGATGATCCTGCCCGTAACCCTGTTTTTCGGGGTGCCCTTCGTCCTCCTCACCATGATCGTTCGGCGGCTGCTGCGAAAAACCTTCCGGCAACAGCCCGAGGCGCTGACAAAGTGGCTCTACATGTCCGGCGGCGCCTTTGCCGGAATGCTGGTGGCGATCGCCTACAGCCAGTTCGACATGTTTCTCTATTCCGGTCCCGGCGGCTTCGGCGAGGTGGTGGGCATGGTGCTGGCGCTGTGGATGCTCACCCTGCCCTCCTTCCTTGCCATCGGCGCGGTCGGCGCCGGCGTCGGCACGGTGCTGGGGCAACTCGTCTGACGCCTCCGCTCAATGCGGGGCCAGTAGCACCCCCTACTTCTCTGCCTTCTTCTCCCAGCGGCCCGCGTCCTCCGACCAGTATTGCGCCGAACAGCCCGCCTCGGTCAGCGCCTTCCACTGGCCGCGCGCCCGGGCCAGCGCCTCGGCGTCATGGCCGTCGAAGAGGATGCAGACCCGTTCCAGCCCCTGCACCTCCTGCGCCGTCACCCCGGCCCCGTCCACTGCCATCAGGCAGGCCGCACCGTTCGCCGCGTCACCCGTGGTCAGCAGCACCGGCTGATCGGCATCATGCGGCCCGCCGGCCAGCCCATGCGGCAGAAAGCTTTCCTCGCCGCCCAGCCACAGCTTCTCGTCCAGCCATTCCAGACGCCCGGCGTCGGTGCCGCGCACCGCGATGCGCCAGCCTGCCGCACGGGCCTTGTCCAGCAGCAGCGGCAGGGTCGCCTCCAGCGGGCGCCGCGTCAGGTGATAGAAATAGGCCGCCCCCATCGCCCTAGGCGGTCTCGAACCGGTCCCGCACCAGCCGGTCCAGCGCCATCACGCCCCAGCCGGTCGCACCCTTGGGCGCCAGGTCGGTGCCCTCCTTGACCGAGGCCACCCCGGCGATGTCGAGGTGAATCCAGGGCGTGCCCTCCTTGACGAACCGCTGCAGGAACTGCGCCGCGGTGATCGACCCGGCGGGCCGGCCGCCGACGTTCTTCATGTCGGCGATGCGCGATTTCAGCATCTTGTCATAGGCCGCGCCCAGCGGCATCCGCCAGGCGCCCTCGCCCTCCTGCTCCGCCGCCTTGAGGAAATCGCCGCAGAGCGCGTCGTCATTGGAAAAGACGCCCGCGTTCTCATGCCCCAACCCGATGATGATCGCGCCGGTGAGCGTGGCCAGGTCGATCATGCCGGTCGGGTTGAACCGCTCCTGCGCGTACCACATCACGTCGCAAAGCACGAGCCGCCCCTCGGCATCGGTGTTGATGATCTCGACGGTGTCGCCCTTCATCGATTTCACCACGTCACCCGGGCGGGTCGCGGTGCTCGACGGCATGTTCTCGACCAGCCCGACCAGCCCCACCACATTGGCCCTGGCCTTGCGCAGCGCCAGCGCACGCATGGTGCCGGCCACCACCCCGGCACCGCCCATGTCCATGGTCATATCCTCCATCCCGGCGCCGGGCTTGAGGCTGATGCCGCCGGTGTCGAAAACCACGCCCTTACCGACCAGCGCCAGCGGGGCCTCGTCTTTCGCGCCGCCGTTCCATTGCATCACCACCACCTTGGTCGGGGTGGCCGAGCCCTGGCCGACGCTGAGCAGGGTGCGCATCCCCAGCTGTTCCAGCTCTGCCTCTTCCAGCACCTCGACCTCCAGACCCAGGTCGCGCATCTCGGACAGCCGGTCGGCGAACTCGGTCGTGGTCAGGATGTTCGCCGGTTCGTTGACCAGGTCGCGGGTCATCAGCACCCCCTCGGCCACCGCCAGCAGCGGCGCCGCCTCATCCTCCAGCGCCTCGGGCCGGGGATGCATCACCGTGATGTCGCCACCAGCCTTGTCGCTGTCATCCTCGGTCGTCTTGTGCGCGTCGAAGGCGTAGCTGCGCAGCGCCATCCCCTGTACCAGCACCGCCGCACGGGCATGGGCCGATCCCAGCGCCAGCAGAACCGGCGCACTCGCCGCCCGCGCCGTCAGCGCGGCTCCGGCCCGGCGCGCCTCTACCACGTCGGCCTTCTTCGACAGTACCAGGATGTCCAGCGCCTCGGCCGCCATGCCCGCGGGCCAGGCCAGCGTGATTACTTCGCCACTCTTCGCCTTTTCGAACCGCGCGCTCTCCACCAGCCGCTTGACCGCCCCCTTGCACAGCCGGTTGGCGCGCCGCGCCGCGGCATCGAGCGTGCCCTCGGGCGTGACCGTGACGACAATGCGGCCCTCGGTCCCGGCAAGGGCATCGAGGTCAAGCTCGGCAAATCGAATCGGTGTCGGGCGGGTCATGCGGGTCTCCTTGATTTCGCTGGCTCCCGTCATGGGTAGCGCGCGGGTCGTCGATTGACCAGATAGCAGTTTTCCCCGCCAATCAATTGCACTAATGTCTGCCGCAAAGCCAATGGCCGGCTCCGGGGGGATCGTAGTGCCAAGACGTGTCAGCGGGAATACGCTGCCCAATCTGCTGCCTGTCGAACCGGGCGCCAGCGAGGCGCCCGAATGATTCTCGACAGGTATTTCGCGCGCCGCTTCCTGCTGGCCTTCGGCACCATCGCGGCCATCTTCCTGGCGCTGATCCTGCTGATCGACATGATCGAGCAGCTGCGCCGTTTCGAGGGGCTCGGCGTCGGCCTGGGGCAGCTGTTCCGGCTCAGCCTGCTCAGCGCCCCGGCAACGATGAGCCGGATCCTGCCACTGCTGATGATCCTGTCCACCGTCGTGCTCTTCGTCGGGCTGGCGCGCAGCAGCGAACTGGTGGTCACCCGGGCCGCCGGCCGGTCGGGCCTGCGAGCGCTGGCTGCGCCCATCGCCGTCGCCCTGGTGATCGGCGGGCTGACGGTGACCACGCTCAACCCCATCGCCGCGGCCACCTCGAACCGCTACACTCAGCTCTCCGAAACCTTCCGCGGCACCGGGCTGTCGGTGCTCTCGCTGAGCGGCGAGGGGCTGTGGCTGCGACAGGGCAGCGCGCGCGGGCAGTCGGTGATCCATGCCACCGGCCATGGTGGCGACGCGGTCACACTGTTCAACGTGACCATCCTGACATTTGCCCCCGGCGGCGGTCCGGTGCGCCGTATCGTTGCCAGAAGCGCCCGGCTGGAGGATCAGGCCTGGGTGCTGACCAACGCCAAGGTCTGGCCGCTGACCGCCGGACAGAACCCCGAAGCGGCGGCTGAAACCCACCAGATCCTGCACATTCCGACCACCCTCACCCGCGACAGCATCCGCGACAGCCTCGGCCGGCCATCCGGCGTGTCGGTCTACGACCTGCCGGCGACGATCCGCCAGTTGGCGCAAGCCGGCTTCTCCACCCGCCGCCACGAGATCTGGTACCAGGTCGAACTGGCCCGGCCCCTGTTCCTGGTGGCGATGGTGCTGGTGGGGGCCGCCTTTACCATGCGCCACACCCGGTTCGGCGGCACCGGGGTGGCGGTGCTCTCGGCGGTGCTGCTGGGGTTTTCGCTCTACTTCATCCGCAACTTTGCCCAGATCCTCGGCGAGAACGGGCAGATCCCGGTGGCGCTCGCGGCCTGGGCACCGCCGCTTGCGGCGCTGTTCCTTTCGCTCGGCCTGCTGCTGCACGCGGAGGAAGGGTGACACTGCGCCGCCTGATATCCGCACTCGTCCTGGTGGCGGGCACGCACCTGGGCGGCGTCGCGCTGGGCCAGTCTGGTCGGCCGGACACCACCCCGGCCGAGCCGCCGGCGATGCTGGTGGCCGACAGGGTCTTTGTCACTCCCGACCGGCAGCTTGTAGCCGAGGGTTCGGTCGAGGCGTTCCAGGGCGAAACCCGGCTGCGGGCCGAACGGATCACCTTCGACCGCAAGACCGGAAAACTGATCATCGAGGGGCCGATTCGTATCGACCAGGGCGACCGGTTCACCGTGCTGGCCGACGCCGCCGAGATGGACCGGGGCCTGCGCGACGGGCTGCTGCGGGGCGCCCGCCTCGTCTTCGATCAGCAGGTTCAGCTTGCCGCGCTGCAGATGGTCCGCGTCGGCGGCCGCTACACCCAGCTCTACAAGACCGCGGTCACCTCCTGCCATGTCTGCGAGGACGGCCGCCCGCCACTGTGGCAGATCCGCGCCCGCAGCGTCACCCACGACCAGCAGGAACGGCAGCTCTATTTCGAGGGTGCACAACTGCGCGTGCTCGACGTTCCGGTTTTCTATTTCCCGGCGCTGCGCCTGCCCGATCCCTCGCTCGAGCGCGCCACCGGCTTCCTGATCCCGACGATCCGCACCACCTCGCAGCTCAAGACCGGAGTCCGGGTTCCCTATTTCTTCCGGATCGGCGATCACAAGGACCTGACCCTCACCCCCTATGTCTCGCCCAAGACGCGCACCCTGACGATGCGCTACCGGCAGGCCTTCCGCCGCGGCCGGATCGAACTCCAGGGTGCCTTTACCCGGGATGACCTGCTTCCGACCGACAAACGCGGCTACTTCTTCGGCACCGGGGCCTTCGACCTTGCCAACCGGTTCAAGCTGAGTTTCGACATCAAGACAGCCTCCGACAACGCCTATCTGGTAGATTACGGCCTGACCGACTATGACCGGCTGGAAAGCGAAGTGGAACTGACGCGGACCACCCGCAACACTGCTTTCCGCAGCGCCGTGATCCACTATGACTCGCTGCTCGACGGCGAGGATGAATCGCTGCTTCCCACCCTGATCACCGATTTATCCTTTGAACAACGCGCCCACCCGCGCGGGCTCGGTGGCGAATTGCAACTGGGGCTGGATTTCCTCGGTCACCGCCGGACCTCGGGGCTGGATATCCTCGGCCGCGATGTCACCCGGCTCACCGCCGATGCGGCATGGCGGCGCAACTGGCTGTTCGGACCCGGTCTGCGCGCGGATTGGGAGATCGGGTTCTCCGCCGACCGCTTCGAGATCAGCGACGATTCCACCTATGCCTCCTCCATCACCCGGACCACGCCGCGCGCGTCCCTGGCGCTGCGCTACCCGATGACGCGCGGTACCGAGGGCGGCGCGACCCAATTCCTCGAACCGCTGATCCAGATCGGCTGGAGCGACGTCAGCGGACCCGCGGCACCGATCGATGAAAGCCGCTTCGTCGAATTCGACCAGGGCAACCTGCTCTCGCTCTCCCGGTTTCCCTCCTCCGATGTGCGCGAGGACGGCACCGCGCTGGCCGTGGGGGTGAACTGGGCGCATTACGCCGCCTCCGGCTGGCGGGCGAACGCCACCGTGGGCCAGGTCTTCCGCGGCCTGGCGGACCCGAATTTCTCCACCACGTCGGGCCTCTCGGGCGAGGCCTCGGCCTTGCTGGTCGCGGGCCAGGTCGTGATGAACAAGGGGCTCAGCCTGACCGGGCGCTCCCTGCTCGACGACTCGTTGCATTTCAACAAGGTCGAGCTGCGCGGCAACTGGTCCAGCCCGCGCACCCGCATCAGCGGCTCCTACCTCTGGCTCGCTATCGACCCGGCCGAGGGGCGCACCGCAGATGTCTCCGAGCTCTGGTTTGATGGCAGTTACCGGGTCGGCGGAAACTGGACGGCGAGCGCAAACCTGCGCTACGACATCGCGGACGACAGCGCCTCGCGCGCCGGGGTCGGACTTGTCTACCAGAACGAATGCGTGACTGTCGATCTTTCGGTAAACCGGCGCTATACCTCGTCGACAAGTGTTGAGCCTTCGACCGATTTCGGCTTTACCATCGCTCTCAGCGGCTTTGCCGTCGAAAGCGGAACAGAAAAATACAGGCGATCATGCGGAAAATCCTGACCCACCTTCTGATCCACCTGCACCGGCGCGCCCGCGCCGCATTGCTGCTGGCGGTCCTGGCACTCTCGGCCTCCCTGACCGGCCCGGCGGCGGCCCAGGGCCTGTTTTCTCCGGTTATCACCGTCAACGGCGATGCCATTACCGGCTATGAGCTGGAACAGCGCGCCCTGCTGCTTCGGGTTCTCAATGCCCCCGGCGACACCGTCGAACTGGCCCGCCAGGCCCTGATCGAGGATCGGCTCAAGCAGCAGGCTGCCAAGGCGGTCGATATCGAGGTTCCGCCAGAGGACGTGGAGACCGGCATGGACGAATTCGCCGCCCGTGCCAACCTGTCCATCGAAGAGCTTCTGAAAGCGCTCGCGCAAGAGAATATCTCGCGCCAGACCGTACGGGATTTCGTCAAGGTCAACCTGATCTGGCGCGCCTATGTGGCGGCCCGCTTTGGGGCCCGCGCCCGGCCCACCGATGTCGAAATCGACCGCGCGATGGGCAGCGGCGGCGCCTCGGGTGGGATCCAGGTTCTTCTCTCCGAGGTGATCATCCCCATCACCCCGCAGACCGCGGCACAGGTCGAGGGGCTGGCAGACCAGATCGCCCAGGTGCAAAGCTACGATGCCTTCTCGGCCGCCGCGACCCAGTACTCGGCCAGCAACAGCCGCACCGATGGCGGCCGGCTGGGCTGGATGCCGCTGACGCGCCTGCCCGCACCGCTGCAACCGGTGATCCTGGCGCTGAAAAAAGGCGAGATAACCGCCCCACTGGCCCTGCCCAACGCCGTCGCCCTGTTCCAGATGCGCGGCATCCGGGAATCAGGTGTCACCGAACCGCGCTATGCCAAGATCGACTATGCCAGCTACCTGATCCCCGGCGGCCGCTCGCCCGAGGCGCTGTCCACCGCCCAGCGGATCATCGATGGCACCGACACCTGCGACGACCTCTACGGCATCGCCAAGGGCCAGCCGCCCGAGGTGCTGGAACGCCGCGATCTGCCACCACGCGAAATCCCGCGCGACGTGGCGCTGGAACTGTCCAAGCTCGACGCCAGCGAATCCTCGACCGCGCTCACCCGCAACAACGGGCAGACGCTGGTTCTGCTGATGCTCTGCGGCCGCACCGCCGAGTCCACCGCCGATGCCACCCGCGATCAGATCGGCAACGCCCTGCTCGAACAGCGGCTGCAAAGCTTTGCCGCCAGCCATCTCGAACAGCTCAAGGCCGACGCGCTGATCCGCGAACGATGAGGCCCCCGGTCGCGCTCAGCTGCGGTGAACCGGCCGGCATCGGGCCGGAAATCGCCGTGCGGGCCTGGCAGGCGCTGCGCGGCGACTGCCCCTTCGTCTGGATCGGCGATCCGCGCCACCTGCCCGCCGGCACCCCGGTGGCCGAGTTGGGCGACCCGGCCGAAGCCGCCGCTGCCAGCGCCTTTGCCTTTCCGGTCCTGCCGCATCCGTTCGCCGCGCCCAACACGCCAGGCCAGCCCGACCCGGCCAACGCGCGCGGCGTCATCACCGCCATCGAACGCGCCGTCGCCCTCACCCAATCCGGCCTGGCCTGCGCCGTCTGCACCGCGCCGATCCACAAGAAGGCGCTGATCGACGGCGCCAATTTCGCCTATCCCGGCCATACCGAGTTTCTCGCCGCCCTCGGCGGGGTCGACCGCGTGGTGATGATGCTGGCCAGCGATCAGTTGCGCGTGGTGCCCACCACCATCCACATCGCCCTGTCCGAGGTGCCGCATCGGCTCACCCCCGATCTGCTGCGCGAGACCATCGGGATCACCGCGCGCGGCCTGCGCGACCGGTTCGGCATCGCCCACCCGCGCCTCGCCGTCGCGGGCCTCAACCCGCACGCCGGCGAAGGCGGCGCCATGGGCCGCGAAGAGGTGGACTGGATCGCTCCTTTGTTGGTGCAGATCCCGCAGGAGGGATTCACCCTCACCGGCCCGCATCCCGCCGATACGATGTTCCACGCCGCCGCCCGCGCCCGCTATGACGCCGCGATCTGCATGTACCACGATCAGGCGCTGATCCCGATCAAGACGCTGGATTTCGACCGCGGCGTCAACGTCACCCTCGGGCTGCCCTTCATCCGCACCTCGCCCGATCACGGCACCGCCTTTGACATCGCAGGACAGGGAAAGGCCAATCCCTCCAGCCTGATCGAGGCGCTGAAACTGGCGCAGACGATGGCCGGGGCCCCATGACCTTCGGGCTTTTTCTGGCCGAAAATACTCCCGCCGGAGGCGGAAAATCCTTGTCCCGGACCAGAGGATTCTGGTCCTCCGGCGCGGAGACTTGCGGTGAAAGGACACGATGAGCGCCATCGACCCCCTCCCGCCGCTGCGCGCGGTGATCGCCAGTCACGGCCTCTCGGCGCGCAAATCGCTGGGCCAGAACTTCCTGCTGGACCTCAACCTCACCGCCAAGATCGCGCGGCAGGCGGGCGACCTCAGCCAATGCGACGTGCTCGAGATCGGCCCCGGCCCCGGCGGGCTGACCCGGGGCCTTCTGGCCGAGGGCGCGCGCAGGGTGCTGGCCATCGAAAAGGACACCCGCTGTCTCCCCGCGCTGGAGGAGATCGCCGCGGCCTATCCCGGCCGGTTGCAGATCATCAACGGCGATGCGCTCCAGCTCGATCCGCTGGCGCATCTCACGCCCCCCATTCGCGTCGCCGCCAACCTGCCCTACAACATCGGGACCGAGCTTCTGGTGCGCTGGCTCACGCCCGCCGACTGGCCGCCGTTCTGGCAAAGCCTGACCCTGATGTTCCAGCGCGAGGTGGCCGAGCGGATCGTCGCCGCGCCCGGCTCCAAGGCCTACGGGCGACTGGCGATCCTGGCGCAATGGCGCAGCACCGCCCGCATCGTGATGTCCCTGCCGCCCGAGGCCTTCACCCCGCCACCCAAGGTCTCCAGCGCCGTGGTGCATCTCGAGGCCCTGCCAGAGCCGCGCTTTCCGGCCGATCCGGCGGTGCTGTCGCGGGTCGTCGCCGCCGCCTTCAACCAGCGCCGCAAGATGCTGCGCGCCGCGCTCAAGGGGCAGGCCCCGGATATCGAGGACCGGCTCATCGCCGCCGGCATCGCCCCCACCGAACGCGCCGAACAGGTCGGGCTCGAGCAGTTCTGCGCCCTCGCCCGGACGCTTGCCCGCCCCTGACCGGGGCCCGGATTATGAAAAAAAACCGCTTTGGTGTATCGTGCCGCATTGTTGGGGGTCGATGTGTGGCCTCTTTTTCAGGGGGGCACCATGATTATCATTCACGAACTGAATCTGCGCGGATCCCCCTTCCAGTGGGTCTTTGCCTCCAGCCTCAGCAAGATCGACATCGATCTGGTCGTTTCTGACAGTCCCGACAGCCTCTCCTTCCCGGATCCGGACGCTGGCCTGGTTTTCACTTTGCACGGCAGCGGGTTGAGCGTCGGGCCGGACGGTCCGTTCAACGGTACCGCCAACCGGCTCGTGATCACGAGCCTTGGCTCACCGGGCGATTCTGTTGACGTCACCCTGCCCACCGAGACCGCGTTCGCCGATCTGGTGACCACTGCGCGGGACGTGCCGCCCCGGGGTACGATCAGGGATCTTGCGGACTTCAACCGCGTGCTGATGCCCGACGATTCGCCCTTTCCCGACCTGAATTTCACCGGCGGCAGCGGCCCCAACGTGGCACTGGGGTTCGGTGGCAATGACGTCTTCGACCTCGGCGGCGGGCGCGACACGGTGTTCATCACCCCCGGCAATGACCATATCGACGGCGGCCCCGGCAAGGACACGGTCAGCGGGGAATTCTCCGACACGCCCATGGACATGGACCTGGACGGCGCAACGATCGTGTTTGGTGGGTTCGTCGTCACGATAAAAAGCGTCGAGAATGCCGATGGCTCGAGCTACAACGACGTCATCTTTGGAAACAAGGTCGGCAACGTTTTCAGGGGCCACGAAGGCGACGACACCCTCAACGGTCGCGCCGGAAACGACACCATCGACGGTGGCGGCGGAAACGACACCATCAGCGGTGGCGGCGGCAACGACACCATCAGAGGTGGCTCCGGGGACGACACCCTCAAGGGCGGCAAAGGCAACGACCGGATCGAAGGCGGAGATGGCGATGACACGATCCACGGTGAGGGCGCCGTGAACGTGATCTTTGGTGGTCCCGGCAAGGATTCGATCTATGCCAGCAACAAGGGCGGCATGGTGAAAGGCGGCAGCGGCCCGGACCTGATCGTCGGCGGGTTTGGAAAAGATGACCTGTTCGGTGGCTCCGGCCCGGATGAAATCGTCGGCGGTGCCGGGAACGACAAGATCGATGGAGGCAGCGGCAACGACAAGCTGAGCGGCGGTCGCGGAAAGGACACCGTCAGTGGCGGCACAGGAAAGGACAAGATCGACGGCGGCGCCGGCGACGATACCCTGAAAGGCGGCTCCGGCAACGACAGTCTGGAGGGGGGAGAGGGTGATGACACGCTGTTCGGGGGCGCGGGGCGCGACACCCTGGTGTTCCGCGCCAGCACCCCGGGCCGGACCGAGGGCGACGATACCGTCCTCGGTTACCAGCCGGGCAAAGACACGATCACCATCGTCGAAGGGGCGTCGGACGAGGTGCACGTGACGACGAGGGGCGGCAACACGATCATCGACTACGGCAACGGCACGATCACCATCGAGGATCAGATCCTGACGCGGGACCAGATCACCTTCGAGTACGACCTGTAGCGCGCCAAAAGGGCCAGTGCGGTGTCCCGCCCGGCCCCTTGTGTCACATCGATCCGTTACGCCCAGCTGCGATCGCTCGGCGGCGGCGTTGGCCCCGTCCGAACGTGCCGAACAGGTCGGGCTCGAGCCGTTCTGCGCCCTCGCCCGGACACTTGCCCACCCCTGACGGGGGCGCGGATTATGAAAAAAACCGGCTTTGGTGTATCGTGCCGCCTTGTGGGGCCGATGTGTGGCCTCCGTTTTTTCTGAGGTTACCATGATCGTTCTCGCGCGACTGCTCGAACAACAGTTCCCTTTTCAATCGGTTTTAGTTGCGGCTATGTCGCGTATAGACCTTGCCCTGATCGTCTCGGACAACCCCGACATCCTTGCCTTCAAGGATGGGGACTTCGATCTGTCTTTCACCTTGTACGGCAGCAGGTTGAGCGCCGGGCCGGACGATGTATTCTCCGGCACCGCCGACCGGATCGTCATCAGCAACCCCGACACCCCGGGCGAGACCGTCGACATCACCCTGCCAACAGCAACCCCGCTCCAGGATCTCGTGGACACCGCACGCGCCGTTCCGCCGCCGTACTCGCCCGGCGATCTGGATGACTTCAACCGCGTGCTGATGCCCGACGATTCGCCCTTTCCCGACCTGTTCTTTACCGGCGGCGATGGGCCCGACGTGGCGCTGGGCTTTGGTGGCAACGACGTGTTCGCCCTCGGCGGCGGGCGCGACACCGCGCTCCTGACCCCGGGCAACGACAGTATCGACGGCGGCCCCGGCAAGGACACGGTCAGCGGTGAATTCTACGATGGGCCGTTGGTCATCGATCTCCGCGGCAAGGCCGTTTCCGGGAAAGAGGTCGATGCCCTGCTGAACAGCATCGAGAATGCCACCGGCTCCGCCTTCGACGACACCATCAAGGGCAACGCAAAGGCCAACGTCATCAAGGGCGGCGACGGCGACGATACGCTGACCGGCGGCAAGAAGGGCCGAAACGTGATCGACGGCGGTGACGGAATTGACGTGATAGAAGGCGGCGCCGGAAACGACCGGATCGACGGCGGCAACGGCAACGACGAAATCGACGGCGGCGGTGGAGACGATCGCATCAAAGGCGGCGACGGCGATGACGTCATCAAGGGCGGCGGCGGCCGGGACCGCATCGAAGGTGGCGACGGCGATGACTCAATCCGTGGCCAAGGCGGGCCAAACACGATCCTGGGCGGCTCCGGAGAAGATTTTATCGTCGCCGGCAACCAAGGTGACCAGATCAATGGCGGCAAAGGCCAGGACTTAATCCAGGGCGGAAATGGAAACGACAGGCTGTTCGGTGGATCCGGCCTGGACGTGATCAGAGGATCGAACGGCGACGATTTCATCGACGGCGGCAGCCACACCGACACCCTCGCGGGCGACGACGGCGACGACACCATCCTGGGCGGAAAGGGCCGGGATCGGATCGACGGCGGCGCGGGCGATGACACGATCGAGGGCGGTAGCGGAGGCGACCGGATCAAGGGCGGCGACGGCAATGACACGATCGAGGGCGGCGCGGGATCTGACTTAATCGACGGCGGCCTGGGTGATGACGTCCTGAATGGCGGACGCGGGTCCGACACCTTCTTCTTCCGGACCTATCCCGATGAACGGTCCGATGGCGCGGACCGCATCGTCGCCTTTGAGGCCGCAATGGACACGATCAGGATTTTCGGCATCGGCGACAGTCGCGACATCACGGTGACGAATACCGGTGGCGACACGGTGATCGATTATGGCCACGGCACGATCACCATCGAGGATCAGACCTTGTCCCGCGACGACATCGCCTTGGTATTCACCTAACAACACACAATAAGGGCCGGCGCGGTCACCCCGCCCGGCCCTTTGGTTTCGTCCGATTGCGCGCAGATCACTCGGCGCTGATCACTCGGCGGCGGCGTTGGCCCCGCCCGCATCGCCGGGGGTCTCACCGCCCGGTGCCTCGGATTTCGCCTCCGGCTTCGCGTCACTCTTGGAGTCGGCTTCTTCCGATGCGCCGTCCTTGGGCTTGGCCGCGGGCTTGCGCGCGCGCGGCTTGCGTGTGGGGGGCTTCTTCGGCTTGCTTTCCGGGGTCTCGACCAGCCCGCTCTCGCCCTCGCCGTCCGACCCGCCCAGGTCCATAACGTCGGGCTGCGGCGCTGCGGCCGGGTCCGGCGCACCGGGCTCCCGCTCCTGACGCTGTTGGGCACGCTCGCGCTCGCGGTCGCGCTCGGCCTGGCGTTCGCGGTTCTGCCGCTCCTGCTCGTCGCGGCGCGCGTCCTGCTCGCGCTGGGCCTCGCTCAGCATGCGCAGGTAATGCTCCGCGTGCTGTTGAAAGTTCTCGGTCGCCACGCGGTCGTTGCCGAGTTGCGCATCGCGCGCCAGCTGGTTGTATTTATCTATGATCTGCTGCGGCGTGCCGCGCACCTTTCCTTCGGGACCGGAACTGTCAAACACGCGGTTGACGATGTTTCCACCAGAAGAGGGACGGTTGCGGTTCGACTTCGACCGCGAACGGGATTTGGACGATCTCATTTTATCTTACGTCAGCCTTGTCTTCACTGTCGTATGATCCGGGTGCGCCTCATGCGCTGCAAACAGTGGCCAGATCTGCGACTTCGGGGGCTTTGTGTTGCACAGAAGCTGCGACAGCCTCTGTCGGGGCAACAATTGCGAATAAACATGTCCTGCGGGCCCACACAAGGGGGGGGAAGGCAAAAAACCGGCTTTTTGTGCCTCTGCCGCGCCTTTTCCACCGATGCCGTTGCCCATTTGCCGCCGTTAACGCAACCAGGCGCAAACCACGCGGTCGCGCCCGTCGAGGTCCTGCACAACGCCGGTATCGCTCAGCCCGGCCGCCGTGAGGATCGCGGCCACCGCTTCGGCCTGGGTCGGGCCGATCTCGACCAGCAGCCGCCCGCCGGGCTCCAGATGCCCGGCCACATGCGCCGCGATCGCCCGATAGGCGCCCAGCCCGTCACCGCCGTCGGTCAGCGCCAGCGCGGGTTCGTGCCGGCGCACCTCGTCGGCCAGCCCCGCCATCTCGCCCGCCGCGATATAGGGCGGGTTCGACACGATCAGGTCGAACCGCCCGGCGACGTTGGAAAACCAGTCCGACTGCTCGATCTCGGCGCGCGCCTGCACCCGGTGCAGCACCGCGTTGGCGCTGGCCTGCAGGCAGGCCGCCTCGCTGATATCCACGCCCAGCCCGGTGGCCTCGGACCGCTCGGCCAGCAGCGTCACCAGGATGCAGCCCGAACCGACGCCCAGATCCAGCACCCGTGAAAAGGGGTCCGCCAGCGCCGCCTCGATCAGCGTCTCGGTTTCCGGTCGCGGATCCAGCACATCGCCCGACACCTTGAAGCGGCGTCCGTAGAATTCCCGCTCCCCCACCAGATGCGACACCGGCACCCGGATCGCGCGAAGGGAAATCAGCTGCTCGTACCGTTCGGCGATCTCCGGCTCCAGGTCCTCCGGCGCGATCAGCGTCACCCGAGCCGCCTCGATCCGCGCCGCATGGGCCAGCAGCACCCGCGCATCCCGCGCCGGATCGTCCACCCCCGCCGCGCGCAGCCGGGCGGCGGCCGCCGCCATCGCCTGCGCCGCTGTCTGGCCGCCGCTCATTGCCCCATCTCGGCCAGCATGCGGGCCTGATCGTCGGCGGTCAGCGCATCGATCGCCTCGTCCAGATCGCCCTGCATCACCTGCTCCAGCTTGTAGAGCGTCAGGTTGATGCGGTGATCGGTCATCCGCCCCTGCGGAAAGTTGTAGGTGCGGATACGCTCGCTGCGATCACCCGAGCCGACCTGGCTCTTGCGTGCCTCTGAGCGCGCGTCATGCGCCCTCTGCCGCTCCATGTCGTAAAGCCGCGTGCGCAGCACATCCATCGCGATCTCGCGGTTGCGGTGCTGCGATTTCTCCGAGCTCGTCACCACGATTCCGCTGGGGATATGGGTGATCCGCACCGCCGAATCCGTGGTGTTCACATGCTGCCCGCCGGCGCCGGAACTGCGCATGGTGTCGATGCGGATGTCGTTCGCGTCGATCTTGATGTCCACGTCCTGCGCCTCGGGCAGGACCGCCACCGTCGCCGCCGAGGTATGGATGCGCCCGCCGCTCTCGGTGCTGGGCACCCGCTGCACCCGGTGCACGCCGGATTCGTATTTCAGCCGGGCAAAGACATTCTCGCCGCCGATCCGGATCACCGCCTCCTTGACGCCGCCCAGTTCGGTCTCCTGCAGTTCGATCACCTCCCAGCGCCAGCCGCGCGCCTCGGCATAGCGCTGGTACATCCGCAGCAGGTCGGCCGCGAACAGCGCCGCCTCGTCGCCTCCCGTCCCCGGCCGGATCTCCAGCATGGCCGAGCGGGTGTCGGCCTCGTCGCGCGGCAGCAGCGCCAGCCGCAACGCGTGCTCGGCCTCCGGCAGGCGCGCCTTCAGGACCGGGATCTCCTCCTCGGCCAGTTCACGCAGGTCGGGATCGGCCCGCATCGCCTCGGCCCCGGCCAACTCATCGCGCAGGCGGCGCCAGCCGGCGATCTTCTCCACCACCGGTTTCAGATCGGAATACTCCTTGGCCAGCGCGGCGATTTCGCCGCCGGCGGCACCGGCCATCGCGGCTTCAAGGTACTCAAACCTTTGGGTGATCTGTTCTAGTCGTTCTTCGGGGACCATCCGCGCGGTGTCCTTCATCCCGGGGCTTTGGTCAAGAGGAATGCCATGCTAGGCTGGGTGTCACAGAACGTTCGGAGCCGCCCAATGACCCGTCTCACCCTGCTTTTCGCCCCGCTCCTTGCCCTTGTCGCCGGTCCGGTCGCGGCCGATGTCATCGCCCCCGATGGATCGGTACGCGATTGCTACTGTACCGACAGCGGCGGCGGCAGGATCGAACTGGGTGAAACCATCTGCCTTCACGTCGACGGGCGCATGTTCATGGCGCAATGCCAGATGTCGCTCAATGTCCCGATGTGGCGCGAGGTGCAGGAGGGCTGCCTGTCATCGCGCCTGCAATCGCCCAAGCCACCCCTCGACGCGGGCCCGGTTCACCCCAAGATCTGAGCGCCCGAAGCGCGACCGGGCATGGAGCTCCAGCGTTCCGTTCACCTTCTGAACAGTGGTGTAATCAGGAAACCCCATCACCCGGCTGCGGGTGACATAAGTGATCATGCCGTCGTCCAGCGATCCTGCCAGAACCCGCGTGCGCGGCGTCGCCTGGACGATCGCGTCCAGCCGCACCAGCCCCTCCGGCCCTGCCGGTAGCCGCCGCTTCACCCCCGATTTGAAGGTCTTGTTGCTGTTCACATCTGGCGGGCGGTGCCACCGCGCCGGATTGCTGGGGGCCAGCCGGACATACGCCAGCCCCGCCACCGCCACGGCCAGAACCGCCCAAAGCACCACCATCATCCGCCCCATCCCCGGCTCACATCAACATGGTCCAGCCCAGCAGGCAGATGATCGACACCGCCACATGGGCACCGGCCACCGCCGTGATGCCCGCCGGGTCGAACGGCGGCGAGACCTCGACCACGTCGCCCCCCTTGATGTTGATCCCGCCCAGGTCGCGCAGGATCATCGACGCCTGCGCCGAACTCATCCCGCCCCAGACCGGCGTGCCGGTGCCCGGCGCAAAGGCCGGGTCGAGCCCGTCGATATCGAAAGTGAGGTAAGTGGGATGATCGCCCAGGATGCCCTTGATCTTTGCCGCCACCGCCTGCGGCCCGGTCTCATGCACCTCACGCGCGTCGATGATGTTCACCCCCATGGTGTCGTCATTGTGGGTGCGGATGCCCACCTGGACCGAGCGCGCCGGGTCCACCAGCCCCTCCTTCACCGCCTTGTAGAACATGGTGCCGTGGTCGATGCGGTCGGGATCGTCATCGGCCCAGGTGTCGGTATGGGCATCGAACTGCAACAGCGACATCGGCCCGTATTTCTCGGCAAAGGCCTTGAGCACCGGGTAAGTGATGTAGTGATCGCCGCCCAGCGTCACCGGCGCCACGCCCGCCGCCAGGATCTTGGCGATATGCACGGTCAGCGCCGTGGGGAACGCCGGGATATTGGCATAATCATAGGCCAGGTCGCCATAATCCACGATTGCCAGCTCGCTCAGCGCCCGGAACGGCCAGCCATAGGGCTCGTCATAGGGCTGATAACTCGACGCCTCGCGAATTCCGCGCGGACCCAGCCGGGTTCCGGGCCGGTTCGACACCGCCAGATCGAAGGGCACCCCGGTCACGGCGATCTGCGCGCCGCTCAGATCCTTGGTATAGCGCCGCTTGAGAAAGGACACCGCGCCGCCATAGGCAGCCTCCAGGTTGGTGCCGCGCAGGTCCTCGCGGGTGAAGCCTGCGTCGATCTCGTTTTCCACATCGCTCATGCCCATGGTGGCCCCTCCCTATTTCGCCGCCAGCGGCTGCGCGCGTTCCACCAGCCGGGCAAAGAACGAGGCGCCGACCGGGGCAATCTCGTCGTTGAAATTGTATTCCGGGTGATGCAACCCGGCGCCCTCGCCCTGGCCGAGGAACAGATAGGCGCCCGGGCGTTTTTGCAGCATATAGGCGAAATCCTCCGCCCCCATCTCGCGCCCGACCTCGCCCTGAACCTTTGCGGCGCCGACGACTTCCTCGGCCACCTGCACCGCGAAACGGGTTTTCTCGGCATCGTTCACCGTCGCCGGATAGCCGACCTCATAGGTCAGCCGCGCCTCTACCTCGAAACTGGCGGCATGGCCGGCCACGATGGCACGCATCCGGTCCCGCACCATCTGCTGCACCTTGGGATCGAAGGTGCGCACCGTGCCGTTCAGATAGGCGGTCTCGGGGATCACGTTGTCCACCGTGCCGGTATGGATCTGGGTGACCGAGACCACCAGATCGTCCAGCGCGTAATGGTTGCGGCTGACAATCGTCTGGAACGCCTGCGCGATGGCCACCGCCGCGACCACCGGATCGCGGGCCTCATGCGGCATCGCGCCATGGCCGCCGAGGCCCTTGATATGGATGTGGAACTGATCCACCGCCGCCATCAGCGGCCCCGGCGTGGTGCAAAAGGCGCCGGTCTCCAACCCCGGCGCATTGTGCAGCGCATAGACCTGCCCGATGTCGAAGCGGTCCAGAATACCCTCTTCGACCATCACGCCGGAACCGCCGCCGGCCTCTTCCGCCGGCTGGAAGATCAGCGCCACGCGCCCGGCAAAATTCCGCGTCTCCACCAGGTATCTCGCCGCACCCAATAGCATCGTGGTATGCCCGTCATGCCCGCAGGCGTGCATCTTTCCGGCATGCTCCGAGGCATAGTCCAGCCCGGTCGCCTCCGTGATCGGCAGCGCGTCGAAATCGGCGCGCAGCCCAATGGTCGGCCCCGCGCCCTGCCCCTCGATGATCGCCACGATGCCGGTCTGCGCGATGCCCTCGTGAATCTCGTCGATGCCGAAATCGCGCAGCCGCGCGGCGATGAACCCGGCAGTCTGCGGGCAGTCGAACCCCAGTTCCGGGATCCGGTGCAGATGGCGGCGCCAGCCGGTCATCTCTTCGGCGTAGTCGGCAATGCGGTTGACGACAGGCATGGGGTGGACTCCTTGGACCTCATCCGGAATTGATGCATCTGACACCGGAAAAGGAGGCTCCGCAATGCCCGAACACGACCTTGTTCACGACCCGGAGGCGGGAATTGAGCGGCTCTTGGAGATCATGCGACGGCTGCGCGACCGCGACACCGGATGCCCCTGGGACATCGAGCAGGATTTCGACACCATCGCCCCCTATACCATCGAGGAGGCCTATGAGGTTGCCGACGCCATCGAGCGCCGCGCCTGGGACGAGCTGAAGGGCGAGCTGGGCGATCTGCTGTTCCAGTCGGTGTTCCACGCGCAGATGGCGCAGGAGGCCGGGCATTTCACCTTTCAGGACGTGGTGCGCACCATGTCCGACAAGATGGTCGCGCGCCATCCGCATGTCTTCGGCAATGAGACCCGCGACAAGAGCGCCGAACAACAAACCCGCGACTGGGAGGCGATCAAGGCCGCCGAACGGGCCGAAAAGGCGCAGCGCGGCGCGCTGGAGGGGGTGGCGGGCAACCTCCCCGCGCTGCTGCGCGCCTACAAGCTGCAGCAGCGTGCCGCGCGGGTCGGCTTCGACTGGCCCGACACCGGCGACGTGATCGCCAAGATCGCCGAAGAGGCCAATGAACTGGTCGAGGCCCGCGACAGCCTCGGCCCCGACGAGATCGAGGAGGAATACGGCGATCTGCTCTTCGTCATGGCCAACCTCGGCCGCCACCTCGGGGTGGAACCCGAAGCCGCCCTGCGCCGCGCCAACGCCAAGTTCACCCGCCGCTTCACCGCCGTCGAGGCCGCACTCGCCGAGGCCGGCAAGCGCCCCGAGGACAGCGACCTTGCGGAAATGGACGCGCTCTGGGACGCGGTGAAGGCGCGGGAGAAGGAACACAGGTAGACGCGCGCGCCCCGCTGGACATCGCCGCGCGCCCCTGCAACTGTCGCGCCGCAAAAGACAGAGGCCACCCATGACCGCGCGAAAGATCATCATCGACACCGACCCCGGACAGGACGACGCTGTCGCCATCCTGTTGGCGCTGGCCAGCCCCGAGGAGGTCGAGGTGCTGGGCATCACTGCCGTGGCCGGCAACGTGCCGCTGCCGCTGACCGCCAGGAACGCCCGCATCGTCTGCGAACTGGCCGGGCGCCCCGAGATCCCGGTGCACGCCGGTTGCGACACCCCGCTGGCGCGCCCGCTGGTCACCGCCGAACATGTGCACGGCAAGACCGGGCTCGACGGCCCCACCCTGCCCGATCCCGAAACCGACCTGGCCCCCGGCCACGCGGTCGACTTCATCATCGACACCCTGCGCGCGCATCCCCCCGGCACCGTCACCCTCTGCCCGCTGGGCCCGCTGACCAATATCGCCACCGCCTTTCGCGACGCCCCCGACATCATCCCCCGCGTCCGGGAAATCGTCCTGATGGGCGGCGCCTATTTCGAGGTCGGCAACATCACCCCGGCGGCCGAGTTCAACATCTACGTCGATCCCGAGGCCGCCGACATCGTGTTCCGCGCCGGCGCGCCGCTCACCGTGATGCCGCTGGATGTGACCCACAAGGCGCTGGTCACCCGGCCGCGCAACGACGCCTTCCGCGCGCTGGGCACGCCGGTCGGCATCGCGGTGGCCGAGATGACCGATTTCTTCGAGCGTTTCGACAAGGAGAAATACGGCAGTCTCGGCGCACCGCTGCACGATCCCTGCGTCACCGCCTGGCTGATCCGGCCCGACCTGTTCAAAGGCCGCCACATCAACGTGGAGATCGAGACCACATCCGCCCTCACCCTCGGCATGACCGTGGCCGACTGGTGGCGCGTGACCGAGCGCGCGCCCAATGCCACCTTCATGGGTGACGTGGACGCCGACGGTTTCTTTGCCCTGCTGACGGAAAGGCTGGCGCGGCTGTGACCGCGCTGCATCTTGCCCGGCCCGAGGATCTCGACCGGCTGTTGCCGCTCGCCGCCGCCTGTCACGGCGAACTGGGCATCGCGCGCGACGACGACAGCCGCCGCGCCGGGCTGGCGCCGCTGCTCGACGGGGTGCCGCAGGGGGCGGTCTACCTGATCGGACCGGCCCGCGCGCCGCTGGGCTACGCCGTGCTGAGCTTCGGCTGGTCGCTCGCCGAGGCCGGGATCGAGGCGCGGCTGGACGAATTGTTCATCCGCCCCGCGGTGCGCCGCCGCGGCATCGCGACCGAGGTGCTGGCCGCCCTGCCCCGCGCGCTGGGCGAGGCCGGGGTAAGGGCGCTCACCCTGCGGCTCGCCCCCGATGCGCCGTCCCGCCCCCTGTTCGAACGCGCCCGGTTCCAGCCGGTCGCGGCGGAGCTGCTGGTCAAACCGCTCTGAGCGCGAACGCCGCCCCCCTTCAAAACCCCCAACGCAAAACCCCCGCCACCTTGCGGAAGCGGGGGCAAAACCCTGCGATCGGAAAAGGCGATCAGCCCTTCAGGATCGAGCGTCCGGCATATTCGGCCACGTCGCCCAGCATCTCCTCGATGCGGATCAGCTGGTTGTATTTCGCCAGCCGGTCCGACCGCGCCAGCGAGCCGGTCTTGATCTGGCCGCAGTTGGTGGCGACCGCCAGATCGGCGATGGTGGCGTCCTCGGTTTCGCCCGAGCGGTGGCTCATCACGTTGCTGTACCGTGCGCGATGGGCCATATCGACCGCCTGCAGCGTCTCGGTCAGGGTGCCGATCTGGTTCACCTTCACCAGCATCGAATTGGCCACGCCGCGCTCGATCCCCTCGGCCAGACGCGCCGGGTTGGTCACGAACAGATCGTCACCCACCAGCTGCACGCTGCCGCCCAGCTTGTCGGTCAGGATCTTCCAGCCGTCCCAGTCGTCCTCGCTCATGCCGTCCTCGATCGAGATGATCGGGTAATCGGCGCAGAGCGCGGCGAGGTAATCGGCGTTTTCCTCCGAGGACAGGGTCTTGCCCTCGCCCTTCAACTCGTACTTGCCGTCGCGAAAATACTCGGTCGCGGCGCAATCCAGCGCCAGGCAGATCTCCTCGCCCGGGGTGTAACCGGCCTTCTCGATCGACTTCAGCACGAAGTCCAGCGCGTCGCGGGTCGAGGCCAGTTCGGGGGCAAAGCCGCCCTCGTCGCCGAGGCCGGTGGACATGCCCGCCGCCGACAGCTCTTTCTTCAGGGTGTGAAAGACTTCCGAGCCCATGCGCACCGCGTCGCGAATGTTCTCTGCCGCCACCGGCATGATCATGAATTCCTGGATGTCGATCGGGTTGTCGGCATGTTCGCCGCCGTTGATGATGTTCATCATCGGCACAGGCAGAACCCGCGCCGAGGTGCCCCCGACATAGCGATAAAGCGGCTGTGCGGTGAAATCCGCCGCCGCCTTGGCCACCGCGAGGCTCACACCCAGGATCGCGTTGGCGCCAAGCCGTCCCTTGTTGTCTGTGCCGTCCAGCTCGATCATGGTGCGGTCGATGCCGACCTGCTCGGTCGCGTCGAAACCGACCAGTTCCTGCGCGATCTCGCCGTTCACCGCCGCCACGGCCTCCAGCACGCCCTTGCCCATGTAACGGGCCTTGTCGCCGTCGCGTTTCTCCACCGCCTCATAGGCGCCGGTCGAGGCGCCCGAGGGCACTGCCGCGCGGCCCATGGTGCCATCTTCCAGAATCACGTCCACCTCAACGGTGGGGTTGCCCCGGCTGTCCAGAATCTCGCGCGCGTGAATGTCGATAATCGTGCTCATGTCCAATGTCCCGATGTGATGGTTGCCCGCCTCATACCGGGGCAAAGGCCCAAGGAAAAGGGGCGCTCAGGCCGCAGGGCGATGTTTGCGCTCGCGCCAGACCGCCCGTTCACGCAGCACCGTGTAGATGCCCGAGCCCACGATCACCGCCGCGCCCAGCAGGGTCAGCGCGTCGGGCCGCTCGCTGAACACGAAGAATCCCACCACCAGCGCGAACAGCAGGCGAAAATAGCGGAACGGCGTGACAATGGACACCTCGCCGATCCGCATTGCGCCGACGATGGCGTAATAGGACAGCGTCCCCAGCACCACCGCCCCGGCCATCATCGACCACAGGTAGCCATCCGGCAGCACCGGCGCGCGCGGGCTGACCAGCGACAGCACCGCCGCCGCCGGGATCAGGGTGAGAAAGGCCAGGAAACTCAACTGGTACGAGGACACGCCGCGATCCACCCGCCGGGTCGACAGGTCGCGGATCGCCAGCCCGATCACCCCCTGCACCGCGAAGAGCGCATTGATGTCGAACCCCTCCAGCCCCGGCCGGATCACCAGCAGCACGCCCGCGAACCCCGCCAGGATCGCGCTCCAGCGCCGCCAACCCACCGGCTCGCCCAGAAACAGCGCCGCCCCCAGCGTCACCGCCAGCGGCGTCGCCTGCAACACCGCCGAGGCCGAGGAGATCGGCGTCAGCGCGATCGCGGTGACGAACCCCACCGTGCCGATCAACTCGCCAATATTGCGCAACAACACCGCCCGGCTCAGGAACGCCCGGGTGAACAGCCGCTGCCCCCGCAGCACCGTCAGCACACCGAACACCAGTGCCCCCCCGGTGCCGAGTGCGGCGATGATCTGCCAGGTCGGCAAGGCCCCCGCCATCAGCTTGACGAACATGTCCTCGGCGGCAAAGCCGAGCATGGCCAGCGTCATCAGGGCGGGGCCGCGCAGATTGTCCATCTCGGAGTATCCCGGAAAACTCGGTCGTTGAATCCGCAATGGCCGGATTCTCCGGTGGCCGCAAGCCCCTCGCAAACCCGGTTTTGCCAGATTGTTGGCGTCCCGGCCCGATGCTATGGATCTTGCATGCCGACCACCCCGCTTGCCTCGTCGATCTGGATCAACGCGCGCACCATCGCCCTGGGCGCGCTGGGCGCCGCCCTTGCCTGGGCCCTGACAATGCCCGCCGCGCTGCTGGTCGGGCCGGCGCTGGCGATCACGCTCGCCGGGGTCTCCGGGCTGCGTTGCGCCATCGCCGCGCCGCTGATGCAGGTCTGCTTCGTCATTCTCGGCATGGGCGTCGGCGCCGGCTTCACCGAACAGGCCGGTGGCGCGGTGCTGCACTGGCCACTGGCCTTCGCCGCGCTGGGGCTGGCGCTGCCCGCCACCATGGGGATCTGCCGGGTGCTTCTCGAACGCGGCTTCGGCTTTGACCGCCGCAGCGCGGTATTGGCCGCAGCACCTGGCCACCTGAGCTTTGTTCTGGCCGCCGCCGCCGACAGCGGCAGCGATCTGGCCCGGATCGCCGTGGTCCAGTCGATCCGGCTCCTCGCGCTGACCCTGATCGTACCCTTCGCGGCACTGGCGATGGGATACCGGATGGGGGCCAGCGTGGTCCTGGCCGGCGCACCGATACATCCCGTGCATCTGATCGCGCTTGCCCTGATCGGCGTGGCACTGGGGCTGGTGTTCCGCCGGATGCGCCTGCCGGCGCCGATCCTGCTGGGGCCGATGCTGGCCTCGACGCTGGGCCATGTCACCGGGCTCACGCCCGGCACCCTGCCAACCTGGCTGATGACGCCCGCCTTTCTGGTGATGGGCACGATGATCGGCACAAGGTTCTCGGGCATGGCCCCGGGCCAGGTGCGCGCGGCGCTGCTGGCCGGTCTCGCCGTCACCCTGACCGGGGCCGGCATCGCCGCGCTGGCGGCGGTGCCGGTGGCGCTGGCGCTGGGCATCCCGCAGGCCCATGTGCTCGCCGGGTTCGCGCCGGGCGGGCTCGAGACGATGATCGCGCTGGCCGCCGTCCTCGGCGCCAGCCCCGGTTTCGTCGCCGCCTGTCACATCATCCGTCTGCTGATCCTGAGCGTCCTGATCCCGATCGCCCTGCACCGGGCCGAGCGGCAGGCGCGCGCCGCCTGAGGCGACCGGCGCTATTTCTTCCGCGGCACCCCGTAAAGCTCCAGCTTGTGCCCGCGCAGCTCATAACCCAGCCGCTCGGCGATCTTCTCCTGCAGCGCCTCGATATCGGGATCGCAGAACTCGATCACCTCACCCGAGTTCATGTCGAACAGGTGGTCGTGATGGTCGCGCTCGGCATCCTCGTAGCGCGCGCGCCCGTCGCCGAACTCCAGCCGGTCGAGGATTCCCGCCTCCTCGAACAGCTTGACGGTGCGATAGACCGTGGCGATCGAGATGCCCGGATCGATCGCGCTGGCCCGCGCGTGCAACTCCTCGGCATCCGGATGATCGCCGCTCTCCTGCAGTACCGTTGCGATGGTGCGGCGCTGGCCGGTCATGCGCAGCCCCTTGGCCTCGCAGCGTTCCATGATGGTGTCGGTCATCGGCGATCCCATTCTTCTCTGGCCCCCGGGTTTAGCGTGTGTTTCTGCGCGCTGCCACAGGGTTTTCCGTCACAGGTCGGCACGCAACGGTTGACATCGGGGCCGTCGGGGGCCATGTGCCCCCTATTGGCGTCGTCTCCTGCCGCGTGAGCAGACCAGACCAAGAGCGATGATACCCGCCCGGCCCGCAAGGGGCCCGACAGACCGGGACGCGCCAGTGAGTTCCCAAGATCACGCGTGGGGCCAATGCGCCGATGCGTCCCGTCGCGGCATCCTGCCGCCGGGTCTGAGCATCTTGCGCCCCAACCGCCGCGCGAGATGCGGCAGAACGCCCGGCCTGCGACCGTCGCAGGTCCGAAAGGATACGACTTGAACCAATTCGAAATGATGGGGCTTCCGGCCTCGCTCGTGACCCGCCTGACCGAGATGGGCTTTACCGAGCCGACCCCGATCCAGAGCCGCGCGATCCCCCATGCGCTGGACGGCCGCGACGTGATGGGCCTGGCCCAGACCGGCACCGGCAAGACCGCCGCCTTTGGCCTGCCGCTGGTCACCCGCATGCTGGAGATCGGCCGCAAGCCCGACCGCTACACCGTGCGCGGCCTGGTGCTCGCCCCCACCCGCGAACTGGCCAACCAGATCAGCCAGACCCTGCGTGCGCTGACCGAGGGCACCCACCTCAAGATCGGCTTCGTGGTCGGCGGCCAGTCGATCAACGCCCAGATGAAACGGCTCGAACGCGGCACCGACCTGCTGGTCGCCACCCCCGGCCGCCTGCTCGACCTGCTCGACCGCAACGCGCTGACGCTCGAGGAATGTTCCTTCCTCGTGCTGGACGAGGCCGACCAGATGCTCGACCTGGGCTTCATCCACGCCCTGCGCAAGATCGCCGCCCTGCTGCCCGAAAAGCGCCAGACCATGCTGTTCTCGGCCACCATGCCGAAACAGATGAACGAGATTGCCAACAGCTACCTGCAGAACCCGATGCGGGTCGAGGTCAGCCCCCCGGGCAAGGCCGCCGACAAGATCACCCAATCGGTGCACTTCATCGCCAAGGCGGAAAAGACCGCCCTGCTCAAGGAACTGCTGGATACCCACCGCGACGAACGCGCGCTGGTCTTCGGCCGCACCAAGCACGGCTCGGAAAAGCTGATGAAATCGCTGGAAAAGGCCGGGTTCTCCACCGCCTCGATTCACGGCAACAAGAGCCAGGGTCAACGCGACCGCGCCATCGCCGCCTTCAAGGCCGGCGAGATCAAGGTGCTGGTGGCCACCGACGTGGCCGCGCGCGGGCTCGACATCCCCGACGTCAAGCATGTCTACAACTACGATCTGCCCAACGTGCCGGACTCCTATGTCCACCGCATCGGCCGCACCGCGCGAGCGGGCAAGGACGGAGCCGCCATCGCCTTCTGCGCCCCTGACGAGATGGGCGAGTTCAAGGCGATTCAAAAGGTCATGGGGCTCTCGATCCCGGTCGCCTCGGGCCGCCCGTGGGCGGCCGTCGATGCCCCCGCCAAACCCTCCGGCGGCAATCGTCGTCGCGGTGGCGGCGGTGGCGGTGGTTACGGTGGCGGCCATGGCGGCGGCGGCAAGCCGGGCGGCGGCCAACGCCGGCGCCGGGGCCCTTCCGGTGGCGGTGGCGGCCAGAACCGTGGCCGGCAGGCGGCCTGATTACATCACCAGGACCATCGGAAAGGCCCCCGCGCGGGGGCCTTTTCTTTTGCGCCCTCCCCAGTCACCCCGGGCTTGACCCGAGACCTCCCGACGCGCCTCCAGAGCCCGAACGCCCCGCCCTATCCCTCCACCACCACGTCGGCCCAGACCGGCAGGTGGTCCGAGGCGATATGTGCCGGCTGCTCCAGGTGCACCCCGTGCCCGGCGACCCCCAGCCCCACGCTCAGCGCGATCCGGTCCAGCGGCCCCAGCGGGCGCAACGCCGGAAAGCTCGCCCGTGGCGGCAGGAACCGCATCGCCGGCGCCAGCCCCTCCAGCGCGCTGCGCCGGGACCATTCGTTGAAATCCCCGGCCCAGATCATCGGCATCGCCGGCAGCCGCGCGCACTCCTGCGCCAGATGCAGCACCTGCTTGCGGCGATACCGCCCGACCAACCCCAGATGCAGCCCCACCACACGCAATGGGCCAAGCGGGCTGTCAAAGGCCACCCAGACCGCGCCGCGCGGCTCCAGCCCCGGTAGATCGATATGGCCCATGTCGCGCAGGTGCAGCGCGCCGCGCCGCCAGATCACCGCATTGCCATGCCAGCCGAGCGAGCCGGCGCCGCCCAGATCGGCCACCTCCCAACCAGCCTCCTCCAGCACGAAATGCGGCAGCGCGGCCGGGCGCGGCGGCAGCCGCTTGTCGGCCTCCTGCAACACCACCACCTGTGCGCCCAGCCGCGTCAGGACCTGCAACACGCGCCGGGGCTGACGCCGCAGATCAAGCCCGACGCATTTCTGGATGTTGTAGCTGGCCAGGCGCAGCGCGGCGCTCTCGTTCATTCCGCAGGGTCCGGATACAGGGCAGATGTCTGACCCGATTGTGCCGATGTGCGGTGACGGTGCAAGCCCGGCGATTTACCTGCTCTTGACAGTTGCATGCCTTGCACATCCTTTGGGCGCATGGAGGAGAAACGCGCAATCGACCCCGCCGGCGCCGCGGCCCTGACCGGGTTCGCGCTGCTGCTGGCCTTCAACCAGGTGGTGATCAAGCTCACCGGCGGCGGTTTCGCCCCGGTGTTCCAGGCCGGGCTGCGCTCGGCCGGGGCGATCCTCGTGCTGCTGATCTGGATGCGCGCGCGCGGCCTGCCGATGACCGTCCCGCGTGCGGCGATTCCCTGGGGCATCCTGTCCGGGCTGGTCTTCGCCTTCGAGTTCACCTGCCTCTATATCTCGCTCGACCTGACCACCGTGGCCCGCGCCTCGATCATCTTCTACTCGATGCCGGTCTGGCTCGGGCTGGCGGCGCATCTCTGGCTGCCGGGCGAGCGGATCACCGGGCTGCGCGCCCTCGGCATGGCGCTGGCGATGGGCGGGGTCGCGCTGGCGCTGGCCGACCGCTCCAACGGCGCGGCCAGCCTTGCCGGCGACCTGCTGGCGCTGACCGCCGCGCTGGGCTGGGCCGGCATCATCCTGCTGATGCGCCTGACCCCGCTCAGCCGCGCCAGCCCGGTGATGCAGCTTTTCTTCCAGGTCCTTGTCTCCGCCCCGGTGCTGCTGGCCCTGGCACCGCTCTTCGGCCCTCTCACCCGCGATCTGACGGCGCTGCACATGGCCGGGCTGGCGTTCCAGACCATCTGCGTGGTCAGCCTCGGCTTCCTGCTGTGGTTTCACCTGATGTCGATCTACCGCGCCTCGGGCGTTGCCTCCTTCAGCTTTCTTTCGCCGGTCTTCGCGGTGGTGCTCGGCTGGGCGATCCTGGGCGAGCGGATCGGCCCGCCGGTCTGGATCGCGCTGGCGCTGGTGGCGGCGGGGATCGTGCTGATCAACCGGAAGTGACAAGGCGCACCGGGGCAAAGGGGGCTGTCTGCCCCCCTCTTTCCCTGCGGGAAATTCACCCCCCGAGAGTATTTTCAGCCAGAAAAAGAGATTACGTCCCGCAGAACGTGGCCTCCACCGCCTCGCCCGGCAGCGGCGGGCGGGTCAGGTCCCTGGCCTCCGGCTGATCGTCATAGGGACGCGCCAACACCGCGTTCAGCCGATGGAACGGCGCATAATCGCCTTCGACCGCCGCCGCGATCATCTGCTCCACCCGGTGGTTGCGCGGGATGAAGGCCGGGTTGGCCGCGCGCAAAAGCGGCCCGGCCTCGGGCAGGTCCGCCCGCCGCGCGCGCCAGGCCTCTTCCCAGCCGTCATAGGCCGCCGGCTCAAGGAACTGGTCGCGCGCGCGCGCCGTCCCGAGCGCGCGGAACGTATTGGTGAAATCCGCCTGCCCGGCCACCATCCGGCGCAGCAGATCCTCGATCAACTCCTGGTCGCCCGCCCGCGCATCGCTCAGCGCCAGCTTGGCGCGGAACAGCCGCAGCCACTCCGCCTCGATCTGGCCGGTCATGGCATGCACGATCGCGGTCGCCTCCTCCACCGCCGCCTCGCGATCCTCCATCTGCTGGACCAGCGCGGTGGCCAACTGCGCCAGGTTCCACACCACCATTTCCGCCTGCCGGTCATAGGCATAGCGCCCATAGCGGTCGATCGAACTGTAGACCGTCTGCGGATGGAACATGTCGATAAAGGCGCAGGGGCCATAATCGATCGTCTCGCCCGAGATCGCGCAATTGTCGGTGTTCATCACCCCGTGGATGAAGCCCACGCCCATCCACTGCGCCACCAGCCGCGCCTGCGCCGCGCAGACCGCCCGCAACAGGTCCATCGGCCCCCCGGCCTGCGGGTAATGGCGCGCGATGGCATAATCCGTCAGGCGCTTCAGGCTCTCGATATCGCCGCGCGCCGCGAACACCTGGAATGTGCCCACGCGCAGATGGCTCGCTGCTACCCGTGTCAGCACCGCGCCGGGCAAGGGGCGCTCGCGCATCACCTCTTCGCCGGTCTCCACCGCTGCCAGCGCCCGCGTGGTGGGAATGCCAAGGGCATGCATCGCCTCGCTGACCAGGTATTCGCGCAGCACCGGCCCCAGCCAGGCACGCCCGTCGCCGCCGCGCGAATAGGGCGTGCGCCCCGATCCCTTGAGCTGGATGTCCCGGCGCTTGCCATCCCCGCCCACCACCTCGCCCAGCAGCACCGCACGCCCGTCGCCAAGCTGCGGGTTGTACTGGCCGAACTGATGCCCGGAATAAAGCTGCGCCAGCGGCGCGGCCCCCTCCGGCACCAGGTTGCCGGCAAAGACCTGCGCCAGTTCCGCCACCTCGTCCGCCACGATCCCCATCAGTCGCGCCAGATCGGCGTGGAAGGCCACCAGCCGCGGCGCGCGCACCGGCTGCGGCGCCTGCGCGGTGAAAAACGCGCCCGGCAACCGGGCATAGGAGTTGTCAAAGGGAATATGCAGGCTCATGGGGCAAAGATAACTCCTGCACACAGGAATGCCATAGCACCCGGCCCCGCAGGATGCATAATCACCGCCATGACCGACCAGACCGCAACCCGCATCATCGAGACCCTGAACCTGCAACCCCACCCCGAGGGTGGCTGGTTCGCCGAGACCTGGCGCGCCGACACCCCCGGCCGCGCCAGCGGCACCGCCATCTATTTCCTGCTGGCCGGAGGCGAGGCGAGCCATTGGCCCCGGGTCGACGCCACCGAGATCTGGCACTACCACGCCGGCGCGCCGCTGCTGCTCTCGCTCAGCGAGACCGACGCCGGCCCGGCGCAAGATCACCTGCTCACCCCCGATCTGGCAACAGGCCGCCCGCAGATCATCGTGCCCGAACAGCACTGGCAGGCTGCCCGCAGCACCGGCACCTATACGCTTGTCTCCTGCACCGTCTCGCCCGGGTTCGAATTCTCCGGCTTCACCCTCGCGCCGCCGGGTTTCGACATCCCGCGGGGCTGAGCCTTCGCCCCTGCTTTTTCTGGCCGGGAAATACTCCGGGGGAGTCGCGGCCCGCCGCGACGGGGGCAGCGCCCCCTAATCCCCCCGCCGGCTGACGATGCCGCCGCCCACCAGCGCCCGCACCCCCGTGGTGCCGGGGCAGGAGGTCGCCATCCCGTAGGCCACCCGCACCGCGAGAAAGCCAAAGGCCTGCGCCTCCAGCATGTCGCCATCCAACCCTACCGCCTCGACCGGCTCCACCGGGCACTCCAGCGAGACCCGCAGCATCTCCATCAGCACCGGGTTGAGCCGCCCGCCGCCGGTCACCAGAACCCGTTCAGGCGGGCGCGGGCAATGCTCCATCCCCTGCACCACCCCGGCCGCGCTCATCGCCGTCAGCGTCGCCACAGCGTCGGCATCGTCCAACTCGCCCACCAGCCCGATCATCTCGGAAAAATCGTTCCGGTCCAGCGACTTCGGCGGTATCCGCGCGAAATAAGGCTCGGCCAGGAACAGCTCCAGCGCGCCCTCCTCGACCTTCCCGGTCGCGGCCAGCGCGCCGCCCTCGTCCATGTATCTGCCCAGCCGCGCCTGCATCAGGTCGTTGACCGGCGCATTCGCCGGCCCGGTGTCAAAGGCCAACAGCGCCCCCTCCGCCTCCGGCCCCTCGAATGACGGATCGACATAGGTCAGATTCGCCACCCCGCCGAGATTGAGAAAACACAGCGGCTCCTGCGCCCCGATCCATTTGGCGCAGGCGAAATGAAAGAACGGCGCCAGCGGCGCGCCCTCGCCGCCCATCGCCACGTCGTCACTGCGGAAATCCCAGACCACCGGCAGCCCCAGCGCCTCGGCCAAAGCCGCACCGTCGCCCACCTGAAAGGTGCCCCGCCCGCGCGGCTCATGCGCCAGCGTCTGGCCGTGAAAGCCGACCAGGTCGATCCCCTCGAACCCCGCCAGCAACTCCGCATGGGCGCCGTCCACCACGCGTCCCGCCGCCTCGGCCTCCTGTCCCGCCCACCGACCCAGTGCGGCGCGCAGCACCGCGCGCTCCGCCTCCGAATAGGCGCGATAGCCGGTCTCGCCAAAGCCCAGGATGCGCCGCCCGTCGGTCTCCACCACCGCCGCATCGACGCCATCGAGAGAGGTTCCGCTCATCGCCCCCAGCGCACGCAGCGGCGCGCCCGTCTTGCCGGCCTTATTCATGGCCTTTTCCTTTGTCTCACTGCCGCCTATACACTCCCCGCAAATCAAACCCGAGGCAAGCCATGACATACCACCCGAAATCGGACTTCATGCAGGTGATGATGACCCGCGGCTTTCTGGCCGACTGCACCGATTACCAGGGCCTCGACGAGGCGCTGAGCAGTGGCACGGCTTGCCCCGCCTACATCGGCTTCGACGCCACCGCCAAATCGCTGCACGTGGGCTCGCTGATCCAGATCATGATGCTGCGCTGGCTGCAAAAGACCGGGCACAAGCCGATCACCCTGATGGGCGGCGGCACCACCAAGGTGGGCGATCCCAGCTTTCGCGCGGATGAGCGCCCGCTGCTGACCCCGGCGCAGATCGACGACAATATCGCCGGCATCGGCCAGGTCTTTGCCAAATACATCACCTATGGCGACGGCCCCTCCGACGGGCTGATGATCAACAACGCCGAATGGCTCGACGGGTTGAACTACCTCGATTTCCTGCGCGACATCGGCCGGCATTTCTCCGTCAACCGGATGCTCAGCTTCGAGTCCGTGAAATCCCGGCTCGACCGCGAACAATCGCTGTCTTTCCTCGAATTCAACTACATGATCCTGCAGGCCTATGATTTCCTTGAGCTGAACCGCCGCTATGGCTGCATCCTGCAGATGGGCGGATCGGACCAATGGGGCAATATCGTCAACGGCATCGACCTCACCCGCCGGGTACTGGACCACGAGATCTATGGTCTCACCTCGCCACTCCTGACCACCTCGGACGGCAAGAAGATGGGCAAAAGCCAGGATGGCGCCGTCTGGCTCAACGCCGACATGCGCAGCCCGTACGAGTTCTGGCAGTTCTGGCGCAACACCACCGATGCCGATGTGGGCCGCTTCCTCAAGCTCTATACCGAGTTGCCGATCGACGAATGCGACCGCCTCGGCGCGCTGGAAGGCTCCGAGGTCAACGCGGCCAAGATCATCCTCGCCAATGAGGTGACGACGCTGTGCCACGGGGCCGAGGCGGCGGCGGCGGCCGAGGCCACCGCGCGCGAGGTCTTCGAAAAGGGCGGCGTCGGCGACGACCTACCGACGCTGGCGCTGACGCCGGCCGACCTGGCCGACGGCGGCATCTCCATCGTGCAGGTGATCGTGCGCGCGGGCCTTGCCAAATCCGGCAAGGAGGCCAAGCGCCTGATCGCCGAGAACGGCGCACGGCTCGACGACGCCCCGCTGACCGACGCCGGGATGATGCTCGACGCCGGAGCGCTGTCCGCGCCGATCAAGCTCTCGGCGGGCAAGAAACGCCACGCGCTGGTGCAGCTGACGGACTGACCCGCCGCCTCCCCGCCCCGCTCTCCCCCCCCTTGGGGGGAGAGATGGAGAGGGCGGAGCGCTGCACCGGACGAAGCCCCCCGTAGGGCGGGCTTCAGCCCGCCATCCCCGTTTACCGCCTTTCTCATCCCAATGCCGCCGCGTTCCATCCCGCGGCTACTGGATTTCCCCGCCCGCCGCCTGCTATCTGGGCGCGGACCAAGATCAAGGGAGAGGGACCCCGACATGAAACTCAGCAATACCGCGGCCGTGATCACCGGCGGCGCCTCGGGCCTGGGCGAGGCCACCGCGCGCCACTTCGCATCGCAGGGCGCACAGGTCACCCTGCTCGACCGCGACGCCGAGCGCGGCCCGAAGGTCGCCGAAGAGATCGGCGGTCACTTCATCCAGACCGACGTGACCAGCGACGACTCGGTCGCCGCCGCCATCGCCTTTGCCAAGGACAAGATGGGCAAGATCACCGCCGCCGTGAACTGTGCCGGCATCGGCACCGTCGGCAAGACCCTGGGCCGCGAGGGGCCGCTGCCGCTCTCGACCTTCCAGACCACCATCAACGTCAACCTGGTCGGCAGCTTCAACGTCGCGCGCCTCGCCGCCGCCGAGATGGCACAGAACGAACCGGACGAGGATGGTGAGCGCGGCGTGATCATCAACACCGCCTCGGTCGCCGCCTTCGACGGGCAAAAGGGCCAGGTCTCCTACTCCGCCTCCAAGGGCGGCATCGTCGGCATGACCCTGCCGATGGCCCGCGACCTGGCACGCGACAACATCCGCGTCATGGCGATCGCACCGGGCATTTTCCTGACCCCGATGCTGATGGGCCTGCCCGAGGCCGCACAGGAACAGCTCGCCGCCGACGTGCCCAACCCCGCCCGCCTCGGCCGCCCCGAGGAATACGGCCGCCTGGCCGGGTTCATCGTCGAGATGGGCTACCTGAACGGCGAGGTGATCCGCATCGACGGCGCCCTGCGGATGCGCTGAGCGAGACCCGGAAAACCGTGATCGGCGAGGTTTCCCGCGCGATTCCGCCTTGAACGTACAAAACGGTCCGGAAACTCCCCAACCGGGGTTTCCGGGCCGCTGATCTTCTCCGCAAACTGTACAAAACGCGGCCCGAACCCTACGTTTCAGACGCCTTTTCCTCCAGCTCCAGCCACTCCTCCTCGGCCGCCGAAAGCTTTGCCTGCCGCGCCGTCAGCGCCTCACTCGCCTTCTTGAACTTCACCGGCTCGCGGGTGAACAACTCGGGGTCGGCCAGCAGCCCCTCCAGCTTTCCGATCTCGGCCTCCAGCCGCTCGATCTCGCCGGGAAGCGCCTCCAGCCGGTGTCTTTCGGTAAAGGAAAGCCCCGCCTTCGGTTTCTCGTCACGCTTTACTTTTGACGCGGAACCTTTTGTCTTTTCTATTTTTTCAGTGTCTATATCCGGGCGCTGCGCCTGATAATCGCTCCAGCCGCCCGCATAGATCGTGGCGCGCCCGTCGCCCTCCATCGCCACCGTCGTGGCGGCCATCCGGTCAAGGAAATCGCGGTCGTGGCTGACCAGCAGCACGGTGCCGTCGTAGTCGTCCAGCAACTCCTGCAACAGGTCCAGCGTCTCCACGTCCAGGTCGTTGGTCGGCTCGTCCAGCACCAGCAGGTTCGACGGCTGCGCCATCAGTTTCGCCAGCAGCAACCGCGCCTTTTCGCCACCCGAAAGCGCCCTGACCGGGGCCCGTGCCTGGCTTTCGTCGAACAGGAATTCCTTAAGATAACCAACGACATGCTTGGGTGTTCCGCGCACCATGACCTGATCCGCCTTGCCCGAAACCCTCATCCCCGGATCGCTGGTCAGGCTCTCCCACAGGGTGGCGTCCGGATCGAGCTGCGCCCGCGCCTGATCGAACACAGCCACCTCCAGGTTAGTGCCCAGCTGCACGGTTCCGCTATCCGGCGCGACCTCTCCCAGCAGCATCATGAGCAGGGTCGTCTTGCCCGCGCCGTTCGGCCCGACAAAGGCGACGCGGTCTCCACGCTGGATCTTGATCGAGAAGTCCTTCAGGATCACCTTGCCATCGTAAGCCTTTGAAATATTGGCCGCCTCGATGACTTTTCGACCGGATTTCTGCCCTGAATCCAGCGCCATTCCGGCAGCGCCCTGGCGCTTGATCTGCCCCGCGCGTTCGGCCCGCAGCGCCTGCAATGCCCGCACCCGGCCCTGGTTGCGCTTGCGCCGCGCGCTGATCCCCTCCACCGCCCAGCGGGCCTCGGACTTGATCAGCCGGTTCAGCTTGTGTCTTTGCGTATCCTCTTCCTCCCAGATCGCGTCGCGCCAGGCCTCGAAGTCTCCGAATCCCTTGTCCTGCCGACGGATGATTCCCCTGTCGAGCCAAAGGGTTGCGCGCGTAAGATTACGCAGAAAGGCACGGTCGTGGCTGATCAGAACATAGCCCGCGCGGGTCGCCTTCAGCTCCTGCTCCAGCCAGCCGATCGCCTCGATGTCGAGATGGTTGGTCGGCTCGTCCAGCAGCATCAACTCGGGCGCCTCGGCCATCAGTTTCGCCAGCGCCGCCCGCCGCCGCTCACCCCCCGAGGCGGTTTCGACCGGGCGCGCGGGATCGAACTTCAACCCCTCTCCGGCCCGCTCGACCTTGTACATCTCGCCCGGCTCCAGCCCCGAGGACGCAAACTCGCCCAGCGTGGAAAACCCTTTCATATCCGGGTCTTGCTCCATGTATCCAACCGAGGATCCGGGGCCGACGATCACCTCGCCCTTGTCCGGTTCGACCAGCCCGGCCATCACCTTCATCAGGGTCGACTTGCCCGATCCGTTGCGCCCGACCAGCGCGATCCGGTCGCCGGGCTGCACCACCAGGTCGAGGCCGGAAAACACCGGCTCCCCGCCGAAGGTCAGGGAAATGCCATTGAGCTGCAAAAGAGGTATACGTGCCATGCCCGCCAGCTATCCCCGCCCGCGCGCGCCGTCAACGCCCCTGCGCCCCCGCCGCGAAAAACCCCGGCTCAGCCCGCCACGGTCCGAAGCAGTTTCTTGCGCGCCGGGGGAATCGCCCCGATCTCCAACCCGGTAAAGACGTGCAGCGTGTTCAACTGCCGGTCGACCACCGCGTGATCGCTGACCCAGCCGCCCATCATCAGGTAGGTGCGCAGGAGCGGCGGCATTCGCAGCATTGCCTTCCTGGCGTCTGGCTTGCGCCGCAGCCGCGCGGCAAAGCGGAACACATCCGGCGCCTTGACCCGCGGCAACCAGCGTTTCGGCCCCAGGTGGCGGTGTTTCAGCATCGCGAAGGCGTCGAGATATTGCTCGGTCTCGGTCCCCGCGAAGGAGGAGCAGCCGAACAGCATGGCGACGCCATTGCCATCGACAAAGCGCGTCATCGCCCCCCAGGCCACCCGCAGGATGTCCGGGTCGTGCCAATCCGGATCGATGCAGAACCGCCCCATCTCGACCATGCGACCGTCAAAGCTCTGCAAGCCGTCCAGCTCGTAGAACTGCGCCGAATAGCTGCGCGCAAGCTCGGCCCCGCCCTCGAGCATCAGCATGCGGAAACAGCACACCAGCGCGCCGCTGCGGGTCTCGTGCACGAGGATGTGCGAACATATCTCGTCGTAGGTATCCCGGTCGGGTTCCAAGGTGCGGAACGCCCGTGTGCGCAGCGCCTGGGCCGCCGCGATATCGTCGGCGGTTTCGGCCAGGCGCGCCCGGTACCGGCCCTTGGTCAACAGCGGCATGAGTCCCTCCGCAACGCTTCGGCAGGATCGTAAGTCTGCGCCGTCTAGCACACAAGATATGACATCGGCATGACGCCGGTCAGTTCTCGAGCACGTTACCCGGGTTGAACCGGCCGAGGTTGCCAAGCAGCTGCCGCAAGAAGGTCTTGTCCTCGACGCTGGAGCTGGTCACGCGGCGTTGCAGCGGGATGGTGCGGCCATCCTCGAGCCCATAACGCTCGATGCCACGCACCACGCCGCGCTGGTCGAAGGTGATCGCCACGACCTCGCGCGAGACCAGTTTCGGCGCCGCGGCGCCATAGTGGCGCATTCTCGAGGCCACGTAGTAGAACCCGCTGTCCTTCAGCACGCCGGAGGACGATGGCGGGCCGACCGCCTCGGTCACGCTGTCACGGGTATCCTTGCCGACCTGGATCGCGTCCAGCTCTTCCGGCGTGGGCACATAGCCGTGATTGCGATAGATCGCGACACAACCCGACACGGCCACCAACACCAGCGCCAGACCGGCGCCGCGCAGGATCGCTTTCAGCGGAGTGACGTATGCTTTCATGTCGGCCCCTTCGGCTTGGCTTTTCTGTGCCTGCCATCCCGCTTATATAAACTGCGCCCACGGTTCAAGATTGCGAACACCAATGATGAAAGGCGAGATCAGGGAATGAGTGATACCGACGCGCTGCGCGTGGCCGACTTGCCACAGACCGCCCCGACCCTTTTCGACCTGGCCCCCGGGGCCGAGGCGCGTGCGGCGCTGGCCGGCGACCTGGGACTGAGCGCGCTGCGCAAACTGCGCTTTGACGGCCGGATCACCGCCAGCGGCAAGCGGGACTGGCTGCTCGAGGGGCACCTCGGCGCCACCGTGGTGCAGCCCTGCGTGGTAACGCTGGAGCCGGTGACGACCCGAATCGATACCAGGGTGCGCCGGCTGTTTCTTGCCAGGATGCCGGGGACCGAGACCGACGAGGCCGAAATGCCCGACGACGACAGTGTCGAGGCGCTGGGTGCCTGGATCAATCCCGCGTCGGTGATGGCCGAGGCGTTGGCGCTGGCGCTGCCGCTCTACCCGCGCAAGGAAGGCGCCGAACTGAGCGAGGCGGTGTTCACCGAACCCGGTAAGGTGCCCCTGCGTGACAAGGACACCCGGCCCTTTGCCGGGCTGGCCGGGTTGCGCGACGCCTTGAAAAAGGACAGTTGACGGGCCTTCGGGTGACGCCGGCGACCGGCGGCGGGACCGCCAGCGGAAGAATCGGTTGCATGCGGGAAAAATGCCGGTATTTTCGCCCGCTCATCCGAATTAGGGTTGGACATCGCGCAGGCTGCGGCCTAAACGCACGTCACGCCGTAACAAACGGAATCGAAACATCGCCCGCGAGACCGCTCGGGGCCCAAATCAGACAAGGGTTGAGACATGGCTGTCCAACAGAACAAAGTTTCCAAGTCGCGCCGCAATAACCGCCGGGCGCATGATGCCTTGGTTGCTGCGAACCCCAACGAATGCCCGAACTGCGGCGAGTTGAAGCGCCCGCACCACGTGTGCCCGTCCTGCGGCCACTATGACGACAAGGAAATTGTCGCCATGGCCGACGACGTCGATCTGGACGAAGACGCGGCTTGAGCCCCACCGAAACCACCCACGCATGACGGCAGAGTCCGACCAAACGAGCGACCCGTCCCGCCCTGAGGGCGCGCGAATCGTCATATCGGTCGATGCGATGGGCGGCGATGCCGGCCCCGGTGTCGTGGTTGCCGGGATGGCACAATCGGCCAAGAAGAATCCGGATCTCGGCTTCATCCTGCACGGGCCGGAAGAGGCGCTGAAAAAACTGGTCGCGCGCCGCCGCATGCTTGCGGGGCGCGTGTCTTTTCGTGATGTGCCCGATGTCGTCACCATGGACGACAAGCCCAGCCACGTGATGCGCCACGGCAAGGGAACCTCGATGTGGTCGGCGCTCGAGGCGGTCCGCTCGGGCGAGGCGCACGGCGCTGTGTCCTGCGGCAACACCGGCGCGCTGATGGCGCTGAGCATGCTGTGCCTGCGCAAGCTGCCGGGCGTCAGCCGCCCGGCGATCGCAGTGCTTTGGCCGTCGCGCAACCCGCAGGGGTTCAACGTGATGCTCGACGTCGGCGCCGACGTCCGTGCCGATGCCCAGGACCTGCTGCAATACGCGCTGATGGGCGCCTCTTACGCCCGCAACGGGCTGGACCTGCCACGGCCGCGGATCGGCCTGCTCAATGTCGGCACCGAAGAACACAAGGGCCGCCCCGAACTGAAAGAGGCGCATGGGCTGATCGCGCGCTTTGCCGATGGCGCCAGCTACGATTTCGTCGGCTTCGTCGAGGGGCGCGACATCCCCGGCAACGTGGCCGACGTGATCGTCACCGACGGGTTCACCGGCAACGTGGCGATCAAGACCGGCGAAGGCACCGCCGGGATGATCGGCGAGTCGCTGCGCGAGGCGTTCCGCTATTCACCGCTGTCCTGGCTGGCCTCGATCCTGGCGATCACCTCGCTCCGGCGTCTGCAAAAGCGAATCGACCCGCGCCGGGTCAACGGCGGCGTTTTCCTGGGATTGAACGGAACGGTGGTGAAATCCCACGGCGGCGCCGATGCCACCGGGGTTTCGGCGGCGATCAAACTGGCCTTTCACCTGGCGCAATCGGGCTTTGCCGAGCGGCTGGCGGCGCGGGTTGCATCCACTGCCGCACTTGTCGAGGATGCCTCGGAGGCGGCGGAACATGCCGGCAAATCAGTACAACAAGAAGGCGGACGCGAGGCATGACGAAACGTTCTGTGGTGATCGGGGTCGGCCATTATCTGCCGGAACGGGTGGTCCCCAACTCCGAGTTTGAGGCATCTCTCGACACCTCCGACGAATGGATTCGCAGCCGGTCGGGAATCGAGCGCCGTCATTTCGCCGCCGAGGGGGAAACCACCTCGGACCTCGCCACATATGCCGCGCAGGCGGCGCTGGCCGATGCCGGGCTGGAGCCCGGGGATCTTGACGCCATCATCCTGGCCACCTCGACCGCCGATCTGACCTTTCCCTCGGCCGCGACCATGGTGCAGGCCCGGCTGGAGATGACCACCGGCTTTGCCTTCGACGTCCAGGCGGTCTGCGCCGGGTTCATCTATGCGCTGAGCAACGCCAACGCGATGATCCTGTCGGGTCAGGTCAAGCGGGTGATGGTGATCGGCGCGGAAACCTTTTCGCGCATCATGGACTGGACCGACCGGTCGACCTGCGTGCTGTTCGGCGACGGCGCCGGGGCGCTGATTCTCGAAGCTCAGGATGGCGCCGGCACCGCTGAGGACCGCGGCATTCTTGCGGTCGATCTGAACTCCGACGGGCGCTACAAGGATCTGCTTTACGTCGATGGCGGGGTGTCCACCGGCACCTCGGGCTATCTGCGGATGCAGGGCAACCAGGTGTTCCGCCACGCGGTCGAAAAGCTTGCCAAGACGGCGGAAACCGCACTGGAGCGTGCCGGCCTGACCCCTGGCGACGTGGACTGGATCGTCCCGCACCAGGCCAACATCCGCATCATCCGGGGCACCGCCAAGAAGATGGGGCTGAGCATGGACAAGGTGGTGGTCACCGTGCAGGATCACGGCAATACCTCGGCGGCCTCGATCCCGCTGGCGCTGTCGGTGGGCAAGGCGCGCGGCCAGATCAAGCAGGGCGATCTTGTCGTGACCGAGGCGATCGGCGGCGGCCTGGCCTGGGGTGCGGTGGTCCTGCGCTGGTGACACCGCGGTTTTCCACCTAAACCGCCGCTTCCAAATCATTGATATTGACAGTGAATTTGCGCTGACCCTATTCTCGGGAGAAAAACGGGGGATGGAATGGGTTCAAAAACACTGACGCGGATGGATCTGAGCGAGGCGGTTTTTCGCGAGGTCGGTCTGTCGCGCAACGAAAGCGCCCAGTTGGTCGAAAGCATGCTGGACCTGATTTCCGATGCGCTGGTCCGCGGCGAACAGGTCAAGATTTCGTCCTTTGGCACCTTCAGCGTGCGCGACAAGTCCGCCAGAATCGGCCGCAATCCGAAGACCGGGGAAGAGGTTCCGATCCAGCCGCGTCGCGTGCTGACCTTTCGACCGTCGCACCTGATGAAAGACCGCGTCGCCGACGGCAACCGGAAATAGACGGGTTCCGGGCGCATGATGAAGTCCCCCGACGCCTTTCGCACCATCAGCGAGGTTGCGGCCTGGCTCGGGGTCCAGGCGCATGTGCTGCGGTTCTGGGAGAGCAAGTTCAGCCAGGTCCGGCCGGTGAAACGGGCCGGTGGGCGCCGGTATTACCGGCCTTCGGACATGCGCCTGATCGGCGGCATCAAGACCCTGCTGCATGACGAAGGGATGACCATAAAGGGCGTCCAGAAACTGCTGCGCGAACAAGGCGTTGCACATGTCGCTGCCCTTTCTCCCCCGATGGAGGGCGAGGCGGCCGACACCATCGACGCGGCGCAGGAACCGCGTGGAACCGTTCTGGCCTTCAAGGCAAAACCGGCGCCGGATGACGACGCGGATATACAAGACGTCCCAACCGCCGCTCCGGCGGGCGCGCTGCCGTCGTTCCTGAACCGCCCGTCATCCACGGACATGCCACACGCCGCCCCGGTCCGGGCTGACAAGGCCACCCCATCCGGGTCCGCCGGTGGGGAACCACCCGAATCCGATCTGCCCTATACGCCGGGCGTGCTTGGCCACCTGGCCGGGATCACCGCGTTGAGCCGGGACAGGGCCGACCGGATCGCACCTTTGGCGCGGGCCTTGCGCGATTGGTACGACCGCACTGCCAAAGCTGGCTGGGGCTGACGAAATTTCGATGTTTCCCCCTTGCCCCCGGCCGCAGAAACGGTATGAAGGCGCTCACGTCGGGCTATGGCGCAGCCTGGTAGCGCGTCCGTCTGGGGGACGGAAGGTCGCAGGTTCGAGTCCTGCTAGCCCGACCAAATCACACCGACGTAACGAAAAAACAGGCCGCCTGCCCCCGCGCGGCGGGGTGCAGGCATGACCGGAGTTTGTCCCGACCATCAGATCCGGGCGATGATCGACACGGGCGCGATCCGCGCCGCAACGCCGGTGCTGGACGATCAGGTGCAGCCCGCCAGCCTCGACCTTCGGCTCGGCCGCGTGGCCTATCGCATCCGCGCCTCCTTTCTTGCCGGAAAGGGGCGCTCTGTCGCCGACAGGCTGGACGAGTTCGAGATGCACCGAATCGAGCTTGAAGGCGGCGCGGTGCTGGACAAGGGCTGCGTCTACCTGGTGCCACTGGAGGAATCGCTCGCCTTGTCCGGGGACATGAGCGCGGTGGCCAATGCAAAAAGCTCCACCGGGCGGCTCGATCTGCTGACCCGTACGATCACCGATGGCGGGACAGAGTTCGACCGCATCGCGCCGGGCTATGCCGGACCGCTCTACGCCGAGATCTGCCCGCGCAGCTTTTCGGTTCTGGTGCGCCCCGGCATGCGGCTGAACCAGATCCGGTTCCGCCAAGGTCAGGCGGTGCTCAGCGACGCGGAGCTCAAGGCGCTGCACGCCAAGGCGCCGCTGGTGGATGGTGCGGCGATGATCGAGCAGGGGTTGGGGTTTTCCGTCGATCTGCGCCCCGAGGGATCGGACCTCGTGGGGTATCGCGCCAAGCCTCACACCGGGGTGATCGACCTTGAGCGCATCGGCGCCTACGATCCGGCCGAGTTCTGGGAAGAGGTCCGCAGCAAGACCGGCCAGATCATCCTAGACCCCGGCGCCTTTTACATCCTTGTCAGCCGCGAGGCGGTGCATATCCCGCCCGATTTCGCCGCCGAGATGGCCCCCTACCTCGCCATGGTGGGAGAGTTCCGGGTGCATTACGCCGGGTTCTTTGATCCCGGTTTCGGAAATGCGGACGCAGGCGGCGCCGGCGCGCGCGGCGTGCTCGAAGTGCGCTGCCACGAGGCCCCTTTCGTGCTGGAGCACGGGCAGGTGGTGGGACGGCTGGTCTATGAGCGGATGGCGGCCCGGCCGACGCGCCTTTATGGCGCCGGCATCGCCTCGAACTACCAGGGCCAGGGGCTGAAACTGTCGAAACACTTCCGCGCCGGATAGGCGGCGCGCAGGACGATCACCGCGCGTTGCGCCGCGCGGCATAGGCGGCGCGCCGGGCGTGGCGCAACTGGCGGCGCTGCGCGCGCACTTCCGCCGGCAAATCCCCCGCCCCCTCGCGCGCCGGCTCCATCGGCCTGGACTGGCGCGAAGCCGGTTGCGGCGCGGAGGACGTGCGGTCCGCCTCCGGCAACGGCCGGGTTGCCTGTTGGGCCGGGGCCGGCCGGGAATCGGGCGAGGATTCAGGAGGGGATTCTTGCCAGGGCTCCGCCTCGGGCTGGATCACGGGCGCGAGTTTGCGCGCCCTTTGCTTGCGCTTCTTGCCGATGCCAGAGGCCGCGTTGATCCCTGCGTTGATCCCGGAATGGATCATCCGCCGCATCACCAGACGCAGGACCATATTGATGATCTGGTTGAGGTTCATGTCCCGGTTCCTTTGCCCTTCACGCAGAACCTAGGGTCGGAATTTGCCGATTTCAGGGCAATTCCCGGGTCAATCTTCGAAAAGTTCCGATTGCCCCTCGATCACCTCGTCATCCTCGTCCTCTTCCTCGGCAAGGCCCAGCGGCCCCGGCGGCGGCCGGTTTTCCAGCAGCCCGGCGGCGCGCAGCTCCTTCAGGCCGGGCAGGTCGCGGGCGGTTTCGAGCCCGAAATGGTCGAGGAACTGCGGCGTCACAACGAAGGTAACGGGACGGCCCGGCGTCATCTTGCGCCGGCCGAAGCGGATCCATTCCATCTCCAGCAACTGGTCGATGGTGCCCCGGCTGACCGAGACGCCGCGAATCTCCTCGATCTCGGCCCGGGTACAGGGCTGGTGATAGGCGATGATCGCCAAAGTCTCGATCGCCGCGCGGCTGAGCTTGCGCGTCTCGACCGTCTCCTTTTGCATCAGGTAGCCGAGGTCCGGCGCGGTGCGGAACGCCCAGGCATCGCCCACCTTGACCACCCGCACCCCGCGCCCCTCGTAACGCTTGCGCAGATGCACCAGCGCCTCGGCCGCATCGCTGCCGTGCGGCATCCGCGCCTCCAGGTCGCGCACGCTGACCGGCTCGGCGCTGGCAAACAGAACCGCCTCGGCCATGCGCTCCTGCTCTGCCATCGGCGGGGCTTCGAACAGAGTTTCGCTTTGGGTCGTTTCGCGGTCGTCGGTCACGTCCTGACGGTCCTCTTGCGCAGTTGAATCGGGGCGAACAGCTCGCTCTGCCTTATCTCCAGATGCCCCTCCTTGACCAGTTCGAGCGAGGCCGCGAATGTCGCCGCCGTGGCCGAGCGCCGCCGCACCGGGTCGCTGTCCCAGCCGTCGGGCAGGTAGCTGGTGATGTCGGTCCAGCTTCCTGCAAAGCCGATCAGCGGGCGCATCCGCTCCAGCGCCTGTTCCATGGTAAAGACGTTGTCGCGGTCCATCACGAAGGGGCGAAACTCGTCCCGCGTGCGGATCCGGGCATAGCCCTGCATCAGGTCCAGCAGGGTCGCCGAATAGGTCACCCTGCGCAGCCGCGTCACGTCCTCGCGCTGGCCCCGGGAAAAGAAGTCGCGGCCCAGCTGGTCGCGCCCCATCAGCCGCGCTGCGACGTCGCGCATCGCCTGAAGCCGCTCCAGCTGGAAGGCCAGATGCGCCGCCAGTTCCTCGCCCGAAGGGCCCTCTTCGCCGGGATCGGGGGGCAAGAGCAGCCGCGATTTCAGGAACGCCAGCCAGGCCGCCATCACCAGGTAATCGGCGGCCAGCTCGATCCGCAGGGTCTTGGCCTTCTCGACAAAGATCAGGTACTGGCGTGCCAGTTGCAGCACCGAGACCTTGCGCAGGTCCACCTTCTGCGTGCGCGACAGCATCAGCAGCACGTCAAGCGGGCCCTCGAACCCGTCGACGTCCACGATCAGCGCCTCGGCGGCCAGCCGTTCGTTGACCGAAAGCCTGTCTTCCTGGAACTGGTCGTTATCCGACATAAACCTCACCGCCCATGAGGGCAGAAAGCTCCGCCTCGGCGGCGTCAATGTCAAGCGCTTCGGGGGCGCGCCGCGCCGCCAGTGCGGCCTCGGCCCGGGCCTGCGCCGCCGCGGTCATCCTGCCGGCCGCCCTGGCCACCGCGACGCGTTCGGAAAGCGTGCCGTTGCAATGCAGAACCACGTCGCAGCCCGCCGCCAGCGCCGCGCGGCTGAGCTGGCCCAGATCGCCCTTCAGCGCCTTCATCGAGATGTCGTCGGTCATGATCAGCCCGTCAAAGCCGATCTGGTCGCGGATCATCCCCATCACCGGGGCCGAAAGAGTCGCCGGTTCGCTGTCGAGCGCGTCATAGACCAGATGCGCGGTCATCCCCATCGGCAGGTCGTTCAACGCGCGGAAGGCGGCGAAATCGGTGTCGTCCAGCTCCTCCGGGTCGGCCGGGACATGCGGCAGGTCGAAATGGCTGTCCTGGACGGCACGCCCATGGCCGGGGATGTGTTTCAGCACCGGCAGAACGCCGCCCGCCAGCAGCCCCTCGGCCACCGCGCGGGCCAGCCCCGCCACCGTTGGCGCATCGCCGCCATAGCAGCGGTTCCTGAGGAAGGGGTGGGTCTTGTCAAAGGCCAGATCGGCCATCGGCGCGCAATCGGTGTCGATGCCCAGGCCCTGCAGTTCATGCGCGATCAGGCGATAGCGCAGGTACATCGCCCGCGCCGCCCCCGCCCCGGCCCGTGCGACATGATCCAGCGGCGGCAGCCAGTTGCGCGCCAGCGGCGGGCGCAGCCGCTGCACGCGCCCGCCCTCCTGGTCGATCAGGATCGGGCAGTCGCGCCCGACCGCCGCGCGAAACTCCTCGCAAAGCGCGCGCAGCTGGTCGGGGGTGTCGATGTTGCGCGAAAACAGGATGAAGCCGAAAGGATCGGCATCGCGAAAAAACGCGCGTTCCTCGCGACTCAGCCGCAGCCCCTCGGCGTCGAGGATGGTGGCGCCGAAGGTCATCGCGCGGTGACGGGGATACAATCGGCGTTCTCGGCCACCAGTGCCGAGCAGAACCGCCGAGCATCCGACAGATCCTCGAACCCCATCGCGCGCAAGCGATAAAAGGTACGCCCGCCGCTGCTGGCCTTCTGGATCACCCGCTTCTTGCCGTCGAGATAGGCGCCGAACCTGGTGTTCAGCCGATCCCATGCCGCGCGCGCCACCTCGGGAGAGTCATAGGCGCCGAGCTGAGCCAAACGGGCGCCCTCGGGCACGCTGTCGGGATCGACATCCACACGGGCAACCGCGTCCTGCGCGGCGCCGAGCGCCGCAGCGACATCCAAGCCGGTTGCCGAGGCGACGGTGAGCCGTGCGGGTCGCGCAAGCGGCCGCCGCGAGCGTTTGACCCCCGGCGCATTGAGCACGGCGGGCGAAACATTGCGCGGCGCGGCATCGGCCTCGTCCAATGTCGGGCTGAGGGGGGGCTCGGAGGTCGCCTCGAGGGAACCTCCCTCAAGCGGTGCGGGCTGCACGATCCGGTCCTCGGGCGCAGCCGGTTCCGTTCGTGCCGCCGGTGCGGTCGTGTCCTCCCGCAGCGGCGCGACGTTGCGGGTCAACTCCTCGACCAGCGCCGCCACCTGGTCATCGCGATAGGCGGAGATGGACTCTGCATTGACCGACGTCTTGGTCTCCCTGGCGCCCAGTTCGCCCATGGGAAGGTCTTCGTCGGTCAGGCCCACCGGCCGCGGCGCCAGCGCCAGACGGTCGGGCGGCGGCGCTGCGGTTCCGCCGGCCGCCACCGCGTTCACCGCCAGCCCCTGGTGATCCGCCGGCTGCCCGCCGGGGTCCTTGGGCTGTTCCCGCATCGGCCCCTCCAGCGCACGCACGACGGGCACGCCGCTCACGTCGCGGATCATCAGCTTGTAGCCCCAGATCCCGATGCCGACCACCAGCGCCAGCGAGGCCAGCGCCCCGGCCACGTTCACCGCCTTGCCGATCGCGCCCTGGTCCCGGGCCCGCGCCGCGTCGCCGTCCTGGGCTCCAGCGTCGTCCGCGTAAAGCTCATCCCCATACACGCCATAGGTGTACTCGATTTCCGCCATGTCCGCCTCGCTGCCCGTTCGGCGCGGGAAAATCTCCGCACCCGGGGTCTCTTGCTATCTGCCTCGGGCCGGCGGTTCGGGCGGTTTTGTCACCGCATCTCCTGCGCCGGCGTTACCCCAAGAATACCAAGACCGGCGGAAATAACAACGGATACGGCCCGTGCGAGGGCCATTTTTGCCTGGCTTGTGGCGATGTCGCCCTCTTGAAGGAAGCGCAGCTCGGGCAATTCGTGGCCCCGGTTCCACAGCGCGTGGAACTCGCCGGCCAGCTCATAGAGGTAGAAGGCGACGCGATGCGGCTCATGCGCGCGCGCGGCGATCTCGACCAGGCGCGGCCATTCGGCAAGCTTGCGGGCCACCGCCAGTTCGGCCTCGTGACCCACAGACGACAGATCGGCGGCACCGAGGGCGGCGTCATCGGCGGCGATCCCGGCCTCCGCCGCCTTGCGCAGCACGCTCATCACCCGGGCATGGGCATATTGTACATAAAACACCGGATTCTCCCGGCTTTGCTCCAGCACCTTGTCAAAGTCGAAGTCGAGCGGCGCATCGTTCTTGCGGGTCAGCATGACGAAGCGGGTCACGTCCGGGCCGACCTGTTCGACCACGTCGCGCAGGGTGACGAAATTGCCCGCCCGCTTGGACATCTTGAACGGCTCGCCGTTCTTCCACAGCTTGACCAACTGCGTCAGCTTGATGTCGAGCGGCACCCGCCCCTCGGACAGCGCCGAGACCGCCGCCTTCATCCGCTTGACATAGCCACCGTGATCGGCGCCGAAGATGTCGATCAGCTCGTCAAAGCCGCGCGTCACCTTGTCATAGTGATAGGCGATATCCGGCGCGAAATAGGTCCAGCTGCCGTCCGATTTCATGATCGGGCGGTCCACGTCGTCGCCGTGGTCGGTGGATTTGAACAGGGTCTGCTCGCGCGGCTCCCAGTCCTCGGGCGTCTTACCCTTGGGCGGCTCCAGCACACCGCGATAGATCAAGCCCTTGCCGCGCAGGTATTCGATCGCCGCCTCGATCCGGCCGGTGCCGTAAAGCGATTTCTCGCTGAAGAACACGTCCATCTTGACGCCGAGCGCGGCCAGATCGGCGCGGATCAGCTCCATCATCTTGTCGGTGGCATAGTCGCGCAGCTGTTCCAGCCAGACCGCCTCGGGCTGGTCGACGTAGCGGTCGCCGACCTCTTTCGCCAGCGTCTCGCCGACCTCGATCAGGTATTCGCCGGGATAGGTGCCATCGGGAAACTCCACCGCCTCCCCCAGCGCCTCGAGATAGCGCAGGTAGACCGAGCGGGCGAGCACATCGACCTGCGCGCCACCGTCGTTGATGTAGTATTCGCGCGTCACCTGATGACCGGAATAGGCCAGCAGGCTGGCCAGCGCATCGCCGAACACCGCGCCGCGGGTGTGGCCCACGTGCAGCGGCCCGGTGGGATTGGCCGAGACGTATTCCACGTTGACCTTGCGCCCCTGCCCCATGCCCGAGCGGCCATAGGCATCGCCCTGTTGCAGCACGCCTGAGACAACCGAACGCCAGACACCGCCCGACAGGCGCAGGTTGAGAAAGCCCGGTCCGGCCACTTCGGCGGTTTCGATCCGCGCGTCCCCGGCCAGCCGGGTGGCCAGCGCCTCGGCGATGTCGCGCGGCTTCATCTTCGCGGGCTTGGACAGCACCATCGCCGCGTTGGTGGCCATGTCGCCATGCGCCGGATCACGCGGCGGCTCCACTGTGACATTGTCGAGCGCCAGCCCGGCGGGCAGCACGCCGGACTGCATCATCTCGTCAAGGTGAGACACGACAAGCGTGCGGATATCGGCAAACAGGTTCATCGGGCATCCTTTCGGGCTTTGGCGCGGTTTACCACTCCCCACGGGGCGGTCAACCGCCGCTGCGGGGCCGTCAGGACGGACGGTCGCCCAGCAGCCGCGCGTGTTCGAGCAGCGCAAAGCGGTCGGTCATCCCGGCGATGTAGTCGGAGACGATCCGCGCCACCGCAGTTTCATCGCCCGCCGCCCGGGCCAGATCGGGGTGCCAGCGATCCGGCAGCAGGCCCGGATCGCCGGCAAAGAGCGCGAACAGCTCCTCGACCACGCGGGCCACCTCGACGCGCTTTTTCATGACGCTGGGGGCGCGGTACATCCGGCGGAACAGAAACGCCCGGATCTGTTTCAGGTCATCCCAGAGACCCGGAGAAAAGCAGATCACCGGGCGCCCCAACAGGCGGATATCCTCGACCCGTTGCGCCCCGCTTTCCGCCAGATTGCCGCGCGCGGTATCGATCAGGTCGGTGACCATCACGCCGAACACCCGGCGCAGGGCCTCGTGGCGGCGCCGGTTCCAGTCGAGGCCAGGATACTTGGCGTCGACCTCGGCATAGGCGGCGCCGACGATGGGCAGCGGCGTGATGTCGTCGTCGCTGAACAGCCCCGCGCGCAGCCCGTCGTGCAGGTCGTGGTTGTTATAGGCGATGTCGTCGGCCAGGGCGGCCACCTGCGCCTCGGCACTGGCATGGGTGTGCAGTTCCAGGTCGATGGCGGCGTTGCATTCGGCCAGCGCCCAGGGCAGCTCTCCCACCACCGGCCCGTTGTGTTTGGCAATCGCCTCAAGAGTTTCCCAGGTGAGGTTCAAGCCGTCGAACTCGGCATAGTGGCGCTCCAGCACGGTGACGATGCGGATCGCCTGCGCGTTGTGGTCAAAGCCGCCATAGGGCGCCATCATCGCATGCAGCGCATCCTCGCCGGTGTGGCCAAAGGGGGTGTGGCCAAGGTCATGCGCCAGTGCGACGGCCTCGGTCAGCTCCTGGTTCAGCTCCAGCGCCCCGGCGATGGTGCGGGCGACCTGCGCCACCTCGATCGAATGGGTCAGCCGGGTTCTGTAATTGTCGCCCTCATGCTCGACGAAAACCTGAGTCTTGTGCTTCAGCCGCCGAAAGGCGCTGGCATGAATGATCCGGTCCCGGTCCCGCTGGAAGCAGGAGCGAAAGCTGCTTTCCTCCTCAGCGACCAGCCGTCCGCGGCTGGCCTCCGGATCCGAGGCATAAGGCGCGCGCATCTGCCGTCCTTGTTCTTGTGCCAGTGCTCGTGGCCTCTATATTGGAATGTCAGAGGAATTCAAACGCCGGAGTGCGCCATGAAGCTGCCCCCCAAAGTGACCGAACGCGCCTTTGCCCGCCTGGCCGAGATCGGAGCGGCCGATCAGGGCAAGGCCTTGCGCGTGGCCGTCGAAGGCGGCGGATGCTCGGGCTTCCAGTACGACATCGCGCTGGACGACCCGGCCGAGGACGATCTGGTGCTGGAAGGCAAGGGGCAGAAGGTCGTCGTCGATACCGTCTCGCTGCCGTTCCTGGAAAACGCCACCATCGATTTCACCGAGGAATTGATCGGCGCGCGGTTCGTGATCGAGAACCCCAACGCCACATCGTCCTGCGGCTGCGGCACGTCCTTTTCGATGTAAACCGCCTGTTTTCAGGAAATTGTACCCAGATATTTCAGATACTTATGGTCACTTCCTGAACGACACAGCCAGCCCGGGCCGCGCCCCGATCCCGGGGGCGGCCTGGTCCCACAGCAGGTAAAGGCCGCTGCCGATCACGATGGCGACGCCCAGATAGGTGCCCGCCCCGGGCCATTCCCCGAACCCCAGCGCGCCAAGCCCCACCATCCAGACGAATTGCAGGTTCATCAGCGGCGTCACCGCATAGGCCGCGAGCATCCGCAGCGCCACCACCAGCAGCCAGCGCGCCACGAAAAGCAGCCCGGCGTAGGCCGCGACCAGCGACAGGTCCGAGGCCGGCATCGGCACCCAGACGAATGGCAGGGCCAGCCCCATGGTGCAGAAGATCGCCAGATTGGGATAAAAGACCTGGGCCAGGGCGTTGCTTTCGTGCCGTCCGATAAACCGTGCCATCACCATGGAAAACGTTCCGAACAGCGCCGCGGCCAGCGCGTAGAGATGACCGGCGGAGATCGAGCCGGAGCCGGAGGGAAACAGGCACATCACCCCCACCGCGCCCGAGGCCAGCGCCGCCCAGGCTGCGGGCCGCACATGTTCGCGCAGGATCGGACCCGACATCAGCCCGGCGAGGATCGGCATCAGGGCGACGAACAGAAACACATCGGCAAAGGGCAGCAGCCGGAACGCCTGGAAGAAGGCGACCGAGGCGATCACCGTCGCCCCCGAGCGCAGCGCCATCGCCCCCGGGCAGCGGGTGGCCAGACCCCGGCGCTGGCGCGGATGCCGGTCGGCCAGCACGCTGAGGCCCATCACCATCAGGCCGCTCAGACAGTACATCTGCGGCGCGGCGTAGCCGCCTGCAACCAGCTTGGTGATCGCATCGGCCGAGGAGATCAGCGCGGTATAAGCGACCACCAGCCCGGCCCCGGCCAGGGGCGCGGCATGGCTGAGCCTTGGTGTCAGGCGGCTCATGGTGCCGCCCCTGCGCGGGCAAACCCGGCGAAGAATTCCTCGAAATGCGCGCTGCTGGCCTCGGCCTCGGCCAGGATGTCCGCCCCGGCCCCGCTCAGCGCCGCCGCCACATGCGGCCGCATCCTCGCCCAGTCCCGGCTGCGCGCCGCCTCGAGCCGGTACAGCGCCTGCGACATCTCTCGCAGCGGGGCCGGCGCCATCGGCGCGCGGTGAAAACTCATCGGGCCGGGCTCCGCCGGCTTGACGAAATCCCGCCCGCCGCTCAGCGCCATCAGCCAGGAGGTGACGAAATAGGTGTGATAGGCGTCCGCAAGATCGACCCGCGGCCCGGTCTCGACGATGAACCCGAAGGTTTCCCGCTCCAGCCATTGCTCCCAGATCGGCGAGGGGTCGTGCCCGGCATAGCGCAGCGCGATGCAGATCTCGGCCAGCAGATCCGCGTTGCGGTCGAGAAAGGCGAGAAGCCCGGCGAACTCCAGGCTGGTGATCGCATCCGCCTCCAGCGCCGGATCAATCCGGCCGTATTCGCTGAGGTAAAAGACGATATGGGTCAGCTCATAGGCCGCCTTCTTGTTGGGCAGGGCAAAGGTTTCCGACCGGCCGATGAACCGGCGCAGCCGAGCCTCGGGGTCCGCGTCCCCGGGCAGCGCCGCTACGTCCCGCCGGGCCATCAGGCGTACCGCCTCGGCACGCTGCAAATCGGACAGTTCGGCCTCTGCCAGCCCCTGGCGCGCCGCCCAGGCGCAAAGCCGCGCCCCCTTGTCGCCGGGCAGGCCAAGATCCTCCAGGTCGAGGCAGATCGACAGGATGAACCGGTAATACTGGGGAAAGAACCGCAGACGGTCCTCGGCCCCGTCGTAGAAGTCTTGCAGCGGCGCCAGGGCCGCAGCGTCCGGGCGCGCACCCGTGCATTCAAGGATGTTCAGCAGCTCGGCGTTCTCCTTCAGCCAGAAAACCTCCTCGGGGGCCCGCCGCGCACCGGCGAAGCACGCGAGCAGGGCGGCGTGGCGGGCCGCCCTGCCTTGACCGCGGGGCGGGATTTCGAGACGAACGACATTCGACATCACCTGCCTCCCGTTACGAACCCTTTGCCTCTCCCCCGCCGCGACGTCAGCTTCCCGACGACCGCGCGGCCGGAGCCGCCCCGGACGAGAACATCTCAGCCCCCTCGCCCGCGGTCACCTTGCCGCCTGCGGTGGGCGCGGCCCCCGACGAGAACATCTCGACCAGGTCACCGCCCAGCGTGCGCGCTTCCATCGCCGGGGCCGCCCCGGAGGAGAACAGCCCGACCTCGTCACCAGCGGCAATCTCGGCGCAGGCCACCGGCGCGGCGCCGGAAGAGAACAGCGCAGTGGCGTCGCCGGACATGGCATCCGCGCCGGACACGGGCGCGGCTCCGGAAGAGAACATCTCCGTGGCATCTCCATCGAACAGGCTGGTGCCCGTGGACCGGATCTCGGCTTCGTACTCTTTGCGTTGTGCAGTCATCTCAAACCCCTCTGAGCATGGTGTTGATCGTCCATTCAGGCTGGCACGCCGCCCCGATGCCACAAATTGCTTTTCTCTCCCGGTCGCTGCACTCCGCAGGTTGTCCACATCAATTACGGGCATTAAATTTTCACCTGACAACCCAAAGCAGAAACGCCCCACAGGGTTAAAAAACTTATCCACACCCCTGATTTCATAGGGAATATCGGCAGTTTTAACTCCGCGAACGGGGCGAATCATCCTTTGCAGGACGCGAATCACCACACTGATCGGGTCGCTGCCTTGCCCCCGCCCGCGGGATCGGCGATAGATTGCACTGCACCGGGTCGAGAGGGCCGCCATGAAAATCGCCACCTTCAACATCAACGGGATCAAGGCCCGCGTCGCCGCGCTGACCTCCTGGCTGGATGACGCGCAGCCCGATGTTGCGGTCCTGCAGGAGATCAAGTCGGTCGATGAGAATTTCCCGCGCGAGCTCTTCGAAGAGCGCGGCTACAACGTGGAGACCCACGGCCAGAAAAGCTTCAACGGCGTGGCGATCCTGTCGAAACTGCCGCTGGAGGATGTTCGCCGGGGCCTGCCCGGCGACGACACCGACGAACAGGCGCGCTGGATCGAGGCCACCGTCGTCGGCAAGACCGCGCTGCGCATCTGCGGGCTCTACCTGCCCAATGGCAACCCGGCGCCGGGGCCCAAGTACGACTACAAGCTGGCCTGGATGGCGCGGCTGGAGGCGCGCGCGCGCGATCTGCTGGCCGCGGAGGAACCGGCGATGATGGCCGGCGACTACAACGTCATCCCGCAGCCCGAGGACGCCGCCCGCCCCGAGGCCTGGACCGAGGATGCCCTGTTTCGTCCCGACAGCCGCGCCGCCTATCAGCGCGTCGTCAACCTGGGCTTTACCGATGCGCTGCGCGCGCGGATGCGCGGGCCGGGGTATTATACGTTCTGGGATTACCAGGCCGGCGCCTGGAACCGCGACGACGGCATCCGCATCGACCATGTGCTGCTGACCCCACAGGCGGCGGATCTGCTGTGCGAGGTCGGTATCGACAAGGAAATCCGCGGATACGAGAAACCCTCGGACCATGTTCCCGTCTGGGTCGATCTGGATCTTTGATCGCCCGGATACGCCGTTGCAATACGCCGCCAACTGCGCGTTAATGGTGATGTGATTTTGTTAAAAAGGTGTGCGATGGGTCGGGCGATGATGGGTCGAATCGGCCTGTGGCTATGCGGGTCTCTCTTGCTTGCGGCCTGTGGGCAGCGGGCCCAGGCACCCGCCACATCGGCGGCTGAGGCCGCCGCGCATCCGCATATGTCCTTTCTTGCCGCGCCACGGTTCGACGATCTCGACCCGCATGACTGGCAGGGCATCCCCCCAGACCGCTACGCGGTACACGGCATTGACGTCTCGCGCTATCAGGGAGAGATCGACTGGCGCGCGGTGCGCCGCGGCGGCGCCGCCTTTGCCTATATCAAGGCGACCGAGGGCGGCGACCACAGCGACCCGATGTTCGATCGTAACTGGCACGGGGCCAAGGGCGCCGGTCTGCGGCACGGCGCCTATCACTATTTCTATTTCTGCCGTCCGGCGGCGGAACAGGCGCGCTGGTTCATCCGCCACGTGCCGCGCGACCCGGCTGCCCTGCCGCATGTGCTGGACATGGAATGGAACCACCGCTCGCCCACCTGCACCGAGCGCCCCGAGGGCGCCAAGGTCCGGGCCGAGGCGCGCCGGTTCCTCGATATTCTCGAACGCCACTACGGCCGCCGCCCGGTGATCTACACCACGCCGGATTTCTACCGCGAGACCGGGATTGGCCAGCTTTCGGGAACCCAGTTCTGGCTGCGCTCGGTCGCCGGCCACCCGCGCGAAACCTATCCCGGCGCGCGCTGGATCTTCTGGCAGTACACCGGCACCGGCGTGGTGCCGGGGGTCGAAGGTCCGGTGGATATCAACGTCTTTGCCGGCCCGCCCGAGGCCTGGATCGCCTGGCCGGGTTGATTTTTCGTCGCTAGCGTGGCAAAAATTGATTTCGGTCAATTTTGACCCAATATTGAAAAATCACACTTCGAGCACCCAAGGCACACCTGAAATGACCGCGCGACCGATCCCGTGGCTGGAGAATATCAAGCTTATCCTGAGCCGCCCGAAGGCGGTCCAGTTTGCCGCGCTCTGCTACCGCCCCGGCGCCGATGGTGCGCCCGAGGTGCTGCTGGTGACCTCGTCGCGCGGACGCTGGATCGCCCCCAAGGGCTGGCCCATCACCGGGCTGGAGGGATGGCAGATCGCGCAACAGGAGGCCTGGGAAGAGGCTGGCGTGCAGGAGAGCACGGCCTGGCGCGACCCGCTGACCAGCTACGACTGCATCAAGCTGCACGGCAGCGGGCTGGAGCGCAACTGCACCATCTGGGTCTACCCGATCGAGGTGACGCGGATGTGCGACGATTTCCCCGAGGTCGATCGCCGCGAGCGTGTCTGGCTGCCGATTTCCGAGGCTATCCAGAGGGCCGGTGAGCCCGGCCTGCGCGAGGCGCTGCAACAGTTCGCCGAAAAAATGACCGCGCGCGCTTGAACTGAGCTCCGATCCGTCCTACCCGCCCCCCGAATGTAACCGAATTTTGACATGTGCGCGGGACAGTCCCGGTTGGCACTGGAAAGCGTGAATGTCACAGCCCCCCCTCCCCCGGCATTGGAAAACGCTCGACAAGGATCTGGGCCGGATCAGCCAGCTTGAACTGGCGACGCTCTATGTCGCGCGGCCGATGGTGGGCCTTGGCGTCGCGCTGGCTTTCATGGTGCTCGTCGGGCTGTTCGCGGCGGTTTTCACCGGCAGCGGCTCCACCTCGGCGATCATCATCGCCGCAGCCGTGCTCGGCGCCTACATGGCGATCAACATCGGCGCCAACGACGTGGCCAACAACATGGGGCCGGCGGTCGGCGCCAATGCCCTGACGCTGGGCGGCGCCATCGTGATCGCCGCGCTGTGCGAAAGCGCCGGCGCGCTGCTGGCGGGCGGTGACGTGGTCTCGACGATCTCCAAGGGCATCATCGACCCGGCGGGGCTGAGAGATTCCTCGGTCTTTATCTGGGCGATGATGGCGGCGCTGACCTCCTCGGCGCTGTGGGTCAACCTTGCGACCTGGATCGGCGCGCCGGTTTCCACCACCCACGCGGTGGTTGGCGGCGTGATGGGCGCCGGCATTGCCGCCGCCGGGTTCGGCGCCGTCAACTGGTCAAGCATGAGCGCGATCGCCGCCAGCTGGGTGATCTCTCCGGTTCTTGGCGGGGTAATCGCCGCCGCCTTCCTCGCCTTCATCAAGGCGCAGATCATCTACCAGGACGACAAGATCGCCGCCGCCCGGCGATGGGTGCCGGTGCTGGTCGGGATCATGGCCGGGGCCTTTGCCGCTTATCTGGCGGTCAAGGGGTTGAAAAAGGTGATCCATATCGACCTGAGCACCGCGCTGCTGATCGGGCTTCTGGTCGGCGCCCTCAGCTATGCCATCGCCGCGCCGCTGATCCGGCGCCAGTCCGTTGGCATGGAGAACCGCAACAAGTCGCTCAAGACTTTGTTCTCATTGCCGCTGGTTATCTCCGCCGCGCTTCTGTCCTTTGCGCATGGCGCCAATGACGTGGCCAATGCGGTCGGCCCGCTGGCCGCCATCGTGCACACGGCCGAGTTCGGCGACATCGCGGGCAAGGTCGCGATTCCCAGCTGGGTCATGATCGTCGGGGCCTTCGGCATTTCCTTCGGCCTGGTGCTGTTCGGGCCCAAGCTGATCCGCATGGTGGGCAGCCAGATCACCAAGCTGAACCCGATGCGTGCCTATTGCGTCGCGCTCTCGGCGGCGATCACCGTGATCGTGGCAAGCTGGCTGGGCCTGCCGGTGTCCTCCACCCATATCGCGGTGGGTGCGGTGTTCGGCGTCGGGTTCTTCCGCGAATGGCACAGCGAACGACGACGCCCCCGCAATGTGCCATTAGAACGCAAGAAACTCGCCGTCGAGGAGCGACGCCGGCGCAAGCTGGTGCGCAGATCGCATTTCCTGACCATCCTCGCGGCCTGGCTGATCACCGTGCCCGCCGCGGCGCTGCTCTCGGCCCTGGTCTTTACCGTTCTGAACGCGCTGTTCGTCTGAGCCCGAGGCCCCGCCGCGCCACCTATCGCGCCACCGGCGCCTGTGTCAGCACCGCCGAGACCGGGGCGAGCGCGACCCGTTCGGCGCGGTCCTGCAACCCCCAGAGCAGCAGCGCGCTGATCGTGTCGGGCCGCACCCGGCCCAGCATGATCACCGCCCCCTCCTGCCCGGCACGGAACGCCGCCTGGTCCAGGAACCGGCGCATCACCACCGGGGTCTGACCGGCGCCGTCGAAATCGCGGAACACCACCGCCGAGGGCACCCCGGCGCGCACGGCCAGTTTCTGCACCGTGTTCAGCCCGTTGGCCTGGGTGATCAACCCCAGCCCGGTATCCTGCGCGATCTCGGTCACGTGGTCCGACAGCGCCCGGTTGCCCTGCAGGCCGGTGCCGGTCCCCTCAAGAATCGCCACCGCCTCGGGCAGGGCATCGCGCCAGACCGACAAAGCGACCTCGGCATCCTGCGGATTGGCGGCGGCGGGCAGATCGGCCAGCATCACCACCTCGAACCCGGCGGCGCGGTGGCGCGCCATGCGCTCTGCCGCGTCGGGGAGCGACGGGTCGACCGCGAAGGTCAGCGGATAAGGGAAATCCGCCAGGGCCTCGGCTCCGATCGAGCCGGCGTCGTCGATCAGCACGATCGACATCATCGGCCGATCTTCCGGATTCTCGAAGGGCGCGGCGTAAAGCGTGAGCGGTCGCGGCCCCACCGGGCGTGCGTCCGGCGTATCATCGCGGTCGGTCAGGGGTTTGACCGGGGTGCCGATGGCCGGTCCCTGCGCGGTACTTCCGGTGCCGGATCCGGCCTGCGGCAGCGCCGCGATTCGCGGCGCGGGGGCGTCGGGGGCCTCGGTATCGGCATCCGGCGCGGCACCCGGCGCGGGCGCCATGGTGGACGGTGTTCCCATCGGCGTCTCCGGCGCGGTTTCAGCGCCCGCCACCTCGCCCGGCGCGGACTGGGTCTCCGGCGCAGCCCCGGCCGCCGGATCCGTCCCGGTATCGGGGGCGGCACCGGGATCGGTCGCGAGCACGGGAGACTCCTCGCCTTCTGGGCCGGAGCCGGGCGCCGAGGGCGCCGCACCCTCTGTCCCGGGATCCATGCGGGTGGCGACCTCGGGCGCGGCATCGCCCTCGGGCGGGGTCATGCCAAAGTCGGAACCGGTCTGCGGCACCGCCGGCGGCGCCGGTTGGGCCGGATCGGAGATCACTGGAACTCCGGCCTCTGTCATCGGCGCGTCGGGTCCGCCGGTGGGCGCCTGCGGCGAGACCGGGTCCTCCCCCTTCGCCGATACCTCCGGGGCGCCCGTTACCTCTTCCGGCCGGTCGAGCCCGGTCGTCGCGCCGCCGATCCGCGGTTTGCCGGCCGGCTGCGTGTCGGCCCCTTCCAGCGAGGCCAAATCGTCGGTCGTGCGCCCCTCGCCACGCGGCGCGATGGGAGCAGCCTCGACCAGATCCGCATCCATTCCAGCCGGTGCAACCCCGGCATCCTCGCCGCCTGCCTCCGCCCCGGCGGCAGCCACCGGCGGCTCGGTCACGACATCCGGCCGCGCCAACGGAATCAGGAGCGACAGCCCCGCCGCCCCGGCCGCCACCAGAACAGCGCCCAGTACCAGACCGCCAAAAAATCCGCGCATCCCTGCCTTGCCTCTCTTCTCGCCACGATCGCACCCGCCAGACCTCTGCAGGGGGCAGCGATCTGTCCCGCCCTCCGGCCCTTGACGCTGGTGGCCATCCCTGAACATGTATGGCACCACCATTATAGTGCTGGCGGCGCTTTTGCCACCAGCCCCCAATCTGCCCCGGATGCCATGCTTCTGCTGATCGACAACTACGACTCATTTACCTACAACCTGGTGCATTATCTGGGCGAACTGGGGGCCGATGTGGTCACCCGCCGCAACGATGCGCTGAGCGTGCAGGACGCCATCGCGATGCGCCCCGAGGGCATATTGCTCTCGCCCGGCCCCTGCGACCCGGACAAGGCCGGCATCTGCCTGACCCTGACCAAAGCGGCGGCGGCGCAGCGGATCCCGCTGCTCGGCGTCTGCCTGGGCCACCAGACCATCGGCCAGGCCTTCGGCGGCAAGGTGGTGTGCGCGGCGGACATCGTGCACGGCAAGATGGGCGTGATCCACCACGAGGGCCAGGGCGTGTTCGCCGGGCTGCCCTCGCCCTTCGAGGCGACGCGCTACCATTCGCTGGTGGTGGACCGCGACAGCCTGCCCGACAACCTCTCCGTGACCGCCTGGCTCGAGGATGGCACCATCATGGGTCTGCAGCACCGCGAGCTGCCGATCCACGGGGTGCAGTTTCACCCTGAGTCGATCGCCTCGGAGCATGGTCACGCGCTGCTGAAGAATTTCCTGAACGAGATGAAGGTTCCCGCATGAGCGACGCGCTGAAACCGCTGATCGGCGCCAGCGCCGAACGCCCACTGACCCCGCAGGAGGCCGAGGCCGCCTTTAATATCCTGTTCGACGGCGAGGCCACGCCGGCACAGATCGGCGGGCTGCTGATGGCGCTGCGCACCCGGGGCGAGACGGTTGACGAATACACCGCCGCCGCAGCGGTGATGCGGGCCAAATGCCATGCGGTGACCGCGCCCGAGGGGGCGATGGATATCGTCGGCACCGGCGGCGACGGCAAGGGCACGCTCAACATCTCGACCGCAACCGCCTTCGTGGTGGCCGGCGCCGGGGTGCCTGTGGCCAAGCATGGCAACCGCAACCTGTCGTCGAAATCGGGTTCCGCCGATGCCCTGGGCCAGGTGGGGATCAAGACCATGGTCGGCGCCGAGGTGGTCGAGCGGGGGCTGCGCGAAGCCGGGATCGGCTTCATGATGGCGCCGATGCATCACCCGGCGATGGCCCATGTGGGCCCGGCGCGGACCGAGTTGGGCACGCGCACCATCTTCAACATCCTCGGGCCGCTGACCAACCCGGCGGGGGTGAAGCGGCAGTTGACCGGCACCTTTACCCGCGACCTGATCCGCCCGATGGCCGAGACCCTAGGCCGGCTGGGATCGGAGCGCGCCTGGCTGGTGCACGGATCGGACGGCACCGACGAGCTGACCATCACCGGGGTCAGCTGGGTCGCGGCGCTGGAGGACGGCGTGGTCAGGGAGGCCGAGCTGCACCCCGAGGACGCCGGCCTGCCGGTGCATCCCTTCGAGGACATTCTCGGCGGCACGCCGGAACAGAACGGCGCCGCGCTGCGCGCGCTGCTTGACGGTGTGCCCTCGGCCTATCGCGATGCTGTGCTGCTGAACGCCGCCGCCGCGCTGGTGATCGCAGGTGTTGCCACCGACCTGCGCGAGGGCGTCGCCATGGCCAAAGAGAGCATCGACAGCGGCAGGGCCAGGGCGCGCGTCGAAACCCTGGCCCGAATCACGCAGGAGGGCGCATGACCGAGACCGTTCTGGACCGTATCAAGGCCTACAAGCTGGACGAGATCGCCGCCGACAAATCCGCGAAACCGCTGGACGAGGTCGAGGCCGAGGCGCGCGCGGCAAGCCCGGTGCGCCCCTTTGCCGAGGCGCTGCAAATGGCCAGTCGGGGCGGATACGGGTTGATCGCCGAGATCAAGAAAGCCAGCCCGTCCAAGGGCCTCATCCGCCCGGATTTCGATCCGCCGGCGTTGGCACAGGCCTATGCGGCGGGCGGCGCCACCTGCCTTTCCGTGCTGACCGATACGCCCAGCTTCCAGGGCGCCAAGGACTATCTCACCGCCGCCCGTGCTGCCTGCGACCTGCCTGCCCTGCGCAAGGATTTCATCTACGACCCCTACCAGGTGGCCGAGGCCCGCGCGCTGGGGGGTGACTGCATCCTGATCATCATGGCCTCGGTCGGGGACGGCCAGGCGGCCGAGCTGGAACAGGCGGCCTTCGACTGGGGCATGGACGTGCTGATCGAGGTGCATGACGAGGCCGAACTGGAGCGCGCGTCACTGCTGAATAGCCCGCTGATCGGCATCAACAACCGCAATCTAAAGACCTTCGAGACGACGCTGGACACCACGCGGAGGCTCTCCAAACTGGTGCCCGCGGATCGCACCATCGTCTGCGAAAGCGGGTTGAGCACCCCCGGGGATCTGGCCGACATGGCCCGCTATGGCGCGCGATGTTTCCTGATCGGCGAAAGCCTGATGCGCCAGGACGACGTGGCCGAGGCCACCCGCCAGCTGCTTGCCAATCCGCTGACCGCACCGGGAGGGATGTGACATGGCCGATCTGACCCATTTCGACGCCGCCGGAAATGCCGTGATGGTCGATGTCTCGGACAAGCCCGAGACCGCCCGCGTCGCCATTGCCGAGGGTCACATTAGCATGAGCCCGCAAACCTTTGACATCATTACAAAAGGTCATACAAAAAAGGGCGACGTGATGAGCGTGGCGCAACTGGCCGGGATCATGGGCGCCAAGAAAACGCCGGATCTGATCCCGCTGTGCCATCCGCTGCCGCTGACCAAGGTGGCGGTGGAACTACAGGCCGACCCCGGCCTGCCCGGGCTGCACATCCGCGCCACGGTCAAGACCACAGGACAGACCGGCGTCGAGATGGAGGCGCTGACAGCGGTCAGCGTCGCCGCGCTGACGGTGTTCGACATGGTCAAGGCGGTGGACAAGGGCATGCAGATCGGCGGCATCCGTGTTGTGCTGAAAGATGGCGGAAAATCAGGGCGGTACGAGGCAAAATGATTACCGTGGACGAGGCCCGCGCGCGACTGTTCGAGCTTGCCGCGCCGATGCCGGTGGAAGAGGTGCCGCTGGCCCAGGCCTCGGGCCGGGTTCTGGCCCGCGATGTCGCCGCGCGGTGCGATCAGCCGCCCTTTGCCGCCTCCTCGATGGACGGCTACGCGGTGAAATCCGCCGAGGTCGAACTGCACGCCATGTTCAAGCTGATCGGCGAGGCCGCCGCCGGGCGCCGATTCGCAGGGCGCGTCGGGCCGGGTCAGGCGGTGCGTATCTTTACCGGCGCGCCGATGCCCGAGGGCGCGGATTTCGTTGTGATTCAAGAGGACGTGAGCCATAGCGGCGATCTGGTCACCATCATCAACGATCCCGGCACAAAGGACAACGTGCGCCCGGCCGGGGTGGATTTCCGGGCCGGCGACGGCGTCAGCGCGCCGCGGTTGCTGCGGCCCGCCGATATTGCGCTCTTGGCGGCGATGAACATCGCCCGGGTGCCGGTGGCGCGCAAACCCGTGGTGGCGCTGATCTCCAACGGCGACGAACTGGTGATGCCGGGCGAGGATCCCGGCCCCGACCAGATCCTCTCGTCGAACACCTTTGGCCTCAAGGCGATGCTCGAGGCGTTGGGGGTCGAGGCCCGCATCCTGCCGATCGCACGCGACACCCTGTCGTCGCTCGGCACCGCCTTCGGGCTGGCCGAGGGGGCCGATCTGGTGGTCACCATCGGCGGCGCCTCGGTCGGCGATCACGATCTGGTCGGTCGCGTGGCCGGTGAACTGGGGCTGGAACGGTCGTTCTACAAGGTGCTGATGCGGCCCGGCAAACCACTGATGGCCGGGCGGATGAACGGCGCGGCCATGGTCGGGCTGCCGGGCAACCCGGTTTCGGCCATGGTCTGCGGGCATATTTTCCTTGCACCGATGATCCGGGCGATGCTTGGGATTGGGGCAAAAGCCCCCGCCCTGTTGCGGGCACCGCTGGCGCAGGCGATCGCGGCGAATGGCCCGCGCGAGCATTACATGCGGGCAAAAATCGGCGGCGACGGGCGGATCACCCTGAGTGGCGATCAGGACAGCTCCCTTCTTTCGGTGCTTTCGGCCTCCAACGCACTGATCCGGCGCCCGCCCGGCGATCCCGCGCAGGCGGCCGGAGATCTGGTTGATTACCTCCCCATCTGACGCCGGGGCGCGGCGCCCTTGACACAAAACGTGAACATGCGTAGAACAAAGTGAAACGCAGGGCCACGAGGTGTGATAGATGCTGACCCGGAAACAACTGGATTTGCTGGAATTTATCCATAAGCGCGTACAGCGCGAAGGGGTGCCGCCCAGTTTCGACGAAATGAAGGTTGCGCTCGACCTGCGCAGCAAGTCCGGCATTCACCGGCTGATCACGGCGCTTGAGGAACGCGGTTTCATCCGCCGACTGGCGCACCGGGCCCGGGCGATCGAGATCGTCAAGCTGCCCGAGAGCCTGGGCGGTACTGCCGGGGCCGGGTTCACGCCCCGCATCATCAACGGGGATGGCCGCCCGGCGTCGCGCCCGGCCAATGCAGACGGGGTGGAACATTATTCGGTCGAACTGCCGATGATGGGACGGATCGCCGCCGGCGTTCCGATCGAGGCGATCAGCCATGTGTCGCATAGCGTCGCCGTTCCGGGCACCATGCTCTCGGGTCAGGCGGAGCATTACGCGCTTGAGGTCAAGGGTGACTCGATGATCGAGGCGGGGATCAACGACGGCGATGTCGTCATCATCCGCGAGACCGAGACCGCCAACAACGGCGATATCG
>NZ_JARGPK010000063.1 GCF_029212575.1 Antarcticimicrobium sp.
CGCGTGGTTCCGGCATCGGGCGGGCGGCGGGCTGAAGCCCGCCCTACGTTCTACGTTCCCGCCGTTAACTCTGGAAATCCGTCTCGTCCCGGTGCAGGTCGCGCACCGCGATGGCGGTATCCTGCGCCTTGCTCAGCGACCAGCGCACCCGGGTTCGGTAATCCAGCGCCCGGCCCGACAGCACGATCTGTCGGCTGGCGCGCGGTTTCAACCGGCCCTTTTCGAGATAGACGCCGGGCTCCAGCGCGAGGGTCTGTCTGCCCTCGTGGCGAAACACCCAGATCTCCCCGCTTTTCAGCGCCATCGACACCGCCGCCCCGCCCAGATCCAGCGCCGCGTCCACCTCCGGGTGCAGGTGCAGGCGGATATCAAACCCGATGCCCGACAGCACGGTCGCATCCATCGCCTTGTCGAACCGGCGCTTGTCGGCATCCTCGACCGCCAGCAGCATGTCCTCGCCGGCCAGCCCGCGCCCGTCGAAGGTAAGGTCGAGGCAGCGCACATGGGTCAGGCCGAAGCTGCGCAGATAGCCATCATGCCCGCCCTGAAAGCGAATACCATCAGTCATCTCGGAAATCTGGGTGGGCACCCGGACTGGCGCGTCGATCAGGGCCTCGCGCCCGGTGCCGCGGGCGGGGTCGGCCAGCCGCGCGCTGGAATAGCCATCGAGGCAGAGCGTGGAATGCGACGGCGTCGCGCGCCCGGCGCGGCGCCATTCAACCCCGAAGGAGGCGCCCGAGCCGCAGTTGACGATCAGCGGGCGGCGCCCGGAGGTCAGCTCGAAGGCCAGCGTCGAGGCATGCGCGTTGAACGAGGCCGCCCCGCGCGGCGGTGCGCTGGCATCGACGATCAAGGTGGTGCGCCCGCCCGAGAGCCGCGCATAGCCCATTGCCAGCCCCTCCGGCTGGACCGGCTTGACGTGGCTGGCCGCCAGCGCGTGGTCGAGCCGCCCCTCCATGCCGCGGCCACCGCCGTGAAACCGCGCCAGCCCGCCGTCGGCATGGCGCAGGGTGCGCAGGGTGGGTGCGATCCGCTCGATCGCCGCCTGGTGCTGGGCCGGCACCCCGCGCCCGGCGTCGTGCAGCACCGCCGCCGCCCAGGTCAGCAGGGTAAAGACCTCGAGCAGTTCCTCGGGGTTGCGGGTCGGCAGCCCGCCCTGGCCGTCGATCTGCGTCGCGCATTCGCGGGCCAGTGCCCTGACCGCCGGGTCGGCCAGTTCCTCGCGCCCCTGCAGCGACAGCCCGGCGTAGATCAACCCGGTCAGCGCCTCGAACCGGGGCAGGCCGGGCGCCGCGCCGGTCCAGCGTTTCGACAGGAACCAGGCCTGCGCCGAGAGCGCGCGGTAGAAGATTTCGCTCGCCTCGCGGTCCTGCCCGCGCAGCAGGAACAGCGCGTGATTGATCCAGCGGATCACCCGCCGCCCGGCCAGATCCGGTGTCCAGCCGGGCCCGGTGCCGCCGCCATGCGCTGCGATCCAGCCCCAGAGCCAGTTCTGCGCCTTTGCCCGTGCCGCCAGATCGCCCACCGCTGCCAGGTCGTCGAGCCAGGCAAATCCGTGGCGCTCGGCGTCAAAGGCGGCGTTGGGGGCGGCGACGTCCCACAGCGCGGTATCGGGCGATTCGATCAGGTAGCCGGCGAACAGCAGGTTGCCGGCCACCAGTTGCCGGCCGCGGGCGAAACTGCCGATGGTGCGCGGCTCGGGCTGCGAGACAAACCCGGTCGCGGCACGCTGGCGCCGGCTAAGCCGGGCGTAAAGCCGGTTGAGGATCCGTGTCCTTCGGCCGGCGAAACTGTCAGGACTGGACATGCGCTCTGCCTCTCACGCTCTCTGGCGTTTCCGGCAGATCATAGCGGCGCGAAGCCGCCAAGTCACTTGCGAAACCCAGGCTTCAGGCGGCTTTGATCAGGCAGGCGATATAAAATCCGTCCATCCCGCCCAGATCGGCCCAGTAATCGGGCCGCAGCCGCAGCCCGCCCTCGGGCGTGATCCAGGCCGGATCGACCCCCGGCAGGGCCAGCGCGGCGCGGTCGATGGTGGCCCCCGGCAGGCTCTCCAGCGCCGCCTCGACCTGCACCTCGCCCTCGTCGGGCAGCAGCGAGCAGGTGCAATAGACCAGCCGCCCGCCCGGTTTCAGCAGGCTCCAGGCATGCGCCAGCATCTGCGCCTGCAATTCGATCAGCCCGGCGAACTCCGACCCGTCCTTGGCAAAGGGCAGGTCGGGATGGCGCCGGATGGTGCCGGTGGCCGAACAGGGCGCGTCGAGCAGGATGGCGTCATACTCCCCCGCGTGCTCCAGCGCGTCGCCGACCACCACCTGCGCCGAAAGCCCGGTGCGGCCAAGGTTGTCGCGCAGCCGGCCAAGCCGCGCATCGGAGATATCGAGCGCCACCACCTCGGCCCCGGCGGCGGCCAGTTGCAGGGTCTTGCCCCCCGGCGCGGCGCAAAGATCGAGCACCTTTTCCCCCGGTTGCGCCGCCAGAACCCTTGCCGGCAGCGCGGCGGCGGCGTCCTGCACCCACCAGGCCCCCTCGGCAAAGCCCGGCAGCGCCGAGATCTGTCCCGGCGCGGTGAGCCGCAGCGACCCGGTCGGCAAGACCCGCGCGCCGGGCAGATCGACCTGCGCGCCCGCGCGTGGCGTGATGTCCAGCGGTGCACCGGCGAAATGCACGGCCTCCATCGCCGCCATCGCATCGCCGCCCCAGGCCTGGGCCAACGGCTTGCGCAGCCATTTCGGCAGCCGCGGCACCCGCAGTTTGTCCCAGGCCTCCGGCCCCTCGGCGGCGATCTTGCGCAGCACCGCGTTGACCAGCCCTTTCAGGTGACCGTGGTGACGATGCCGGCTGACGATGGTGACCATGGCATTGACCACGCCATGTGCCGCCTCGCCCTGGCACAGTTCCACCGTACCCAGCCGCAGCGCGTTGCGCACCGGCAGGGGCGGGTATTTGCGCAGGTGTTTCTGCAACAGCCGGTCGGCCCGCTCCAGCCCGCGCAGGGTGTCGGTGGCCAGACGCTGCGCGCGGGCGCGGTCGGCCGGTTCCAGCCGGTCGAGCGCCCCGGCGGCCAGGCATTCGGGTATCAGTCGGCCCTCGCCCAGAACCTGGTCAAGCAGGTTGATCGCGCTCTGCCGTGCGGTGATTGCGGTGTCGTCCATGCCTGCCTGTCCTCGCTGCGTCCCTGCGCCCGTCTTGCTCCCGGGCGACAGAGGCGTATATCACGGAGAAAGAGCAAAGGAACCCGTGATGCGTGAGAATGACAGCCCGGATGCCGCGCCGGACGCCGCCGACCTGCCGCCCGCCGCCAAACGCGCGCTGGCCGAGGCGCAGGAGCGCCGCCGCAAGGCTGAGGCCGAACAAGCCCCCCTCCCCACGGAACTGGGCGGGCGCGACGGGCCCGAACCGGTGCGCTATGGCGATTGGGAAAAGAAGGGGATCGCGATCGACTTTTGATCGCATGGCCGGGATGGGAAAGGGGGCGCCGCCCCCTCGGCCTGGCGGCCTCACCCCCGGAGTATTTTACACGAGAAGAAGCGGGACTGGCTCACAGCCCCAGCACATCCACCATGTCGTACTGGCCCGGTCCCTTGCCCTGACCCCAGAGCGCCGCCTTGAGCGCGCCGCGGGCAAAGATCGCCCGGTCGGTCGCCACATGACGCAGCACGATCCGCTCACCATCGGCGGCGAAGAGCACGTCATGCTCGCCCACGATGTCGCCGCCGCGAATCGCGGAAAAGCCGATATGCCCCCGTTCGCGCGCGCCGGTGATCCCGTCGCGGCCCCGGTCCGCCACATCCGCCAGCGTGACCCCACGCCCCTCGGCGGCGGCCTCGCCCAGCATCAGCGCGGTGCCCGAGGGCGCGTCGACCTTGTGGCGGTGATGCGCCTCGATCACCTCGATGTCGAAATCCTCGTCGAGCGCGGCAGCGACCCGTTTCGTCAGTTGCACCAGCAGGTTGACACCAAGGCTCATGTTGCCGGCGCGGACGATCACCGCGTGGCGCGCGGCCGGCTCAAGCTGCGCGATCTGTTCGGGGGTCATGCCGGTGGTGCCGATCACATGCACCGCGCGGGCCTGGGCGGCCAACGCGGCGAACTCCAGCGTCGCCTCGGGCGCGGTAAAGTCGATCACCGCCTGCGCCTGGGCAAAGGCGTCGAGCGGCTGGTCGGTCACCGTCACGCCCAGCGCCGCGCCGCCCATCGCCTCGCCCACGTCGCGGCCGACCCAGGAATGACCGGCGCGTTCCACCGCGCCGACCAGGCGCGCCTTGTCGCTGTCGCAGATGGTTTCGATCAGCATCCGGCCCATCCGGCCCGATGCCCCGGTCACGACGATCCCCGGCCTGTGTGTCATCTCGGCGCCCTTTCGCTGCGGTATCCGGTTGTTTCCCTACCTTCTCCCGCGCTTCTTGGCAAAGCCTCCGCGAAGGCGTAGATCGGGGACATGGCAAAGAACAGTTTTCACGACGGTCCCGGCCCCTCGCAGCGGCAGCTTCGCGTGGGCGAATTGATCCGGCGCACCCTGGCCGAGGTGCTGGCGCGCGGCGACATCCACGACCCGGACCTCAACCGCATGTCGATCACCGTGGGCGAGGTCCGCACCTCGCCCGATCTCAAGATCGCCACCGCCTATGTGCTGCCGCTGGGTGGCAAGGGGCAGGAGGACGTGGTCAAGCTGCTGGCCCGCAACAAGGGCGAGCTGCGGCGCATCATCGGCAAGAAGGCCGGGCTGAAATTCACCCCCGACCTGCGGTTCCAGCTCGACCAGACCTTTGACCAGATGGACGAAACCCGCCGCATGCTGTCGCAGGACGCGGTGCGCCGCGACCTCGAGAGTTGATGCGCGCCGTCCTGGCGTTCGTGGCCATGCTCGCCGCCGGGCCGTCGGCGGCGGTCGAATGCCGTGACACCAGCCATGGCGGCAACCGCTATACCATCTGCGAGGTCGATGCGACGCGCGAGGATCTGCGGCTGTTCCTGAACGATGGTAACGGCCTGCCACTGGGCCAGTTCGGCGCGGTGAACCGCGTGCTGGCAGGTGAGGGAAAGCGCCTTGCCTTCGCGATGAACGCCGGGATGTATCACGACGACCGCAGCCCGGTCGGCCATTACATCGAGAACGGGCAGGAGCTGATGCGGGTGATTCCCGGGGCCGGACCGGGCAACTTCGGCCTTTTGCCCAACGGGGTCTTCTGCATTTCCCAAGGCCGCGCCGAGGTGATCGAGACCCGGGCCTATCTCGCGCGCAAGCCCGGTTGCACCTATGCCACCCAGTCCGGGCCGATGCTGGTGATCGACGGGGCGCTGCACCCGCGCTTTCTGCCCGACAGCACCTCGCGCTATGTGCGCAACGGGGTGGGCACCAGCGCCGACGGGTCGCACGCGGTCTTCGCTCTGTCCCGCAATGCGGTCAGTTTTCACGATTTCGGGCGGCTGTTCCGCGACCGGCTGCAGCTGCCGCAGGCGCTCTATTTCGACGGCAACGTCTCGCGCCTCTACGCGCCGCAGCTCGGGCGGAACGATCCGGGTTTCGATCTGGGGCCGATCGTGGGGGTGGCCGAACCCGCCGAATAGGGGAATTCGGCGCCGATTCCGTACAATCCCGCCGCCCCGACACGCCGCAAATTGACAGCGCCGCTCTGCTCGGCTACCTCGCCGCACTCTGATCACGAACGGGAACGACATGGCACGCAAACGCAAGGGGCGCGACCTCTCTGGCTGGCTGGTGGTGGACAAACCCGCCGGCATGACCTCGACCGCGGTGGTCAACAAGGTGCGCTGGGCGCTGGAGGCGAAGAAGGCCGGCCACGCCGGCACGCTGGACCCGGAGGCGACCGGCGTGTTGGCGGTGGCGCTGGGCGAGGCGACCAAGACCGTGCCCTATATCACCGACGCGCTGAAGGCCTATGCCTTCACCGTGCGTCTGGGCAAGGCGACCAATACCGACGACGCCGAGGGCGAGGTGATCGCAGAGAGCGACATCCGTCCCACGGACGAGGAGATCAAATCGGCGCTGGGTCCGTTCATCGGCGACATCATGCAGGTTCCGCCGAAATACTCCGCGGTGAAGATCGACGGCGAGCGCGCCTATAAGCTCGCCCGCGATGGCGAGGAGTTCGAGGTCGCGGCGCGCCCGCTCTGGGTCGAGGAACTGGTGATGACCGACCGGCCCGACGCCGATCACGTCGAGCTGGAAATGACCTGCGGCAAGGGTGGCTACGTGCGCGCCATCGCCCGCGATCTCGGCCAAGCGCTGGGGTGTTTCGGCCATGTTTTGCGCCTGCGCCGGATCTGGTCCGGCCCCTTCGACGCCGAGGACGGGCTGACCCTCGCGCAGATAGACGAAATGGCGAAAACCCCGGCGCTGGACGAATATATCCGCCCGCTGGAACAGGGGTTGGCGGATCTGCCGGAGGTCAAATGCACCGCCGACGGCGCGGCGAAGCTGCGCAACGGCAATCCCGGCACAGTGCTGCCCTCGGACGCGGAATACGGTGATGAATGCTGGGCCTCGTTCGAGGGGCGCGCGGTGGCTGTAGGCCGCTACAAATCGGGGCAGCTGCACCCCAGCCGGGTGTTCAACCTGTAAGGCCGCCCCCGGAGCGCCCCTGCGGGGCGTGCCTCCGGCGGGAGTATTTGGGGCGAGAAGAAGCATCGGACCCTTCTTCTCGTCGGAAAAACTTCCGGGGGAGCCGCCCGCGCGGGCGGCGGGGGCAGCGCCCCCTCTCTTCCGGCGGCGTCTTTCGCTCCGGCGCGCAGACGGTTAAACCCGATCCCATGATCAACCGCAGCCATACCAAGGGCGGCGCGCCCTCTTCCGGCGTCTGCCGGGACAGCGACGGGGCGCAGGGCGCATTTCGTGATCCCCCCCTCGACCGCGACCGGGGAAATCTTCGATGGTGCAGGGACTATTCGCTGAAAGAACACTCAAACGCATAGATGAAAAACAATATGCCGAAGGCTGCTTTTCCATATGAGGGCCAAGATGACGAATGCAGAAGAAAACATCTCCGAGGATGAGGCCCACAGGCTGCACGATCCGGGCGGCAAGGTTCGAATCCGTCTTCCCGACGGGGTGATCGGCGGCGCGACCTTCTCTTCTTGCGGGCGATACCGCCAGACCTTGATCCGCGACTGGACGCCGAAAGGTGACCAACCGCGAACCATCATGTTCCTGGGCCAAAACCCCTCTGTTGCGACCGCCGAAGTCTCGGACCCGACCTGTGACCGGGAGCTTGGCTTTGCCAGAAGGTGGGGATTTACACGCTACGTGAAGACCAACATGCTGGACTGGCGCGCCACCGAACCCAGAAACGTGCCACATGACCCCAAGCTGGCATGCAGCCCGGAAAACCTCCCGACGATTCTCCGCGAAGCCGAGCCCGCCGAGGAAGTTCTGCTGGCCTATGGAAAGCTGCACAAGCGCTACGCAGAGATCGTTCAAGAGACGCTGCGCGCGCTCAGAGCGACCGGAAAACCGCTCAACTGCCTGAAACTGAACAAGGATGGATCAGCCGGGCATCCGCTGTACATCAGCAGCACGACCGAGCGGTTTCCGTTTCCGGGCGCCTGAAAGACCTGCCTGTCCGGCTTTGTTGCGCAAATCGGTTGAGGAGCAAACTTCCCCTTGCCCCGGACAGGCTCATCCTGCCGGCTTTGTAATGGGTATGCCAGGAGCGGTGTAGCGGTCGAGCACCGCGATGCGGATCCGGAATTCCGCGACCTGGCGATCAAAGTCTCTGGCCCTCAGGGACTG
>NZ_JARGPK010000082.1 GCF_029212575.1 Antarcticimicrobium sp.
GGAATGTGGCGCGGTTGACGGGGCTCGAACCCGCGACCCCCGGCGTGACAGGCCGGTACTCTAACCAGCTGAGCTACAACCGCGCATCGGTCTTTCGACCTGGTCCTGTGCCCCGGACCGGGGTTGGGCAGCGGTGGCGCGGTTGACGGGGCTCGAACCCGCGACCCCCGGCGTGACAGGCCGGTACTCTAACCATCTGAGCTACAACCGCTCACTGCCCGCCCGGCGAACCGGACGTTGGGGTGTATTATGGCCACGCCCCTGCCCCGTCAAGCGGCCTTCGCAGGATTCCGGCGTTTTTTGGAGCGTTTTCGGAACCACCCTCAGGCCCCTGGCAAGGGAATGAACGCGCCGCTGTCGGTCGGCGGCAGCCGGAACCGGCCGTTCTCCCAATCGCTCTGCCGCCAGGCCTCTTTCGCGGCCTCGATCCTGTCCTGCGAGGAGGCGACGAAGTTCCACCAGATGTGCCGCGGCCCGTTCAGCGTGGCCCCGCCCAGCAGCATCAGCCTTGCACCATGTGAACCGGCGCGCAGGGCCACCCTGTCGCCCGGACGAAACACCATCATCCGCCCGGCATCAAAGCTGTCGCCGGCGATCTCGACGGAGCCGGAGAGCACATAGGCGCCGCGATCCTCGTGGTTGTCTGGCAGCGGGATGGCGGCCCCCGGCTCCAGCATGGCATCGGCATAGAACATCTCCGACGGGGTCTCGACCGGGGCGCGCTCGCCCCAGGCGTCGCCGAGGATCAGCCGCACCTGCTTGCCCTCGCCCTGCAACAGCGGCAACCGGGCCTTTGGAACATGGGAAAAGGCAGCCGGCCCCTCCTCGCGATCCTCGGGCAGCGCGATCCAGGTCTGGATGCCGAAGAGGTCGTAGGGCGCCTTCAGCATGTCGCCGTCGACCTGCTCGGAATGGGTCACGCCATGCCCGGCGGTCATCAGGTTGACCGCGCCCGGTTCGATCCATTGATCGGTGCCAAGGGAATCGCGGTGGTGGAACCTGCCGTTGAACAGATATGTCACCGTCGCCAGCCCGATATGGGGGTGCGGGCGGATGTCTATGCCTTGGCCGGTGACGAACTCCGCCGGACCCATCTGGTCGAAGAAGATGAAGGGGCCGACCATCTGGCGGCGCGGCGCGGGCAGCGCGCGGCGCACCTCGAAACCGCCAAGATCGCGGGCGCGGGGCACGACCACGGTCTCGACGGCATCGAGTGTCTCGGCGTTGGGATACTGCGGGTAGAGGGCGGGGTTCCAGCTCATGGGTCATCCTTTCGTCGGGTGCCCACAAAGGATATGCGTGCATGAGCACCAATAAACCCTCGAAACCATCGGAAGACTGTGCGAAATCGCACAGGAAAGGGCGGGCGTGAGGGGGAAGCTGGTGGGTGATGAGAGACTCGAACTCCCGACATCTTCGGTGTAAACGAAGCGCTCTACCAACTGAGCTAATCACCCGTGATGCCGTGCTTATCCATTCCCGGCGGAGGTGGCAAGAGCATGTGGCGCAAGGCGGATTTCCCGGCTGGGCCCGCGGCGATCCGCTCGCCAGTTCAGATCATCGGGCAGGGAAAATGGTGGGTGATAAGAGATTCGAACTCCTGACATCTTCGATGTGAACGAAGCGCTCTACCACTGAGCTAATCACCCGTGCGAGCGGGATTTATACAAGCTTGCGACCGCGTGCAAGCCCCTATCGGGCAGAATGCCGGCCCTCGATCCGGGCTATTCCTCCGCCTCGGTTCCGGGCGCCGCGTCCGCGTCGTCGACCCCGCCTTCGGGGGCCGAGAGGCTCCGGCGCAGCTTGCAGACCACGATGCGGCGGTCCTGCCGGTCCTCGACCCGGTTGACACGCAGCTTGCCCATCGGTTCCAGGTTCAGCCCGCGCCCCTCTGCCAGGGTCTCGCCCAGCACCGCCAGCATCGCCTCGATCACCGGCCTGGCGTCGCGCTTTTTCACATCGCAGCGCTCCAGGACCGCTTCGATCAGGTCCCGTTTTTTCAGATCGGGCCGGGCCACGGCGGGCTCCGAGACCTTCACCAGCCGCGGCTCCACCGGCGCGCCCTGCGGCGCCACGTCCGGCGTGGTGGCCTGCTCCTCGTCCTTGGTCGGTCCGGTTCCCGGCTGCGCGTCGTCTGGCATGGGATCTCCTGTCTCCTGCTATACCGCGACTCTAGTACGGCGACGCCGCCAAGGCCAGAAAAGGTACGGCTTGACGAAAAAAAGGGGCGGACCCATTCGGTCCGCCCCCGGTCGTCTTTGCACGAGATGTCTGTGCGGGTCTCAGTGCGCGGTGGCGCCGACCCCGTCCTCGGGCCTGAGCGCGGCGCGGGCGGCGGCGGCCTCTTCCTCGGCCGCCTCGTCCCATTCCACCGGCTCGGGATCGCGTACCAGCGCCAGCTTCAACACCTCCGACACGTGAGAGACGGGGATGATCTTCAGCCCCTCTTTCACGTTGTCAGGGATCTCCGGCAGATCCTTTTCATTCTCTTCCGGGATCAGCACCGTGGTGATGCCACCGCGCAGCGCCGCCAGCAGCTTTTCCTTCAGCCCGCCGATAGCGGTGGCATTGCCGCGCAGGGTGACCTCGCCGGTCATGGCGATATCCTTGCGCACCGGGATCTGGGTCAGCACCGACACGATCGCCGTCACCATCGCCAGACCAGCCGAGGGGCCATCCTTAGGCGTGGCGCCGTCGGGCACGTGCACGTGGATGTCCCAGCGGTCGAAGCGCGGCGGCTTGATGCCGAGTTGCGGACTGACCGAACGGACGTAGGAGGAGGCCGCCTCGATCGATTCCTTCATCACGTCGCCCAGCTTGCCGGTGGTCTTCATGCGGCCCTTGCCGGGCAGGCGCAGCGCCTCGATCGACAGCAGCTCGCCGCCGACGCTGGTATAGGCCAGCCCGGTAACGACGCCGACCTGATCCTCTTTCTCGGCCAGGCCATAGCGGTACTTCGGCACCCCGAGGAAGTCGTCGAGGTTGTCAGGCGTCACTGTGACACTCTCGTCCTGCTTCTTGATGATCCGGGTCAGCGCCTTGCGGCAGACCTTGGCGATCTCGCGCTCCAGGTTCCGCACCCCGGCCTCGCGGGTATAGGTGCGGATGATCGCGGTCAGCGCCGCGTCGGTCAGCGCGAATTCCTTGGCCTTGAGCCCGTGGTTCTTGATCTGTTTCGGGATCAGGTGCGCCTTGGCGATCTCGTGCTTTTCGTCCTCGGTATAACCGGCCAGCGGGATGATCTCCATCCGGTCGAGCAGCGGCCCGGGCATGTTGTAGCTGTTCGAGGTGGTCAGGAACATCACGTTGCTGAGGTCGTATTCCACCTCGAGATAGTGATCGACAAAGGTGTTGTTCTGTTCCGGATCCAGCACCTCCAGCATCGCCGACGCGGGATCGCCACGGAAATCCTGGCCCATCTTGTCGATCTCGTCGAGCAGGATCAGCGGATTGGTGGTCTTGGCCTTTTTCAGCGCCTGGATGATCTTGCCCGGCATCGAGCCGATATAGGTCCGGCGGTGACCGCGGATCTCGCTCTCGTCGCGTACCCCGCCCAGCGAAATCCGGATGAACTCGCGCCCGGTGGCCCGCGCCACCGACTTGCCAAGGCTGGTCTTGCCCACGCCCGGCGGGCCCACAAGGCACATGATCGGACCCTTGAGCTTTTTCGAGCGCTGCTGAACCGCGAGGTATTCGACGATCCGTTCCTTGACCTTGACCAGGCCATAGTGATCGTCGTCAAGGATCTCCTGCGCGCGGCCCAGATCCTTTTTCACCCGCGACTTGGTGCCCCAGGGGATCGACAGCATCCAGTCGAGGTAGTTGCGCACGACAGTGGCCTCGGCCGACATCGGCGACATGTTCTTGAGCTTCTTCAGCTCGCCCTCGGCCTTTTCGCGGGCCTCCTTGGAAAGCTTGGTCTCGGCGATGCGGGATTCGAGCTCGGCGATCTCGCCCTCGCCCTCCTCGCCGTCGCCCAGCTCCTTCTGAATGGCCTTCATCTGCTCATTCAGGTAATACTCGCGCTGGGTCTTCTCCATCTGGGACTTGACCCGGGTCTTGATCTTCTTCTCGACCTGCAGAACGCTCATCTCGCCCTGCATCAGCCCATAAACCTTTTCCAGCCGCTCGGAGACCGCCAGGGTTTCCAGCAGCTCCTGCTTGCGGTCGACCTCGATCCCGAGGTGCCCCGCGATCAGGTCGGCCAGCTTCGTCGGATCGGTGGATTCGCCCACCGCCGCGAGCGCCTCGTCCGGGATGTTCTTGCGCACCTTGGCATAGCGTTCGAACTCGTCGACCACGGTGCGCAGCAGCGCCTCGGTCGTCGTCACGTCGCCGGGCATCTCGGTCAGGTACTCGGCACGCGCCTCGAAAAAGGAGTCGTTCTCGAGGTACTCGGTGATGCGCACGCGCGCCTGTCCTTCGACCAGCACCTTGACGGTGCCATCGGGAAGTTTCAGCAATTGCAGCACGTTGGCCAGCACGCCGGCCTTGTAGATGCCTTCGATTTCGGGATCGTCCTCGGCCGGGTCGATCTGGCTCGACAGCAGGATCTGCTTGTCATCGGCCATCACCTCTTCCAGCGCCCGAACGGATTTCTCGCGGCCCACGAAGAGCGGAACGATCATGTGCGGGAACACTACGATGTCGCGCAGCGGCAGGACGGGATAGGAGGAATTGAGGGGCTCTTGCATGCTCGGTCCTTGTTTTTGGCAAGACGCCCGGCCCCTGAATCAGGCAGCGTGCGGCGTCTCCTCTTACGGAGTAGTAATCTGGGGCACATGCCGGGGGGTTTCAAGCGCGCATTCCCCCGCAGCGGCGCGGGCGCCCTATGGCAAGCGCCAATTCAGACTGCTACCACCGGACCGGACAGGACAAGAGCCAGGCAGGATCGCGACAGATGGCCGACAGGCTTCATTCGGATGGTGCACGGATCCGGCGGCTGCGCATGCTGGCGCTCGCGGCCGGACCGGCGGCGATGCTGGCCGTGTGGCTGGCGCCGGTGCCGCCGGGGCTGGAGCCACCGGCCTGGCGTCTGGTCGGCGTGACCGCCTGGATGGTGATCTGGTGGATCGGACAGGCCGCCCCCCTGCCCGTCACCGCGCTGCTGCCGATCCCGCTGATGCCGGCGCTGGGGATCGCCCCCGTGGCCACGATCACCGGCCAATATGGCAACCCGCTGATCTTCCTGTTCCTTGGTGGCTTCCTGGTTGCGGCGGGGGGGG
>NZ_JARGPK010000008.1 GCF_029212575.1 Antarcticimicrobium sp.
AGCCCGCCCTACGCCGGCATTTTCCGTAGGGCGGGCTTCAGCCCGCCAGCTTCCTTTACACACGTTCCATGTTGTAGTCGCCGCGCACCCCGGTGCCATACCGCTGCAGCGCGCCGTCCTTGCCGACCGCGTTGGGCCGCTGGAAGATCCAGTTCTGCCAGGCGGTCAGGCGGCCAAAGATGCGGGTTTCCATCGTCTCCGGTCCGGGAAAGCGCAGGTTGGCCTCCATCCCGGTCATCGCGTCGGGGCTAAAGCTGGCCCGCTCCTCGAAGAAGATACGCACCTCGTCCTCCCAGTCGATGTCGTCAAAGGCATAGGTGATCAGCCCGGCCTTGTCGGCCGCGTCGGCCTCCATCGGCTCACCGATCCGGGCCTTCAGCGCATCGACGGTCTCAGGCGTGCCGAGAAAGCGGGTTTGCAGTCGGGTCAGATCGTTGCTCATCGGATAAAGGCCGAAATTGCCCTCGGTCAGGGTGACGGTGGCCAGCGGGCGGTTGTCGCCCTCGAACTCATCCAGCATCATATAGCCGCGATCGCAGGACCACAACAATTCAGCCAGAACCCCCGCAAAGCAACTTCCATGCTCGACCATCGCCACCATCGAACGCGAGGTCAGATCGACGCGCTTCAGCACCCGTTTCCAGTATTTCAGGATCTCGTTGGCCAGCCAGTGATCGGCGTTTTCCATCAGCAGCTTTTCATGCGCAATCAGCTTTTCCGGGTCGCCCTGGCTGCGGAACACCAGCACCCCCATCTCGCGCTCGTTCAGGCGCAGATGCAGGATCGCGTCGTCCAGCTCGCGCGCCAGCCGCAGCATGTAGCCGTCGCAACCCTGTGCCTGCACTTCGTCCATGTCGGCGGGCGCATCGGCATCCGGGCCAGACAGGGTGATGGTGGCCTTGTGCCCGGCGCGGTCGATGGCGACCTCGACCAGAGAATAGGTCACGCTGTCGCCGTCGATCTTGCGGTCCAGCGGGTTCAGCGCGATGCCGGTCAGGCCGGAGGGCTTTTGTGACTTCGCCGCGAATTCGTGGGCGCGTTCCTGAACCACCGCGTCGAACTTCGAATTCGGCACCACCTCGTCGACCAGCCGCCAATCGACCGCGCGCTGGCCTTTCACGCCCTCTTCGACCGAACAGAACACATCGGCCAGATCACGGCGCACCTTGCGCTTGTCGGTGACCCGGGTCAGCCCGCCGGTGCCCGGCAGCACCGCCAGAAGCGGCACCTCGGGCAGCGCAACCGACGAGGTGCTGTCGTTGGTCAGCATGATGTGGTTGCAGGCCAGCGCCAGCTCGTACCCGCCGCCGGCGCAGGCGCCCTTTACCGCGGCCATGTATTTCTGACCCGAATCCTCTTCGGCGGCCTCGAAGGTATTGCGCGTCTCATTGGTGAACTTGCAGAAGTTCACCTTGTGCGCATGGCTGGCGCCGCCCAGCATGCGGATGTTGGCGCCGGCGCAGAACACCTTGTCCTTGCCCGACTGCATCACCACGACCTTCACCTCGGGGTGCTCAAACCGCATCCGCTGGACCACGTCGGCCAGCTCGATATCGACACCGAGGTCATAGGAGTTGAGCTTGAGCTCATAGCCGTCGAACAGCCCGCCCTTCTCATCCACATCCATGTAGAGATTTGCGATCTCGCCATCGTACTCCACTCGCCAGTGGCGGTATTTCGACGGGTCGGTCTGAAAGTCGATCACTTTGGACATGTCGCGCTCCTGAAAGGTCGTTTCCTGAATGCACTTTATGGCATTCCGTCCGCTGGGTAAACAGGAATATGCATAATAGTGCTTAACTCATTTTGTTATTTTTCAGTGTGTTACGGAATTATATGAATTATAGTGCGCAGTATTTTGATGAGATATGCATTATTTTGCACTATTCCGCGCCCGGATCGCGGATCAGATTCGCCCCCATCCGCAACCGCGTGATCTCATGTTCCAACCACGCGCCGTCCGCGTGCATCGCTTCGGCCCCGTCCGCCCCTGCGGCGTCAAGGTGCCGCTCGGCCAGATCACACAGCCGCAACACCGCGCGCGGCCGGCGCATCCGTTCCTTGAGCGCGGCGTTCGCCAACTGGATCACACCCTGCACCAGGGCCCGCTCACGGGAATTGGGCGGAAGCGCCATCCAGACCGGCTCGAACAGCTCATGCGCCTCCCAGAAATAGCCCAGCCGCAGGTATTGCCCACCGGTGCGCCAGGCGTCGGACGCGGCAAGCGCGGCGGGCGTCATGCCCGGCCGCGCCGTATCGGTCAAACTGGCAAAGGCGCCGTCCGGATGCCGGGGCGTTTCCCCCGGAACATAGGCATGGGATGGCGCGCGGAACCGCACCGGGGTCAGACCGGGACCACGTCGGCCGCCTCGATCCGCTCCAACCGCGCGGCGAATTCGGACACCGCGTCGAGTGTTCTTTCCGTCTGCTCCTGATGCGGGGCATGCTTACAATCGTCGAGGATCGCCACATCGACCGGTGCATAGGACCGCGTCTCGATCTCCTCGATCTGGGCCAGCGTGCCGTATTGATCCTCGCGCCCCTGGATCGCCAGCACCGGGATGCGCAGATAATCGATGACCTCACCCACGTTCCAATCCTTGAACGCCGGGTTCAACCATGTGTCGTTCCAGCCGCGAAAGGCGTTCTCCGGATTCTTGTGATACTGCGCCATCCGGTCCCTGAGATCGGTGGTCTCGAAAGCCTCGCGCGCCTTGGCGATCTCGGCCAGCCCCATCTCCTCGGTAAAGAAATGCGGCGCCATGAAGATCAGCCCGCGCACGCGGAAATCCTCGACGCTGCCGCCGTAGATCGCGGCAATGGTCGCGCCATCGGAATGGCCGAACAGGACGCAGCGGGTGATCCCGGCCTGATCCAGCACATGCGGCAGAACTTCCAGCGCCTCGCGGGTCATGAAGTCCATCGGGCGCGGCAACTCGGCCGGATCGGACTGGCCATAGCCCTGGCGCGAATAGACCAGCACACCCATGCCGGTGCGCGCCGCCACCTTGGCGGGGAAATCGCGCCACAGCGCAGCACATCCCAGCCCCTCGTGCAGCATGACGATGGTCGGGGCCGTGTCCGGCGACGGGCCGAGGCATGTGTATTCCAGCGTCACCCCGTTCACCACCAACGGCGTTGTCGGCGTCTCGGCCCAGTCCAGATGCGCCATCACGCCGATCCCCGCAACTTGAACCGCTGGATCTTGCCGGTGGCGGTCTTGGGCAGATCCTCGACCACCTCGATCCAGCGCGGGTATTTCCACATGCCGATCTTGTCCTTCACCAGATCCTTCAACTCGCCCACAATGCTTGGATCGGCGCCGTCCTTCAGCACGATATAGGCGGCGGGTTTATCCAGCCCCTTCTCGTCGGCGCGCGCCACCACGGCGGCCTCCAGCACGGCCGGGTGTTCGACCAGCGCCTGTTCGACCTCAAAGGGCGAAACCCAGATGCCCGAGACCTTGAACATGTCGTCGGTGCGACCGCAGTAGACATAGCGCCCCTTGCCCGTGCTTTCGTACTTGTCGCCTGTGCGGGTCCAGTGCCCGGCAAAGGTCGATTGCGACTTGTTGCGGCGGTTCCAGTAGCCATCGGCCGAGGACGGCCCGCGCACCAGCAACTCGCCGACCTCGCCCTCCGGCACATCCTCGTCATGTTCATCGACCAACCGCACCTCATACCCCGGCACCGCGACGCCCGAGGTGCCATAGACGATGTCGCCCGGCCGGTTCGACAGAAAGATGTGCAGCATCTCGGTCGAGCCGACACCATCCACGATCTCGGCGCCCCAGAGCTTTTCCCAGCGCTCGCCGATATCGCGCGGCAGCGCCTCGCCGGCCGAGGTGCACAGGCGGATCGAATGCTCGGGCGTGCCGCCGGCGGCCTCCTGCGCGGCGACCACTGCGGCATAGAGCGTGGGCACCCCGCAAAAGATGGTCGGGCGCTCCGTTTTCATGATGTCGAACACCACATCGGGTGTCGGGCGTCCGCCAAAAAGCACCGTGGTCGCGCCCACCGACATCGGAAAGGACATCCCGTTGCCCAGCCCGTAGGCAAAGAACAACTTGGCCACGGAATAGACGGTGTCCTCCTCGCGGATGCCCAGAACCTGCGCGCCAAAGGTGTCGGCAGTGGCCTTCAGGCTGGAATGAACGTGGCGCACCCCCTTGGGCAGCCCGGTCGAGCCCGAGGAATAGAGCCAGAAGGCCAGTTCATCCGCATGCGCCTCGACGGTCGGCATCGGCGCGGCGCCCTCGGTGAAGGCGCTATAGCTTTCGGTGCCCTCGGGGGCATTGCCGATCACCAGCACCGTCCGCAGATACCGGTTGTCTGCGACGGCGGGGGCGACAACATCCCACAGGTCTTCGGAGACGACGAGGATCGAGGCGCGGCTGTCGCTCAGGATCACCTCGTAGATGTCCGAAGACAGCAGCGTGTTCAGCGGCACCGGGATCGCACCGGCCTTGAGCGCGCCCCAGAACACCACCGGGAACTCGATCTGGTCGCGCACGATCATCGCCACGCGCTCTTCGCGCCGCACGCCGTGACGGTCCAGCGCTCCGGCGAACCGCGCGGTTTCCTCGGCCAGACGCCCATAGGTCAGGCTGCGCCGGTCGCCGTCCGCCTCGCGAAAGGCGATCTTGTCGCCCCGGCCCTCGTCGACATGGCGGTCAACGAAATAAAGCGCCGCATTGCCCGATGACTGCTGCATGGGTCCTCCTCCCTGTTCGGTCCCAGTGATCCGGTCCGGCACGGCGGATCTCCTCCCCGCTGCGCCATGACTCGTTGTGCGCATCATGCACCTTACACACGAATATGCAAGATAGTGCCAAAGGTTTCGGCATTATTTTGCACCATACCTATCATCCCCTGCGAAATGAAAAAGGCCCGACCCCATCGGGGCCGGGCCAATCCCTCCGGGCTTGTGCCGCCGCTATCGCAACAGGAACAGCGTGATCGCCGGGAACATCACCAGGATGGCCACCCGCACGAGGTCCGAACCGACAAAGAACATCACCGCCTTGTAGGTATCGACCATCCGCGTCTTGCGGTCCATCGCGTTGATGATGAACAGGTTCATCCCCACCGGCGGGGTGATCAGCCCGACCTCGACCACGATCAGCACCAGGATGCCGAACCAGATCGCCACATGCTCGGTCTCCATCCGGTTGGCCATGCCGCGCGTCATGCGGATGTCCAGCGCCTTCATCTGATCGCGCGTGAGTTCGGCACCGCTGGCGATCGCCGTCTTGATGGACTCCAGCATGTCTGTCGCCATGCCCTCGGGCACGCCGCTGCGGATCACCTCCATCGCCGCATCCGCCTGCAGATCCGCCAGGTTGACCATGCCGAAATCCATCACGCTGATCACCGGGTAGAAGATCGGGATCGTCAGAAGGATCATCGACAGGCTGTCCATCAGGCAGCCGAACAGCAGGTAGAAGACCAGGATCAGCGTCAGCACCAGCCAGGGCGAATACCCCTGGCCCACCACGAAATCGGCCAGTTCCTGCGGCACCTGGGTCAGCGCCAGAAAACCGTTATAGAACCCGGCGCCCAGAACGATGAAAAAGATCATCGCCGTCGACCGCGCGGTGACGAAGAAACTGTCGACCAGCGTCGCGCGCGTCAGCCCGCCGTTAACCAGGGCGATCACACCGGTGCCCGCGGCCCCCACCGCCGCGCCCTCGGTCGGGGTGAACCAGCCCAGGTAGATGCCGCCAACCACCAGCCCGAAGACCAGCAGCACCGGCCAGACCTGGATCAGCGCGGTCAGCCGCTCGCCATAGGGCACGCGCGGGCGGGTGCCTGCCGCCTCCGGGTAGAGGCGGACGTAGATCGAGATCGCGATGACATAGCCCAGCGCCGCCAGCAGGCCGGGAATGAAGGCCGCGAGAAACAGCTTGGCGATGTTCTGCTCGGTCAGGATGGCATAGATCACCAGCACCACCGAAGGCGGGATCAGGATGCCCAGCGTGCCGCCGGCGGCCAGCGTCGCGGTCGAGAACCCGCCGGCATAGCCATATTGCTTCAACTCCGGCAACGCGACACGGCCCATGGTGGCAGCGGTGGCCAGCGACGATCCGCAGATCGCCCCGAACCCGGCACAGGCGCCGATCGCCGCCATGGCAACGCCGCCCTTGCGGTGTCCGAGCCACCCCTCGGCGGCCTTGAACAGCGCGTTCGACATGCCGCCGAGCGTCGCGAAATGCCCCATCAGCAGGAACATCGGCACGATGGTCAGAGAATAGCTGGAAAAGGTTGTATAGGTCTCGCTCTTCATCCGCCCGAAGGCGACCGTGGTCCCGTCGGTGACGATGAACATCCCGACCAGCCCGACTACGAACATCGCCAGCCCGATCGGCACCCGCAGGAAAATCAGGACCATAAGGGCGGGAAAGGAGGCAATCCCGACTTCAAGCGCACTCATTGATCCGTCTCCACACCGTCCCAGACGAGAATGCGGCCGGTCACGAACTCGGTTACCCGAACGCCGGCCATGTAGGTTCCCACGATGGCCGAGATCACCGCGCCGAATAAGCTTGCCGCATAGGCCCACCAGACCGGGAATTGCAGCAGAAAGGAGGTTTCGCCATAGCCTTTCTTCGACAGCATCCCGTCGGCGAGTTTCCAGGCGATCAGGATCAGCACCAGCGCAAAGATCACCTCGGTCACCATGCGCATGAACCGGTTGGTGCCGCGCGACAGCGCATTGGCCACCAGATCGACCGAGGCATGCCCGGCGGTGATCTGGCACAGCGGAATGAAGGCAAATATGGCAAAGGCCACCCCGGCCTCGACCAGTTCGAAGTCGCCGTTGACCGGCCCTACCCCGATGTCGATCAGCCAATGGGCCAGTCCGGGCGCGAGGCCCATCACGAAGTCGCCATGCAGAATGCCGTTCAGGCTCCGTCCCAGGATCGAGACACAGGTGAGAAGAATGAGCGCCGAAAGCACAATCCCACCCAGGATAGCCATGAAGCGGGCCAGACCGGTGAATAAAGCGTGCATGCTTTCCCCTTCGGCAGTTGCCAGTCGTGTGAAAGAACGAGCCGCGGCGACAGGGGCCGCCGCGGCTGCATTTGGTTGCGCCCGATTACTTTTCGTACATCGGGGTGTATTTGGCGATCAGCGCCTGGGCCTGATCCAGCAGCGCCTGACCGTCGATGCCCTTGTCGCTCATGTCCTTGAGCCAGGCGTCGTAGATCGGCTGCGAGGCGTCACGCCAAACGGCGGTCTGCGCTTCGTCCAGGGTGATGATGTTGTTGCCCAGATCCAGCGCGATCTCGCGTGCCGGGCCATCGGAGTCGGCCTGGGTGCCGCCGGCAAAGACCGAGAACTCCATGCCGGAGTTGTCGTCGACCACCTTTTTCAGATCGTCGGGCAGGCTGTCATACTTTTCCTTGTTCATCGCCAGAACGAAGGTCAGCGTATAAAGCGCGCCGCCGGTGAACTCGGTGTGGTTTTCAACCAGTTCCGGCACTTTCAGCGCGGTGGTTACTTCCCACGGGATGGTGGTGCCGTCGATCACGCCCTTGGACAGACCCTCGGGAATTGCCGGAACCGGCATGCCCACCGGGGTTGCGCCCAGTTCGGTCAGCAGCGAGTTGACCGAGCGGGAGCCGCCGCGGATCTTCATGCCCTGCAGGTCCTCGGGGGTCTCGACCGGATCGGCCGAGTGGATCAGGCCGGGGCCGTGAACCCAGGTGCCCAGGATGTGCACGTTCTGGAAATCGGTGTCTTTCCAGTGCTCTTCGAACATTTCCCAATAGGCCCGCGAGACCGCGCGCGCGTTGGTCATCATGAAGGGCAGTTCGAAAACCTCGGTGCCGGGGAACCGGCCGGGGGTATAGCCCACGACGGTCCAGACGATGTCCGCCACGCCGTCGATCGCCTGGTCGAGCAGTTCTGGCGGCTTGCCGCCGAGCTGCATCGAGGGATAACGGTCAACCTTGATGCGGCCGCCGGAGTCCTTCTCGACGTTGTCGGCCCAGACATCCAGGATCAGCTTCGGCACGTTCGCCTGCGCCGGCAGGAACTGGTGCAGCTTCAGCGTCACCTCTTGCGCCATCGCCGAGGTTGCCATCAGTCCGGTTGCCAAGGCGGCAACGGCCGCGCCGCCCACCAGGCCCAGAATACTTCTCCGATTGGTCATGTGATTCCTCCCTTTGACCAGTTTCGAGCAATATAATGCCGATCGTACTCCGCAATGCAATATATTGCCAAAATCCTCACTCTTCGTCACGCCCGCCACGCGAAACCATGTACCCCCCAAGGTCGGCAAGACGGTGCGACCTGTCTATTGTAACGAAAACCCGGTGCAAGTCAGGTTTTTGGTAACGCCTATTCGAAATTGTTTGAGGACACGACTCCGTTTTCAGCCTAACGCCACGGGGTCTCTGCGGCAATTCGCCTGTTCATCGGTCCGAAGGTTCCGGGCGTTCCGGGCGTTTCGGGAAAACGAAAAACCGGCGCGGGGGCCGCGCCGGTTCTGGGTTTCCGCTGGTCTCGGGCGGGATTACTGGCGGCTCAGAACCTTCCACTTGCCGCCTTCGACGACCGAGATCACCACCTCGTCGGCGCCCTGATGATCCTCGGGACCATAGGTGATTTTTGCATCCGCCAGAGCGTCATGGTAATCCAGCGTCTCCATCCCGTTGATGAAGCTCTCCTGGGTCAGCTCCGGCCCCGCCGCCTCGAGCGCGCGGATCACCGTATCGGCGGCGGAATAGCCCAGCATCGAGAACCCGCCGGCATCCTGGTCGAACCTGTCCTTGTAGGCGGCCATGAACTTGGCCACCACGGGATCATCGGCACGCGACTGCAGGTCAACCCAGCCCGCAGCGGCATAGAGCCCCTCGGTCACGCCGCCCGGCACAGCCGCGACAACCGCCAGGAACCCGGCCGAGGTGTTCAGGAACATCACGTCGTTCCAGCCCAGCTTCTTGGCGGTGCCGACCACTGTGATCGCCTGCCGCACGCCCAGCGCCAGCGTGATCACGTCACACTCGGCCGCCTTCAGCTTGGTCAGCGACCCGACGAAATCAAGCTCGTCCGGCTTGTGCGTGGTCTCGCCGGCAAAGGTCAGCCCCAGCGTACCGACGATGTCCTTGGTGCTGTCGCCGATCTCTTTGCCGAAATCGGTGGGCAGATACATCGAGCAAATCTTCTTGGCCCCCTTCTCGGCGGCAAGATACTTGACCCCCTCCTGCACCTGGTCCCAATAGCTGGAAAAGCCGACGAACTTGTTGTGCATCGGCTCCTTCAGCATGTCGCGCGCCGCCGTCAGCGGGCCGATATTCGGGATGCCCTTGGGATCGAGCAGCTTGAAGCCCGCCAGATTCATCGGCGTGCCCAGTGACAACAGCATGGCAAAGACCTTGTCGCGATTCAGAAGCTTGTTGTAGCCCTGCATCGCGCGCGGGATCTGGTACCCGTTGTCCTCGACCACGAAGCGGATCGTGCGGCCATGCACGCCGCCGGCCGCGTTCACCTCGTCAAAGCGCAGGTTGGCGCCGTTCACCGCCGGAACGCCCACCGCGGCAAAGATGCCGCTGAGGTCGTTGACCGAACCGATCACGATCTCGCCGTCGCTCACGCCCTGGGTGTCCGCGCGGGCGGCGCCGGAAATCCCGGTGGCCAATACCGCGGCGGCCAGGGCCGTTGTCAGTTTCTTCATGGTTATCCTCCCTATGAAAAACGTACGTTTGGGGTCTTGTTCAGTACATTTCGTCGATCAGCGCCTTGTGCTTTTTCTCCACGAAGCTGCGCTTGAGCTTCATGGTTGCGGTCAGTTCCTCGTCCTCCGCCGTCAGGAGCACGTTGATCAGGCGGAAGTCCTTGATCTGCTCGACCCGCGCGAACTCCCTGTTCACCGTCTCGACCTCCTGACGGATCAGCGCGACCACCTCCGGCGCGGCGCAGAGGGATGCAAAATCACTGAACGGTATTTTCTGGTCCTGCGCAAACTTCTCGACGTTTTCCTGGTCGATCATGATCAGGCAGGTCAGGTACTTGCGCCGATCCCCGATCACCACCGCGTCCGAAACATAGTGACTGAACTTCAGCCGGCTTTCGATCTCGGCCGGGGTGATATTTTTGCCGCCAGCGGTGATGATGATGTCCTTGAGACGGCCGGTGATGGTCAGGAACCCGTCCTCGTCCAGCCGCCCCACGTCGCCAGTGCGCAGCCAGCCGTCCTCGGTAAAGGTCTCGGCGGTCTTTTCGTTGTTGCGCCAGTAGCCCTGGAAATTGTTGAGGCCAAAGGTCTGGATCTCGCCGTCCCCGGCGATGCGAACCTGAAACCCCGGCACCGGCTTGCCCACGGTGCCCAGCTTGTTGTCCTCGGGCAGGTTGACGGTGGCCAGTCCGGCGTTCTCGGTCATGCCGTAGCCTTCGATCAGCTTGACGCCGATCGACCAGTACCACTTGATCAGCTCGGGCGAGATCGGCGCCGCCCCGGTGGTGCCGCGCCGCATCTTGTCCATGCCGAGCATCCGGCGCAGGTTGCGCAGGACCAGGAAATCCCAGATCGCATAATACGCCGAGACCGCCAGCGGCGGGCGCTTGCCCGCCAACAGGAAGCCGGCCCGCCGCGCCCCGGCCTTTTGCGCCATGTGAAACGCCAGACGTCCCGCCGGCGTGGCCTCCTGCGCCAACACGAGCACCCGCGAATAGATCTTTTCCCAGACCCGCGGAACGGCGGTGAAGTGATCCGGCGAAACCTCCTGCAGGTTGTCGAACACGGTCTCGGTGCTTTCGGCGAAATTCACCGTGGCCCGCGCCGCGAGCGGGAAATAGACCGACACGTCGCGTTCAAGGATATGGCAGAGCGGCAGAAAACAAAGCTGTTGATCGGTGGGCAAGGTCGGCAGCGCATGGGCGCCCGACACCATCGCGCCGACGATATTCTCCTGGCTCAGCATGGCACCCTTGGGCGCCCCGGTGGTGCCCGAGGTATAGATCAGAAGCCCGGTATCCTCTGGCCGGACCCTTTCGATCTCGGCCTCGAAGAACCCGAGGTTCTCGGCCTCGAAGGCACGGCCTGTCTCGTAAAGCTCGTCGAGAAACACGCATTTGTCGTGGCGCAGGTCGTGCAGCCCCTCTTTTTCCAGGATGATAACCTTGAGCACCTGCGGCGCTTGGTCCTCGATCTCGAGGAACTTGTCGAGCTGCTCGTCATCCTCGACAAACAGGAACCGGCTATCGGAATCGCGCAGGATGTACTCCAGCTGGCTGGCCGAGTCGGTGGTATAGACCCCCGAGGCAATGCCGCCGACACACTGGATACCCATGTCGGCATAGAGCCATTCCTTGCGATCCTCGGACAGGATCGAGACCACCTCGCCCCGTTCCAGCCCCAACGCGCGCAGGCCCAGCCCCAGCCATTTGGCATGGGTCCAGTAGTCGCGCCACGAACAGGATTGCCAGATGCCCAGATCCTTTTCCCGGTGCGCGATCCGGTCGCCCATCTCGGCGCAGCGCCGGGCAAAGAGCTTGACCACCGTGTCGCAGCCATCCACCAGCGCGGGCCGCGTGCCCGGCACCGCGTTGACCATCACGCCGTTGACCTCGATCTGGTCGGTCGATTGGACATTCATCGCCTTACCTCCAGGTCTTCTTGCGCTTCCAGCGACGCTCGCCGCGCTGGCCCTGTTCCTGATGGCCCAGGTAGAACGACTTGATATCCTCGCTCTCCATCAGGCGGTCGGCGGTGCCGTCCATCACGATCCGGCCGATCTCCATCACATAGCCCACATCCGCCAGGTCCAGCGCCACCCTTGCGTTCTGCTCGACCAGCATCATGGTCACTTGCTCGTCGGCGTTCAGCCGCCGCAGGATGCCGAAAATCTCCTGTACCAGCAGCGGCGACAGCCCGAGGCTGGGCTCGTCCAGTAGCATGATCTTGGGCCGCAGCATCAGGCCGCGGCCGATCGCCAGCATCTGTTGCTGGCCACCCGAGAGCGTTCCGGCCTCCTGCTGGCGGCGCTCGGCCAGGATCGGGAAATACTCGAACACCATCTGGCGGTCGCGCTCGATCTCGGCGCGGTCGTTGCGGGTGTAGGCGCCCAGGCTCAGGTTCTCGTCCACCGTCAGCAGCGGAAACACCTCGCGCCCCTCGGGCACATGGACAATGCCGCGGTTGACGATCTGGTGCGGCTCCATCCCCTGGATTTCCTCGCCGTCGAAGACGATCTTGCCCTTTTCCGGTTCCATGATCCCCGAGATGGTCTTGAGCAGGGTCGACTTGCCCGCGCCGTTGGCGCCCAGCACGGTCACCACCTGCCCCTGTTCCACCTTCAGGCTGACGCCCCGGATCGCCATGATCGGGCCGTAAAAGCTCTCCAGGTTCTTGATTTCCAGTACGCTCTGCCCCATCACGCCGCCCCCGTTCCGAGGTAGGCCGCGATCACCGCCGGGTCCGATTGCACCTCGGCCGGGGTGCCCTCGGCCAGCTTGGCGCCATCGGCCAGCGCCAGCACCCGGTCGGAGACGCCCGAGACCAGCCCCATGTCATGTTCCACCATCAACACGGTGATCCCCATCTGCTTGCGGATGTCGTCGATCCACCAGCGCATGTCCTGGGTTTCCTCGACCGAGAGGCCCGAGGCCGGCTCGTCCAGCAGCAACAGGCGCGGGTCGGAGGACAGCGCGCGGCCCAGTTCCACCACCTTGCGCACGCCATAGGGAAGGCCCGCGATCATCTTGTTGCGATAGGGTTGCAGATCGAGGAAATCGATCACCCGTTCGACCGCTTCGCGGTGCTTTTTTTCCTCGCGCCGGACGCGGGGGGTGAACAGCATCTCTTCGATCATGTTGGTGCGGCGGTGCCGGTGGCGGCCGACCAGCAGGTTCTGCAACACCGTGGCATGATCGAACAGTTCGATGTTCTGGAAGGTGCGGGCGATGCCCAGATCGGCGACCGCATCGGCGCGCCGGTCCAGCAGGTTCTGCCCGTCGAAGGTGATCTGGCCCGAAAACGGCTCGTAAAACCGCGAGATCAGGTTGAACACGGTGGACTTGCCCGCCCCGTTGGGGCCGACGATGGCATAAACCTCGCCCTCCTCGACCGAAAGGCTCAGGTCGTTGACGGCGACCACGCCGCCGAATTTCAGCGTGGCGTTGGTGATTTCCAGCAGGCTCATCTCAGACGCTCCGTCTTGAGGTAGCTTTTCTGGCGCTTGAACATGTCCTTGCGGGCGAAGGGAAACAGTTCGAACCAGGTCCGGATCTTGAGCCAGCGGCCGTAGATGCCCATCGGCTCGAACAGGATGAAGAGGATCAGGATGGCGCCGAACACGCCGGTTTCCAGCCCCGGGATCGCCACGTTGCCGCCGCCGATCATGTCGGTGGTCATCGACAGCGCCTGCGGCAGAAAGGCGATGACGACGGCGCCGAAGAACGCCCCGTGGATCGAGCCCAGCCCGCCGATCACGATCATCATCAGCAGGCTGATGGAGATCACGATGGAGAAGGTTTCGTTGTTGAAGGCGCCGGCATAGAACCCCATCAGCGCCCCGGCCAGCCCGGTGATCGCGCAGGACAGGCCGAAGGCCGCCGCCTTGGTAAAGGCGATGTGCACCCCCATGGCGGTGGCTGAAACCTCGGAATCGCGCACGGCGGCAAAGGCCCTGCCCAGCGGCGCACGCAGCAGGTTGCGATAGAACAGCGTGCACAGGATGGTGACGGCGAGGACCAGCCAGTAGAAGCGGTCCGGGGTCGTCCAACGTTCGATTTCGATCCCGAAGATGGTGATCATCGGGGCGAACTTGCCACTGACCCCATCGGTCCAGGGTTCCAGCAGGACGATGATGTCGTCGGCCAGCACCGACAGCGCGATGGTGGCAATCGCCAGATAAATGCCGTGCAGCCGCACCGCCGGGATCGAGAACAGCGTGCCGAAGATCCCGGTGATCACGCCGGCCAGCGGAAAGGCCAGCAGGAACGGCAGCCCGTTCTCCATCCCGATGATGCAGGAATAGCAGCCGATGGCGAGAAAGGCCGCGTGCCCCAGGCTGGCCTGCCCGGTCTGCCCGGTCAGCAGCATCAACCCCAGCCCCGCAATGGCCCAGATCAGCACGTTGGTAACCTCTCCGAGAAAGAAATCGTCGAGCAGCCAGGGCAGGATCACGGCGACAGCCACCAGCGCGGCATAGACGAAGAAACTCCACCAGTCGGGAAACAGCCGGATGTCGTGTTCGTAGGACGTCTTGAAATGGATACGCATGGCGTCAGACCTTTTTCGTGCGGACCTGGCTGAACAGGCCGTGCGGGCGGAACACCAGAACGAACAGCAACAGCGCATAGGGTGCGACCTGCGAATAGCCGGCGGCGAGGTAGCGCGAGGCAAAGGGTTCGATCACCCCCACGATCAACCCGCCGGCCAGCGCGCCGGGCAGGCTGCCGAAGCCGCCGATCACCGCCGCCGCAAAGGCCTTGATCCCCAGCAGCCCGGCGTTGGGGTCGATCGCGCCCTTCGACGCGAACAGGATGCCCGCAACCGCGGCCACCGCGCCCGACAGGCCCCAGATCAGCCCGTGCACCCGCTTCACCGGGATGCCCATGTAATAGGCCGCCATCTGGTTCTGCGACGCCGCCTGCATCGCCAGTCCCAGCTTGGTGCGCTGGAAGAATTGATAGAGGAACAGCGTCAGAAGGAAGGTGACGACAATCACGGCAAGGTCCGCCATCCCGAGCACCACGCCGGCAACCTGGAAATCGCCATGCGCCAGCGGGCTTTCCAGCGACTGCGGCTCATGCCCCCAGATCGCCCCTGCGACAAAGCGCAGGACGAAGCCCATGGCGATGGTCAGGATCACCACCGCGGTCTGGCTCTGGCCGAAAAGGTGGCGCAGGATCACCAGGTCGAGCAGGTAACCGATCAGCGCCATCAACCCGATCGCCAGCGGCGCCGCGATCCAGAACGGCAGGTCCATGTATTCGGCGTTGGTCAGGCCCAGCGTCACGAAAGCGCCCAGCATCATCAGGTCGCCCTGGGCGAAGTTCACCGCCTCGGTCGCCTTGTAGATCAACACGAAGCCCAGCGCGATCAGACCGTAAACACAGCCATTTGCCAGCCCGCTGACCAGCAGTTGCAATACGTCCAAATTGTCCTCCCCTGCCGGTTTGGCATGACGGGGTGCGCCGGTCTCTCCTCTCCCGGTGCGCCCCGCGGACCCGTGCCCTCACACGAATCCAGCTCTTCGGCTTATCAACATACCACTCGGTATGTCCCTGTTTTGTCAATCGTCTATGCGCAGGAATGTTTCTTTACATCTGCATCAGAAGCAAGAAATATCCACCCTTATGACCAGATGACGGAACTTTGGTTCCATTTACCACCGGCGCAGCACACCCAGCTGGGGCCATCGCCATCACAGCCTTCGGAACCCGATGCCAGATACTCTTACCGAGCCGCAAAGCGAGATCCTCGATGCCGCCGCCACCTGTTTCATGAAACTCGGGGTCAGCGTCGCGTCTGTCGATGACATCGCGCGCAGCCTCGGCGCGACCAAGGGGCGGATTTACCACCATTTCGCCTCGAAGGGGGCGCTGCTGGGCGCGGTTCGTCTGCAGGCGCCGGAGTTTACCCGGCAGGCCATCGCCCCGGTGATCGACGACAGCCTGCCGCCGGGGCGGAATTTTCACAACATGGCGCTGGCCCATGTCGCGGCGGTGTTTGCGACGCTGCCCTACCACAAGGTTGTCATGCAGCATTACACCGGGTTGGAACCGAAATCCCCCACCGAGGCCGACCGCGCCATGGAGGCCCGGATCATGGCGGCCAACGCCGGGTACGAGAACCTGTTTCGCGCGGTGATCCACAAGGGCATGGAGTTGGGAGAGTTCCGGCGCCAGAACCTCTCGGTGGCGCTGCACAGCGTATTGATCCTGTTGAACGCGCCCGTGTTCTGGTATTCGCCGCGCCCGTCGGAGCCGGAGGGATTCACCGCGCAGGTGGCGCGCCAACTGGCCGACATGGGACTGGCCGCGCTGATCTGATCCGGGAATGGAAAGACCCGCCGCGACCGGGGCCGCGACGGGTTGTCTTGCAATCGGGATTTGGCCGGATCAGTAGCTCATCACGCGGGCGTTCTCGGCGATGATCGCCCCGGCCATCTCTCCGGGTTTGGCCACGCCCACGCCGTCCAGCAGCACCGAAGCATCGGCACCCTTGCCCGGCAGGTAGATCGCGCAGACCTCGACCTTGGCGCCGGGCTGTTTCATGATCGCCTGCATCAGGCCCTGCGGGCTCATGTTCTTGGGCGGCTGGCCGGCGGTGGCGCTTTCGGGCGCGTCCCTGAGCGCCAGTTCGCCCGCCGGGCCGCAAAGCATGATATGCGGGGTGACGCCCTGCTGTGCCGCCTGCATGGTCAGCACCATTGCCATCAACTGGGTCTGCGCCTCGGGCGCGGTCAGGATGGTCACCAGCGTCTCGGGCGCCTCGGCCTGGGCCTGGGTGGTCAGGGTTGCGGTGGCCAGGGCGGCGGCGGTCAGAATACGTTTCATGTCTTTCTCCTTAAGGTGAGGGATCGAAAAGGGCCCGCACGACAGCCGCGCGGGGATTGTTCAGAACTTAAGCCTGCTCTTGCGCAGGATCAGCGATTCCAGCGTGTAGACCAGGATCGCCAGCCCGACGGCGCCGGCCGCGGCGACCATCAGCATCACGATCACATCGACCGGACCGCCGATGTCGCCAAAGCCCGAATGGGTCATCCGCTGGACGAAAAGCACGGCGCCGATCGCGCCGAAGGGCATCGAAAGCTGCGCCCAGAGGAATTTCTTCCAGCTCACCGCGCGGTCGCGGATCAGCACATAGACATAGGCCATCGTGATCACCACGGCGGCGGCGACCATGGCCCAGAACAGGCCCCGGCCGAAGATTTCCTCGAACACGGCGATCAGGGTTCCCAATGTCAGGTCTTTCATTTCGTGCTCTCCTTACGCCTTGCCACGCAGCATCGCGTTGTAGGTGGCCTTCAGCGCCACCTCCTTCATCAGCCAGCTGATCCACAGCTCCTCCAGCGGGGCGATCATGCCCGGGAACGAGGGTGTGAGGTCGTCGTTGTAATTGAACTCGACCAGCATGGCGCGACCGACCCGGGTGATCATCGGGCAGGATGTATAGCCGTTGTAGGCGGCATCGGTGGTATCGCCGGCGATCTGGGCGACCAGATGCTCCTCGACGACCGGCACCTGCCATTTGACCGATGCCGCCGTCTTGCCCTTTGGCACACCGGCCACGTCGCCCACCGCGAAAACCTCGGGGTAACGGAGATGGCGCAGGCTGTGCTTGTCGACCTCGACCCAGCCCTGATCGACCCATTTGTCGTCCCAACTCAGCCCGCTGTCGCGCACCACCTGCGGCGCCCGCTGCGGCGGGATCACGTGGATATAGTCGTATTCCAGCTCCGTCCGCCCGTCGGGCGTGTCGAAGGTGGCGCGTTTCCTGCCCGGGTCGATGGCCCGCAAGACGTGCGAATAGGCTGCGTTGATGCCGCGATCCTTGAACAGCATGCGAACCTTTTCCGACACGATCGGCACCCCGAAAAGCGAGTCGTTGTTGGCGGCATAAATGATCTCGGCCTTGCCGCGATTGCCCGCCTTACGGGTGATATCGTCGATCAGGAAGGTGTGCTTGAGCGGCGCGCCGGCGCATTTCATCTCGGTCGCGGGCCGGGTGAACAGGCCGACGCCGCCCTCTTCGGTGAACCTTGACGCGGCCTGCCACGTCTTGGCGGCGTAATCCGGCCCGGCGTAGAGCGCGCCGATCCCCTCGGTGCCGACCAGATCCAGGCTGAACCCCTCGATGGCATCATGGTCCAGCGTCAGCCCGGTGGCGACGACCAGATAGTCATAGGACAGTTTCTCACCCCCCTGGAGCGAAACGGTCTTTGCCTCCGGGTCGATCTGCGCGGCGTAGTCCTGTTTCAACTCGACGCCCGAGGGCAACCAGTCGGCGGTCTGGCTGACCGAGTAACCGGCGGTCTTGAGCCCGGCGGCGATCAGGCTGAACCCCGGCTGATAAAGGTGCTGCTTGCGCCCGTCGACCAGAGTGATGCGCGCCCCGTCCAGACGGTGCACCAGCCGGTTGGCCAGGGCGGTGCCGGCGGCGCCGGAGCCAAGGATGACGATATGCGCTCGGGTGGCGACCTGTGCGCGTGCCGGCTGGCCGGCCCCGGCCGCGGCAAGGGCGGCCGCCCCGGCCGTCAGGCCCAGGAATTCGCGGCGGGACGGAGAAAACTGTTCTTGGTCGGTCATGGGTTCCGTTTCCTGCGGTTCATATCGCCGTTTTTGCATACGGCAGAGTGCCGGATTTTGACTCAGATCAATAAGCTGTATTTTGGATGTCTTTTTTATGCGGGGCGCTTTTCCAAGCCCGCGCCGTCGTTCCCGCACTACAAACGGAAACGGGCGCCCCGAAAGGCGCCCGTCCCGGTCTGACCCCTCCCAGAGACGTAAGAGGGAGAGGTTAGTCTTTGCTGTCTTCCTGCGTCAGACGCGCATCTTCGCGCATCTCGAGCCACATGGCGTTCAGAACAGCGACCAGCGCGGCCAGCGGAAGGCCGAGTACCCAGGCGAAATACCACATCGTCGTTTTCCTTCCTTAATAGCTATGGCCGCTGGTGACATCGTCCTCGGTCACCTTGCCCCAGAGCACTTTGTACACCCAGGCCGTATAGACCAGGATCAGCGGCACGAAGATCACCGCCGCCACCAGCATCACGAACAACGTCTGATGCGAGGACGAGCTGTCCCAGACGGTAAGCGAACTGTTGGGATCGACGATCGAGGGCAGGATGAACGGGAACATGGTCAAGCCGACGCTTGAGATAATCCCTGTGATCGCCAGCTTCGACCACAGCAGCGTCGAGACCTCGCGCCCCGCGCGAAGCCCCAGAACCGCCATGGCAATTCCGACAAAGCCCATGATCGGCGCGATCACGATCCAGGGCCGGGCGCTATAGGCCGCCATCCACGACCCGCCGCGCTCGACATCGGAATACAGCGGGTTGGACGGACCGTTCGCCGCCACCTCGCTGACGATCTGAAAACCGTCCACCCCGAGAGCGAGCCAGACACCGGCCAGCGCATAGGCGAGCGCCGCCACGATCCCGGCGTAGGTGCCGATGGTGCGGGCGCGCATCTGCACCGGCCCTTCGGTCTTCAGCGTCAGCCAGGCCGCGCCGTGCATCAACAGCATCGACAGGGACACCACCCCCGACACGATCGCAAAGGGCCGCAGCAGACCGACGAACTTCGTGAAGAAGTTGCCGTCATACATCGGCATCAGATCCTCGGTCAGGTAAAAGGGCACGCCCAGCAGCACGTTGCCAACCGCCACCCCGAACAGCAGCGCCGGTGCAGCGCCGCCCACGAACAGCGCCCAGTCCCAGCCATTCCGCCAGGTCTGGCTGTCGCGCTTGGAGCGGTAGGTGAACCCCACCGGTCGCAGGATGAGTGCGGCGAGAACCGCGAACATCGCCAGGTAAAAGCCCGAGAAGCTGACCGCGTAAAGCGGTGGCCAGGCAGCAAAGATGGCGCCGCCGCCCAGGATGAACCACACCTGGTTGCCTTCCCACACCGGGCCGACTGTGTTGAGCACCATCCGGCGTTCCACGTCGGTCTTGCCGACAAAGGGCAGCAGGGCGCCAACCCCCATGTCAAACCCGTCGGTCACGGCAAATCCGATCAGCAGGACGCCCAAAAGCACCCACCACATGACACGAAGAATATCGAAGTCGATCAGTTCAAACAGGATCATTGGCTTTACTCCGCAGGCTCGGCCGCGAACGGGCCGTTGCCATCATGGGTGCGCAGCCGGTGTTCGTGCCGCGCCATCCAGGTTTCGGTTTCTTCCACATCCTCGGTCGGGCCCTTGCGGATGTATTTCACCATCAGGCCCATCTCGATGATGAAGAGGACGGTATAGAAGGTGACGAAGCCGGCCAGCGTGATCAGCAGATCGGCCACGCTCAGATGGCTCACGGACAAAGCGGTGGGCAGCACCCCGTCGACCGTCCAGGGCTGGCGGCCGAACTCGGCCACGAACCAGCCCAGTTCGGCGGCGATCCAGGGCGTCGGGATGATGATAACGCCGAGCCAAAGCGCCACTCGGGGGAACCGCATGCCGCGGAAGCTGGCCATGAACGCGAAATAGGCCATCACCGCGATGAAGCTGAAGCCAAGAGCGACCATCAGCCGGAACGCCCAGAACAGGGACGCGACACCGGGGATGGTATCCTCTGCCGCCATGGCGATCTGCTCTTCGGTTGCCTCGCGAGGGTCGTCAACATAGCGCTTGAGCAGGAAGGCAAAGCCCAGATCGTCGGAATTCTGCTCGAAGATGAACCGGGCCTCGGCAGGCGCATCGCCGCGTTGCTCGCGGATGGTCATCAGCGCGTCATAGGCGATGATGCCGCGCCGGATCTTTGCCTCGGCCTCGTCGACCAGGTCATTGATACCGGGAAGCTCCCTGGTCAGCGAGCGGGTGCCGATCAGCCCCATCACCCAGGGGATTTCCAGCGCATAGTGGGTCTCGCGCGCTTCCTTGTCGGGAAAGCCGATCAGGTTGAACGACGCGGGCGCCTCGTGAGTTTCCCACATGCCCTCGATCGCGGCCAGTTTCATCTTTTGGGTGTGGCTGGCGGAATAGCCGGATTCATCCCCGAGCACCACGACCGACAGCGCCGCAGCCAGGCCAAAGCTGGAGGCGACCGCGATCGACCGGCGGGCGAGTTGGATGTGCCGCCCCTTCAGAAGATACCAGGCCGAAACGCCCAGAACGAAGACCGACGCGGTGACGTAACCGGCGGAAACGGTATGGACGAATTTCGCCTGCGCCACCTCGTTGAACATCACGTCGAAAAAGCTGGTCATCTCCATCCGCATGCTGTCGGGATTGAACTGGGCGCCGACCGGGTTCTGCATCCAACCATTGGCGATCAGGATCCACAGCGCCGAGAAGTTCGAGCCGATCGCAACCAGCCAGGTCACCACCATGTGCGCGGTCTTGCTCAGCTTGTCCCAACCGAAAAAGAACAGCCCGACAAAGGTCGCCTCGAGGAAAAAGGCCATCAGCCCCTCGATCGCAAGCGGCGCGCCGAAGATATCGCCGACGTAGTGGCTGTAGTAGGACCAATTCATGCCGAACTGGAATTCCATGGTAATGCCGGTGGCAACGCCAAGCACAAAGTTGATGCCGAACAGCGTGCCCCAGAATTTCGTCATCTGGCGCCAGATCGGCCGGTTGGTCATCACATAGACCGTCTCCATGATCGCGACCAGGATCGACAAACCCAGCGTCAGCGGCACGAAGAGGAAGTGATACATCGCTGTCATCGCGAATTGGAGGCGCGACAGCTCGACGACATCAAGTTCCATGATTGTCATCTCCTCGGTTTGAGTTTGCAGATTTGCACGACACAAACCTGCTTCGAAAATACATCATTGTTTTTGGGGTACACCCGCGGTCGCCAGAGTCGATTTGATCTGGGTCAAAGGACTCCGGTTTTCGGAATGTATTTTTCCAGATCCACGCGCCGGTCGGCCCCTTCCATCTCGGCGGTGCGGTGGGTTGCCGCGATGATGGTCGCCTGCGGGAGATAGCGCCGCAACCCCGCCACGACGCGGCGTGCGGTCGGGTCGTCGAGCCCCTCGGTCGGTTCGTCCAGCAGCAGGATATCGGGCCGACGCAACAGGGCACGCGCCAGCGCCAGCCGCCGCGATTCCCCTCCCGACAGGCCCGCGCCCCCCTCGCCCAGCCGGGCCTGCAAGCCGCCGCGCCCGTGGATCACCCCGTCCAGCGCCACCGCGCGCAGAACCTCCCAGGCGGCGTCCTCGCTCAGCTCGGGCCGGGCGATCTGCAGGTTGTCCAGAACGGTTCCGCCGAGCAGCGCGCTGCGCTGCGGTAGCAGGGTCAGATGCCGACGCAACGCTGGTTCCGGCCAATCACCCAGCGACGCGCCGAGAACCCGCACCTCTCCGGCCTGAATCGGCCCGATGCCCGCCAGAGCATCCAGAAGCGTGCTTTTGCCCGACCCGCTGGCACCGCTCAATGCCAGCATCTCGCCCGGTGCGGCCGAGAAACTCAACCCACGCAGCAGCAGCCCCGCGCGCCCGGGACGCGCGAGGTCCAGATCACGCACCTCCAGCCCGGCGGCGCGGTCGGTCGCGGGGGCGGCGCCGCCTGCGGGCAACGGCCGCGCGCCCTGCGGTGCCGGCGCCATCACCCGGCCTGCCGCATCGCGCATCCGTCCGATCTCGGCGAGGCCACGACGCAGGGGCATCACCGTTTCGGCCAGTGCCAGCGCCACGAAGACCCCGATGGCGGCCTGCGCCGCGTCGATCCGCCCGGAGGCGATCAGCCCGCCGGAGAGGCCAAGCACCAGCGCCGTGACCAGACCCACCATCGCGGTCAGCGCCAGGCCCGCCGCGGTGTCGATCCGGTCGAGCCGGTCCTGTGCCGCCCGCGCGCGGGCTTCTTCCGCGTCGATCCGGGCACGCCAGGACGGGATCAACCCCTGCAGAATCGCCTCACGCTGGCCGCGAAACAGGCCGATGGCGCGCTGGCGCAAGGTCTGCATCGCCGCCTCGGCCTCGGTCGAGGGGGCAAAGGTGCGCAGGGCGACACGCAGCAGGATCACCATACCTCCGATCAGGTATCCCAGCCCAATCGCCGCCGCGACCACCGGATCAGAAAGCCATGACAGCATGGCAAAGGCCACCGCATGGGTGATCAGCGCCGCCGCGACCGGCAGCGCCAGCCGCAGCGCCACCCCGTCGAGGGCATCGACGTCGGCCGTGATCCGGGTCAGCGCCGTGCCGCCGCGCAACCGCCGCAGCGCGTCGATCGGCCAGTGTTCCAGCCGGTGCATCAGGGTGATCCGCAGCGCCGCGAGGGCGCGCAGAGTGGCGTCATGGGTCAGCAGCCGCTCGCCATAGCGGGCGCCGGCCCGGCCCAACGCCAGAAACCGCACCCCGGCCGAGGGGCGGAACACGTCAAAGGCAATGCCAATCCCGGCAATGCCAGCCAAACCGGTCGCGGTGATGAACCACCCCGACAGGCCAAGCAGCGCCGCGCCCATGATCAGAACGACAACGGTCAGCGCCGCGCCGCGCCACATTGCCCAGGCATCCGCCGTCCAGAGCAGCCGGAAGATCCGCCAAAGCGCCCTCATGCCACACCCCCTAGGTCGATCACCCGGCCCATCGCGGCGCAAAGCGTGGAGTCGTGGGTGGCGACGATCACCGTCCGCCCCTCGCTGGCCAGATCGACCAGCGCCGCGATGATCTCGCCAGCGGTTTCATGGTCAAGATCGGCGGTCGGTTCGTCGGCCAGGATCACATCGGCGCCGGTCAGGAAGGTACGCGCCAGCAGTAGCCGCCGCGCCTCGCCACCGGACACGCCGGCGCCGGTCTCTCCCAGCCTGGTGTCGAGCCCCTCGGGCAGCGCCGCGACGATGGATGCCGCGCGAGCCTTGTCCAGCGCCGCCTGCATGTCGGCGCCCTGTCCGTGCGGATCGAGAAATTCTCTCAGGGTCAAATCCGGGACATGTACCGATTGCGGCACCAAGGCGATCCGTGCGCGCCAGCCGTCGGCATTCGCATCATCAAGAGCCTGACCCGCCACAGTGATCCGCCCCGCATCGGGGCGAAGCAGCCCGGCGGCAAGCTCCAGCAGGGTCGATTTTCCGGTGCCGCTCGGTCCGCGAAGCGCCACGCGCTCGCCCGCGCCGATGGAAAGATCCGGCATCGCGTGGCGCAACCCGCCGCGCGTCACCGTGACCCCCGCCATCACCAGGGTTGGCGGACCCGCCAGCCGCTCGACCCGCGCACCAGTGCCCAGGACCTGCGCCGCCTCGCGCGTCATCCGCGCCTCCAGTTCCTCGGCCACGGCCTCGGCGGCGGCCTTGTCATGCCAGGCCGCGGCCAGATCGCGCAGCGGCTGAAAGAACTCTGGCGCCAGCAACAGGATGAACACCCCCTCTCCAAGCGTCATCGGGGAAGCCCAGGCGCCGAATGTGATCTCGCCCAACAGCGAGAACCCGACGTAAACGGCCACCATCGCCACCCCGATGGCCGAGAACAGCTCCAGCACGGTCGAGGACAGGAAGGCGACCCGCAGCACCGCCATGGTGCGCTGCCGCACCCCTTCGGCCAGCGCGGCGAAATCGGCGCGCGATTTTTCGGCTGCATCCAGAATGCGGATATCCGGTAGCGCCGCGATCCGGTCGATCAGCAGCGCGTTCATGTCGCCGATCTCGACCATCTGGCGCGCGCTGGCCTCTTTCGCGGCCATGCCCACCAGCGCCATGAACACCGGGATCAACGGCCCCGCCAGGAACAGGATGACCGCCGCCGCCCAGGATTGCGAGGCGGTCAGCACAAGCAGGATCAGCGGCAGCGCCATCACCCGCGCCATGGCGGGGCGATAGCGGGACACGTAGGGTGACAGCAGCGCCAGCTTTTCCGACAGCAGCGCGGCAAGATCCGCCGAGGAAATGGCCCGGTCGGTGCGCAGGCTCTCGCGGTCGAGCAGAATCTTGCGTTGCTCGGCGACCACAAGGTCGGCCGCCGCGAAGGCCCGCCGCCCGGCGATCCGGTCGGCAATGGCCCGCATCAGGCCGAGCAGGGCAAAACCGGCCGCCGCACCCCATCCCGACGCCCCGAAGCTGCCCGAGGCCCAGCCCTGGATGACCCAGGCGACCAGCACCGCCTGAACCGGCCAGAGCGCCCCTGACAGCGTGGTCCAGACCGAAGCCTGCCTTAGCAAAAGGCCGGGCCGACCGGCAATGAGCCGGGAGATGGAGGATTTCGATGCCACGGGGAATGCTCGTCGCTTCTGGGGGGCGGTTATATCATTTATTTAAGATGTGTAATAAGTCGGGACCACCCCGGAAGGGTGCGACACGCTGTATCGGGCAATGGCACCGGGAATCAGGCGCCTTGCCGCTCCTCCAGCACCTTTTTCGCCGCCCGGAAACACTCCAGCGCCTGCGGCACACCGCAGTAGATGGCGACGACGTGGATGATGGCGCGGATCTCCTCTTTCGACACCCCGTTGTTCAGCGCGCCGCGGCAGTGGATTTCCCATTCGTGCATCTTGCCCAGCGCCCCGATCATCGCGAGGTTCATCATGCTGCGGGTCTTGGGGTCGATCACATCGTCGCCCCAGCCGAATCCCCAGCACCAGGCGGTCATCGCCTCCTGGAACGGGCGGGTGAAATCGTCGGCGGCGGCGAGGTTTTTCTCGACATACTCCGCGCCCAGGGTCGCCTTGCGCTGTGCCAGACCCTTGGCAAACAGGTCTTCGTCCCAGGTATCGCTCATCTCGCCAGTCCCTTTCGTTCCGTGTTCCGGCTCACCATCTCCAACAGCCTGCCGCCACGCAAGGCTGTGGCGGGATAAATCGGGCGCGGCAGATGGTTTTACCGGCAGGGCATCGGGGGCGCTTGCGGACCGCCCTTGGCCTTTCTGTCACCGGGCCGATAGGATAAGCCTATCCGTGAAGAGTGGACGCAGGCCCTTTATCGGGTTTGTTAAACAAGGCCAATTGGAGCCGAAAAAACGCGGGCGGGTGCGAATGCGGGAGAGCCGATGACAACAGCCCTGATCACCCATGCCGAGTGTCTTCGGCACGAGACTCCGCCCGGTCACCCCGAGCAGGTGGCCCGGCTGGAGCATGTGCTGCATGCGCTGGAGCCGCTGGAGCTGCGGCGGGTGACCGCGCCCCTGGCCGCCGAGGACGACGTGTTGCGGCTGCATCCCGCCGCCTATCTTCAGGAATTGCGTGACCGCCGGCCCGAGGCGGGGATCGTGCAGCTGGACGCCGACACCTGGATCTCGCCCGGCTCGCTCGCCGCAGCGTTCCGCGCCGTTGGCGGTGCGCTGCGGGCGGTGGACATGGTGCTCTCGGGCGAGGTCGGTAATGCCTTTTGCGCCACCCGCCCGCCGGGCCACCATGCCGAGGCGGAGACGCCGATGGGGTTCTGCCTGCTGGGCACCGCCGCGCTGGCGGCGCAATACGCGCTGGACCACCACGGGCTCAAACGTGTCGCGGTGGTGGATTTCGATGTGCATCACGGCAACGGCACGCAGGAACTGCTGTCGGGCGAGCCGCGGGCGCTGGTCATCACCAGCCAGCAGATCCCGCTTTGGCCCGGCACCGGGCAGGCGCATGAGACCGGCGGCTATGACAACGTGCTGAACCTGCCGCTGGCGCCGGGCAGCGGCAGCGCGGAGATGCGCGCGGCCTGGGGCGGGGCGGCGTTCGACCGTCTGCGCGCGTTCCGGCCCGAGCTGATCGTGATCTCGGCCGGGTTCGACGCGCACCGCGACGACCCGCTGGCGCAACTGGAGTGGGAGACGCAGGATTACGCCTGGCTCACCGCCGAGCTGTGCAATATTGCCGATACGCTTTGCCGTGGCCGGATCGTCTCGACTTTGGAGGGCGGGTATGATCTGAACGCGCTGGCCGTATCGGCCAGGGCGCATGTGGAAGAACTGATAAAGGCCGCGACATGACTGAGACCCCCCCGAGCACACCCGTCGAGAAAATGAGCTTCGAACAGGCGATGAAGGAGCTGGAGTCGGTGGTCGACAGGCTCGAACGCGGCGAGGTGGCGCTGGAGGAATCGATCACTCTCTACGAGCGCGGCGCCAAGCTGAAGAAACGCTGCGAGGACGAGCTGAAGCGCGCCGAGGAAAAGGTCGCCGCGATCACGCTGGACGCGGATGGCAACCCGACGGGCATAAAGCCGGTCGAAGGTCAGTAATGTTCGCCGAGCGGCTGGCCGCGGATTCGGCGCGCATCCAGGCGCATTTCGACACCGTTCTGGCCGGGCTGAGCCGCCTGCCGGTGGTGCAGGCGATGGGATATGCCGTGCAGGGCGGCAAGCGGCTGCGCGGGTTTATGGTGCTGGAGGGCGCGCGGCTGCACGATGTGGCGCCTAAGCGGGCGATCTGGCCCGCCTGCGCGATCGAGGCGCTGCACGCCTATAGCCTCGTGCATGACGATCTGCCCTGCATGGATGACGACGATCTGCGCCGGGGCCGCCCCACGGTTCACGTGAAATGGGACGAGGGCACCGCCGTGCTGGCCGGTGACGCCCTGCAGGCGCTTGCGTTCGAGCTTTGCGCACATGAGGGTTGCGGGCCTGCGGAGGTGCGGGCCGATCTGGCGCTGAGCCTGGCCCGCGCCTCGGGCGCGCGCGGCATGGTGCTGGGCCAGGCGCTGGATATCGCGGCGGAACAGGCCGAGGCACCGCTGACGCTGGACCAGATCACCCGGTTGCAGGCGGGCAAGACCGGGGCGCTGATCGAATGGGCGGCCTGTGCCGGGGCACGGCTGGCTGGGGCGGATACCGCGCCGCTGCGCGATTATGCGCGGGCGCTGGGGCTTGCCTTTCAGATCGCCGACGACATCTTGGATGAAGAGGGCGACGCCGAGAAGGCCGGCAAGCGGTTGCGCAAGGACGCCGAGGCCGGCAAGGCGACATTCGTTTCGCTGCTGGGGCTCGAGGGCGCGCGGAGCCGCGCCAGCGAGCTGGTGGCGCAGGCCGAGGCGGCGCTTGCCCCCTACGGCGAAGGGGCAGATCCCTTGCGGGAGGCAGCGCGCTTCGTTATCTCGCGCGAAAGCTAGACGCTGCCGCCGAAGGAGGCGCAGATGCCAGACCGACCGAAAACACCGCTGCTGGACCGGATCAACAGCCCCGCCGACCTGAAGCACCTGTCGGAATCGCAGCTGGTGCAGCTGGCGGCCGAACTGCGGGCCGAGACGATCTCGGCCGTGAGCGCGACCGGCGGCCATCTGGGCGCCGGGCTGGGCGTGGTCGAGCTGACCGTGGCGCTGCACGCGGTCTTCGACACGCCGCGCGACAAGGTGATCTGGGACGTCGGCCACCAATCCTACCCGCACAAGATCCTGACCGGGCGGCGCGATCGCATCCGTACCCTGCGGCAAAAGAGCGGGCTGAGCGGCTTCACCAAGCGCAGCGAGAGTCCCTATGACCCGTTCGGCGCGGCGCATAGCTCGACCTCGATCAGCGCCGCGCTGGGGTTCGCGGTGGCGCGCGACCTGGGCGGCGTGGTGCCCGAGGGGCTGGGCGATGCCATCGCGGTGATCGGCGACGGCGCGATGAGCGCCGGCATGGCGTTCGAGGCGATGAACAACGCCGGCCACCTGGGCAAGCGGCTGATCGTGATCCTGAACGACAACGAGATGAGCATCGCACCCCCCGTCGGCGCGCTGTCCTCCTATCTCTCGCGGCTCTACGCCGAGGAGCCGTTCCAGGAGCTGAAGGCGGCGGCCAAGGGGGCGATCTCGTTCCTTCCCGAACCGTTCCGCGAGGGGGCCAAGCGCGCCAAGGACATGCTCAAGGGCATGGCCATGGGCGGCACCCTGTTCGAGGAGCTGGGGTTTTCCTATATCGGGCCGATCGACGGCCACGACCTGCACCAGATCCTGCCGATCCTGCGCATGGTCAAGGCGCGGGCGACCGGGCCGATCCTGATCCACGCCCTGACCCGGAAGGGCAAGGGATACGCCCCGGCCGAACAGGCGCGCGACAAGGGCCATGCCACCGCCAGGTTCGACGTGCTGACCGGCGAGCAGAAAAAGGCACCGTCGAACGCGCCGAGCTATACCAGCGTCTTCGGCAAGACGCTGGTCGAGGAGGCCGCGCACGACGACAAGATCGTGGCGGTGACGGCGGCGATGCCGGACGGCACCGGGCTGAACCTGTTCGCGGAACGCTATCCGTCGCGCTGTTTCGACGTCGGCATCGCCGAGCAGCACGGGGTGACCTTTTCCGCCGCCCTTGCTGCCGGCGGGATGAAGCCCTTTTGCGCGATCTATTCGACCTTCCTGCAGCGCGGCTATGACCAAGTGGTGCATGACGTGGCGATCCAGCGGTTGCCGGTGCGCTTTGCCGTGGATCGGGCCGGGCTGGTCGGGGCCGACGGGGCGACCCATGCGGGTGCCTTCGACGTGGCCTTTCTTGCCAATCTGCCAGGCATGGTGGTGATGGCCGCCGCCGACGAGGCCGAGCTCAAGCACATGGTCGCCACCGCCGCGGCACATGACGAAGGCCCGATCGCCTTTCGCTATCCGCGCGGCGAGGGGGTGGGCGTGGAATTGCCCGAGCGCGGCGAGGTGCTGGAGATCGGCAAGGGCCGGATGATCCGGCAAGGCGGGCGGGTGGCGATCCTGTCCTTTGGCACCCGGCTGTCCGAGGTGATGGCGGCCTCCGAAGCGTTGGTGACGCGGGGGATTTCCCCGACGGTGGCCGATGCGCGCTTTGCCAAGCCGCTGGACCGGGAGCTGATCCTGCGGCTGGCGGCGGAGCACGAGGCGCTGATCACCATCGAGGAGGGCGCAGTGGGCGGTTTCGGCAGCCATGTCGCACAGCTTCTGGCCGAGGAGGGGGTGTTCGACAGCGGGTTGAAATACCGCTCGATGGTGCTGCCCGACAATTTCATCGACCAGGCCAGCCCGGCGGACATGTACGCGGTGGCCGGCCTTGGCGCGGCGCAGATCGAGGCCAGGGTGCTCGAGGTTCTGGGCGTGGCCTCGATCGCGGGGAAACGGGCCTGAGACCATAGGCCCATTGAACTGGCGAGGGCGGGGAATCAACCCCCCACCAGCGCCACCACCACCGCCCCCATGGTGCCGCACATGACGTAGCCCAGCAGCACGTAGAGCCCGTCGTGGGTGAGCAGCCCGAAGGCCACCAGCGCCACGGCGGCGGCGCCCAGCGAGGTGACCATCGGCACCAGTTCCAGCGCCGGCCACATCATCGGCACCAGCACGCAGAGCGAGAACGCCGCCAGCCGCGCCGGGCCGGTGGTGAGGATGCGCAGCCGGGCGTGCGAATGCCGGTCGATCCAGGCCGAGGGGCGGCGCAGCCAGGCGATGGCACGACGGAACCGGTCGGAGCCGATCTTGCGCCGCATCAGCGGGCCGGGCAGCCAGAGATGCCGCCGCCGCAACAGCGCCTGCGCGCCGATCAGCACGATCACCAGCGCCGAGAGCGTCGGCACGCCGGGGATGCCCGAGATCGGCGAGACCAGCAGCACCGCGACGGCAAGGATCACCGGGGTGAAGGAGCGGTCGCCGATATGGGTCAGCAGGTCGGCGACGCTGACACTGGGGCCGGTGGCGGCATCGTCCAGCGCATCGAGCAGGCCGGTCAGGCTACGCGGCTGGGACGCCGGCGCGCCGCCATTCATCCCGCGCCGCTTTCGGCCAGCAGCGCCGCCAGACCGGCGCGGTAATCGGGATAAAGCAGCCGCACGCCGAGGTCGCGCTTGATCCGGTCGTTCCGCACCCGCTTGCTCTCGGCGTAAAAGCTGCGCGCCATCGGCGTCATCTCGGCCGCGTCATAGGGCTCGGCCGGTGGCAGCGGCAGGCCGAGCAGACGGGCGGCCTCGGCGATGACCTCCTCGGGCGGGGCCGGGTCGTCATCGCAGACATTGTAGACCGCGCCCGGATCGGGCCGGGCAATGGAGGCGGCGAGCACCCGGGCGATATCATCAACATGGATGCGGCTGAACACCTGGCCCGGCTTGACGATTCGCCGCGCCGTGCCCGCCCGCACCTTGGCAAAGGGGCCACGCCCGGGGCCGTAGATGCCCGCAAGGCGGAAGATGTGCAGCGGCAGGTGCGGCACGGCCGCCCACCCCGCCTCGGCCCGCACACGGGCCTTGCCGCGCGCGGTGGCGGGGGTCAGTGGCGTGTCCTCGTCGACCCAGCCGCCGCCGTGATCGCCGTAGACCGCCGTGGTGGAAAGATAGCCGACCCAGGCGAGGCGGGGGGCGATATCGGCCATCTGCTGGCCCAGCTCGGCGAGCACCGGATCGCCCTTTGGCCCCGGCGCGGCGGAGATCAGCAGGTGCGTCGCCGTGTCCAGTTTCGGCAAGGCCCCCTCCCCCGACCAGACCAGCGGCGTGATGCCGGTTTCGGCCAATGCCCCGGTCCCGTCCGCGTGGCGGGTGGTGCCGAGGATGCGCCAGCCCCTCGGCAGGAGGTGCCGCGCCAGGGCCTGGGCGCTATAGCCGTGACCGATGCAGAGAAGCGTTTTGCTCATGCCCCCTAGATGCGCGGGACCGGGGCCGCGTGCAAGCCCGGCTGCGGGGTTGATTTCCGCCCCGCGCTGGGCCTTGTTGGAGGCATGACTTACAAAACCCCCGATCTCGAAGCCGCCTATGACCTGAAGACGCCGGAAGATTCGCGGCACCTCTATGCCAGTTGGGCCGACGATTACGACAACAGTTTCGCCGATGCGCAGGATTATCGGCTGCATGCGCGCACCGCCCGCGCCTTTGCCGAGGCCGGCGGGCAGGGCCCGGCGCTGGACGTGGGCGCGGGCACCGGCCTGTGCGGCGCGGCGCTCTCCGGTCTGGGCGTCGGCCCGCTGGACGCCACCGACATCAGCCCGGAAATGCTGGCGCGGGCCGGGGAAAAGGCGGTGTATCGCCGCCTGATCGAGGCCGACCTGACCCAGGGGTTGCCGATGCCGCCGGAGAGCTATGCCGGCATCGTCTCGTCGGGCACCTTCACCACCGGGCATGTGGGCCCGGAAGCGCTCGAGGCGCTGCTGCCGGTGGCCCGGCCCGGGGCGCTGTTCGCGATCTCGATCAATGCCGCGCATTACCGCGCCGCCGGGTTCGCCGCCAGACTGGAGGCGTTGAGCCGCGGCGCGATCTGCGACTTGCGCCTGCCCGAAGTTCGGATCTATGGCGACAAGGCGCAGGGCGAGCACAAGGACGACATCGCGCTGATCGCACTGTTCGAAAAGGTCTGAGGCGGCGCGCGGCGCCGCCGACGGAGGTCAGTTGGATCACGACACGGCATATGAGCTGAAGCGCCGGTTGATCGCGCAGGCGCGCGACGAGGGCTTTGTCGCTGCCCGGATCTGTCGCCCGTGGGACGTGCCCGAGGTGCCGGGCCGGTTGGCCGAGTTCGTGGCGGCGGGCTGGCACGGGCAGATGGGCTGGATGGAGGAGCGGATGGCCTGGCGCGGCGATCCGCATGCGCTCTGGCCCGAGGCGCGCTCGGTCCTCATGCTGGCCGAAAGCTATACCCCCGGGCACGATCCACGCGCGATCCTGGCGCGGCGCGACCGCGCGGCGATCTCGGTCTACGCGCAGAACCGCGATTACCACGATATCGTCAAGAAACGGCTGAAGCGGCTGGCGCGCTGGCTGATCGACACGGTGGAAAAGGGCGGCAACCGAGACGGCACGACCGGCAAATGGGTGCCGCTGGCCCAGGGCGAGGCCCCGCGACCAGAGGTCAAGGTCTTCGTCGATACCGCGCCAGTGCCAGAGAAACCTCTGGCGCAGGCGGCGGGGCTGGGCTGGCAGGGCAAGCATACCAACCTGCTGAGCCGGGAGTTCGGCAATTGGGCCTTTTTAGGGTCTGTTTTCACCACGCTGGATCTGCCGGTGGACGGCGCCGAGAGCGATCATTGCGGCGCCTGCCGCGCCTGCCTGACCGCCTGCCCGACCGATGCCTTTCCCGCGCCCTACCGGCTCGACGCGCGGCGCTGCATTTCCTACCTGACCATCGAGCACAAGGGACCGGTGGCGGAAGAGTTGCGCGCGAAGCTGGGCAATCGGATCTATGGTTGCGACGATTGCCTGGCGGCCTGCCCGTGGAACAAGTTCGCGGTGGCGGCGAGCGACCTGCGCTATGCCGCGCGGGAGGAGCTGGAAGCCCCGAAGCTGGCAGAGCTGGCATTGCTCGACGATGCCGGGTTCCGGGCGCTGTTCTCGGGCAGCCCGATCAAGCGGATCGGGCGGGACCGCTTCGTGCGCAACGTGCTCTATGCCATCGGCAATTCCGGCGAGGCGGCGCTGGCCGGGGTGGCGAGGGGGTTGATCGACGATCCCGACCCGGCGGTGGCCGATGCGGCGCGCTGGGCAATCGAACGGCTCACGGAATGACGCAAACGGGCGCGACGGGGCGCGGAACACCGGCCTAAGGGTCGGACTCTGACATTGACGGGGGCTATTCGGCATGGCGCTGGCACTGGGCGTGGATACGGGCGGAACCTATACCGACGCGGTGCTGATCCGCGACGAGGCCGAGGTGGTGGCCAGCGCCAAGGCGCTGACCACGCGGCAGGATCTTGCGGTGGGCGTCGGCGAGGCGGTACGCGCGGTGCTGGCGCAGGCCGGGGTGGACGCGGGCGCGGTGGGTCTGGCGGCGCTGTCGACAACGCTGGCGACCAATGCGCTGGTCGAGGGCCAGGGCGGGCGCGTGGCGCTGGTCCTGGTCGGCTTTCGCGCCGCCACGCTGGAGCGGCCGGACCTGCGCGAGGCGTTGGCGGGCGACCCGGCGGTGATCGTCGCCGGCGGCCATACCCATGCCGGCACCGAGGCCGTGGCGCTGGATGTCGATGCCCTGAATGCCTTTTTAGAGACTGAAACCGGGGTCTCCGGCTATGCGGTGGCGGCGCAGTTCGCCACCCGCAACCCCGCGCATGAGCAAGAGGTGGCGCGGCTGATCGAGACCCGCACCGGACGTCCGGTGAGCTGTTCGCATCAGTTGTCGGCGCGGCTGAACGGGCCGAAACGGGCGGTGACGGCGGTGCTGAACGCGCGGTTGATCGGCATGATCGACCGGCTGATCGGGCGCGCCGGCGATGTGCTGGCCGAGATCGGGGTGACCGCGCCGTTGATGGTGGTGCGGGGCGACGGCGCGTTGATGAGCGCGGACCAGGCCCGGGCACGGCCGATCGAGACGATCCTGAGCGGCCCGGCGGCCTCGATCGTCGGAGCGCGCTGGCTGACCGGGGCCGAGGAGGCGCTGGTCTCGGACATCGGCGGAACCACCACGGATGTGGCCCTGATCCGGGGCGGACGGCCCGCCATCGACCCGGACGGCGCGCAGGTCGGCGGGCATCGCACCATGGTCGAGGCGGTGGCGATGCGCACCAGCGGGCTGGGCGGCGACAGTGAGGTACGGCCGCGCGCCGAGGGGCTGGAGGGCGGCGTCACGCTGGGCCCGCGCCGGGTGCTGCCGATCGCGCTGATCTCGGCCGAGGGCGGTGCCGGGGTGCGCGCGGCCTTGGAGGCACAGCTGCGAAACCCGGTGCCGGGCGAGCATGACGCGCGCTTTGCCCGGGCGGTGCCGGGGCTGGTGCCCGATGGGCTGGCCCCGCGTGAGGCGGCGCTGCTGGACCGGCTGGGCGAAGAGGTGCAACCACTGGCACTTGTGCTGCGGGCGCGGACCGACCGGGGCGGTCTGGACCGGCTGGTGAGCCGGGGGCTGGTGCAACTGGCCGGCGTGACGCCCACGGATGCAAGCCACGGCCTGGGGCTGCTCGACACCTGGGATGGCGTGGCGGCGGGGATGGCGCTGGAGCTGATGGCGCGCAAGCGCACCGGCAGCGGCGGGCCGCTCGCCGCCGGGGCCGATGAACTGGCCCGGATGATCATCGACCAGCTGACCGAACAGACCGTATTGGCCTTGTTAGAGACCGCTTTCGCCGAGGAGGGCGAGGGTTTTGACCTGCCCCCGTCCGAGCTGGCGCGGCATGTCCTGCTGCGCCGGGGGCTGGAGGGGCACCGCGGCTTGCTGGCGCTGGACGCGGCGCTGAACGTAGATGTGGTGGGGCTGGGGGCCTCGGCCGCCAGCTATTATCCGGCGGTGGGCGCGCGGCTTCGCTGCCAAATGATCCTGCCGCCGCATGCCGGGGTTGCCAACGCCATCGGCGCGGTGGTTGGCCGGGTGACGGTGCGGCGCAGCGGGACGGTGACCTCGCCCTCGGAGGGGAGGTTCCGCGCCCATCTGGAGCACGGCCCGGAGGATTTTCCCGACCCGGAGGCGGCGATGGCCCGGCTGGAGGCGAGCCTGCGCCGGGAGGCCGAGGCCGAGGCCCGCGCTGCCGGAGCCGAGGGGATCCATGTGACCGCAACACGGGACCTGCGGACCGCGAGCGTCGAGGCGCGGGCGGTGTTCGTGGAAGCGGCGCTGACGGTCGAGGCCAGCGGGCGGCCACGGGTGGCGGTGGAGCAACCCGCCTGAAAAGGAAAAACCCCCGCCGGTCAGGCGGGGGTTCTCGATGTCACATCGTCATGACCCCGATCACGCCTCGTAGCGTTTACCCTTGATCGGCGCCCAGAGACGCTTGTTGGTCAGGTACAAGAGCACCGACAGGATCGTCAGGAACAGCACACCGACAAGGCCGGCCTGCTTGCGCGCCATCATCTTGGGCTCGGCAGCCCACATCAGGAAGGCGGAGACATCCTGCGCCATGTGATGCACGCTGTTGTCGTGACCGTCGGCGAACTCCACCAGCTCATCCGACAGCGGCGGCGCCATGGCGATCCAGCCACCCGGGAAGGCGTGGTTTTCATAGAACAGCGTACCCGCCTCTTCCTTTTCCTCGCCGGTGTAGCCGGTGAGGATCGAGGCGATGTACTCTGGCCCGCCGATGCCGTTGAACAGCTGGCTCAGACCGGTGCCGTAGGGGCCGTGGAACCCGGCGCGGGCTTTGGCCATCATGCTGAGATCGGGCGCGCCGGCCGAAGTGTTGGCCGGGAAGTGATCGACCGGCTTGGCGGGACGGAAATCGTCCAGTTCGGCGTCGAACACCTCGAAGTTTTGCTCGGCATAGGCAAGAACCTGATCCGCCGGCAGGTGCGGGCCACCCTCGTCGGCCAGCGACCGGAGCGGCACCTGTTTCATCCCGTGGCAGGCCGAGCAGACTTCGGTATAGATCTGCAGACCGCGCTGGAGCTGGTTCTGATCATAGGTTCCGAATGGACCCTCGAAGGAGAACGAGAAGTCCTCCACGTGACCGCCGGCGCCCGCCGCGAAGGAGGCCGCCGGGGCCGTGAGGCCCAGCGCAACGACGGCACCGATTGCAAGTTTCTTGAACATCTTATCCGTCCCTTTTCTTACTCGGCCGGGGTGGCTTCGGGCGCGGAGGCGTCCGAGGTCTTACCGTAATGGGCCTCGAAATCCTCTTCGATAGTCGCGGGGATCTCGGTCGGCTTCTCGATCACGCCGAGGATCGGCAGGATGATCAGGAAATAGCCGAACCAATAGGCCGAGGCGACCAGGGCAAAGCTCTTGTACGGCTCTTCCGCCGGCTGCGCCCCCAGCCACATCAGGACGATGAAGTCGATCACCAGCAGGTAGAACCACCATTTGAACATCGGGCGGAACTTGCCCGAACGTACCGAGGAGGTATCCAGCCAGGGAACCAGCGCCATCACCAGGATCGAACCGAACATCGCCAGCACGCCGAAGAACTTGGCATCGACGATACCACCGGTGATGAAGGAGGCGAACTGCACCACCCAGACCTCGGAGGTGAAGGCCCGCAGGATCGCGTAGAACGGCAGGAAGTACCATTCAGGCACGATATGCGCCGGCGTGACCAGAGGATTGGCCTCGACGTAGTTGTCGGGGTGGCCCAGGTAGTTCGGCATGAAACCGACGATCGCCCAGAACACCGCCAGCACCACGGCCAGCGCGAACAGATCCTTGATCACGAAGTAGGGCCAGAACGGCAGCGTGTCCTTCTTGGCCTCTTCCTTGGAGCCGCGGCGCACGTCGACCCCGGTGGGGTTGTTGTTGCCGGTGGTGTGGAAGGCCCAGATATGCACCACGACCAGCGCCGCAATCACGAAGGGCAGCAGGTAGTGCAGCGAGAAGAAGCGGTTCAGCGTGGCGTTGTCCACCGCCGGTCCGCCCAGCAGCCAGGTCTGGATCGGCTCGCCGATGAAGGGGATCGCGCCGAACAGGCCGGTGATCACCGTGGCGCCCCAGAACGACATCTGGCCCCAGGGCAGCACGTAGCCCATAAAGGCGGTGCCCATCATGCACAGGTAGATCAGCATGCCGATGATCCAGGTGATCTCGCGCGGGGCCTTGTACGAGCCGTAGAACAGACCGCGGAAGATGTGGATATAGACGGCGACGAAGAACAGCGAGGCACCGTTGGCGTGCAGGTAACGCAGCATGTGCCCGCCGTTGACGTCGCGCATGATGTGCTCGACGCTGGCAAAGGCCATGTCGACATGCGGGGTGTAATGCATCACCAGAACGATGCCGGTGGCGATTTGCAGCACCAGACAGAAGGCCAGGACGATGCCCCAGATCCACCACCAGTTCAGGTTCTTCGGCGTGGGGATCATGATGGTGTCGTAGAGCAACCCGATGATCGGCAGGCGGCTGTTCAGCCACTTTTCGCCGCCGGTCTTGGGCTCATAATGATCGTGCGGAATTCCGGACATGTAAGAGCCTCCTCAACCCAGCTTGATTGTTGTTTCGTCGGTGAACTCGGCGACCGGCACCGGCAGGTTCTCGGGGGCCGGACCTTTGCGGATACGGCCGGCGGTGTCGTAGTGCGACCCGTGGCAGGGGCAGAACCAGCCGTTGAAATCGCCCGAGTTGTTGCCCAGCGGCACACAGCCGAGGTGGGTGCAGACGCCCCACATCACCAGCCATTCGCCGGCCTCGTCCATGCTGCGGTTCTCGTCGGTGGCGGGAAGACCTTCGCCCTTGTTGGTGTTGCGCGCGAACCGGTCGGGCAGATCGTCCATCTCGACGGCGCGGGCCTGGGCGATCTCTTCCTCGGTGCGGCGGCGGATGAACACCGGCTTGCCAAGGAATTTCACGCTGATCTGGGTGCCGGACTCGACACCGCTGACATCAACGAGGATCGACGACAGCGCCTGCACGTCGGCCGAGGGGTTCATTTGGTTGACCAGCGGCCAGATGGCGGCCCCGGCGGTCACGGCACCTGCGCCGGCAGTGGCGTAGTAGAGGAAATCCCTCCTGGTGCCTTCGTGGTCTTCTGCGTGGGACACGAGGTTTGCTCCGTTTCCTGCGCCCGCAAGGGGCAAATATGCACGTACACCGCTGCATACGCGCGGTGCCTCACGGCGGGTATCTATCGTTGTGAACCGGCTTCGTCCAGCGGCTTTGACGGTTCAAGGAGTCGCAGCCGTGGCCGTTTGACGCAGTTTGGTCACACCTGCGCGACCCCGCCTTGCCGATCCCGACGACGACACCATCGGTGCCGGCGCGGGTCAGCCGGGGTCCGGGGGGTTCGGGATCTGGGTGCTGTGTTCGACCAGGCCGGGCAGACGTCCGGCCCCAAGCACGAGAACCGGACAGCGCGCCGCGCCCAAAAGCGCGCGGATCTGCGCGGGACTACGGAACGGTCCGGTGGCGGCATCGATGACCACGGCTGCGGCATGCAGCCGGCCCAGCCGCGACAGAATGTCCACCTCGGGCGTGGTATCGGGGATCAGTTCGGCGCCGCTGCGCAGCGACCGCGCCAGCGCCCCGGCGAGGTCGGCAACACCGTCCGGGCCGCCGTCCTCATGGGCCACACCCACCACCTTGCCGGTGTGGCGGCTTGAGGTCAGGTGCCCGATCAGCAGCCAGTCCCAGCTTTGCGCCGCGCCGCAGAGATCGGCCACCGGATCGCCCGGCAGCCGCTCGAAACTCCAGCGCAGGCGGCGGCGCGCGGCAAGCTGCATCAGCTGTTCGCGAAAGGCACGCGCGTCGCTTTGCCACATCAGCCGCAACCCCTGCCGCGACGGCATCCCTCGGATCGCGCCGCGCGGGCTGACCAGCGCGCTCATCCGCGGCGCCGCAGCCTCCATCATGCCGCGGTCCTCAAGAAACAGCCCGCCGATGTCGCTGATGCCGAAACCGGCCAGGCGGTCGAGGATGGCCAGCGCCGCGCGGGCGTCGGCGAAACTGCCGGCGCCGACAAGGATGCGCCTGTGCCCGGTCCCCTGCGCCGCCATGCTCAGCCCCCCTGTTCCGCCGGTTTGGCAGACTGGGCGAATTTCAACCGCTGTTCGGCAAAGCCGCGCAGCCGCGCCTCGGCCAGCCCGTTCACCGAATCCGCCGGATAAGCGCCGTCCTCGCCGCGCGCCCCGGGATCGCGCCCGGTCAGCACCGCCAGCCCCTCGTCGATGCTGCGAATCGCGATCACCCGGAACTTGCCGTCGCGCACCGCATCGACCACGTCCTGGCGCAGCATCAGGTGGTCGACGTTCGCCGCCGGGATGATCACCCCCTGCCTGCCTGTCAGCCCCCGGTCGGCGCAGGTCTCGAAAAATCCCTCGATCTTCTCGTTGACGCCGCCGATGGCCTGCACCTCGCCGTTCTGGTTGACCGAGCCGGTGACGCCGAAGCCCTGGTCGAGCGGCAGCCCGGACAACGAGGAGATCAGCGCGAAAAGCTCCGCCGCCGAGGCGCTGTCGCCATCGACGCCGCCATAACTCTGCTCGAACACGAGGCTGGCCTGGAGCGAGAACGGCACATCCAGCGCATAGGTCGAACTCAGATAGCCCGACAGGATCAGCACCCCCTTGGAATGCAGCGGGCCGCCAAGCTCGACCTCGCGCTCGATGTCGATCAGCTTGCCGCTGCCCATGCGGGTGCGGGCGGTGATCCGCGCCGGTCGGCCGAAGCGATAGCCGCCCAACCCGATCACCGAGAGCCCGTTGACCTGGCCGACCTGCGCCCCCTCGGTGTCGATCAGGATGGTCTTGCGTGTCACCATCTCGCGCATCCGGTCCTTGATGCGCGAGGCGCGGCGATCAGCCTGGCGCACCGTCCGCTCCACATCCTCGGCCTCGATCGTATCGCGCCGGCTCTGTTCAGCGTAGTGATCCGCCTCGCGCAGCAAATCGCCCAGCGCGCCCAGGTGCAGCGAGAGCTTGCTGGCGTCCTCGGCCAGGCGCACGGCCTCGTCCAGCAGCCGGGCCACGCCGCCAGCCGAGACCGGGCGCAACCCGTCCCTTTTCGCGCGCTCCCCGAGGACGCGGGCGAACAGCGCCTGGCTCTCATCACTGCGCTCGATGCTCTCCTCGAAATCGGCCTGCAACTTGAACAAATCCCCGAAATCCGGGTCGAGCGTGACCAGCAGCGCATAAAGCATCCGGTCGCCGATCAGCACCACCCGCAGGTTCATCGGGATCGGGTCCGGCTCCAGCGAGGTGGTCGAGACCAGGCTGAGCCGCTCGCCCATCGAGGTGATGGTGATCGATTCGCTTTGGAGGCACTGCTTGAGCGCGGGCCAGGCCATCGGCTCGGACAGCAGCCGGCGCGCATCCAGCACCAGAAATCCGCCGTTGGCCCGGTGCAGCGCACCAGGCTTGATCATCATGAAGTTGGTGATCAGCGCGCCCATCTGCTGGGCGTGCTCGATCCGTCCGGTCAGCCGGTCGAGGGTTGGCAGATCCTCGGTTTCAAGCGGGGCGCCGCGCGCATCGTCTTCCCCACGGGTCACCATGACGTTGACCATGTAACGCTGGAACATCGGGTTGCCGTGCGCCTTGTGCACCGATTCGGGAAACGGCCCGTCGGCCTGCTGCTGTTGCTGCATCACGGCCAGGAACATCTCGGCGTTGCCGGTCATGTCCTCCTCGACCGTGGCGAGGTACTCCTGCACCGGGTCAAGCCCGGCAAAGGCGTCGCGCGCCTCGCGCAGGCGGGATGAGACCACCTCGCCCACCATCTCGGCGTTCAGCGCCTCGATCCGGCGGCGACGCTCGCGGTCGAGCTTGGGGGCATTGCGCAGGATCTCGGACAGCTCGGACTGCAGCCGGCCGATCTTTTCCTCGATCTCCTTCTGCTCGGCCTCCGGCAAGGTTTCGAAACGGTCGGTCTTGACCACCTCGCCGTCTTTGATCGCGGCCAGCATGATGCCCATGGGCGTGCGCATCAGCGCGACATTCTCCGCCTTGGCCTTGTCGCCAAACTCCGACATGGCGTGTTCCTGCTGCTCGCCGAACTCTTCGTTGATGGTGCGGTTCGCCGCCTGATAATCGTCGGATTCGAACAGCGCTGCGATGTCGATCGCCAGGTCGTCGACCACGTCCTCCATCTCGTCCTTCAGCCTGCGGGCCACACCCGGCGGCAGCCGCAGCGCGCGCGGCCGGTGCGGCGCGTCGAAGTTGTTCACATAGGCCCAGTCGTCGGGCTCAGGCAGGCTGGCCGCGTGACTGCTCAGAAAGGTATCGACCGAGGCGCGCCGCCCGGTGCCCGGCGGCCCCTGCACGAAGAGGTTGAAATCGGCCGCGCGCATCCCCGCGGCCAGCCCGATCGCCTCCATCGCGCGATCCTGCCCGATTAGCCCTTCGAGCGGCTCCAGCTCCGCCGTGGTGGCAAACCCGAGGCTGGCCGGATCGCAGGCCTGCCGCAACCTGTCGGTGGCGATCGGCTCGATCCGGTTAGCGGGGTCGGTTTGCGCGCTGTCGGTCATCGGCATCCTCTCCTGTCTTCCCGCATCCTGGGCCCGGCGGCCCCGGCGGGAACATGATCTGCGTCAAACACCCTGGATCCCGCCGGGCTCAGTCGGGGGGGCGGGTTGCCACCATCGCGGGGCGTTGCTCGAAACTGGCGTACCAGTCGGCCAGATCCGGCGCCGCTTCGCGCCAGTCGCGAGCCCCGTGGCGGAAATCAAGATAGCCCAGCGCGCAACCCACGGCGATCTGCGCCATGTCGAGCGGGCCGTCGAGCTGGTCGAGCCAGCGGTCGTTCACCGCCCGCACCGCCGTCATCGCCTTGGTCCACTGCGCCTCGACCCAGGGGGCGTAACGCACCTCCTCGGGGCGCACGCGGCCCTCGTAGACCATCAGAACGGCGGCCTCGAGGATACCGTCGGCGGTCGCCTCCAGCGTCAGCACATCCCAGAGCCGGTCCTCGGGATAGAGCCTGGCCTGCGCGCGGGCGTCGAGAAAGCGGGTGATCACCCGGCTGTCGTAAAGCGCGCGCCCGTCCTCCAGCACCAGCGCCGGGATCTTGCCCAGCGGGTTGGCGGCCCAGACCGCCTCGGCAGTGTTCACCGGGGTGGTGGAGACCTCCACCTCCTCGATATCGCCCTGCTGGCCGGTTTCCCGGATCAGCACCGCCACCTTGCGGACAAAGGGCGAGGCGGGGGACATGATCAGTTTCATTGGGGGCTCCATTCGCTGCTTTCGGCGGCAGCCTAGGGCCGGGCGCGGCGCCTGTCCATCATTCCTCCGATACCTCGCGCATGAGCCGGGCCAGGGTGGAAAGTTCGGCGCCGATTCCGTCCTGCGCCACCCCCTCGGCCGCCGCGATCCGGGCCGCCTCCGGCTTGTTCTGGGCCAGCTTCCAGGTGCCGTCGATGCCCTCGATCCGCAGGCGCACCGGCACGATCATCCGCATCAACCGCGCCAGCGCCTCCGCGTCCATCTTGTCGGCCCGCCATTCCGGCTTGGGCGCCAGCCGCGCCTCGAATTGTGCCGAGAGCCGGTCGAGGAAACCGCGCAGGTCCTCTTGCGGGCAAAGCTCCAGCCACCCGGTCAGATGCACGGCGACGTAATTCCAGGTCGGAACCTGGTTCACCATCCCGTACCGGTCGGGCGAGACATAGCCATCCGGCCCGCTGACCGCGATCCGCGCCGGCAAGGGCGCGGCCATTGCCCGCGCGATGGGATTGGAGCGCACCAGGTGCAGCTCGGCGGTGGCGGCGTCCTCCGACAACACGAATGGCACATGGCTCAGCATGGGCGCACCACCCTGCGGATCACTCACCGCCAGCACGCCGAAGCCGCGGGCGCGGGCGAACCCGATGTTCCGGGCGGCATCGGCGTTGCGATAGATCGGGTTGGGGTGCATCGGCCTCTCCTTCGTCGCGGCATGCTGGACCGGCGCCGCGCGGCTTGGCAAGGGCGCCGCCCCCGCTTCTTCTCGTCGCAAGCACTCCGGGGGTGAGGCCGGAGGCCGAGGGGGCAGCGCCCCTTACCCTTCCCCGAGGTAAGCCCGCAAAACCGGCGGCGGATTGTCGAGCAAGTCGGTGGTGGGCCGCGGCGGATGCGCCACCCCCTCGGCCACAAGCACCGCCTGATCGGCGATCCGCCGCGCGTCGTCCGGATCATGGCTGATCATCAGCAGCGTGGCGCCGGTTTCCGCCGCCAGGTCCGCGACAAGATCGAGCATCTCGGCCTTGAGCGCGGGGCCCAGCGCGGCAAAGGGTTCGTCGAGCAGCAGCAGCGGCCGGTCCTGCAACAGCACCCGGGCCAGCGCCGCGCGGCTTTGCTGCCCGCCCGAAAGCGCCCCGGGCCTGCGGTCCTCCAGCCCCTCCAGCCCGACCCGGGCCAGCGCCGCCTTGACCCGCTCTTTCTGCTCCGCGCTCAGCCGCAGATCGGGGCGCAGACCCAGCCCGGCGTTTTGCGCCAGAGTAAGATGCGGAAACAGGTTTCCGTCCTGGAACAGCATGGCGACGGGGCGCGCACCGGGCGGATCGGCGGTGATGTCGCGCCCGTCCCAGACAAGGCGGCCGGCCTCCAGTGGCCGGAACCCGGCGATGGCCTCGAGCAGGGTGGTCTTGCCCGCCCCCGACGGGCCGATCACGGCGACGCGTGCGCCGCGCTCCAACGCCAGATTGGCGCGAACGGTGAAATCGCCGTTGAGGATCACCGCCTTTTCAAACCTCAGCATGCCAGCGTCCTCCCCTGTCAAAAATCCAGAACGCCAGCATAGACAGCGCCAGAAGCAGCAGCGCCGCGCCCGCCGCCGCCTCCATCCGGTAGGCACCCATCAGCCGGTAGATCTGCAAGGGCAGCGTCGCGACCTCGGGATCTGCGAACAGCGCGATCACCCCGAGATCCCCCATCGAGAGCGCGGCGCCAAGCCCGGCGGCAAAGCCGATCTGCGGCCGCATCCGGGGCAGCAGCACCAGCCGCCGGAACGGCAGGCCACCCATGTTCAGGCTGAGACCCAGCCGCCCGAAATCCCCGAGCACCGCGCGGGCGCGCGGCACCAGGATGCGCAGCGCAAAGGGCAGCGCCGAGATCGCGTTGACCAGCGCCGTCACCGGCAGCGCCAGCGCGAAGGGATCGGCAAAGGGATAGACCACGATGAACAGCCCAGTGCCGATCACCAGCGGCGAGACCGCGAGCCCCAGAAGCCCGGCCAGCTCGATCCAGCCGGTCCGCCGGGCCATGGCGATGCTGGCCGCCATCGGCACCGCCAGAACCAGCAGGGTCGCGGTGCTGGCCGCCGCAATCACGATGGACGTTCCCGCGGCCCGAAACACGCTGGCCGGTAGGCTCGTGACCCCGGCCAGCCCGTTCACCGCGATCGCCGCCAGCGGCAGCAGCAGGAACAGCGCCGCAAGCGTGATCGCCGCGCCGTCCTGCGCCCGCAGCAACCCGCTTTGCGCATCCCAGCGGCGCAGGGGCCGGTCCAGCCCGGCGCCAAAGCCGCCGCCGGGCGCCGCGCGCAGGGCCAGGCCCGCAGCCAACACGGTCAGCGCGATCTGGATGCACGCCAGCAGCGCCGCGCGGCCGAGGTCGAAATCAAATCGGAACGCCTGGTAGATCGCCAGTTCGACCGTGGTCGCGCGCGGGCCGCCCCCCAGGGTCAACGCCACCGCAAAGGAGGTCAGGCAGATCGCGAAGACCACCGCCAGCGCGGCAGGCACGCTGCGCGCCAGCATCGGCGCCTCCAGCAGCCGCCAGATCGCCCCGGCATCGGCGCCCAGGTGGGCGGCCAGCCGGAACCGCTCGGCCGGGATCTCCTGCCAGCCCTGCAGGATCAGCCGGGTCGCCAGCGGCAGGTTGAAAAAGACATGCGCCAGCACCACCCCGTGCAGCCCGTAGATGCGCAAGGGCTCCAACCCCGCCGCGCCCAGCGCCTGGCTGACCCAGCCGGCGCGGCCGAACACCGTCAGCAGGCCGAGAACCGCCACGATCACCGGCAGGATGAAGGGCGCGCCCAGCAGCGTGATCAGCGCCGACCGCCCGGCAAAGCGCCGCCGCGCCAGCGCGCGCGCCACCGGCACCGCCAGCGCCACGCTGATCGCCGCCGAAAGTGCGGCCTGCATGAGGGTAAAACGTACCGCCTGCCAATCGGCCGGGCCCAGCCCGGTGCCGGGCTCGGCCCGCAGGGCCACGGCGGCGAGCGATCCCAGGATCAGCGCGGCGACGATAGCCGCCGCGCCGATCCCCGGACCCGCGCCTATCGGCTGAGCGCGGTCAGCCATTCAGCCAGCGCCGGATCGCGCAATTCAGCGGCCTCACCGGGCGGCAAGAGCAGCGCCTTGCCCGGCGCGATCAGCGTCTCGAACCCCTGCGGCAACCCGGCCTCGGGCGTCACCGCCGGGTACATCCAGTTGGTAGTGGGCAGCACCGATTGCACCGCGTCGGAGACCATGAACTGCAGGAACGCGTCGGCCAGCTCGGGCTGGTCGCTGGCGGCCAGCTTGCCGGCCACCTCGACCTGCATGTAATGGCCCTCGTCGAACCGCGCGGCGGTCTTGCTGCCGTCCTCCTCCGCGATCAGGTGATAGGCCGGCGAGGTGGTGTAGGAGAGCACCATGTCGGCCTCGCCCTCCAAAAACAGCCCATAGGCCTCGGACCAGCCCTTGGTCACGGTGACGATATTGTCCGCCAGGCCGTCCCAGATCGCCGGGGCGTCATCGCCATAGGCGGATTTGACCCACATCAGCAGGCCCAGTCCGGGGGTGGAGCTGCGCGGATCCTGGATCACGATCTTCAGCTCGCTGTCAGCCAGCGCGCGGAAATCGGCGGGCGCCTCCAGCCCCCTGTCGTGCACGAAGGCGAAATAGCCCCAGTCATAAGGCACGAACTCCGCATCCGCCCAATCGACCGGCAGGTCATAGGCGGCCTTTACCGCGTGCGGGGCGAACAGCCCGGTGTCGCGCGCCGCCTGGATCAGGTTGGTGTCCAGCCCCAGCACCACATCGGCCGCGCTGCGCGCGCCTTCCAGCCGGATGCGGGCCAGCAGCGCCGCGCCATCCCCGGCGCCGACGAATTTCAGATCACAGCCGCAAACCTCTTCAAAGGCCGCTTCCACCACCGGGCCAGGGCCCCAGTCGGAGATGAAACTGTCATAGGTATAGACGGTCAGTTCGGGCGTGTCGGCAAGCGCCGCCGTGGCCGAAAACAATCCCGCAGCAAACGTTAGATACTTCATGGCATCCTCCTTTTGCGGCGACAGGGCAAGGGTGGAGGCATGTCCATTCACCTTCCCTACGCCGGTATGAGCCGGTTCAGGTTCAACGGGTTCGCCTGCGCATCTCAGCCCTGGACAAGAAAGGTCCGGGCACCCCGAGGTAAGGCGCAACCTAGTGCGGCCTTCGACAGGCCGCAAGGCAAAACCCCTTGAGCGCCCCGCCCCGCCCGGCTAGACCGCCGGACAAAGGAGTGCCGCCCCATGTCCATCAACAGTTTCGGCCATCTCTTCCGCGTCACCACCTGGGGCGAAAGCCACGGGCCCGCGCTGGGTGCCACGGTGGACGGCTGCCCGCCGGGCGTCGCGATTGACGAGGGCATGATCCAGCAATGGCTCGATCGGCGCAAACCCGGCACCAGCAAATTCACCACCCAGCGGCGCGAGCCGGACGCGGTAAGAATCCTGTCCGGCGTATTCGAGGGCCAGACCACCGGCACCCCGGTGCAACTGATGATCGAGAACACCGACCAGCGGTCCAAGGATTACTCCGAGATCAAGGAAAAATTCCGCCCCGGTCACGCCGATATCACCTATTGGCAGAAATACGGCATCCGCGACTACCGCGGCGGCGGCCGCTCCTCGGCGCGGGAAACCGCCGCGCGGGTCGCCGCCGGCGGGCTGGCGCGGGCGGCGCTGGCCACGCTGGCGCCGGGGGTGGAGATCACCGGCTACATGACCCGGATCGGCCCGCACGGGATCGACCGTGAACGCTTCGATTGGGACCAGATCGGGGAAAACCCGTTCTGGTGCCCCGACGCCCGCGCCGCGGCGGATTGGGCCGACTATATGACCGCCCTGCGTAAATCCGGCAACTCGGTCGGCGCCGTTGTCGAGGTGGTGGCACGCGGCGTGCCGGCGGGCCTCGGCGCCCCGGTCTACGGCAAGCTCGACACCGATCTGGCCGCCGCGATGATGTCGATCAACGCGGTCAAGGGCGTCGAGATCGGCGAGGGCATGGGTGCGGCCACGCTCACCGGCGAGGACAACGCCGACGAGATCTTCATGGGAAATGACGGCAGGCCGGTGTTTTCCTCGAACCACGCCGGCGGCATCCTCGGCGGCATCTCCACCGGGCAGGACGTTGTGGTGCGCTTCGCGGTGAAACCGACCTCCTCGATCCTGAAAACCCGCCAGACCATCACCAAATCCGGCGAGGCGGCGGAAATCATCACCAAGGGCCGCCACGATCCCTGTGTCGGCATCCGCGCGGTGCCGGTGGGCGAGGCGATGATGGCCTGCGTGCTGCTCGATCATATCCTGCTGAACCGCGGCCAGATCGGCGGCGCGGTGGGCGAGACGCGCGGCCAGATCGGCTGAGCCCGCCCGCATGAACGACATCCTCGGTATCACCTTTCCGATCTACGCCGCCGTCGTGATCGGCTACGCGGTGGTGCGGCTGGGCTGGTTCAAGCCGCAGGACATGGCGGTGCTGGGGAAATACGTTCTGAACGTGGCGCTGCCGGCGCTGCTGTTCAACGCGGTGGCCGGGCGCGACCTGGGCGAGGTGCTGCATCCGGGCTACCTGCTGGTGATGGCCACCGGCGGGCTGGCGACCATCGCCGCCGCCTGGCTGTGGTTCAGCGCCACCGCGCCGGACAAGCCGCGCCGGGCGCTGGCGGTGATGGGGGCCTCTTGCCCCAATTCCGGGTTTGTCGGCTATCCCGTGCTGCTGCTGGTGCTGCCGGATTTGGCCGGGGTGATCCTGGCGCTGAATTTCCTGGTAGAGAACATCCTGATCATCCCGCTTTGCCTGGTGCTGATGGACCTTGCCGCCGGGCGCGGCGGCGGATCGCCGCTGCGGCTGGTGGGAAAGGCGCTTTTCGACCTGCTGAAGCGGCCGATGGTGATCGGGCTGTTGCTGGGCCTGGCCGCCTCCGCCTCCGGGCTGACGCTCCCCGCGCCGGTGAACCGCATGATGGGAATGCTGGCCGCCTCGGCCGCCGCCCTATCGCTCATCGTGATCGGCGGCTCGCTGGTGGGGCTGCCGATGAAGGGCAACAAATTGCTGGCCGGCCAGATCGCCGCGGCCAAGCTGCTGCTGCACCCGGCGATGATCACGCTGACCGTGCTGGCGCTGCCGCTGCTCGGGCTCGCCGCGCTGAGCGAGGAGATGCGGATCGCCGCCGTCCTGTCGGCGGCAATGCCGATGTTCGGCATCTATACCGTGCTGGCGCAGGAACGCGGCTTGGGCGGGGCGGCCTCGATCGCCATGCTGATGGCCACCTCGGGCGCCTTCGTCACGCTCAGCGCGCTGCTGTTCTGGCTGATCTGAGCGGGCCGGATCCCGGCAGAGAAGACGGCGGGCGCCTCCCCTGCTTCTTCTCTTTTCAAATACTCATCGCCCCGCCAGACACCGGAACCGCCGTCAGGAAAAAAGCCCGGCATAGGCGTCCCGCAGCGCCTTTTTCTGCACCTTGCCCATGGTGTTGCGCGGCAGCGCGTCGATCATGACGATCTGTTTCGGCTGCTTGAACCGGGCCAACTGCCCGTCCAGCGCGGCGGCGATGGCCTCGGGCGTCGTTCCCTCGCCTTCCGGCACCACGACGGCGACCACGCCCTCGCCGAAATCGGGATGCGGCACGCCGATCACCGCGCTTTCCAGCACACCGGGCAGGTCGTCGATCAGACCTTCGATCTCTTTGGGGTAGACGTTGAAGCCGCCGGTGATGACCAGGTCCCTTTCGCGGCCGACGATGGTGACATAGCCGTCCTCGTCGATCATCGCCATGTCGCCGGTGATGAACCAGCCATCCGGGCGCAGTTCCTCGGCGGTCTTCTCGGGCATCTGCCAATAGCCCTGGAACACGTTGGACCCGCGCACTTCAAGTACGCCGATCCCGCCCGCCGGCACCTCCTGTCCGTCTTGCATCACCCGCGCCTCGACCCCCGGAAGCGGGAAGCCCACGGTGCCGGCCCGGCGCTCGCCCTCGTAGGGGTTCGAGGTGCTCATGTTGGTCTCGGTCATGCCGTAACGTTCAAGGATCCGGTGGCCGGTGCGCGCCTCCCACTGCTCATGGGTTTCGACCAGCAGCGGCGCGGAACCGGAGATGAACAGGCGCATGTTCTCCGCGCGCTCTTTCGTCAGGCGTGGATCGGCGAGCAGGCGGGTATAGAAGGTCGGCACCCCCATCAGCGCGGTGGCCTGCGGCATCGCGTCGAGGATCGCGTCGGTGTCGAACCCCTGAAGGAAGACCACCCGCGCGCCGGCCAGCAGCGCCACGTTGGTGGCGACGAAAAGCCCGTGGGTGTGAAAGATCGGCAGCGCGTGGATCAGCACGTCGGCGGGCGTAAACCGCCAGTAGTCGCGCAGGGTTTCGGAGTTGGCGGCCAGGTTGGCGTGGCTGAGCATCGCGCCCTTGGAGCGGCCCGTGGTGCCGGAAGTGTACAGAATTGCCGCCAGATCGTCCGCTTTGCGCGGCACTGGATCGAAGCCGCCGCGCCCGACCACCGCGTCGGTCAGGCTGCCCAGCCCCTTGCCGTCGAGCGTCACCACCCGGGCGCCGCCGGCGACCTCGGCGAGGTCCTCCGCGCGGGCCGGATCGCAGACCACCACGCGTGGGGTCGCGTCGCCGAGAAAATAGGCCACCTCAGGCGTGGTATAGGCGGTGTTGAGCGGCAGGAAGACGCCCCCCGCCATCACCGTGCCGAGATAGAGCTGGATCGCCTCGATGGTCTTGTCCACCTGCACCGCCACCCGGTCGCCGGGCTGCACCCCCATGCCCACCAGAGCTGCGGCGTTGCGCTCGGCCCCGGCGAAAAGCTCGCCGAAGGTCATGCTGGCGCGGGCCGGGAAGGTGGCGAAATTGCGGGTCTCATGCCCCAGGGAGGCCGCGCGAAGGCGGGTGATCAGGTGGTTGTCGTCATACATGGCGTGCCTCCGCTTTGGGTCGGCCTATCTGCGCCCTGCGGGGCGGTGAAATCAACCCGTTGATCTTTTCCGCGCCTCGGCGCAGGGTCCGCGCATGGCGACATCCTTAACATCGCATCGACCCGGCCTTGCGGTTGCGCTGAAGCTCAGCGCGATCTTTCTGTTCTCGGTCATGGCGGCGCTGGTCAAGGCGACGTCGGAGGATGTGCCGGCGGGCGAGGCGGTGTTCTTTCGCTCGTTCTTCGCCATCCCGGTGATCCTGGTCTGGATTGCCGCCAAGGGAGAGCTGCGCAGCGGGCTGATCGCGCATCGCCCGATGGGGCATTTCTGGCGCGGGATCATCGGCACATCGGCGATGGGGATGACCTTTGCGGGGCTTGGCCTGCTGCCGCTGCCCGAGGTCACGGCCATCGGCTATGCCACGCCGATCTTTACCCTGATTCTCGCTGCCGTGATGCTGGGCGAGCGCATTCGAATGGTGCGGATCAGCGCGGTTCTGGTCGGGCTGGTCGGCGTGCTGATCATGGTCTGGCCGCGCCTTGGCGGCGGGGCCGGGCTGCACGACGCGGCGGCGCTGGGCGCGTTGCTGATCCTGGGATCGACGATGCTGCGGGCGCTGGTGCAGATCCATATCCGCCGCATGGTCGAGACCGAGCGCACCTCGGCCATCGTGTTCTATTTCTCCGCCACGGCCTCCGTCCTGTCTTTGCTGACCGCCCCTTTCGGCTGGGTTATGCCGGCAGGCGAGACCGCGTTGCAGCTGGTTCTGGCGGGGATCGTCGGCGGGATGGCGCAGATCCTGCTGACCTCTTCCTACCGCTTCGGCCCCGCATCGATGCTGGCGCCCTACGATTACGCCTCGATGCTGTTCGCGATTCTGATCGGCTATGCCTGGTTCGGCGAGGTGCCGACGCTGGTGATGCTGTCGGGGGCTGCACTGGTGATCGCGGGCAATATCCTGGTGATCTGGCGCGAACACCACCTGGGGCTGCTGCGCGCCCGCGCCCGCTCGGTCAGTGACCCAAAGGCGTAGTCTTTACGCCGGGCGCGCCAACCCTATGATCCGCCCGGCATTCACAAGGGACAGGCCATGACCGACACCCACAAAGAGAAAATGAAGCAAGTTCAGGCCAAGCATCGCGCCAAGGTGGAGGAGGCCAGCGATCCGGGCCGGGGGCTGGTGCTGGTGCATACCGGCAACGGCAAGGGCAAATCCTCCAGCGCCTTCGGCGTGGCGGTGCGCGCGCTGGGCTGGCGGCAGGCGGTCGGCGTGGTGCAGTTCATCAAGGGCAGCTGGATCACCGGCGAGCGGCAGTTCTTCGACCGGCTGGGCGGGGTCGTCTGGCACACCATGGGCGAGGGGTTCACCTGGGACACCCAGGACCGCGACCGCGACATCGCCGCCGCCCAGGCCGCCTTTGCCCGCGCGCGCGAGATGATGGAGAGCGGCGATTTCGACCTCGTGGTGCTGGACGAGATCAACATCGCCCTGCGCTATGGCTACCTGAGCCCCGAAGAGGTTCTGGACGGGCTGAAGGCGCGGTCGGGCCGCACCGGCGTGATCCTGACCGGGCGCGACGCGCCGGAGGCGATCTGCGCCTATGCCGACCTGGTCACCGAGATGACCGAGGTGAAGCACCCCTACAAGGCCGGGATCAAGGCACAGCGCGGGGTGGATTTCTAACCGCGCATTCCCGCCGTGAACGCGCCCCGGACAGAGCCGGGGCGCCTTGCGGTCAGGAGGCCGCTTTCAGCAACCCCTGCTCCTTCAACTGGGCATGGCATTCGTCCAGCGCCGTCCGTGCGCGGTCGATCAGGATGTCGATTTCACCCTTGCTGATCACCAGCGGCGGAGAGATCACCATGCGATCACCGACGTGGCGCATGATCAGGTTGTTGGCAAAGCTGCGTTCGCGGCAGATGTATCCGACCGTGCCGGGATCCGAGGCGAACCTGGCGCGCGTCGCCTTGTCCGGGGTCAGCGCCAGCGAGGCCATCATGCCGACGATCCTGGTCTCTCCCACCAGCGGGTGATCCGCCAGCGAATGCCATTTCTCGGCCAGGTAGGGCGCGGTTTGCTCGCGCACGCGGTCGACGATCCCTTCTTCCTGCAGAATCCGCAGGTTTTCCAGCGCCACGGCAGAGGCGACCGGGTGGCCGGAATAGGTATAGCCGTGGTTGAATTCCACGCTGCCCAGCACCGCCGCCACCTCGTCGCTGACCACCGAGGCGCCGATCGGCTGGTAGCCCGAGCTGAGCCCCTTGGCGATGGTCATGATGTCGGGCCGGATGTTCAGGCTCTGGCATCCGAACCAGTTGCCGGTGCGGCCGAACCCGGTGATCACCTCGTCGGCGATCAGCAGGATCTCGTACTTGTCGCAGATGCGCTGGATCTCGGGCCAATAGCTGTCGGGTGCCACGATCACACCGCCGGCGCCCTGCACCGGCTCGGCGATGAAGGCGGCGACGCGGTCCTCGCCCAGCTCCTGAATCGCGGTTTCCAGTTCCTGCGCGCGGGCCAGGCCGAAGGCCTCCGGCGTCATCTCGCCGCCCTCGGCCCACCAGTCCGGCTGGTTGATGTGGTGAATGTCCGGGATCGGCAGGCCGCCCTGGGCGTGCATCCCCGACATCCCGCCAAGCGAGGCGCTGCCGATCGACGTACCGTGATAGGCGTTCTTGCGGCTGATGATGATGGTCTTGTCCGGCTTGCCCTTGGCATCCCAATAGGTGCGCACCATGCGGATGTTGGTGTCGTTCGCCTCGGACCCGCCGGAGGCGAAGAACACATGGTTCAGATCGCCCGGCGCCAGTTCGGCGATCTTGGCGGCCAGCGCGATGGCGGGCACGTGGGTGGTCTGAAAGAAGGTGTTGTAATAAGGCAGCTCGTGCATCTGCCGCGCCGCGACCTCGGCCAGTTCGTCGCGGCCATAGCCGATGTTGACGCACCAAAGCCCGGCCATGCCGTCGAGGATCTCGATCCCCTCGCTGTCGGTCAGGTAGACGCCCGTGGCCCGGGTGATCACGCGCGGACCCTTCTTGGCCAGATCGTCGCCGGTGGTGAAAGGGTGCATGTGATGGGCGCTGTCCAGCGCCTGCAACTCGGCGGTCGGCATGTGATTGGTTATGGCGGGCATCGAACGACTCCTGAACAGGGGATTCCGGTGGTTTCACCCAGAATATGATCAAATTTTTCAGTGTCAATCGAAGTCACTCGAATCAGGCGTTTGCCGCCTGTTCCGACAGCATCGCCTCGACCATCTCCATGCCCTGCACAACGTCCTGCGCCATCGCCTCGCCGGCCGCCCCGGCATCGTTTGCGCGCAACGCCTGCAGCAGTTCCTTGTGCCGGTCGGGCAGGTTCTGCGTGCCGAACCGGCCGCAGACGACCCGCAACGAGGGGCCAAACCGCAGCCAAAGGCGCTCGACCAGATCCGTCATCACCGGCGCGTTCGCATGATCGTAAAGCACCGCGTGAAAGCGGTAATTGTAGCGCAGGTAGCCGGTGACATCCCCCGCCGCGATGGCCGAATCCAGCGCTGCGTCAATTGCTTCCAGTTCTTCGATCAGGCTGGGCCTGACATGTTTTGCCGCCCGGCGGGCAAGTTCGGATTCGATTGTTTTACGGGCGAAAATCAGCTGCTCGACATCCGCCGCCGACAACACCGGCACGCTGACGCGCCGATTGCCCTGGAACACCAGCGCCCCGTCCGAGATCAACCGGCGAATCGCCTCGCGGACCGGGGTCATGCCGGCGCCAAGCGAATCGGTCAGCCCCTGGATGGTCACCGGCTGGCCCGGGGCCATCTCTCCGAACAGGATCTGGGCGCGTAATGTCTGGTAGACCTGTTCATGAACCGGGGGATCGGCGGGGGATTTCGCGGCTTTGGGCGCCTTTTTTTTGATCAAATCCAATGGTCTTGTTCCAATTCCGATGACTGCGCTTGCGCAAAGGGGTTCTGCGTGAAAACATATCCCCTGTTGCCGCAGAAGGCAAAACTTGATCAAATCGAGAAATGCGGGGCCAACCCGTTCCTTCACAGGGAGATAGATATGACAATCAAATCGCTGAGCCTGACCGCAGTTCTGGCGCTGGGCGCGAGTGCCGTGCAGGCCGAGGAAGTCCGCGTCTACAACTGGTCGGACTATATCGACGAGGAACTGCTGAGCAAGTTCGAGGACGAAACCGGCATCGACCTGATCTATGACGTGTTCGACAGCAACGAGGTGCTGGAGACCAAGATGCTGGCCGGCGGATCGGGCTATGACGTGGTGGTGCCCTCGGGCTCGTTCCTGCAGCGCCAGATCTCGGCGGGGGCGTTCCAGAAGCTGGACATGGCGAAACTGCCGAACCACAAGAACGTCTGGGATGTGGTTGAAAAGCGCACCGCGCAGTACGATCCCGGCAACGCCTATTCGATCAACTACATGTGGGGCACCACCGGCATCGGCGTGAACGTCGGCAAGGTGCAGGAACTTCTGGGCGAGGACGCCCCGATTGACAGCTGGTCGCTGGTGTTCGATCCCGCCAACATGGAAAAACTCGGCGGCTGCGGCGTGCATTTCCTCGACGCGCCGGGCGAAATGATCCCGGCGGCGCTGCAATATCTGGGCGAAAATCCCGACAGCCAGGATCCCGATGTGATCGCCAAGGCCGAAGGCGTCTATATGGCCGTGCGCCCCTATATCCAGAAGTTCCACAGCTCGGAATACATCAACGCGCTGGCCAATGGCGACATCTGCGTCGCGGTCGGCTGGTCCGGCGATGTGCTGCAGGCGCGCGACCGAGCGGCCGAGGCCGAGAACGGCGTCGAGATCGCCTATCACGCGCCCAAGGAAGGCGCGCAGATGTGGTTCGACCAGATGGCGATCCCGGTCGATGCGCCGAACCCGGACGGGGCGCACAAGTTCCTGAACTTCATTCTGGATGCGCAGAACATGGCGGCGGCGTCGAACTATGTCTACTACGCCAACGGCAACCTCGCCTCGCAGGAATTCCTGGTCGAGGACGTGATCGACGATCCGGCGATCTATCCGGATGCGGCGACGCTGGAAAACCTGTTCACCACCCGGCCCTACCCGGCCAAGGTGCAGCGGGTTGCCACCCGGCTGTGGACCAAGATCAAGTCGGGTATCTGAGCCCCGATTTCGCGGGCGGGCCGGTCGCGGCCCGCCCCGACGACGCTCAGACCAACGGGGGCTATCTTGCAATCCACAGTATTCACGCCCTGGGAAGACCCAGACGCCAAACCGCTGATCCGGTTTCAGAACGTCACGAAACGGTTCGGCACATTCACCGCCATCGACGATCTGTCGCTGGATATCTATGAGCGGGAGTTCTTTGCCCTGCTGGGCCCGTCAGGCTGTGGCAAGACCACGATGATGCGGATGCTGGGCGGGTTCGAAACCCCCACCGAGGGCCGGATCGAGCTGGCCGGCAAGGACATCGTCGGCGTGCCGCCGAACAAGCGGGCGGTGAACATGATGTTCCAGTCCTACGCGCTGTTTCCGCACCTCAGCGTCTGGGACAATATCGCCTTTGGCCTGCGCCGCGACAAAAGGCCGAAGGCCGAGATCGAGGCGCGCGTCGCCGAGATGCTGAAACTGACCCGGCTGGAGAAATTCGCCGGCCGCAAGCCGCACCAGATTTCCGGCGGCCAGCGTCAGCGCGTGGCGCTGGCGCGCAGCCTGGCCAAGGCGCCGAAGCTGCTGCTGCTCGACGAGCCGCTGGGCGCGCTTGACGCCAAGCTGCGTCAGGACACCCAGTTCGAGCTGATGGACATCCAGGAAAAGACCGGCACCACCTTTGTCATCGTCACCCACGACCAGGAAGAGGCGATGACCGTCGCCTCCCGCGTGGCGGTGATGGACGAGGGCAAGCTGATCCAGGTGGCGACACCGGACCGGATCTATGAATCGCCCGCCAACGTCTACGTGGCCGATTTCATCGGCGACGTGAACATCATCGAGGGGCGCGCCACCCCGGGCGAGGATGATACCTATGCCATCGACTGGGCCGAGGGAGAGGTGCCGCTGCAGGCCACCTCTGCCACCCGGTTCGACAAGGGTCAGACCTGTTACCTGGCGATCCGGCCGGAAAAGGTGACGATCTCGACCGACCGTCCCGAAGGCGCGGTCAACGCAGTGCAGGGCAAGGTGCTCGACATCGCCTATCTCGGCAATCTCTCGACCTATCACGTCGAACTGCCCTCGGGCATGGTGATCAAGGCGCAGACGGCGAACACGCGCCGGATCTCGCGCCGGAGCTTTACCTGGGAAGATCCCGTCTGGCTGTCCTGGACGGTCACCGGCGGCGTTCTTCTGGCGGGGTGACGCGATGCGCCGGTTCCTTTTGATCGCGGTCCCCTACTTCTGGCTTCTGGCGCTGTTCCTGGTGCCCTTTGTCATCGTCTTCAAGATCTCGCTCTCCGACATCGCGCTGGCGATCCCGCCCTATACGCCGACACTGGATTTCTCTGCCGGGTGGGCGGGGGTCAGGGCGTTCTTTTCCGCGCTCGATTTCGAGAATTTCACCTGGCTGACCCAGGACGACCTCTATTGGAAGGCCTACCTCAGCAGCCTCTGGATCGCGCTGATCTCGACCGCGATCACCCTGGCGGTGGGCTATCCGATCGCCTATGCCATGGCCCGCGCCCCGGAGGAGTGGCGACCCACCCTGATGATGCTGGTCATCCTGCCGTTCTGGACCAGTTTCCTGATCCGGGTCTACGCCTGGATGGGCATCCTCAGCCAGGAGGGGTTCCTGAACCAGTTCCTGATGTGGCTCGGCATCATCAACGAGCCGCTGACCATCCTCAACACCAACACCGCCGTCTACATCGGCATCGTCTATACCTACCTGCCGTTCATGATCCTGCCGATCTATGCCGCGCTGGACCGGCTGGACGAATCGCTGATCGAGGCGGCCGAGGATCTGGGCTGTTCGCGGCTCTCGGCCTTCTGGCTGGTCACCGTGCCGCTGTCCCGCAACGGGATCGCGGCGGGCAGCTTCCTTGTCTTCATCCCGGCGCTGGGCGAGTTTGTGATCCCCTCGCTGCTGGGCGGATCGGGCACGCTGATGATCGGCAAGGTGCTGTGGGAGGAGTTCTTTTCCAACCGCGACTGGCCGGTGGCCAGCGCCGTGGCGATCATCCTGCTGGCGATCCTTGTCATTCCCATCGTGCTGTTCCAGCGCAACCAGCAGAAACAGGCGGAGGCGGAACAATGAACAGGCTGAGCTGGTTCAACACCGTATCGCTGACCCTGGGCTTCGCGTTTCTCTACATCCCGATGGTGATCCTGGTGATCTTCAGCTTCAACGCGAGCAAGCTGGTGACCGTCTGGGCCGGGTTCTCGACCAAGTGGTATGGTGAACTGCTTGGAAACGAGGCGTTTCTCGACGCCGCCTGGGTCACGCTGAAGGTGGCGGTGCTATCGTCCTCCATCGCCACGGTTCTGGGCACGATGGCGGCCTATGTGCTGGTGCGCGGCGGCCGGTTCCTCGGCCGGACGTTGTTTTCCGGCATGATCTACGCGCCGCTGGTGATGCCCGAGGTGATTACCGGCCTGTCGCTGCTGCTGCTGTTCATCGGTATCGGGCTGGATCGCGGGGTGCTGACCATCGTGCTGGCGCATACAACCTTTTCGATGTGCTATGTCTCGGTCGTGGTGTCGTCGCGGCTGGTGACCTTTGACAAGTCGCTGGAAGAGGCGGCGCTGGATCTGGGCTGTTCGCCGGCACAAGCGTTTCGGCTGGTCACCCTGCCGATCATCGCACCGGCGGTCATCTCGGGCTGGCTGCTCGCCTTTACGCTCTCGCTCGACGATCTGGTGATCGCCTCCTTCACCGCCGGTCCGTCCTCGACCACGCTGCCGATCAAGATTTTCTCGGCGGTGCGGCTCGGGGTCAGCCCCGAGATCAACGCGCTTTCGACGGTCATGATCTCCATCGTCACGGTGGGTGTGATTGCCGCCTCGCTGGTGTCCAAGCGCAGCATGGTGCGCCAACAGAAAGACGAACAGGAAGCGGCCCGCGCGCAATGAGGCGGATCTTCGGTTCCTATGCCTATTCCGATGCGCCGCGGATGGGCTGCTGGTGGGATGAAACCGCAACGCGGCCTGACTGGCCCGAGGCGCGCGGCGATCTGCGGGCCGATGTCGCGGTGATCGGCGGCGGGTTCACCGGATTGTCCGCCGCCCTGCACCTGGCCGAGGCCGGGGCCGACGTTGCCCTGCTCGACGCGGAGTATCCCGGCTGGGGCGCCTCCGGGCGCAACGGCGGTTTTTGCTGCCTTGGCGGCGCCAAGCTCAGCGCCGCGCAGTTCGCCCGGGCTTATGGACCAGAGCAGGCGCGTGATTTCCATCGGGCCGAGGTCGAGGCGGTGCACCTGGTCGCCCGGCTGCTCGACCGTCTGGGGATCAACGCCGACACCCATTCACGCGGCGAAACCCAGCTGGCCCACAACCGGCGCGCGATGGACCGCCTGCGCCGCGCCGCCGAGGCCGAAGATGGGGCGGTTGTGACCGAACCCGCCGGTCTTGCCGGCGAGGGCATGGCCGGGTCGTTCCACGGCGCCCTGACCCGGCCGGTGGGGTTCGGCCTCAATCCGCGCAAATACGTGCTGGGGCTGGCGCGCGCCGCCGCAGCGGCCGGCGCGCGGCTTTATCAGAAGAGCCCGGCACAGCGGATCGGCAAAACCGGCACCACCTATCGCATCGCCTTGCCGCAGGGGGACCTGCAGGCCGGAACGGTGCTGCTTTGCACCAACGGGTATTCCAGCGAGGATGTCCCCGGCTGGCTCGCCGGGCGCTACATACCGGCGCAATCCACCGTGCTGGTGACCCGGCCGCTGACCGATGCCGAACTGGCCGCGCAGGGCTGGACCAGCGACCAGATGGCCTATGACACCCGCAACCTGCTGCATTATTTCCGGCTGATGCCGGACCGGCGGTTCCTGTTCGGGATGCGCGGCGGGCTGACCTCCACCCCCCGGGCCGAGGCCGCGGCGCGGGCCCGCACGCGCGCCGATTTCGAGGCGATGTTCCCGGCCTGGCGCGGCGTCGAGAGCGCGCATATGTGGTCCGGCATGGTCTGTCTTGCGCGCAATCGCGTGCCCTTTGCCGGGCCGGTGCCGGGCGAACCGGGCCTTTTCGCAGGGCTGGCCTATCACGGCAACGGGGTGGCGATGGGCAGCTATGCGGGTCGGCTTCTGGCCGATCTGGCGCAGGGCCGCGCGCCCGATCTGCCCTATCCCGAGCCGATGCGCCACCCGATGCGGCGCTTTCCGCTGGGCCGGGCGCGGCGGCTGCTGATGCCGCCGCTCTATGCCGCGCTGGCGCTCGGCGATCTGTGACCGACCCGCGCCCGCCTTGGTTGACAGGTCGCGCCGGATCGCCCATCCCTGAGAAAAACCGGGCTTGAGGGCGGGCATATGAAGATTGCGATGATCGGGACAGGCTATGTCGGTCTGGTTTCGGGCGTGTGTTTCTCGGATTTCGGTCACGATGTGATCTGCGTCGACAAGAACCCCGACAAGATCGCCATGCTGGAGCGCGGCGAGGTGCCGATCTATGAGCCCGGGCTCGACGCGCTGATCCAGAAGAACGTGGAGAGCGGGCGGTTGTCCTTTTCCACCGACCTGCCGGCGGCGGTGGACGGGGCCGAGGCGGTGTTCATCGCCGTCGGCACCCCGACCCGGCGCGGCGACGGGCATGCCGATCTGACCTATGTGATGGCGGCGGCCGAGGAGATCGCCCGAGCGCTGACCGGCTACGCGGTGGTGGTGACCAAATCCACGGTTCCGGTCGGCACCAACCGGCAGGTCAAGCAGACCATCGCCAAGGCCAACCCGAAGGCGGAGTTCGACGTGGCCAGCAACCCAGAGTTCCTGCGCGAAGGCGCCGCGATCGAGGATTTCATGAAGCCCGACCGCGTTGTCGTCGGGGTGCAGAACGACCGCGCCGCCGAGCTCATGGAAGAGATCTATCGCCCGCTCTACCTGCGCGAATTTCCGATCATCACCACCGATCTGGAAAGCGCCGAGATGATCAAATACGCCGCCAACGCCTTTCTCGCGACCAAGATCACCTTCATCAACGAGATCGCCGCGCTTTGCGAACGGGTCGGCGCCGACATCAAGCAGGTGAGCAAGGGCATGGGCCTCGACGGGCGCATCGGCAACAAGTTCCTGCACGCCGGCCCCGGCTATGGCGGATCGTGTTTTCCAAAGGATACCAAGGCATTGGCCCGGATCGGACAGGATCACGCGATCCCGATGCAGATCACCGAGACGGTGATCAAGGTCAATGATGAGACCCGCCGCCGGATGACCGAGAAGATCACCGACATGATGGGCGGGCATCTGGCCGGAAAAACCGTGGCGGTGCTGGGCGTGACCTTCAAGCCCAACACCGACGACATGCGCGAGGCCCCCAGTCTGACCATCATCCCCGCCCTGATCGGTGCCGGCGCGCGGGTTCGGGTGGTCGATCCGCAGGGCCGGCGCGAGGGCGAAGACCTGCTGCCGGGGGTGCATTGGGTCGAGGATGCTTACAAGGCGGCGCAGAACGCCGACGCGCTGGTGATCCTGACCGAGTGGAACGAGTTCCGCGCGCTGAATCTCAAGCGGCTGGCGAAAAAGATGGCCACCCCGGCGCTGGCCGATCTGCGCAACATCTATTCCGCGCGCGATGCGAAACGGGCGGGTTTTGTTGCCTATGTCTCGGTCGGGCGCACCGACTACCGCGCCGAGGGGGCGTAGCACCTGAGCGCCGCGCGCTCCAGCGCCAGACCTTCGGCGTAATCCCTGTGCCCGCAGTCAACCTGGTACTGGCAATAGGCCGCCATGCGCCAATGATACCAGGGCCGCAGGGCAAGGAAACGGTCCGCCGTGGCGCGCTCCGGGTAAGCCCTTAGAAACGCGTCGATTTCCGCGTTGCTCAGGGGGGTTCCGCGATACACCTGCTGCATCGCGGGCGAGGCGAAGATCGCCAGATCGCCGGCCGGATCGCCCAGCGCCGGGCATTGCCAGTCGATCAGCGCGGCCTGATCGCCCTGCACCACGATATTGCCCGGCACCGGATCGCCGTGCAGCAGCCGACACTGGCCCGAGGGCGAAACCGAGCCGCCCGGCTGCAGGCGCCGAAGCTCGTCTGCCCCGGAGGGGTGGCAAAGCGACAGGATTTCAAGGGTTTGGCGCGTGATCTCGGCGCTGCCGTCGGGGGCGGCGGGCAACCCGACGACCGGCCCATGCGCGTGCACCCGCGCCAAAAGACGCGCCGCCGTCCCGGCCCCGGACACCCAATGCGCACCCGGCAGATGGCGATAGAGCACCCAAGGGTGGGTTGCGCCGGCATCCCCCGCCACCCGTTCGGGAGCGAGACCGCATCCGGACAGGGCGGCGAGACAGGCCGCCTCGCGCGCCGGATCGTTGGCGAACAGCGGCGTCGCGCCCTCCGAAACGTAGAGTTTCAGGACCAGATCGTACAATTTCCCGCGCAGCCGCCAGACCCTGTTGGTGCGCCCGCCCGCCAGCGGCACCGGGTCGGGATCGGCGGCCAGATGACCGCTCTGGCGCAGCCGCGCGGTCAATCCGGCAGGGGGCTGGGGTTCCGGTGAGGTCAGGGTTGAAGCTCCGGGCATGGGGTCGAGCCCGGCGATGCGGGCATCGCGGCAGGATCGCGCGGCGCAGGCGCCGGTGCAAGGCCCCGCCGCGATAGTTGAGTTTGCCCGCCAAAGCGCCTATTTCCACCGCTATGGCCGGACATTGCGGCAAACAGCGAGGACCCCCCGACGTGGCGAACCATCTTTACCAGAACGACCTGCCCGACGGGCTCGACCTCGGCCCCGTGGTCGCCATCGATTGCGAGACGATGGGGCTGAACCCGCACCGCGACCGGCTGTGCGTGATCCAGATGTCGGGCGGCGATGGCGATGCGCATATCGTTCAGGTGGCCAAGGGCCAGACGCAGGCGCCGAACCTCGCGCGGATGCTGGAGAACCCGGATGTTCTGAAGCTCTTTCATTTCGGCCGCTTCGATATCGCCGCGATGTACAACGCCTTTGGCGCGCTGGCCGCGCCGGTCTATTGCACCAAGATCGCCAGCCGGCTGGTGCGCACCTATACCGACCGGCACGGGCTGAAGAACCTGACAGCGGAACTGATCGGCGTCGACATCTCCAAGCAGCAGCAGATGAGCGACTGGGGCGCCGAGGATCTGACCGGCGCGCAGCTCGATTACGCGGCCTCCGACGTGCTTTACCTGCACCGTCTGCGCGAAGAACTGGACAAGCGGCTGGCCCGCGAGGGGCGGACCGAGCTGGCGCGGTCCTGTTTCGATTTCCTGCCGACGCGGGCCAGGCTGGACCTCGAAGGCTGGCCCGAGATCGACATCTTCGCGCATTCATGAGCCGGTTTCAGGATATCGCCCGGCGGGTCATCGAGACCGAGGCCGAGGGGCTGCGGCAACTGGCCGGGGGGCTGAACGGCGATTTCGACCGCGCGGTGGAAACCCTGCTGCAGGCCAGCGGGCGGGTGGTGGTCAGCGGAATGGGCAAATCCGGCCATATCGCGCGCAAGATCGCGGCAACGCTGGCCAGCACCGGTACGCCGGCGCAATTCGTCCACCCGGCCGAGGCCAGCCATGGCGATCTGGGCATGATGGCGCGCGGGGACGTGGCGCTGGTGCTGTCAAACTCGGGCGAGACGCCGGAACTGGCCGACCTCGTGGCCTATACCCGCCGCTTCTCGATCCCGTTGATCGGGGTGGCGAGCCGGGCTGACTCGACCCTGTTGCGGCAATCCGACGTGGCGCTGGTGCTGCCGCAGGTGGAGGAGGCCTGCAACACCGGCGTGGTGCCCACCACCTCGACCACGATGACGCTGGCGCTGGGCGATGCGCTGGCGGTGGCGCTGATGGAGCACCGCGAATTCACGCCTGCGCATTTCCGCGAGTTCCATCCCGGCGGCAAGCTGGGGGCCCGGCTGAGCAAGGTGCGCGACCTGATGCATGCCGGCGACGCGCTGCCCACGGTGCCGGCCGGCGCCCCGATGAGCGACACGCTGCTGGAGATCAGCCAGAAGGGGTTCGGCGTGGCCGGTGTGACCGACGCGCAGGGCGCGCTGGCCGGGATCATCACCGACGGCGACCTGCGGCGCCACATGGACGGGCTGTTGCAGCTTTGCGCCGCCGACGTGATGACACCGAATCCCACCACGATCGGGCCCGACGCCCTGGCCGAGGAGGCGCTGGCGCTGATGAACGCGCGCAAGATCACCTGCCTGTTCGTGGTCGATCCCGACGGCCCGCCGGCTGCGCAGGGATTGCTGCATATCCATGACTGCCTTCGCGCAGGCCTCGGCTGAACCGGGGCGGGGATGGACAGCTATTCGCGCTTCGTAGCCTACCTGAAGGTGATCCTGCCGCTGGCGGCGGTGGCGCTGCTGTCGATGCTGTTCCTGCTGTCGCGCAGCCTCGAGCCGACCGCCACGCTGCCGTTTGCCCGCCACGAGGTGGAAGAACGGGTGCGCGGCCAGCAGATCACCGCGCCGTTCTATTCCAGCACCACCGACAGCGGCGACGAGATTACGGTGAGCGCGCGACTGGCCCGGCCGACGGGCAGCGGCGGGTTGGCCGAGGCCGAGGCGTTGAACGCCAAGGTGACGCTGGTCAAGGGCGGGCAGATCGAGCTGCGCTCGGAGCTTGGCACCATCGACCCCGACACCGACGAGGCCAGCTTTTCCGGCGCGGTAGAGATCACCACCAGCACCGGCTATACGGTGCGGACCGACAGGCTGGACACCACCATCGGCGATTTCCGCGCCAGCACCCCCGGCGAGGTGCGCGCAACCGGCCCGGTGGGACGGTTGACCGCCGGAAGGATGGAGATCGGCGCGAAAAACCCGGGTGGAGCAACGCATATGCTTTTCAAAAATGGCGTGAAACTGATATACGATCCCAAAAAGTCACCGGAGCAATAGAATTTGCCCTATTTTCGAGCCCTTTTCGTCTGTCTTGCGGTTCTTGTCGGCTCCGGTCCCGGATTGGCGCAGGAGACCCGCGTGGCCTTCGGGACATCGCCCGCGGACCCGAGCCAGCCGGTCGAGGTGACCGCCGACAGCCTGAACGTGAACCAGACCGATGGGTCGGCCGAGTTTTCCGGCGAGGTTCTGGTGATCCAGGGCGCGATGCGCATGACCGCCGACCGCGTCTTTGTGATCTATGACAGCGCCGCCAGCCGGATTGCGCGGCTCGAGGCGACCGGCGAGGTGGTTCTGGTCAACGGGCCGGACGCCGCCGAATCCGACCGCGCGGAATACAGTATCGACAGCGGCGTGGTGGTGATGTCGGGCAATGTGCTGCTGACCCAGGGGCCGAGCCTGCTGAGTTCGGACCGCATGGTGGTCAACCTGACCACGGGCACCGCCGAGATGGCCGGGCGGGTCAAGACGATCCTGAACCCGGGCCAGAATTCGGGCCAGAATTCGGGCGGCGACAACTGATGACCATACCCGATCTGACGGTCACCGAAGGGGGATTGGGCCTTCGCGTGGAAAGCGTGCGCAAGTCGTACCGCAAACGGGTGGTGATTCGCGACGTTTCGATGACGCTGGACCGCGGCGAGGTGGTGGCGCTGCTTGGTCCCAACGGATCGGGCAAGACAACCAGCTTTTACGCCATTGCCGGGCTGGTCTTTCCCGAGGCGGGCAGGGTGACGCTGGACGGCCAGAACGTGACCAACCTGCCGATGTACCGGCGCGCCAAGATGGGCATCGGATACCTGCCGCAGGAGATGTCGATCTTTCGCGGGCTGAGTGTCGAAGACAACATCCTTGCGGTGCTGGAAATTTCGGAGCGCGACCCGCACAGCCGGCGGGAACGGCTGGAGGAACTGCTTTCGGATTTTTCAATCGAGCATCTGCGCAGGGCACCGGCGCTGGCCCTTTCGGGCGGCGAGCGGCGCCGCGTGGAGATTGCCCGCTGCCTGGCCGCGGATCCGAAATACCTGTTGCTGGACGAGCCCTTTGCCGGGGTCGATCCCATCAGCGTGGGCGATATCCGTCACCTTGTCGCGGACCTCAAGAAGCGCGGAATCGGCGTGCTGATCACCGATCACAACGTGCGCGAGACGCTGGAGATCGTCGATCGTGCCTATATCCTGCATGACGGGCGGGTTTTGATGTCGGGCACGCCGGGCGAGGTGGTGGAGAACGAAAACGTGCGCCGCGTCTATCTTGGCGAGAGTTTCCGGATTTCATGACCCCGACACGGCAGCAGGTGCGACCCGATTTTCCGCTTATCGGTAACGCGATACGTTGACTCTTGGCCCGCATCTCGCCTCAATGAAAGGATGGCACGCATGCAGTTCGATGCAGTTTCCGATCCGGCCTTTTTGACAGGGCCCGGTCGTGCACTTTCCGCAGCCGGGCCATTCCCCACCACCCGCAGATGACGTAAGCCGGATCACCGGCGCGGGCCGGGTGTAAAATGAAAAGGAGAGCACATGCGCTACCAGATCAGCGGAAAACAGATCGATATCGGCACAGCCCTTCAGACCCACGTTCAGGAAGAACTGAACGCGGCGGTCAAGAAGTACGCCGAGCGCCCGACCGACGCCAACGTCATCTTTTCCCGCAATGCGCATGAATACGTCTGCGAGGCCACCGTGCACCTGTCCACCGGGCTGACCGCGACGGCCAAGGCGCATGCGACTGAAATCTACGGTGCCTTCGACGCCTGCCGCGACAAGATGGAAAAGCAGCTGCGCCGTTACAAGCGGCGGCTGAAGGACCATCATCGCGATCGGACAGAACCGGTTGAACTCTTCGGTGCGTCCTCGTATATCCTCGCCGCGGACGAGCAGACCGACGATTCCGAGCCTGATACCCTGCAGCCGATCATCGTTGCCGAGATGGAGACCAAGATTCCCTCTCTCAGCGTTGGCGAGGCCGTGATGCAGATGGAGCTGGCGGGCGCCCCGGTTTTGGTTTTCCGCAACGAGAAAAAGCGCGGGTTCAATGTCGTGTACCGACGCGACGACGGCAATATCGGCTGGATCGACCCGCAGGCGGACAGTTAACAGCGAGAAGCGCCGGGCGGTGCTGGAGCGGAGCAATCATTGATGGCACTTGTGAGCATCCTCAAGCCTGAGGCGGTGAAGGTATTTTCTGCCGCGTCCAGCAAGAAACGTCTGTTCCAGGAAATCGGCGACGTCGCCCAGACCGTCTATGGGCTGGATGCCCAGGACACGGTCGATGCGCTGCTTGAACGCGAAAGCCTTGGCCCGACAGGTGTGGGCCATGGCGTTGCCCTGCCGCATGCGCGGATGCCGGAGCTTGACGGCGTGGTCGGCATCTTTCTGATGCTGGAAAAGCCGATCGACTTCGGCGCGGCGGACCGCCAGCCGATCGATATCGCCTTTTCCCTGTTCGCCCCGGAGGAGAGCGGGGTGGAGCATCTGAAGGCGCTGGCGCTGGTGTCGCGCACCCTGCGTGACCCGGCGCTGTGCGGCAAGCTGCGGGCCAACCCGGATGCCGCCACGCTCTACACCCTGCTGACCGAGGCACAGCCGGTCGCGGCCTGAGGCGCGGCTAGTCCGCGCCCCAGGATTCGAACCCGAACATCATGTAATCGCGCTGATAGATGTCTGCGACGCGCTCTTCCAGGGCGGCATCGTAGATCTCTGACAGGGCGACCGGCCCCTGTGCTGCGGCCGGCGCCGGTGCCGGAGGCGCGCCGTGGCCCACCCGCCGGGCAAGCTCCGGCAGGAGGTGCGCCATTTCGTCTTCGCGCAGCACCAGATCGGGCAGGGCAAAATCGGCAAACCCGGACAGCATCTGGGCCTGGGTGCCCCAGGCCCCGTCGACGCGGACCGCGGTCTGCCCGGCAAGGTTCATCTTGACGAAATCGAGGAACCCGAGGAAGGCGGCGCGATGCGCGTCGGCGTCATAGCCGTCGCCGGGCGCGGATTTCGGCAGTGGCAGCTTGAACTTGCGGCGCAGCGTGTCGCGGATCTGGCGGAAACTGCCCGGCCCGTCGTCCAGGATGCGGGTGCAGAACACGTGATGCGCCCGCGCCACCGGGTGACGCAGCACGGTAAAGCTGCGGTGGCCGGGATGCTGACGCTTCCAATGCCGCAGGTCCTTTTGCGTCATCTTGCGCGGCAGCGCCTCGGCCTCGATGCCGTCGAGCGCGGCAAGCCAGCCTGCGACCGCCGCCTCCGGACCGCCGCGCACCGGCATGTAAAGCAGCGGCGTCTCTGCCGCGGCGACGTAAGTGGGCACCGCCGGGCCGCGGCGCGGTTCGAAATTGGGGGTGCGTGTCAGGTTGAACCGGTCGAGTCCGGCCAGGGCCGAGGTCATCTCCTCGGGGTTGGTGACCTTTTCGGTCGTCGGGATCGGGTTCTGCGGCTTGAGGCTCTGATCCAGCTGGTCGAGCCGCGCCCCCACCCCCAGCCACTTTGCCAGCCCGTTCATCACGTCAAGGTCGTGCAGATCCTCGTAGGCGATGTAAAAGGCGGTCTGCCCGCTGGTCTGGAGACGGTGCAGCAGCAGGCGCTGAAACCCTTGCAACGCCTCGACGTGATCGGCGAATTCATTGGCATCGAACCGCGCCTTGGCGGCCTTGCGCCGTTTCACGTCGGTCAGTTTCCACTGGCCGGTGGTCTGGGCGATCTTCCACGAGACATAGCTGTCGAGCGGGTTGCGGGTGAGCACGATCTTGGCACAGCGCGGATCGTCCAGCATCGGGTCCAGCACGCGCGGGTCGTGATCGTGGAAATAGCGGAACCCGCCGAGCCCGTCCGGGTCGCCGCGCACCGCCGCAATGAGGGCCAGCGGATCGTCATCGCGCGCCTCGCGGGTGATGCCGAGAAACTCGTCACGGTTCGGATAGCCGATGAAATGCGGGTTGAACGCCTCGCCCCGGCAGGCCACACCCGCGAGCGCATTAAGGTTGGTCTCCAGGAAATTGGAGCCGGTGCGCATCTCGGCGAAGATCACGAAATAATCGAATTCACCCATCTCCGATCACCGCACCAGATAGGGTTTGCGGGCTGGCTTGGTCTGCGTGACCGGGTCGTGGTTCACCGGGAAATCCCCCATCAGATAGGGGTGCATCCCCTGGTTCTTGAGATTTTGCAGAAACTGCCCGAAGCCGGTCAGATCGACCATCTTCGGCGCCTCGTTCAGATGGCGCGGCGCGGCCGAGCCCAGCTCGCCCAATATGGTTTGAAGCGGTTCCATCGGCGCCTCGACGAATTCGGCCATGTTCCAGATCCGGACCCGCGCCTTGGCCCGGGAGGCGCGCAGGATGTCCAGCTGCCTGTTCTCGATCCGCTGCAGCTTGGCCGCCTGCTTGCGCAGATCGGCGAAATTACTGTTGGAGCGAAACAACGGAACCGCCCAGGCGCCGGTAATGACGGAAATCTGGGCGTTGGGGTCGCGGGTGATGGTCCAGTTGATCTTCTGATTGTCGCGTGGGCCGAACTGGAAACACTGGCGTTCCCCCCGGGTGTTCCAGATCAGGTTGGTGAGAAAGGCCGCCGGTTCATAATCGCGGTGGGCGGCGCTGTCGCTGAGCGCGCCGTTGATCACCTCCTGGTCACCGGCGAACTCAACCCGTTCCGGCGCGAAAAGATGCCCGTGCACCCTGGCACCGGTGGTTCGGGCCAGCCAGCCCTCGAACCCTTCGAACAGCTCCGTAAACCCCTGGAACACGGAATAGGGGGTCGCGGTCAGCCCGTTTTCCCAGCCCGGGTTCGGAAACCGGCTTTGCATGTAGAGCCCCGGCCGCCCGCGCGTGCGCCGCTCGACCGCCTTGGCAAAGATGCGGTCGATCTTGCCCGGGTTCGGTTCGGTCCGTTTCATCGCGCCGCCACTGTCGGTCAGGAACGCCTTGTACAGGCGGTCGGCGCGCGGCCAGATCTTGCGCGCAACGAAACAGTCGGACCGGCGCAGCAATTGCAGGTGATCGTCGTAGAATATGTGTGGCTTGCCCTGAAAATCGAATTTCGACAGGGTGAGCGACCTGCTTTCGATGTTGATCGAATATTTCCGGGCCAAGGTCTGGAAATAGCTCTCGTCGGGAATCCAGACGCGGCGGAAGTACCGTTCGTATGTCTTTCGCCGCGGGTCCTCCAGGATTGCCGAGAGCGTCTGGCGGGTCAGGCACCACCACTGGCTGCCCATATGCGGGACAAGCCCGGCGGGAATCCGGCGTTTGTACCCGATCCGGCGCTGGACCTCGACATAGAGGTCGAACAGCCGCCGCTGGCGTTTCCACGAAAACGGGAAGCGCAGGGTGAACCTCTCCTCGTCCAGCCCGCCAACTGTCCAGGGCACGTCGGCGGTGGTCGCGCTCTCGATAAAATCGGTTTGCGGTCGCGCGGCGAGGTAATCGACCAGCTCCGGCACCGGGCGCAGAGGCAGGCAGGAGCCGGACGCGAGGTAGACATGGCGCACCTCGTCGAACCGGTCCAGCATCAGGCCGGCCGCCGCCTGCGTCGCCGCCACGATCCCCCAGGTCCCCCATTCGCAACGGCGCCGCGGGCTGAACAGGACGCCGGGATCGTCCGACAGCGCCGCCTTGAAACGGGCAAAGGTGCCCTGCGGCACCTTCTTGTCGACGTGGATCACCACCGGGCATCCGGCGGCGCGCCAGTGCCGGGCCACCTGTTCGGCCCGGTGCAGCGCGGTATGCACCAGCATGACGATGCCGACGCTGCCGCTCATGCCCAGTTCCCCTTGGACATCAGCCCGAGAATCTCGAGCTGGCGCCAGTTGATGTATTTCTCCGACCACTTGCACCAGAGGTCCGGGTCGTCTTTCAGGCTTTCGGTATAGGCGCGGTATTCGACCGAGGCGGCGTAATGCTGCTTGCGATCAAGCTCTTCGGCGGCCTTGGCCGAGAAGGTATCGAGAAACTTGGCGTGCAGAAGGACACCGCTGGCCTTTTCGCCGCCCCATTCGTCATAGGTCTGGTTCAGCCCGCGCGGCAGCAGCATGTGGGTGGAGCTGACATAGGTGTATTTCCGGTCCCATTTGACCAGCGGGATCTTGTTCAGCGCCGGCGCCTTGGCCGGCGTGCCGGGAAAGAACACCCGGCTGCGCGGCCCGCCCTGGATCCACAGGTTGCCGTACCGCTTGTTCTTTTTGAGGGTGTAGTTGCCGCTGTCGAACCAGCGGGCGATCTCGAACGGGTCCTGCCCCTCCTTGTAGGGTTGCGCATCGAGCCGCCCCTTGGGGTACATGTCCAGCAGCATCGCCGAAAACGACTTGATCGACGAGGCATCGAGCCAGTCGGTCAGCGCGCGCAACGGGCGCGTATCGCAGAAGGGATAGATCAGGAACTCGTCCGGGTCGACCGTCAGGCACCAGTGGCGATGACCGTGTTTGCGTTGCAACCAGTTCAGCCAGTCCACCCCGAAGCGGGCCCGCTTGTACCCGGCCGCTGTGTGCCAGAGCGAAACGTCCTCCTGATCGCGCAGATAGTCCACCGAGCCGTCGGAGCTGTGGTTGTCGACGATCAGGAAGTGGTTGACGCCGAGATCGCGGTAATACTTCAGGAAGAACGGAAGCCGTATGCGTTCGTTGCGCTGGGTGCAGAACAAAAGGATGTCATCGCGGCGGATCGCGCCCGTGCGGTCAATGACCGGCGAAAGGTCGCGCCGTTTGCGGAACGCGCGGATTTGCCAGCGCTGCCGCTGCAACCGCAGGCGATATGTCTGCCATACGCCCAAATCTCGCCCTTTTCACCCATTTGCAGATCACTTCCCCAGCGCCTATCAGCTTAGCCTTAAGACGATGTTGAAGTGTTCCTCCCAACTCGGCGGGACGAATCCTGCGTCACTTGCTGCCTCACGCGCGCGCCTTGGACCCTCGGCAAGGGCCTTGACGGCGTCATGCCATTGATACCGGTCCGATTCTTTCACGTAAACTGGAATGTTCCCGAGGATTTCGCGTACCGAGGGTAAATCCGTGCTCACCACCGGTACGCCCAGCGCCACCGCCTCGATCGGCGGCAGCCCGTACCCCTCGGCCCGGCTGGGAAACAAGAGCCCTCGGGAGCCGACAAGAAGGGCGGCGATCTGCCCGTCGTCCAGCCCCGGCAATTCGCGCACCGGACTGTCGGGCGGCAGCCGGTCGAGCCGGTCGAACACCGCCCGGTTGTTCCAGCCGCGGGCGCCGCAGATCGCCAGGCCCGGGGCCTCCGCGCCCATCCCGTCCCAGATATCCAGCAGCAGGTCATGCCCTTTGCGCGGCTCGATCGTGCCCAGCGCCACGAAATAGGGGCGCTCCGTGTCGACCCCTGGCGGCGGCGTGCCGGGCGCGGCCAGTTCCACGCCCAGGTGCGCGACCACCCCGGCGGGCGGATCGCCCCAGTCGCGCATCCGCGCCTCGGTGCGGATCCTCGTGTCGTTCGAGTTGTAGATGATCAGGTCAGCCCGGGCCCGCACCTGTTGCAGCTTGACGCGAAATGCCTCGGGCGTGCCGGGACGCTGGTACTGCGGGTGGTCCAGCGGGATCACGTCATGGATCATCACCGCGATCCGTCCCGCCCCGCCGCGACGCACCCCGCGCAGCGTGCGCGCGTCCAGATCGGAATGACCCACGTTGAGATAGGCGAACCCCGGCGGCAGCTGCCGCGCCAGCATCCGCGCCAGCCCGGCCGGACGACAGCGGGCGCGCGCGGCGCGACGCAGATCGCTCTCCGCCCGGCGCTGGTCCGGCGACATCCGGCGCGCCAGCCGCGACAACAGGTCGGGCCCGCCCCAATCCTGCGCGCCGTCGAGCCGGTCGGCGATTGCCTCGATCCCCTGCGCATCCAGCAGGACATAGCCCCAGGAGCTTCGGATCAGCGCGAACAGCGGCACCGCGTCGCGGGACAGGTGATGCAAATAGGCCCGCTCGACCCGGTCAATCCCGGTCGGCCGCCGCCCCGCCCGGCGGATCAGCCGGGTGATGTCCAGCAGCCGCGCCGGCGGGGTCTCTGTCGTCCTGACCGGAATGATGCGCGCTCCATGTGATAGGTGGCCCCTCGGGTCAGACTAACGCGCTTGCGCCCAAGGCCCAACAGGCTTGCGGGTCCACCTGTCCGGATTACTGCTCGATCACTGCGCGGCGCGGTCGATCTGGACCACCTCGGCGAGGTAGCGCGACAGGTCCTCGCGCAGGTCGTCGCGGGCCAGCGCGAAGGCCACCGTCGCCTGCAGGAACCCGGCCTTGGAGCCGCAGTCGAAGCGCTGGCCGCGGAACCGATAGCCATAGACCGGCACG